>JAFULG010000018.1 GCA_017473435.1 Clostridia bacterium | reverse complement strand
TTTGAAGAGGCAAATATTCGTTTTCGATTACAAAGGTTATGAGTTTAAAGAATCAAGAGAGTGTTACAGACATCCTGAGTATTTCAACAGAATGGTTTCTGATTTCACAAAACTGATTGTGGGTGGTGCCGTAATTGGTGCACCTGTTATTTCACTTTTGTTTCTTGCTCTGCTTTTTGCAGGAGCAATAGCCGAGAAGAATAACTGTAACCCGCATCCGTTTACACCAAAAATGAAATACTCAACTCCGAGGATTGAGTTTATGCAGGACCAGATTGACCTTGCAATAAATGAAAAGCTTTATGATTTTGCAGAGGTTGATAAGTTTATTTCAAGGACAGAACTTCGTATTGAGGAACTGAAAAGTCAGCGTAACAAAATTTACAATCAAATAAGAAGATGCAAAGACCCGACGGACAAGGAAAAACTTGTTGCCCGTCGGGATTTTTTAACGGCTGAAATCGGTGAGCTTCGTGAAAAGCTGAAGCTTGCTAAAAGAATTATAAAAGACAGTCCCGAGCTTGAAGAAAAGCTTGAAACGGAAAAGCAACTTATCCGTGAATGGTATTTCCCCGAAAGACAAAGGAACAAAGAAAAAGATTATGAAGAGAGGTGATAAATATGCATCCTGAGGAGCTTTGCAGAATTATTGAAAGCAATGAAACAAATAACTCTGAAGAAAAGGAGTATGAGCGAGAGATGACATCGCACGAATATCTTGATATGTATTTCGGTACTAAATACTTTTCTAACAGAAAATTCTTAAGGCTTGTGCAAGAAGAACGCAGACAGAGAAATGAAAGTAAAAGATTATATTATTATGGAGGAAAATAAATGAATAATAACTTAAAATCACCGGTAAACATCCCGGTAGAAAGAATCCGTCCCTTTGAGGGACATCCCTATAAGGTCTTGGACAATGACGAGATGAATAACCTGATTGACAGTATTCAGCAGAAGGGCGTCATCTCACCGATTGTTGTAAGACCACTCGAAAACACAGACGATGAGTATGAGATAATCTCAGGTCATCGCAGACTCAGAGCATCAGTAAAAGCAGGGCTGGAAACAGTACCTGCTTTAATTTATGCCGTCACTCGTGATGAAGCGGCAATTATGCTTGTGGACAGTAATCTTCACAGAGAGCATATTTTGCCGAGTGAAAAGGCATTTGCCTATAGGTTGAAAATGGACGCAATGAACCATCAGGGACAGAGAACAGATTTAACTTGTGGACAAGTTGGCCACAAGTCAAGAGAGAATGTGTCCGAAACCGAAAGCGGCAGACAGGTACAAAGGTATATCCGCCTGACTTATCTCATCCCCGAACTGCTTGAAATGATGGACGAAGACAAAATTGCTTTATCAGTGGGTGTTGAGCTTTCGTTCCTTGATGAGCAGATGCAGTATGACTTGCTCCGTGTAATTGAGGAGCTGGACTGCACACCGTCGTATTCTCAGGCGTGGCATATGCACAGGGATTTCAATGAAGGTACACTCACTATCGAAAGTATGGAAAACACACTTGCTTCAGAAAAACCGAATCAGAAGCCTATGTGCAAGGTGCCCATTGAAAAGCTACAGAAAATCGCACCTAAGGTTAAAGATAAAGACTTTGAAGATTTTGTGCTAAAGGCTTGCGAGCATTACTACAAATATCTTCAGCGTCAGCGTAGCCGTGACCGAGATGCACGGTAATCCACACATTTGTATAGGAGGAATTATATGAGTAAAATTGATATAAATGATTTAAGAAAAAATCCTGATTACTGCTTTGCGGCTTTGAAGCTTATTGAGCAGTTGTTCAGGGACGGAAAAATTCCCGAGTATATGTTCCGCAACATCTTAAGCGAATATGCGGACATTGTTGATGAAACCGAATTTGTAAAAGGAAATCACAATCAGATAAAGGAGGAATGTGCATGATAAATTCTGATTTCGGTAAACGCAGAGTTGTAATCTATGCCCGTGTTTCTACGGAGCACGAGGCACAGATTTCGGCTCTCGAAAATCAGCTGGATTGGTATGAGCCAATCCTTGCTGCAAGACCTGAATGGGAGCTCGTCGGCAGATATATTGACGAGGGTATCACGGGTACCTCTGCCGAGAAAAGACCGCAGTTTATGAAAATGATTCGTGATGCAAAGGCACGAAAATTCGATATGATAATCACCCGTGAGGTGTCCCGTTTTGCGAGAAATACCGTTGACACTTTGCAGTACACAAGAGATCTGAAGGCAAAGGGCGTTGAGGTGTTCTTCATAAACGACAATATCAAAACCTTTGACGGTGACGGTGAGCTTCGTCTTACCATTATGGCGACTCTTGCTCAGGATGAAAGCCGAAAAACCTCGGTGCGAGTGAAAAGCGGTCAGCAGACCTCAATGAATAACGGCACATTCTACGGCAACGGAAATATCTTAGGCTACAGAAGACATCAGGAGCTTCTGCCCGACAATAAGAAAAAGGTAGATTTCATTATCGACCCGGAGCAGGCTGAAACGGTCAGGCTCATTTATGATATGTATCTTGCAGGCAACGGCCTTACCAAGATAAAGGAAGAGCTTGAACGCCAAGGCAGAAAAACTGCAATGGGCAAAACAAGGTGGTATGAAACCGTGATAGGCCACGTGCTGAAAAACACATTCTATTGCGGAATCATAACCTATCACAAGGAGTATACTCCCGACTATCTCACACAGAAAAAGATCAAGAATTACGGTGAGGTTGAACTGATACAAGTAAAAGGGAGACATGAGCCGATTATATCTGAAGAAGAATTTGAAAGGGTGCAATTAATTATGGCAAGCAAAACAGCTCGGATGAAAAATCTCAACACAGGCAGAAGAAGTACAACAGGCAAAAGACCGAGAACCACAGTATGGGGAAAGCTCCTTATCTGCGAATGCGGTCACAGATTCAATACGAAGCTCTGGAGAAAAGAGGGAGATAAATCCATTATCGGTTATCAATGCTATGACTCGGTGCGAACAGGCTCTTATGAAAGCCGAAAGAAAAAGGGCTTACCTCTCGACGGTATCTGCCGTGTGCCTATGATTCCCGAGTGGAAGCTGCAGATGATGGCGAATTATATTTTCCGCAATTATCTTTCTGAAAAGGATAAGGTGCTTGCCCTTGCCAACTCAATGCTTGAAGCTCACATTGACGACAAAGAGGATGATGTGGATTATGAGGCTATCATCGAGAAAAAGTGCAGAGAGGTTGAAAGGCACAGAACAAAGCTCAGTAATTTCATTGATATGAGGGCAGAGGGTGAAATTGATAAAGAATCTTACACAAAGAAAACTGCTGAGGTAAAAGAAGAGATTGCAAAGCTGACTGCCGAAATCGAGGAGCTTCAGCTGAAGCTTAACAAAGAGCCTGTAATTACAGATTACAAGGACAAGCTGACGGTGCTTCAGTATGCTCTCGAGCAGTACACAAATGCGGATGAAAAAGACATCCCCGAAAGTGTGATTGAAGCCTTTGTAGTGAAGATTGTAGTAAGGCAAGACTGCTTCGACTGGTATCTCCGCTTTGACGG
>JAFULG010000017.1 GCA_017473435.1 Clostridia bacterium | reverse complement strand
TAAGAGTTGCGATTAAAGCAAACGTAACAGCGGAAAAATTTACCGCCACTGCGGACCGCCTTGACGGACCAAAGAGCGCTTTGCATCCTTTGCCGCTCCGGGCAAAGGATGTGCCTCCGCGGCATGAGCGGTACGGAGTTGAAAGAAACAACCGCGGAATAAAAGAAAAAGCACAACGTACAAACCAAGACAGTAGAACGTAAAATCAACAACTCAGAAAAATAAAAGTACAACTAAAAAAGCCGCCCATTGGGCGGCGCTACAACGTTCGCTCAATATTGCGGCGAAACCGTGAAGTCGCACGGGATGTCCCCTACGCGATCAGGCAACCGTTGCCGTGACCGCAAAAAAACACCGCCTTGTTTCCAAGACGGTGTAATTTTTGCCTTTTTTGCCCTCGCCGGGCAGGCGTCACTTTTCTTGAAAGAAAAGTAACCAAAAGAACTTTCGCTTTTAATTTTTTTACTTCAGGTTCTTCATAAGCTCTGTGTAGAACTCTACCATTTTCAGATAATCCTTAATGGGCATACGCTCATTCGCCGAGTGAACCGTCGCAAAAAGATCGTCATCAAGTCTGAATGCACCAAAACGGTAAATCTTATCACAGATTTTTGCAAAGTGACGCGAGTCTGTACCTGCATTAAGAATAAAGGGTGAAACACCTACATCAGGGAAAACCTTTTTAACGGTTTCTTTGATGTAATCAAACGCTTCTGTCTTGTAATCAGAAATCTTCGGAGGCTCTGACTTGTCCGTAACCTCAACGGTAATGTCCTTACCGATAACCTTTTTAATATGAGCAAGAATATCGTCAAGGGTATCCTGAGGCGCGATTCTCACCTTTACCGTGGCTGTTGCAACTTCAGGTGTTGCGCCCTTAACAGGAGTCGCCTCGTAGCCGTTAATGATAAACGCAGAGCGGATCATTGCGGCGGTATCGGCATTGCTCTCCATTGCCTTTTTGATAATAGGCTTAAGGTAAGCAACATTCTCAAATACCTTATTAAGAGGACCCGAAACATGGGGCGCAAAGCTCTGGAGCATTCCCTCAAGAGCAGGTGTGATCGTTGCCTTTGAGGGAGAATCCTCAAGCTTATTAAGGGCTCTTATAAGCTTAACGGGAGCCGAAACCTTATCCCCTGAATTTGTTGCCTTTGCACCGTGAGCAGCATTCTTCGCCTTTGCGGTAAGCTTAAGTGTTGCCCAGCCCTTTTCAGAAAGAGCAATCATTGCAAAAGGCGTTTTAATGCCCATGGGAAGGCTTGACATAATAGCTCCGCCCTCATCAAGCACAAAGCCGGGCTGAATTCCTCTCTCGCGGAACACCTCAACAATTTTCGGCATTGTGTCACCTGCCACCTCTTCGCAGTTACTTGAAGCGAAGTAGATATCTCTCTCCGGCTCAAAGCCTGACTTTACAAGGTCGTTGATGCCCTCTAAAATTGCAGCGATAATACACTTTGTATCAATAGTACCTCTGCCCCATACGCAGCCGTCGTGAATTTCTGCCTCAAAAGCAGGATGCTCCCACTCCTGACCCTCATCGGAAACAACGTCGTGATGAGCCATAAGCACCATGGGACTTACAGCTGTTTTACCCTTCCACCTGAGAAGGATACCGAACTCATTTACAAGCTCTGCCTCAAGAACGGAAAATGCCTCGGGGTAAAGCTCCTTGAGCAGAGGAAGAAATTTTGCAAACTCCTCTTTATCAAAATTGTCGTCCTTTGCGGAGATTGTTTTAACCTTAATAAGCTCCTGAAAGCGTGAAACGGCTTCGTTTACGGTGATTTGTGACATAAAATCGCTCCTTTGTTTATACTGTAAGATATTGTAGCATTAAAAAAAGTTTTTGTCCACAGTATCGGATGCAAAATTCCCACAGAAGCAAAGAAAACTTCTGTGGGAGTGAGTTTAATTTATGATAAGGGCGCGTGACCTTTGCCAACGCACCGCCCAAGGCACGGGGGGAATTGTACTTCTTCGCCCAACCGTGGATATTGCTTTTAAGTTCTACTGCCCTGTGCGGGCGGCACTTACTTTTGTCGGTTGCGACAAAAGTAAGCAAAAGCGCGCTTTTGTTCCAATTTCGTTCTACGAACGAGTCCGCAGTGGCGGTGAAATTTTCCGTACCTGCCGTGGATTTGATTTTGAAATTCATCATCTTATCAAACCTCTTTAATAAAATTTAACTGTTACTGACGGAAAACTTTCACATTACTACTCGTCTGCCCTACTTGAACAGCTCACGGACAGCTCAAAAAAATAACCGCTCAACGTCAACAGACCGCTCCCCCCGTCATTTCACTTTCGTTCGTTATGGTCTACTTTGCTGTGTTCCCTTTTGGCACAGCCTACCCGACATTCGCAGACCGCTAGGCGGGCGTTCGCTCCGTTTACTTTTACGCTTCACTCTCTTTTTTTACTGCAACCTTTATTTTACGCTGTACAGCTTAACCTCTACGCTTCGCTTTCTTTTTAACCGCCACCTGACCTCTACACTATACAACCTTGGCTGACGGACACCATTAAAACATCCACGGGAGCGGTCTGCGAGAGTCGGAATAACTTTACCGAAAGGGCAGACGAGAAAATTTGACAATTACGGAGTTTGGGACTAAGGGGGACCCCGAAAAGCCCGAAGGCTTTTCGGGGACCCCTATATAATGGCACTCACCAAAGGGCGTTTTGATTACTTTGCCGACCGGGGCATCGTCGCCGAAGCGCGTCCTGCGGACGATGAAGCGAGGCGAGGATGGCGCAGCGGTCAAAATTTCCGTGCCGCTCCAAGGCACAAGGAAATTTTGGGAACCGCAAGAGGGGTAATGCACCCGCGGCGAGCGGGACGGAGGTAAAAGCAACAACCACGGAAACAAAAAAGAGCAAGGGGACTTTGCCCCTTTGCCCTAAAAAAGCCTCCCGAAATCTCGGGAGACTTTTAGCTTATTCATCAATGTGAGCGAAGAAGAATTCTTTTCTTTCCTCAGTGTTGATAACGGTAACGGGCTTAACCTGGTTAAGAACCTTACCCTGCTTTTTGAGCATATCCTTGTAATCGTTGTAGGTGTCCTTCTTAAGAAGTGTAACCTTTGCCTCACCGAGCATACCCCAACGACGGTACTTAAAGTACTTCTCGTTGCTTTCGCTGAGCCACTTGTCAAGGCAGGCTGAAATCTCGGGAAGCTTAGCCTTGTCAATTTCGCTTTCAGGCTCTGCAAACATTACGTAACGAACAGGATCGCTGTCCTTATCGTCATAGAAGCTGTAGCCCTTGAGGGAAATACCCATTTCCTCCTGGGTCTTCTGTGCTGCCCAGTCAACCATCTGTGTGGTCGTCTTTTCGTTTGCAATGTTCATTGCAAGATTGTTTCTGTAAAGGAATTCAATCTTAGGAGTCTTGTTGTAGAAGCCTGTTACGCGTACAACGTCCTCAATCTGATAACGGTAAAGACCTGAGAAGTTTGTAACAACAAGCTCGTAGTCCTTGCCCTCTTCTACCTCGCCGATTGTAAGAGGTCTCTCGCAGTCGGGATCATCAACGGGAATGAACTCGAAGAAGATTGAACGGGGAAGAAGAACTGCATCGTTAACGTCAAGCTCAACGGGCATAGCCATATAGCCTTCGGCAGCTGCATAACCCATATTGTGAATGGGGGCGTCACCTGTATGCTTGCGGAGCTTCTGAACGTAGAATTTGAGGTTTGAGCCTACCATACCGTAGGACCATGCGAATTTCGGCCAGATTCTGGGAGCGATGGGATCATCGAAGCCCTTTTCACATTCGCGTCTGATTTCCTGAGCGCGCTTAGGCATGGGCTTGAACTTCTTTTCCCACTTTGCACGAAGCTCAGGAGGACACTTGATGCTCTTGTCGATTGTACCGAGCTCAATATCCTTGCAGATAAGCTCCCAGTTCTGCTCAAGATAGTCGAACATACCTGTAAGAAGGGTTACAACCATTGAGCCGAGGAAGGAAACATCCTTATTCTGAAGAGCAAAGCGAAGGTGGAAGTATGTTGAATCAACTGCATCCTCGTTTTCGGGATACATGAAATCGTTGGGGGTTGTCATAAAGAAGCGTGAGATGGGCTTAAGGTAGGTAAAGGGAACCTGACCTGCACCGTTACCCATTTTGCCGTCCTTCATCTTGTGACCGGTAAGGATAACTGCAACGGGGCCTATCTGCTTGGGGAACTTTTTGCCGTGTGCTTCAAACCACATCTTTGCACAGGCGGGAGTTGCAGCAAAGCCCATTGACTGCATATTGAAAAGAGCTCTTGCTGACTGGGGAAGAACCTTGGGCTTACCTACTGAGCCTGAAGATGTGCAATATCTGATGCACTTTGCCTTCATCATAAGGTTCTTTTCGCCGTTCATCATACGGTCAACGTAGTCTGCATATGTATCGTAATTTGAAAGAGGAACGATTCTCTGGAAATCTTCTACCGAGTGAACATCCTTGAATCCGATTTTCTTACCGTATTCGGTGTCCTTGTTATCATCCATAATCTTAAGAAGAATCTTTTCCTGAGTTTCAACAGGAATGGATGTAAAATGGTTAAGGCCCTTAAAAACAAAGCTTCCGAGCCATGCGCCGTAATCTGATAAATTCATTGGTGTTTACCTCTCTTTTTTTTATTTACTTTCAAGCTATTTTACATAATAGCATTTTTTCTGTGTTCTTGTCAACGAAAATGTTAACTTTTATTAAATGATACATTATTTCCACTCAATGTCCCATTTCTCTTCCATATAGCCTTCAATTGTGCCGTAGCCTGTAAGGCCGAGAGCCTTAGCTTCACCCGTACCCTTCACAGGAAGATGCTCATAATAGCCCACAACCTCTCCCTCGGGGTTAAGGGTTACTGAAACTGTTGCACCGGGATATTCAAAGTCTACCTTTGTGATTGTGGCAATGGGAATTTCAACGCCGGAAAGATCAAGAGTATCTGCCGCCGCATTGTGATGGGGCGGTCTGGGATTTTCAAGGGTGCTTGTTTCGGGAACGATTACTATTGTGTAAACGGTATTTTCCCCGTCCTTTTCCTTGGTTGCCTTTGCAACGCCATCGGCGGTTATTCTGAAATTACAGTCTCCCGGAGGGAACATACTGTCTGAGGTAGTTGTTCCGCCGCCTTCAGGCTGAGCTGAAACGCCGTCGGTGAAGTCATAGTCATATATTTCCTCTTTTACAAAAACATTGATAATACTGTTTACAAAGTCATTCATTGAGGGAATGCTGCTGTCAACAAGCCTGATGTCGATATTCTGCACCTTGTGTCCCCTGAAATTCGCATCATCGGACTTAAGGCCCATAATCGCATCGGTCATAACCCTGATTATCTCCTCGGTTTCGTCAACGGGCGCAGGAGCTGTTGTCTGCACGGCGGCAGGCTTTGTTGTCTGTACGGGAGCCTTTGTAGCAGGCGAGGCAACGGTTGTTGTGACGGGAGCCGTTGTTGTAACGGTCTGAACAGTGGAAGAAGGCTGAGCTGTTACAACAGCATCGGAGATATCAGACTTTGCGGCGTTAATGCAGAACACGAGCAGCAATGCGGCTACAACGCCGAGCACAGTTAAAAGAGCTGTGTCCTTACTGATTTTTTTCATTATGTATCACCTTTGTTAAGTCATATTTAACATATTATATCATTTTGTACAGATTTATTCAATAGGGAAAGATAAAAAAATGTATACCGGAGACGTAAAGTATAACCCGACTCTCGCAGACCGCTCCCGTGGTTGTTACTTTTACGTTCTACCGCCTTTAGCTTTTCTGTTGAGGTTTTCTTTTTGTTCCGCGGTTGTTGCTTTTTCATTCTACTGCCCTGTGCGGGCGGCACTTACTTTTGTCGGTTGCGACAAAAGTAAGCAAAAGCGCGCTTTTGTTCCAGTTCCGTTCTACGAACGAGTCCGCAGTGGCGGTGAAATTTTCCGCATCTGCCGTGGATTTGATTTT
>JAFULG010000016.1 GCA_017473435.1 Clostridia bacterium | reverse complement strand
CTTTTGCCTGAAAGGTTTGCAGGATTTCTTGCAGTGTTAAGAATTCTGGCGGCAGGTATATTTGTTCTTACTGCCTTCGGCTTCAAATCTGTAAGATTATTATTGAAACAGGGAGTGTGTTTTTTTCTTTGCAGCTTTGTTTTTGCAGGTCTGATGTTTGCAATATGGTATTTTATCTGCCCTGCAGGAATGTATTTCAACGGCGCTGTTGTTTATTTTGACATTGATATTCTTACCCTTGTTATTTTAACTGTTATCTGTTATGGCTTTCTGAGGCTTTTTGATGTGTTTTTCAGAACGAGGATGCCTGTTAATACAATATATTATCTTACTGTTACCGTTAACGGTCAGAAGTATAACCTTAAGGCTTTTCTTGATACCGGTAACCAACTGTGTGACCCGTTTACCGGAAGACCGGTAATAATCGCTAATATAGACAGCTTTGGATTATTGTTCCGGGGTGACGATAAAAGCGGATGCTTTGAAAAATTTAAAATGCATTATGTTTTTTGCAAAAGTCTCAGCGGAAAAGAGATGCTTTCAGCATTTTATCCCGATAATCTCCTGATAAAGGGTGCAGATTGCTCATTTTATTTAGAAGAAGCAACAGTTGCTCTTACTGATGAAAAGCTGCTGAAGGGGGAGTATGATGCGATTTTGCCGTTAGGTATATTTGATAATAATTTTGTGAGAAAGGATGAAAGAGAAAATGAAAAAAATGAGGTGCTTATTTAATAGGATAAAAGAAAAAATATGTGGAATATTTTCTTCTCAGGAGGTGTATTATGTCAACGGCTCGGATAATTTGCCTCCGCCTCTTACAAAGGAGCAGGAGGAGATAATATTCGGTGAGCTTGAGCGTGGAGAGGAGAAAAACCGCGAGCAGCTGGTCATACATAATCTTAGACTTGTGGTTTATATCGCAAGGCGGTTTGAAAATACCGGTGTCGGAATTGAGGATCTGGTTTCAATAGGGACAATAGGACTTATAAAGGCGGTAAACACCTTTTGCCCCGGTAAAAAAATCAAGCTTGCAACCTATGCTTCCCGTTGCATTGAAAATGAAATTCTGATGTATTTAAGAAAAACCGCAGGCAGGAAAAATGAGTTTTCCATAGATGAGCCTCTCAATGTTGACTGGGACGGAAATGAGCTGCTTTTAAGTGATGTTCTCGGCTCAGATAATGATGTTGTAAACCGGAATATTGAAAGCAAGGATGAAAAAAATCAGCTGTTGAGGCTTGTTAAGGAGCTTGATGAAAGAGAACGTCAGATTATGACAATGCGCTTCGGTTTGTTCGGTTCAAAGGAATACACGCAAAAACAGGTAGCTGATATGCTGGGTATTTCCCAAAGCTATATATCACGGCTCGAAAAAAGAATAATTGAAAAGCTTAAGATACAGATGGAAAAGCTGTCACAAGTTTGATTATTGTATTGACTTTTTATTACCTATTGTTTAAAATAAATAAGGTATAATGATATAAGGAATGATAATATGAATTTTGCAGCAGGCTACGGTAAAACAAATGTAGATTTACTTTTTGATAAAATGCCCCGACTTCCCGAGGAGGGCGAGGAGATTTATACAGACAGGTTTTCCCTTTGTATCGGTGGCGGTGTACCCGGAACAATGATTACTCTTTCACGTCTTGGTGTGCCTTCAAAAACCGTTACAGAGCTTTCGGACGATATGTTTTCTCGTTTTGCAAAAGAGGAATTTCATAAGGCGGGTGTGGAGCCTGTCAATGTGTTCAAGGGTAAAAATATTGCCGTTAATATTACTGCGGCGGCTATCACTCCTAATGACAGAACCTTTGTGTCTTACGGAAATGAGGAAAATGCTGTTGACGGTGAGGACGTATACAACGCATTAAAGGGTGCAAAGGCTGTTGCAATGCACACCGGCTTTCCTGAGGTTTATGAAAGACTAAAGAATGAGGGAACTACGGTTATTCTTGATACGGGCTTTTATGATGATATGACCATTGAAGGCTACGAGCGAATTCTTACTATTGCCGATTATTTTCTTCCTAACAGAACAGAGGCTCTTAAGCTTACAAAAACTGATGATCCCAGAGAAGCGGCCAGGATTCTTTCAAAATATCTTGATACGGTTATTGTCAAGCTTGATAAGGATGGCTGTCTTATTTATAAGGACGGCAAATACACCTTTGTCGGTAGTATTGATGAATTTGTACGCGTGGACTCAACAGGTGCAGGAGACGCTTTTTTTGCGGGCTTTATGTACGGTATAATGAAGGGTGAGCCGGTGGAAAAATGCGTTCTTTACGGAAATCTTACAGGTGGCAAGTGCGTAACTGCGGTAGGCTGCACAACGGCTTATCTTACAGAGGAAGAGCTTCTTTCAATGGCAGAAAAATATAAGGATAAGATAGTTTATAATTATTGATATGAAAAAGGATTTAAGTCATTTTCTTTTAGTGTCGGACATTGACGGCACGCTGAATAATAAATTGAGAAAAACGCCTAAGGTTAACCTTGAGGCGATACGCCGCTTTACAAAAGAGGAGGGCGGACATTTCACCCTTGCCTCTGCGCGTAGCGTTGATTCACTGTATATCCATTACAGAAATCTGCCCGATATCAGCACTCCGGCAATTGTGCTCAACGGTGCGGGGATTTACGACTTTTCCAAGGAAAAAATGCTTTGGTACAATCCGATTCCCGAAAGTAGCGAGGCTATAATCAAAGCTGCTCTTGATAAGTTTCCTTCACTTGAGCTTGCAATTTTTACTTCTGACAGTATATATCTTGTAAGGCCGAAAATTTCATCAAGAGTTATGATGAGACTTGATTCTCTTAAGCACACCGAGTGTGATTCCCTTGACAAAGTACCAAAAGGTGATTGGGGAAAAATTATTTTCTTCTGTATGCCGTGGAACAAGGCTGAAATAAAGAAGTTTATGCTCTCACAAAAAGGGGAGGGAGTCAGATACATTGACACCTCGATTGCCTCCTTCGACCTTGTAAACAAAACTACTAATAAGGGTATGGCTATTGAAGTTCTTGCCGGGATGCTGGGAATAGAAAAAAAGAATATCGGTGCAATCGGTGATTATTTCAATGACTATGATATGCTGAAAAGTGTAGCGCATCCTGCCTGTCCGTCTCAGGCTCCTGCTGAAATTCACAGCTTGTGTGAATTCCACGCTTGCCATTGTAACAAGGGTGCAGTAGCCGATTTCATAAATTATATCGAAAAAAATTTTGAAAATAAAAAAATCTGAAAGGACTGTAAAAAAAATGAAGAAAACTTTAGCGCTGATTTTAAGCCTTGTAATGGCATTTGCTATATGTACACCTGCTTTTGCCGTTACAGGTACAACCGAACCCGATTATGACGGTTATCCCGTTGTAATTGTCAGAGGTATTGACTTTGGCAGCCTTGTAAACCTTGAAACCGGTGAAAAGGCAATGCAGATCAATGTCGGTGATATACTTGATACTGTTATTCAGGTAGTTCTGTCGAAGTTTATTGAGAAAAAGGACGATTTTATTATCCCTCCCGTTATGGATCTTGTATGGGATATTATGGGACCTATTGCAAGTAATCCTGACGGCTCATCAATGGATCCGAAGGTTGGTATGAAGCAGTATTACGGCTCAATTGATGAGTTCCCCGAGGAGCTTACTGACGAATATTTTGAGCTTTCAGGTGAAGGTAATCTTGCGCTTTCACTCCGTGACAGAATAGGTGCAGAAAATGTTTACTATTTCACCTATGACTGGAGAAAAAGCCCTGAAAAAATTGCCGCAGAGCTTGATGTTTTTATTGAAATGGTGCAGGATAAAACGGACAAGGATAAGGTACATATTGCTGCACTCAGTATGGGCGGTATGGTAATTACCTCATATATGTACTATTACGGTAACGATGCTCTTGACAGTGTTGCATATCTTTCAGCGGCACATAACGGTACCTACGTTTGCGGTGACTGTCTTAACGGCAGAATTGTTTTTACTCCCGATACCCTCGAGCAGGCTCTTCTTAATCTTATTGATGACGGCGGACTGAATTTCTTTACCTGGTTTGTTCTTAAAATTGCAAGAGTGTTCGGTGTTACTGATATGCTTTGTGATTTTGCTAATGATTTTGTTCAGAACAGTGCTTCTCAGGTTTATAACGGCGGTCTGCGTGATGTCCTCGGCACAGCGCTGGGTATGTGGGCGCTTTGCCCTGATGATGACTTTGCAAGCGGCAGAGAGTATATTTTCGGCGGCGTAGAGGAAGAGTATGCTTCCTTATTAAGACAGCTTGACGATGTTGAGAATTTTGTAAAATCAACAGAAAGCACGATTGACGCGGCTTATGCAGACGGTGTTAAGGTTGTATTCACCTCGAATTATAATCAGCCTCTTATTCCTATTTATCCCAGAGCTGTACTTAACAGTGACAGCACTGTTGAAAGTGATCTTACAAGTAACTTTGCAACAATAGCAAACTTTGGTGAAACACTTGATGCTGATTACATTGCAACACGCAACCCCGAGTTTATTTCAGCTGACAATGTAATTGATGCTTCAACCTGTCTTTATCCTGATTATACATGGTTTATTAAGGATGCTGACCATGTTGCATTCAAGTACGGTTCAGAGTTTGCAGATTTTGCTATTGATCTTATTTTAAGTGAGGATCAGCCTACTGTTAAGACCTTTGAAGAATATCCGAGGTTTATGATTGCGGATCCCCTTTACAATCTTGCACCCCTTGTATAATGTAAAGTTCTTTTGTTTCTTTTCTTACAAGAAAAGAAAGCCCCGCGGCGAGCGAATTACAGCCACACTTTGAAAAAAAGTGTGGCTGTCTGTATTATTATTATTATTATTATTGACACGGGATAAAAAGATGCTATAATGAAATTAAAGAATAAAACGAAAGGTTTGTGCGATATGAGAAAGCTACTTATAAAAGCAGGCTTAATAATAACAGTTTTGTACGGCTTGTTGAATTTACTAGCTGTAATAGATGCTCAAGGAAATCTTGGATTTATCGGTGAGCTGGCATTAGGCATTGACGTTTATACCTGGCATGTGTACGGCTTCTTTTCAATAGTAACGCTGATTATAAGGCTTAGTTCAAACAGCACGGAGGTTGATAACGGAACCAGAGAAAAATGGCTTGATATTCAATCTGTCCTTCATTTTATTTTTATGCTGATAAGCTTCGGCGGAATATATTACTTGTTTGAGAATTGTTTTTGATATGCAAAAAGCTCACGGATTTTCGTCCGTGAGCTTTACTGTTGCTTTAAATAAAGAATGCGGGGCTCTGCCCCGCACCCTGCAAGCTTTTGTAAAAGCTTGACCAAAACTTTTAGTTTTTTATACCTTCTTCATCTTGAACATTATGTGTGCACCGAGCATTGAAAGCACAACACCAACGGGTATGAGCACACCGATGCCGGGATCAACAAAGAGAAGGAGAAGTGTAATAGCAGCGATGGGGAAAATTGAAATCTTCCAATGCTTTACAAAGTATGTTGCTGCAAGGGAACCGAAGATTGTGTAAGTAACCTGCTGGAATGCGGGAGCAAATGCAGGGCTTGCCATTGTTTCGGAGAACTTGGGGTTGAATGCAAAGATAACAACAAAGATAGCAATAACAATTGTTGTAACAATGATTGAGGAGCAGATTGCGATGGTTGTGATAACCTCGCCTTCCTCTGTGTTTGCTTTAACCTTTGCGTTTTCAAGAGCGTTAAGAGCACAGGGCATCTTAAGGTTCATAATGTTACCGGTAACAAATGAAAGGTATGTGCCTGCCGCACCAAGCATGGGGGAGTAGGCGATAACTTCAATGATACCTGTTGCAAAGAAGAAGGCGATTGAAGCAAGACCCTTGCCCACAACGTCCATTCTCGGAGTTACGTTAAAGTGAAGACAGATAGCAACGGGAATGCAAAGGAAGAAAATGAGTGCCGCAATAATCCAAATACGACCCCAGGTATGTACTTTGTCCATGTAAGTTTTCATATTCTTTTCCTCCTTTCATTAATAACGCCATTCAATGGCGGCAAGCTCGGGAGCGAACTGATTGAGAAGAACTACAACAACCATTGCAAGAACCATACTAAGGGGCATTGCAAGTGCGTCAATCCAGTTTTTCTTAAGCTTCTTGTTAATAAGCGTGAACATCATCATAAAGCCGATAGAAGCAACGAGAGCTGTGATTGAAAGCACACCTGCACCGTCACCGATAATGCCTGCATCCTTTGAGCCTGTACCTGCAAGACCTCTGCCGATGAACGCAGCAATAAGACCGATAAAGGCTGCGGCTGTCATAACATCCATCCATGCTGAATTCTTTGAAGCAACGTCGGAAACGCCCTTCTGAATCTTCTTAAGCACGATGGGGATAAGAATAAGGGGAAGACAGCTGCCGATTGTCATAACGATTGAAATTTCTGCAAAAATCTGAGGATCGGTAACGGGTGATGAAATACCGCCGGTAAGACCTGCAGCTTCAAGAGCGGCAATTGCGGCTGTTGTTTCATACTGAATTGCACCGATAACGGTAAGTCTTATCCAGGGAAGAACATAACCGAGAGCAACGGAAAGTGAAATAACGGTAACAGCAATACCGATTGCAGGTGCGAATGAGAACATTGCACTTGAAGTAACAGCATTCTTAAGCTTATCGGTACCGATACCGAGCTCCTTGCCTCGTGTCCATGCCTTTCTTAAAAAAAAGGCTGCCTGAGCACAGACGAAAATAATAACTGCAAGAATAATAAGATACATAAATCCGTCTGACTTGAAATCTGAAAATAATTTGTCAAACATTTTTTTACCTCCGCTTTCATTTTATGTGCCAAAGACAATGTTTTAATTATCATAACATTACGGGTTAAAATAGTCAATAAAATAAAACAAAAAGTCTAAAAATCTTTGACATTAGTGTTTGTAGCGGTTATAATTATATAATAAACATCCTGCGTAATTTTAAAGAGTTCTTTTTCATATAAATTACAGGGTGATTAAATTTGAAAGAGAACAAAAATAAAGACACAGCACAGAAGGATTATTATTTTCCTGTTATAGTAAGTCAGATTTTTACAACAGTAACAGTTCTTGTTCTTTTCTTCTTTTTAACCAGAGGGGAGAGCGGTAATGAAATTCTTGACGGTTACAGAAATCTTCTCAAAGAAGATTTTCTTACGAGGGAATTTACCACTGCGGTTGCAGGTGTGAAAGAATATATTTTATCTGAAAATACCTTTGCTGTTTTCGGCAGCAGAGTTGAGCAGGTTACCGACGGCTCAGTTACTGCAGAAGCTGTTACCGAGGCCGCGGTTTCCGAAAAACAGGAGAACATTATACCGGAAAGCACCACTATGGTTTTTGATGCTGAAAAGGTATCCGAAATTGCAGTAAAAACGCAAAGCAGCAAGGTGTCGCCTCGATCTCTGGCTGTTAAAAAAACAAAAACTCAGGAACAAGCAATGATTTCTCCCGTGGAAGAGGGCAGATATACATCCTATTTCGGCGAGCGTACTGACCCGATAAGTGAAGGCTATGACTACCATAAAGGCTTGGATATAGGAGCTGACGAAGGCGACAGAATACGGGCGGTTTATGACGGTACAGTTACTTCTGTCGGGGAGGACAGCCGCTCAGGTAATTACATTTTCCTCGAGCATAAGAATGGATATGTTACATTTTATTGTCATTGCAGTGAAATAATTGCTCAAGAAGGTGCTGTGATAAGACAGGGCGAAACCATTGCTCTTGTGGGTTCAACAGGTTATTCAACAGGGCCTCACCTTCATTTTGAGGTAAGAAAAAACGGCGAAAGCATTGATCCTTTACCTCTAATTGAAAATGCAGGTTAAGTACCGTAAAACAAGCGTAAGCGTTACCTTCCCTTTTATAGCTACAGTTACCCTTATGCTTATCTTGTGTGAAGAGGAGATTGTACTTGTTTCCGTTTTCTCTTCCTTTTTTCATGAGATGGGACATCTGCTTTTTCTGATGATTTTTTCTGCACCGCCGTCTCTTATAATCTTAGGAGCCTTCGGAATACGCATTGAAAGAAACAGCGATATTCTGCTTAATTTTAAAAAAGAAGCTCTTGTTTCCTTGGGCGGAATATTTGCAAACTGTTTGCTTGCCGTTTGCGGATTGTTATTCTATACGGTATATAATAGCATTTTCGGCGCACAGCTTTTTGCGGTCAATGTGTTTATTGCGGCTTTTAATATGCTGCCCGTAAGACTTCTTGACTGCGGAAGGTTCTTGGAGTGTATTTTGGGAGCAGCTTTTAGCTTCGAAAAAAGTGAAAAGCTAATGTCCGTTATTTCTTTGGCTACAGTTGTCTTTATTGCTATTCTGTGTTTGCTGTATAATAT
This sequence comes from Clostridia bacterium, assembly GCA_017473435.1. Taxonomy (GTDB): domain Bacteria; phylum Bacillota; class Clostridia; order Oscillospirales; family Acutalibacteraceae; genus UBA6857. The sequence continues at coordinate 2,125 of JAFULG010000016.1, read as the reverse complement.
TTTTGTAAGCTTTAACATCAGCTTTATTGCTGTTTGTGTTTATATAATCTTAATTACTACTTTGAAGGAGTAAGAAAATGATAAGTAAAGAAGTTCAAAAAATTCTACCTCTCGTGCAAAAGCCCGGCAGATACACCGGCGGTGAGCTTAACAGCGTTGTAAAAGATAAAAACAGCGTAAAGCTTCGCTATGCCTTCTGTTTTCCTGACAGCTATGAAATAGGTATGTCACATCTGGGTATAAAAATCCTTTATTCTGCCGCTAATGCAAGAGAAGATGTATGGTGTGAAAGAGTGTTTGCTCCCTGGCACGATATGGAAAAGGAAATGCGAAAAAACAACATTCCCTTGTATGCGCTTGAAAGCGGTGATCCGCTTACTGATTTTGACCTCATCGGATTTACTCTTCAGTATGAGCTTTGTTATACTAATATACTCAATCTTCTCGACCTTGCAGGTATGCCGGTAAGAGCCTCAGACCGTGACGAAAGCTATCCGCTTGTTGTCGGCGGCGGTCCTTGCGCCTGTAATCCGGAGCCGATAGCTGATTTCTTTGATTTCTTTATGCTCGGCGACGGTGAGGAGATGAGCAACGATTTATTTGATCTTATTATAGAATGTAAGGAAAAAGGTGTTTCTAAAAAGGAGCTTCTCAAAAAAGCTGCTCAGATAAAGGGTGTTTATGTGCCTTCTCTTTACGATGTAAGCTATAATGAGGACGGCACAATCAAGGCAATTACAGCCAAGGACGGTGCTCCCGAAAAGGTGACAAAGAGAATTATCTCGGACCTTGACACGGTGCACTATCCCGAAAAGTTTATTGTGCCCTTTGTTGAGGTTGTTCACGACAGAGTAATTCACGAAATTCTCCGTGGTTGTATCCGTGGTTGCCGCTTTTGTCAGGCGGGCTTCCTTTACAGACCCATCAGAGAGAAGTCAGCCGATGTTATAAATGAGCAGTGTTATAAGCTTTGCAAAAGCACGGGCTATGATGAAATCTCACTTTCATCCCTTTCAACAAGTGATTACACACATTTAGAGGAGCTTATGGAAAAGCTTCTTTCCTGGACTCAGGATGAAAAGGTGAATATAGCTCTTCCGTCGCTTCGTGTTGACAATTTCTCTGAAAAGCTTATGGAACATCTTAAAAAAGTCAGAAGAAGCGGTCTTACCTTTGCTCCCGAGGCCGGTACTCAGAGACTTCGTGATGCTATTAATAAAAATGTTACCGAGGAGGAAATGCTGAATACTGCAAGACAAGCCTTTTCGGGTGGCTGGACAGCGGTTAAGCTTTACTTTATGCTCGGGCTTCCAACGGAGACTTATGATGACGTTGCAGGCATTGCTGAGCTTGCACAGAAGGTTGTTAATGAGTTTTATAAAAATCCGGACAAGCCCAAGGGAAAGGGTGTACAGGTAAGCATAAGCGTTGCTTCCTTTGTTCCTAAGCCCTTTACCCCCTTCCAGTGGGAGGCTCAGGACACTATGGAGGAGCTTATCAATAAGCAGAACCATCTTCTTTCCAGTGTCACAACCAAAAAGGTTTCTGTCAGCTATCACAAGGTGAATATCAGCTTCCTTGAAGGAGTTTTTGCCCGCGGCGACAGAAGACTTAATGATGTTGTAGAATACGCTTGGCGTCACGGATGTAAGTTTGACTCCTGGGATGACAGCTTCCTTTTTGATGTGTGGCTTGATGCTTTTAAGGAGTGCGGAGTTGATCCGCTCTTCTATACGAGCAGAAAGCGTGCTTATGAGGAAATTCTTCCCTGGGATCACCTTGATTACGGAATCAGAAAACAATTCCTTATCAACGAAAGCAAAAAGGCTTATGAAAATGAAACAACACCTCATTGCCGTATAAAATGTGCGGGATGCGGAACAAATATGCTCAACGGAGGTAAGTGCGATGCGCTGTGTCAGAGTATGGTTTAAAAAAATGGGTATGAGCCGTTACGTTTCACACCTTGACCTTATGCGTGCAATGACGAGAAGTGTAAGGCGAGCAGGTGTACCTTTGTGGTATACCGAGGGTTATAATCCTCATCCTTACCTTACCTTTGCTCTTCCGCTTTCTCTCGGTATGGAAAGTCTGTATGAAAGTATGGATATGCGAATTGAAGGGG
>JAFULG010000015.1 GCA_017473435.1 Clostridia bacterium | reverse complement strand
TACAATACTTTCCTTACAATAAGAAACATCATCTTCGCTTGTCACCAATATAATGTCATTCACCGAGCTTTCTTGAAAACGCTTAAGCGCATAATATAGTACAGGTTTGTCCGCTATTAACATATATTGTTTCGGAATATCTGATTGCATTTCCGATTTTTCTTGTGTCATCCTTATTCTCACGGGCATATGCAATCATGGATGAAACAAGAGCGAAAAGCGCATCGGTTTCTTTGGGGACATCGGGATTCTTGCCCTCAAATATATCTTCAACAGAGGGGAGCTCATGATAGACGGAGCAGAACATAACAAACTCCGATGCAACACCTGCGCCGACACAGCCCGCAATCATCGCATATGCTTCCTTTTCGTTGCCGTCATAAACGTTAAGAATTTTGCTCACCATTTCCCAGCTGCGGGGCGTGGCGAAAGCAAGGTCATCCTTCTGCGGGTCAAAAGCCATGAAATAATCTCTGCGTGATGTAAGAAAATCCATTACCTTATGATGAATTCTGTTTTCTTTTGCCCATTTTACCCATGACGAAAAGTTCGCGACGATTTCGATATGACAAAGACGGTTTGCAAGTGCCTTCGGCATTTTATATGCAACGCTTTTATCGGTGATTCTGTTGCCCGCCGCGATAACAATGCAGTTATCCGGCAGCCTATGCTCACCTATAATTCTGTCAAGAGTTATCTGATAAGCTGCCGCTTGCACAGAGGGTGCGCAGGCAGAAAGCTCATCGAGGAACAGGATATTTATAACATCATCGCTTTCGTCCATCTGAAAAATCTTGGGTTTGAGCCATACCGCAAGGGTTTTATCCTCGTTTGCGGTGGGGATGCCTCGAAGGTCAATGGGATTGAAAAGAAGCAGGCGAAGGTCTGTAATATTGACTTTCTTTCCTGTTTCATCTTCAATAAACAATGCAAGCTGACGGACAAAATCCGATTTACCTATGCCCGGAGGTCCCCAGAGCATCAAGGCAGGAAGATAAAACACCCCCAGACCTTTTTTGATAGCCGAACAATATGCTTTGCGGATTTTATTTACCGCTTCAGTTACGTTGAGTTTAGGAATGTTCATTCCTTCTGATACATCTTTCATTTATGCCACCTCCAATTTCTTGTCAATTTCTTCGAGAAGTTCGTTATAAAATTCAATCTCCTCGTTATAATATTTAATGTTTTTAATTTCTTCCTTTATATCGTCCTGCCTCCTGATAAGAGCATCACGGCTCTTTACAAAGGACTTGTGAAGCTCGGGGATTTTGGTAATTGCGTTGTCGATTCTTGTCATAATACCCTTATCGGATTCACCCATTTCAACGGTGTATCTGCCGTTTTTCTCTAAGTATACATAGGGCTTGTCCGCCGTCATGTAAGCAGGATAGATGATTTTGAATCCGCAGTAGTTTTCTTCAATAACAAATTCCTCTCTTGCGGTTACAACATTTCTGATTGCATCCGAAATCTTCCTGCGGATTTCCTTACGGATTTCGCCATCGCACGAAGGAGGATTCTTGCGAAGAAAAGCAACATCAAGCATGCAGTTGAAAATCATGTCATTGCCGTTCTTGATGAGCGTGGGAATCTCTCGAAGCTCTTTCTGAAGAAGAATCTTGCTTTCTTCACTCTTGCTTCGGAGTGCTCTGTATCTTGAAAGCTCGTTGTGCGCTTCAACGCGCTCCTTAATCAGCGGATTGCCGATTGCAAGAGCCTTGACCTCGCCGTATGAAAGAACGGCATCGTCTACTTCGGAAACGCTTCTTGAAGTAACCGCACCCTTGAGAATCTGAGAAATTACTCGCTGCTTATTCTCGAGAATCTGGTATGAATACGCATCAAAGCTGCCCTGTGTAACGTATCTGAAAATATATATTTCTTTATTGGAATTGCCTTGACGTAAAATTCTTCCCTCACGCTGCATCATGTCAGACGGCCTCCACGGAAGGGTCAGATGATGGATTGCAATACATTTATCCTGAACGTTAACGCCGGTGCCGAGCTTCATGGTTGAGCCGATAAGAACTCTGATTTCGCCTTTGCTGGTATTTTCGAAAAGCTCTTCACGCTTTTTGTCATCGGTTGCATCGTGGATATATGCAATCTCATATGACGGAATACCCTTTTCAACAAGCAGGCGTTTAAGCTCATCATAAAGATTGAATCCGTCTTTGGGAGTTGAAATATCGCTGAAAACAAGCTGTGTGCATTTATTCTTTGATGTTTTAATATACATTTCAAACACCTTGTTTGCACAGTAGGCAACCTTTGAATGCTCCGAAAACGGTGCATCGGGATAAACGAGTCGGATATCCGCCGCAGCCGCCATGCCGTCGTGGGTAACCTTAAGCATATTGTCAACCTCGGGAGAAACATTGCCGTTTCTGATTTCGTCGCAGCGTTCGGAAATCTCCTCAAGAAACTGTCTGAATCTTACCGTTTGGGGAACAATAACATCCGTATATCCGTTAAAATTCGGCAGACCCTCTGATTCTTCAGGGGTGTAGAATTCCGCTACCGAAGAAAACAGCGAGGTAAGCTCGGGAAGATTGACGAATTTGGAATATCTTGTTACAAGACGGTAATTGGATACGTCAACATCAATCTCAAATTCCGTTGTTTTTTCGCAGAATTCAGCCGCCCATGCGTCAAAGGTGTTGAGTCCGTTAATTGCAAGCTCGCCGCTCTGAAGCATCTTCTGCCAGACGAAAATATCCGTCATTGAATTTGTGATGGGAGTTCCCGTTGAAAGAACTACACCCTTGCCACCGTTATTCTTATGGATATAGTGAATTTTGTCGAGCATTTTGTTTGCCTTTGCAGAACCTTTTCTGTTGATTCCTCTTGCAAAGCTTGAGGTTTCAATGGTTATGTTCTTATATGCCTGAATCTCGTCGACGAAAAGCATATTGATACCGAGGTCGTCGAAATAAACCTTTTCCTTGTCGGATGATTTTCCGTCAAGGTCAAGAAGCGTTTTCTTAAGCTCCTTTTCTCTGCGCTTAAGGGCGGAGGTGCTGTTGAGGAACTTGCCTCTTGCTTCGATAACCTTATCAAGCTCCGATTCAACTTCATTTTTGTAATAGTCCTCGGAAAGCGGAATGAGATCAAAGCAACTCTGAGGAATAACAAAAATTCCTGTTTCAGCATAACTGATAGCCTTAAGAACATTCTGTCTTTTTGTAGGTGTGAAATCCTTTGTTCCGATAAAAGTGATGTCGTGAAGATGCCCGATTTGGCGTGCAGCCTCTTCAAACTGAACAAAAACGTTGTTGGGAGGAGTAATGATAATTTTTTTTGCAAGCTTCATTCTTAATGACTCGAGAGCGGCAACAAGAATAATGAATGTTTTGCCTCTGCCTACGGGCAATGCAAGCAGGCAGTTCATCGTGAAAAGAATTCTTGCAACGGAATTAAGCTGATAGTCACGGAGAATGATTTTTCCCCACTTCTTTTCAAGGAAGTTTCCGTTGAAAACACGCTTTCTGATAAAGCCGTACTCACGGATATAGCAGCCCTCAACAACCTTTCTGATTGCAGGTGTGTGCTTAACCCACCTGTCAAACTCGGCGATTATGGCATCTCTTTTTTCGATTACTTTAGCCGTTGCGGCTTTGTTGATTGTTCTCTTGCCGCTTGAAGAGGTACTGTTTTTATTAAAAACAACAGTATCCTTATTGTTAAGAATGTCTTCAAGGATAACCGTGCCGTCTTTATCGGGAGTGCCATACTTTGAAATGTTGGCAACCCAGCCACGGTAACGGTTTTTGAATGGAATTTCCCATGAACCCGTTATAATATCACGTTTTACAAGAAACGGCAGTTTGTTGCCCTTGAAATCGGGCGAAGAAATGTATCTGCCGAAAAGATGTTCAATAAATGCATCTATTAT
>JAFULG010000014.1 GCA_017473435.1 Clostridia bacterium | reverse complement strand
GCAATATGAACTGTGGCTTCGGTTAAGTTTTCAACACTTAACTCCTTTGCAATAGCCACAAGGGTGAGGGCATAATAGTCCTCGTCTTTGATTTTGTCGGGAAGAAACTCCTTGTGTCCTTCACCGATAAGATAGAACTTTCCACCGTAAACAAGCATATCCTTTGTGAAAAGCGGCTCTGAATCGTAAGCCGTAATGCCTGTTCTGAAACAGTGGTTTGCAGTTTTGATGTTGCCATAACCATGGTCAACACCGATGATTTTGATTTCGTTAAAAGTTTTCATTAGTTTTTTACCTCCATTAGATTAAAATTTTGTTTGATAATAAATTTGGGCATAAAAAAAGCACCCTCTGTGGGTGCGGTGGAAAATGGGTCTGTCGCGAATGTTGAAGATAAACACTTCCTTTCTTAAAATATTTTTTGTATGTAAAGTTGGTTAGTAGCTATTTTAGCCATCTACCAGAATTACCTGATGTAGAAATTTCCAAGTGCTCGAAATGAACACTTGGAGAAAATAATAGTAAACGCTCCAAATGATGCCGAGTATCACTTGGAAAAAATCTAACGCAGTATTCATATACCGGAAATTAGGATTTTAGGTATAAAAAAACACCTGCTACTTTTGAAGTAACAAGTGATTATAAACGGATTGAATTTTATAATGTGTATGTGCTATAATTGTACCAGTCTTTTTTATCGGGCAGGTGATATTATGCAGTTAGGGGTCGTTACAGATATCCACAATAATCTTACAGCACTTAAAGTTGTTATAGAAAAATTACAACAGCTTGGTTGTGATAAGATTATATGCTGTGGAGATATAATCGGAATCGGACCATATCCCGAAGAAACTGTGCAATATCTTATGCAGATACCAAATTTGATTGCAGTGCGAGGAAATCACGAAAAATACTTGCTTGATGAAATGCCTACCGAATATCCCAATGAAGAAAATATGGGTTATGAGGAAATGAAGCATCACAAATGGGAGCATAGTTTACTTTCAAAAGAATCCATGGATTTTCTCAGAAAGTTGCCATATCAATTAAGCTTTGTTTGTGAAGGCTACACTTTATCTGTTGTGCATTACTGTATGGACTATGACGGACACTATATCAATGGAAAATTAAATCCTACAAAAAGAGATTTGAAAAAGATGTTTGCCAATATTAGTGCTGATATTATTTTATACGGTCATAACCACAACAGAAACATTTGCAAGGGTGATAAGATTTACATAAATGTCGGTTCACTTGGTTGCCCAACACAAGATAAAAATATAGCACGAGCAGGTCTCTTGAATATAGAAAACGGTTCCGTTGAATTTAAGCCAATTGATTTGGAATATGATGCCGATGAAGTAATCAGGGCAATAGATAGAATCAATTATCCTGATGCTGATAATATAAAAAAATACTTTTACGGAGTATGATATCTAATAAGACAAAGGAAGAAATATAAATGTTAAGATTAAGACCTTATAATAAAAATGATGCTGACATCATACTTTCTTGGAGCAAGGATAAAATATCCTTTTACAAGTGGTCGGCAGGTGTTATGGGTAAGTATCCCATAAGCAAAAAGAAATTTAGCTTCGTTGAAAATCTTATGGCTTTTACTGCTATTGAAGATGATGAGGTCATAGGATTTTTTACTATGAGAAGACCATCCGAAAATTTTGACGAACTGAGGTTTGGTTTTGTAGTTGTTGACCATGCAAAGCGTGGCAGAGGCTACGGTAAAGCAATGCTTCAGTTGGGATTAAAATTTGCAAAAGAAATTTACGGTGCTAAAAAGGTTTCTTTGGGCGTTTTTGAAAACAACGAATCTGCTTATCACTGTTACAAAGCTGTTGGATTTAAAGATGTTGTTTTGGAAAAGACAGAAACCTATACCGTTCTTGGCGAAGAATGGAAATGTTTAGAGCTGGAAATGTATCTTTAATATTTAGTGTGTAACTGCTCTCCCCGTGAGGGCAGTTTTTCTTTGCCCTTTTGCCTCCGTTTAATATACTTAAAAATATTTAGTGGGGGCAGTTATTATAATAATGATTGCAATATGCACTTCCCTGTGATATACTGAAAACAATCAATAATTGTCAGGGAGAACAGTATGAAAAACAAAAAGTATCTGATACCTGAAATTTCGGCACTCAGTATAATTTCAACCGCCCGCAAAACCAATGACGGATATGATTTCTGTTTCGATTCAACATCTATCCCGAATGAATACCGCACGGAAAATACTCTGCAGGATGACTGCCCGATTTTTCATCAGGCTATGTGTATCCTTTACGGTGACGATTTTCGTAACAGTGAGCTTCTGTGTGAGGCTCTTCGTGATGTTTTTGTGTATGTAGATTTCTCGGGTATATTTAACCGTATGCCTGTGGGCAGAATACTTGAATTGCATGAGCTCGCAAAAGAGATGTTTAAGCCGAAGGGCATAAAGATTAATTTTGGCAAAGAGGATATGACATATATCGCTTTTGAACGCTCTGCATCTATGAGCCGTGATAACAGACTTTCATTTGTACGCTCGGATATTTATGAGGCACTTAAGGAAAGAATGATGCTGGGTATGACTATCGGCAAATGTCAGCTCAGTAAGCTTTACGCATATAACGCTCTGCTTTTCACAAGCGGTAAAAGATATAACGATGAAGATATCCTTTCCGAAAAGAGCATTATTGTTATTGATAATCCTGAATCAGTTGTAAAAGATGTTGATGTTATTACCGTAACCGATGACGGCACAAACAACCCTGTGCGTGTATATACAAGAGTACAGAAGAAAACAGATGTTAAGATAACGGAGTTTGACGGTGAGGGTCTGATTTCACCAAGGCTCGCAGGAAAGCTCGAAGAAGGACACCACTCATTTCAGATTCGTCTGCCGTATATAAAGGGTGTAGTTCACGAAGTAGATTTTGCTTCACTTTTCAAAGAAATCGGTGTACCGTTTATCACGGATATTTTCGGTGTTAAGCATAATCCTGCCGATGTTGATATTGTCCTTACCAAAAGTATGTTCAAGGGCTTCGGATGGATGACGGAAAACGGTCTTTCATGGGCAGAGTATATGCATCGCTGCAGAAAGTACAAGCACGCCCTTTATGTTTCAGGCAAGGACAGAGAATATACACCTGACACTATTGAGCTTAATTATCAGTTTCTCAATACTCTTGCAATAATGAATGATGAATTCCGCCCTGCAGATTTACCTTTAGGATGGAATGAAGCTCCGGAAGCCGAAAAGCAAAACTGGATTACCAAAACAACAGAAAATGCATATTTTAGCTTCATTGGTAATAGGGAAACACGGAAAAACTATCTTCTTGGAAAAGGTGATATTTATTCGGATATAATCCGCAAAAATCCTCTTTTTATGGGTGAGCCTATGTTTCAGAAAGAGCTTTCTGATAAGGCTGAAAGCATAGCTGACAAATACTCTATGGGTAAGCTTTTAGTTTCCGGTGATAACCGTTATCTTTCCGATGACCTTATGAAGCTTCTTGCATATATAGTTCACTCCTCCGAGGGTAAAACAGCTGCATATCAAAAACTCCAAAAAGAACAGCTTTTCGGTAACTTAATGTATGCTCCTATGCCCACGTACAAAGAAAATGACAGCTATACTCTTCTTCGCAGTCCGCATATAGCAAGAAATGAAGAGGTTATTGCAATACCCTTAAAGGATGTCGGGGAAATACGTAAAAGATACCTTTCACATCTTCATTATGTAATAATGGTTGACTCCCGTTCTCTCATCCCTGAACGCCTTGGCGGAGCCGACTATGACGGTGATATGATTAAAACCGTTGCAGACCCTCTTGTAAATGCTTGTGTAAAGAGAAGCAGTACAATTCTTCCCGTACTTAAAATACCTACTGCCGAGCCTTTGATATCCGATGCTAATGACTGGGAGGCAAGATTTGCCACGGTTAAAGATACATTCTCTTCCCGTGTCGGTCAGATAAGTAATGCAGTTCTCAGCAGAGGTGTTATCGCTTACGACGAAAGCATTACCGACGAAGAAAGAAAAGCCGTTCTTGAAGAGGTTGAAACTCTCGCAATTCTGACAGGCCTTGAAATAGATTCTGCCAAAAGCGGTATCAAGCCTGATTTATCATCGTACCTTGAAGCAAGGAACATAAAAAGAAGCCGTTTCCTTAAATACAAGGATATTTTTGACCAAGGTGATACTGCAGAATGGTATGAGCCTACAAAATCACAGAAGCTGGCAAAATATTTTGGTTGCACTAATTGGGACTTCATTACATCAAATCTTGAAAAGCTGCCCTATTATGCTTACAGTATGGCTATGGAAACGGAAAAGGCAACCGATAAACCTGCAAAAGACAGTGAGCTTTTTACCTTTGCTTCTGAACCCGATTGGAAAGAAAGTCTTGACGGTACCACTCTTGAAAGAGTTAAGACTCTGATTTCCGATTATGAAACTGCACTTAAAAGAATTCGTTTTCTGACTCATACCGAAAAGGATATGAAGCGGCAAAATGATGTTTACCGTATTCTTATGTCACGGGGTCAGGAAAAGGAATTTTCCGTTGATGGGATTTATACTGCCTTTGATAAAATGAGCAGTTATCAGGTGCGTCTGGCAAGGCAACAGCTCATTGCAGGAGATTGGCAGTTTACACCTCCTGAAGACAGAGTAAGGAGATTTTATGAAATTACAGACAATGTATGGGATGCAAACATAGTCCGTCTTTTCTGTGACTTCAGATGCGGCGGCTACCGTATGCTTGGTGATGTTATCAGTGATTTTGATGATATGCACCGCAACCGAAGCCTGAAGAAAAACTATCTTTCACAAAAGGGAGATACACCTCAGATGAAGGCTATGGTTTCGGGCATAAAGCATACTGCCGATGCTAAAAATCAGATTATCTCCAACTGCAAGCATATTATGTTTCCCATAAGGACAAGAAATGCCGCACCGTCACTCAATCCCGAGGATGTTGTAAAAAGTGCTGTTGCTCTCGGTAAAAGGAAGTTTGCTCTTGAGGTTTTACCTGATATCGTATTACGGTTAACTCTCGACAGCAGTATTCCGTCCGAGGAACCTAAAAAGAAGAAGTGGTGGTTATGGTAATGACAAATGAATGGAAAGAGTTTCAGAGCTATGTAAAAAAGCCCTCATACTTTTGTATAAACAAAAAAGACCTTTCATTTCTCGGAAGATTCAGTTTTAAAACCTTAACCGAATTTGAAGGTCTCGGCAGAATACTAACCGTAATTGCAAGAGGTTATCTATTTCACGAAACTGACGGAAGCTTAAAGGACGGAAATCCTTATGACAGAATTGAATATGCGAGAAACGCTCTTTGTGCTTGGTGCAGTGTACCCGAAGAAAAGGACGGTTCAGATGTAAATTTCAAGCATTTACATAAAGATTTCCCCGAGCTTGTATCAGAAGACGGTAAAGGTTGGTTTTACAGCCACATTAAAAACATACTCTTTTTTGCTAT
>JAFULG010000013.1 GCA_017473435.1 Clostridia bacterium | reverse complement strand
AAATCCGAAAGATAACCAAGCTTTTCCTCAACGCCCTTAAGATCACCACAGAAATAATCGTTATTAAGAACCTTACCCTCACTTGTAGGTCTCCACTCGGGCTCACCGTCAAGGTCAGAACGTAAGATTCTGTCAGTGGGCACATTCTTCTTTTTTATACCAGAGCAATTAAAGCGGTCGGGAAAAATCTGATAAAACACACCGCCCTTTAACCAATCAGGAGTATCAAAGTTTTTGCTGTAAACAGTTAACTGCCATTGCATTTCACCGCCCGAAAGTGAACCGAGACAATCACCATTGTGAAGAATATGTGTTCTACCCCAAGGGGTCGTATATTCAAAATGATAAAAGTAAATATCAGGGGTTTCGGCAGTATATCCAAGTGCCCACCACTCCTGGTCGCTTCCTTCCATTGAAAGCCAACCCATCGGATAGTACCTGTTTTCGCCTTTATCACTTCTTATAACAAGGTCAACACCACTACACTGCAAAGAACGCGGAAGAATAACTTTAAAAACAAAGTTCTCGCCCTCTCTGACAGCTCCGAATTTACTTTTATGAACATTATTTCTTGAATTGTAAGGAATATATTCCATTATACACCTCTATGTAAAAATGCTTAATATTTCCCGTTCTTACTACTAAATAAAATGCATATATATTTATAAAAATATGATTGGGGAAATAATTATGTTTGTAATTTCACTAAAATCTGATATGATAAAAAAATTGACACTTGCAGCTATTGTGACTGTTTTTGCAGTTATCGGCGGAATTGTTGCCGTCTCATCAAATGAAGTTGCTACCGTAGGAAACTTTTCTGATGTACCTATGAAAGGTGGTACTCATCAGGAACGCGCTGATTTTTTCAGCCGTTTCGGATGGAAAATCGCCGACGAACCCGTCGAAATCAAAGAAACGGTAATCCCGGAAGAATTTGATGACACCTACCGGGAATATAACAACATACAAAAAGATCAAAACCTTGACCTTGAAAAATACAAAGGTAAACGAGTTAAATCCTGGAGCTATGAAATATTGAACTATCCCGAATACGAAAATTCTGACGGTACAATACGAGGCAATCTTCTTACCTATGAAGGAAAAATAATAGGCGGAGATATATGCTCAATAGAGCTCGACGGTTTTATGCACGGCTTTTGTAAGCCGACAAAAGAGGCTACAGAAGAAAGCTCTTCCCTTCCTCAATAAGATATATGTCAGCCGTCACTTTCATATATAAGCCTTCAGCCCGGTATTCCTCCTCGTGTACAATACCGTCCTTGCGTAATTTTGCCGCAAATGCTCCTGCTGAAAACGGAATCATCATTTCTACCTGCCTTCTTGTTGGTGGCAGTTCGTTAAGTATTGCCTGAAGAAGTTCTTCAAAGCCACGCTCGTTAAGAGCTGATATCATTACTGTTTTGCCAAAAGTAGGCATTGAATAAATATCTCCGACAAGATCACACTTATTCATAACTGAAATAATAGGTTTATCTTCACAGCCAAGCTCCTTCAAAAGGTTTTTGGTAACCTCAAGGTGTTCAGCTGCGTGCTCATCCGATGCATCGCATACATTAAGAATAACAGTAGCTGCCGCAGCTTCCTCGAGAGTTGATTTGAAAGCCTCGACAAGCTTGTGCGGGAGTCGTCTGATAAGACCAACCGTATCAACAAGCATAACCTGTCTGCCATCGGGAAGAATTAAAGCACGAGATGTCGGATCTAGAGTTGCAAAAAGCTTATTCTGAGCAAGAACACCTGCATTCGTCAGTGCATTCATAAGTGTTGATTTACCCGCATTTGTGTAGCCGACAATCGCAACGGTCTGAACGCCGTCCTTTTCACGGCGCCGTCTCATCTGACTTCTACGTTTTTCAAGAGCGACAAGCTCTTCTTCAAGCTTCTGTATTCGTCTTCTTATATGCCTTTTATCACTTTCGAGCTTTGTTTCACCGGGGCCGCGAGTACCTATACCACCGCCAAGACGTGAAAGATCAACACCCTGACCTGCAAGTCGCGGTAGCTGATAGCGAAGCTGTGCAAGCTCAACCTGAAGCTTACCTTCTGCTGTTCTTGCTCTCATAGCAAAAATATCAAGAATAAGCATTGTACGGTCAATAACACGAACATTAGTAAGCTTTTCAAGGTTTCTCTGTTGTGACGGTGAGAGCTCACTGTCCACTATAATAATATCAACTTCTTCGTTTTTGCAGAAATCAATAATTTCCGCAAGCTTACCAACACCTACAAAGGTTGCTTTTTCGGGAGCTTCTCTTTTCTGTATAACCTTGCCGACAACAAGCGCTCCTGCTGTATCGGCAAGCTCACCCAGCTCGTCAATAGAAACCTCGGCATCAAATTCACCGGTATCAACGCTTACAAGCAGTGCTTTTTCCTGTTGTTGTGTATTTTCGTAAAGTGTCATAAAGGCATATTCCTTTTCAAATATTTTAAAGAACTATAAGCTTCTTTTCGCTTTTTGTAAAATTATCAAAACCGATTTCTGTAACTGCACCCATATCCTCAATACGCACACCGAATTCACCGGGAAGATAAATACCGGGTTCAACAGTAATAATATGACCTGCCTGAAGAACTGTTTCACAGGTAGGATTAAGTGACGGAGCTTCATGAATTTCAACACCGACTCCGTGACCGAGACCGTGGCCAAAATACTCACCGTAGCCCTTGGCTTTTATAATGTCTCTGGCTACTCCGTCAACTTCCCTACATATTTTGCCCGCCTTTACAGCTTCAATAGCTTTAAGCTGTGCTTCAAGAACGGTTTCGTAAACCTCAATCTGCTTTGATGAAACCTCACCTACTGCTACGGTTCTTGTCATATCACTGTGATAAAAATCAACAACAGCACCAAAGTCCATTGTAATAAAATCGCCTTTTTCAATTTTCTTGTCAGAAGGTACGCCGTGAGGTTTTGAGCTGTTTTTTCCGCTTACGGCAATCGTTTCAAAGGATAAAGCATCAGCGCCGTTTTTAAGCATAAAATAGTCAAGCTCCAGGGCAATTTCCTTTTCTGTTTTTTCTGTAGAAATAAAAGACAGAATATGATCAAACGCTTTTTCAGCAATACGCTGTGCGGCTATAATTTTTTCCGTCTCTTCCCTGGTCTTTTTAATGCGGATGCTGTTTATAGCATCATCAAGCTTACCGTCTGCTACAAGCTCCTGCCTGAGAGCGGTTGCTTTTTTGATATCATTGTATCTTTTTACATTAATTCTATCGCTTTCAATGTGAAGTTTCTTCACTCCAAGCTTATCAATAAGATTATAAAGATCATCTTTCATTGACCTTAAAAGAAGAACTTCATCAACAGTTTTAATATTATCCTCAGCCGCTTCAACATATCTTGAATCGGTAAGAAAATATGATTTATTCTTTGTCACAACAAGGTAACCGTTTGAGGAATGAAAGGATGTAAAATAAGATATGTTAGCCTCACTCATAATAAGTGCGGCTTCGCCGTTTTTTAAAAAGATTTTTAAATAATCAACCATAAAGCTCTTCTCCTTATAATATTTTAGTCTATAAGATAAAAAACACCCATGGAAGTCCTTGGGTGTTTTTTTGAAAATTACTTGAATTTACGCTTACGAGCAGCCTCAGACTTCTTTTTTCTTGCTACTGACGGCTTTTCATAGTGTTCTCTTTTACGAACTTCCTGAATGATACCATCGCGTGAAGTCTGTCTCTTAAAACGTCTGAGAGCGCTGTCGAGTGACTCGTTCTCTTTAACTTTTACCTGACTCATTTATATTTCCCTCCCTTACCTGTTAGCAGGGGTATATTTCCAAACGGATACGCGAATTATTATACAATAATAATTCAACATTGTCAAGGGTTTATGTAAGTATTTTTGTTATTTTACGACAATATTTACAAGTCTGCCCTTAACATAAAGCTCTTTAACTATTGTTTTGCCTGAAATTTCAGCTGCAATCTTTTCATCAGCCTTTGCCATTGCAATAGCATCAGCCTGTTCAACGTCTGCAGGAACATTAAGCTTTGCTCTTACCTTGCCGTTAAGCTGAACAACAATTTCAATTTCATCGTCAACGCACTTTGCTTCATCGAAGGAGGGCCATTCGGTTGTAGCAAGCATATCTGAGCTGGCAAATACAAGCTCATTGATTTCTTCAGTTACGTGGGGTGCAAAGGGGTTAACGAGAAGTAGAAGCGCTTTAAGCTCTGCCTTATTTATTGAACCCTTTGCATAAATTGCATTAAGAAGTGTCATAAGTGCGGCAATAGCTGTGTTATATTTAAGAGCCTCGATATCCTCTGTTACCTTCTTGATAGTCTTGTGGAATGAGGATGAAAGCTCCTTGCTGAATTCATCACCGTCAGTTACAATTTCCTGAAGGTTCCAGATTCTGTCAACGAATCTCTTACAACCCTTAACAGAGCTTTCTGACCAGGGAGCTGCCTGCTCATAGTCACCCATAAAGAGAACATAAGTACGAAGCACGTCTGCACCGTAAACGTCAACAACCTCGTTAGGATCGATAACATTACCGCGTGACTTACTCATTTTAACACCGTCAGGACCAAGGATAAGACCCTGAGCTGTTCTCTTTGCATAAGGCTCTTCACAAGGTACAGCACCGATATCGTAAAGGAACTTATGCCAGAAGCGTGAATAGATAAGATGACGGGTAACGTGCTCCATACCGCCGTTGTACCAGTCAACGGGCATCCAGTACTTAAGCTTCTCCATATTTGCAAGCTCATTATCATTGTGAGGATCAATATAACGAAGGAAGTACCAGGATGAGCCTGCCCACTGAGGCATTGTATCGGTTTCTCTCTTAGCCTTGCCGCCGCACTTAGGACAGGTACAGTTTACGAAGTCATCAATCTTAGCAAGGGGGCTTTCGCCATCCTGACCGGGTTCAAAGTTTTCAACCTTAGGAAGCTTAAGGGGAAGCTCTTCATAAGGAACAGCAACCATACCGCACTTTTCACAGTGAACAATGGGGATAGGCTCGCCCCAGTAACGCTGACGGTTGAATGCCCAGTCCTTCATCTTGTACTGAACGCCTCTTTCACCGATGCCCTTCTTTTCAAGCTCTTCAAGAACACGTGAGATTGAAGATTTCTTATCTGTATAGCCGTTGAGATAATCTGAGTTAACCATTTCACCGTCGCCTGTGTAAGCTTCAACTGAAATGTCACCACCCTTAATAACCTCAATGATATCAATGCCGAATTCCTTTGCAAAATCATAGTCACGCTGGTCGTGTGCAGGAACAGCCATAATTGCACCTGTACCGTAGCCCATCATAACATAGTCTGAAATGAAAATAGGAATTTCCTTACCGTTAACGGGATTAATTCCAACAAAGCCGTCAAGCTTAACGCCTGTCTTATCTTTTACAAGCTGAGTACGCTCAAACTCTGTCTTCTTTGCGCATTCGCTTCTGTAATTTTCTACAGCATCAAAGTTTGAAATCATATCCTTATACTTATCAAGCATAGGATGCTCAGGAGCCATAACCATAAAAGTTACACCGAAAAGTGTATCGGGACGTGTTGTGTAAATACGAAGTGTTTCATCAGTATTCTTAACAGCAAAGTTAACAAAGGCACCTGTTGACTTACCGATCCAGTTTTCCTGCTGAAGCTTAACATTAGGAAGATAATCTACTTCCTTAAGCCCTTCAAGGAGCTTATCGGCATACTCGGTAATACGAAGATACCAGACATCCTTTGACTTCTGTACGATATCGCTGTGGCAAATGTCACATTTACCGCCCTGTGAGTCCTCATTTGAAAGAACAACCTTACATGAAGGGCAATAGTTAACAAGGGTCTTATCTCTGAAAGCAAGACCGTTTTCAAACATTTTAAGGAAAATCCACTGTGTCCAATTATAGTAGCCTTCATCTGTTGTATAAAAAACTCTGTTCCAGTAAAAGGAGAATCATACACTATTAAGATGTTAGGTAAACTTTGCAATGTTGTCGTCAGTTACCTTTCTGGGGTGGATACCGGTTTTAATAGCATAGTTTTCTGTAGGAAGACCATAAGCATCAAAGCCGATGGGAAAAAGCACATTGTAGCCTTCCATTCTTCTCTTACGTGAAACAACCTCAAGTCCTGAATAAGCCTTGATGTGACCAACGTGCATACCTGCACCGCTGGGATAAGGGAATTCTACAAGAGCGTAGAACTTTTTCTTATCACAATTGTCCTGTGCGTGGAAGACACCTGCGTTTTCCCAATTGTCCTGCCACTTTTTTTCTGCGTTTTTAAAATCGTAATACAAATTTATCACTCCGTTAAATTAGTTTCTGTTTGAATTTATTTTTCAAAGACGGTATCAGTCTTCGGTTACAACATCAGAAAGGTCAATTGCTCTTGCATCCTGCCAGAGTCTTTCAAGATTATAATAATCTCTTGTTTCACCCGTGAAAACATGAACAAGAACGCTGTTGTAATCAAGGAGTATCCAGCCTGTTGCTTTACCCTCAATGTGATAAGGTGCAACACCCTGCTCCTTAAGCTCATACTCAACCTCATCGGCAAGCGATTTGACATGAGTATTTGATGTACCTGAACAAATAATGAAATAGTCAGCTACAATTGAATGCTCTGTAATTTCTATAGCCTTAATGTCGCGAGCCTTCTTTTTATCAAGAACACGGACAATTTCTTTTACAAGCTCCATATCTGTCATAGACTTTTCTCCTTTTCTGTTTGATTAATTATTAACTCGTTGTAATATTCAACGCTGTCAGTATGAATAAGCTTTTCCTTTTTAGAAAGCGAAGCAAAGGAAAACTTAAGCGCGTACAATGCCGCTTCATCAAGTCCTTTTGCTGAAAGTTCACGCATCATATCAACATCGGGATAATCCCTTTCAATTGAAATATAATCTGCAATATAAACAATCTTTTCAAGCAGACTCATTCCCGCACGACCCGTGGTATGATATCTTACAGCTGAAAGGATTTCCTTATCAGTTACGCCCATTTCAGTACGAAGATAAGCCTCGCCTGCCATGGCGTGCCACAGCTTTGGATTATTTTTTTCCGTACGGGTTAGGATTATATCACCTTTTTTCATAATTTGCAACTGTTCTTCTTTAGTTGCATTTTTCATTATATCATGAACAAGACCTGCAAAATATGCCTTTTCTTCATCACCGCCGTACATAAGGGCAAGCGTTCTTGCACTTTCGGCAACATTCAATGAATGAAGGAAGCGGTAATCGTCAAGCTTTTCTCTTAAAAGCCTTTTATAATCCACGTGAGGGCTTTCGTAAAGAAGATTAATCCTTACATAATTAAAAACCTCAAGGGAAGTCAGTTCACTTGCATCAATACCCTGTGAAAGCTTTTCTCTCACATCAGTTGAGCTGCAAATCCAGGGCTCCACATCAGCAATGATTATTTCACCATTTTCGCTGTTGAGCTTCAAGACATCCTTTGCAAAAGCTGAGAGGTCGGAAACCGTTGTCTCATCGTCACGCACAGAAACGCAAAGTCTGACATCACGAAGAATATCCTCGTATCGATACCATTTATCAAAGGTCATCAGCATATCCGTACCGATTATCAGGAACAGCTCATCCTCGGGATAAAGCTTTTTCAGCTCTGAAACAGTATCAACCGTGTAGCTTTTCCCCTGCCGCTTGATTTCAAGGTCACTGATTTCATAAAAGTCCTCATTGAAAAGCAGCTCGCACATTTTCATTCTGTGAAAACCGTCGGCAAGCTCCTTGCTCTCCTTATGCGGCGGAGTATTTGCGGGAATGATTATGATTTTGTCAAGCTCTGCCTTGGCTTTAATTTCTTCGGCAAGGTGCTTGTGACCGAGGTGTGGCGGATTAAAGGTGCCGCCAAAAATACCTATTCGCATTTTATCTCTTACCCTTCGCGCTTACCTTGCCGGTGAAGCGGAATTTTTTATTACTTTCGCGTCTTTCGGCTGCTGCCTTTTCACGCTGAAGCTTTGCTGCCTTTTTCTTGTTCTTTTCCTTCTGGAGTGCCTTTTCCTTGAGTTCAGGGCTTTCTCTGTAAAGAACAATTACACCGCCGATAACCTGAATAACCTCTGCACCCGTTGCAGCTGCAAGGGCATCTGCGGTTTCTCTGGGTGTGATGGGTGAAGATTCAAGAAGAACCTTTACCTTGATAAGCTCTCTTGCTCTGAGAGCATCGTCTGTCTGCTTGATAAGTGCATCGGACATACCGCCCTTGCCCACCTGAAAAAGAGGCTCAAGGTGATTTGCCTGTGCTCTGAATTGTGCTCTTTCTTTACCTGTCATTCAATCTGCTCCTTTATATATTCAAGTATAGCATCTATATCTTCTGTACTTTCATATATTTTTTCTTCTAATTTTTCAAATTTATCGAGAATTTTTTCGTGTTCATCGAGATAAGCTTCTGTTGTTATTGGGTCAGAAAAATCAAATCCTTCCGGAAAAAGTCCAATAGCTTTTCTGAGCATTCTCGGATATATTCTTGATTTGTACTTTTCAAGATATTCCGCTGTTTTTACACAATGCTTCGAATAGTCAGTTGAAAAATACGCTTCAAAGCCACCGGAATTCACTTCTTCAACAAAACCTTCGCAAAGAACATAAATCTGTTCATTTTCAAAAAGCGTTTCGATATTTTCACCGAAGTTGCACTTTATAAACAAATCCGAAGAATCGTCATTTTTAGCAGAAATATACTCTTTTTCTATCCTTTTCCACTCATCAGGATAACCTAAATTTTCAGCAAATTGCTCCGGGTCATTTACTCTTTCGTTAAATAATTTGAAATAACTCTGCGCTTTTTCTTTGTTTTTATCCTTCTCAAAATATAAGCCCAACATGAAAAATGCAAAGCCCCATAAATCGTCTTCGTCAATACTTTCGAGAACAGTAACCTCTTTTGAACAATCTAAACCCATTTTGAACTTGAATTCCAGTAAAGTTACATAGGCATTAACTGTCTTTTGAGTAAGCTTTTCTTTGGACGAAACAAAATTTTCGAGTATTTCAACTGCCTTTTCTCTTTCACCTGATTCAAATAACGCAGTTATCTTATCAACATTCACGAAAAGCACCTCTTTATACTGTCGGTAATAATTCTTTCAATTTCTTAAGTGCGTTACCTCTGTGGCTTACTGCATCCTTTTCCTCTGCCGTAAACTCTGCAAAGCTCTTCTCCCCTACCATAAATAAGGGGTCATAACCAAAGCCGTTACTGCCTCTGTACTCATAGCCTATTTTGCCCTCGCAGGCACCCTCTGCTGTAATTTCGCTTCCGTCAGGAAAAGAAACACAGATAGCACACACGAAGCGTGCTGTTCTCTTTTCATCGGGAAAATCCTTGAGATTAAAGAGAAGCTTCTCATTGTTTGCGGCATCATTTCCGTGCTCGCCGCTGTATCTTGCAGAATACACTCCCGGCTCACCACCAAGTATATCAACGCAAAGTCCGCTGTCATCAGCAATGCAGGGAAGTCCGCTTTCACGACAGCCTGCCACTGCCTTTATCCTTGCATTTTCAAGGAAGGTTTTTCCGTTTTCTTCAACATCTGTAAGCTCGATGCCGAGGTCACGGTCAGTAACAATCTCATAGCCCATAGGTTCTAAAATACGGGCCATTTCAGCTAATTTATGCTTGTTGTGAGTTGCAATTATAATCTTCATTTTATCAGTCCTCATCGTTGGTTGAGATATCCTCAAACAAAGCCTTTGCAAAAACCTTGGGCTTGAAGGGCTGAAGGTCATCAATCTGCTCACCGACACCAATGAACTTAACGGGAAGCTTAAGCTCGTTTTTGATTGTGAGAACAACACCGCCTCTTGCGGTACCGTCAAGCTTTGTAAGAGCGATACCCGTAAGCTCGGCAACATTCATGAATTCCTTTGCCTGATTAACGGCATTCTGACCTGTTGTTGCATCGAGAACAAGAAGAATTTCACGGTCAGCATAGGGAAGCTTCTTTTCAACAACTCTGTAAATTTTTGCAAGCTCATCCATAAGATTTTTCTTGTTATGAAGTCTGCCTGCTGTATCACAGATGATAATATCACAGTCACGTGAAAGGCCTGCTTCAATTGTATCGTAAACAACCGCGGCAGGATCTGCACCCTCCTTATGCTTAATGATATCAACACCGGCTCTGTCAGCCCATACCTCGAGCTGCTCAATTGCAGCGGCTCTGAAGGTATCGGCAGCACCGAGAATTACGCGCTTACCTTCTTTTTTATACATTGCGGCAAGCTTTCCGATAGTTGTGGTTTTACCTACACCGTTAACACCGATTACAAGAACAATTGAAGGAACGGTGACAAGACCCATATCTTCACCGCCGTCAATCATATCAGCAATGATATCGGAAATAATCATTTTAGCATGCTTTGGATTACGAACCTCGTTGTGGTTAACTCTCTTGCGAAGCTCTTCGACAATATCGGTAGCAGTTTTCATACCAATATCACCCATTATAAGCGCTTCCTCAAGGTCATCGTAAAAATCGTCGGTGATTTCTTCATATGCACCGAGAACATCTTCAATTCTGCCGGTCATTCCCTCGCGGGTTTTCTTAAGACCAAAGCCGAACTTTTTAAAAATTCCCATAGTTTACCTCCTTACAGTTTTATATCAACCTGTGATACCGAGCTGTTTAGCGAGCTCTGCTGTTTTTAATTCAAGAAGCTTTGAAACGCCCTGTTCCTGCATTGTAATACCGTAAAGCATATCAGCCTCTTCCATTGTGCCTCGTCTGTGAGTAATAAGGATAAACTGAGTATTGTCTGTCATTTTCCTTACATATTGGGCATATCTTGAAACGTTAACATCGTCAAGAGCTGCTTCAACCTCATCGAAAATACAGAAAGGCGCAGGATTGACCTTCATAATTGCAAAAAGCAGTGCAATTGCCGAAAGTCCTTTTTCACCACCTGAAAGTGAGTCAAGACGCTTAACATTTTTACCGGGCGGCTGCAGCTTGATATCAATGTTGCTTTCAAGTATATCCGTCGGATCTTCAATTATAAGCTCCGCCTTACCGCCACCGAAAAGCTCGCGGAAGGTATCATTGAAATTGAGATTGATTTTATTAAACTGTTCACGGAACTGATACGACATTTTATCCGTAAGCTCCGTAATAAGTCTGATAAGCTCCTTTTTGGACTTTTCAACATCGCCCACCTGCTCATTCATAAACTCATAGCGTTCCTTAACCTCTTTATATTCCTCGATAGCTCCCACATTAACCGAGCCGAGAGCACGAATTTTACCCTTAACCTCATTGAGTGCTCTTTGTGCAAGTCTGGGCTCCTCAGGCTTTTCAGCAACAGCCTCAGCCTCTCGACGCGTAAGCTGATATTCATCGAAAAGCTTGTTTTCTGTGTCTATACAGTCTTGTTGCATAGAGGCCTTTCTTTCCTCAAGACGGGCAAGCTCGCCGCTGACCTTTTCTCTTTCAGAGGTTTTGCTCTTTTCAAGGTTACGCAAAGCAGATGATTTTTCTTCTTCATCACTTCTCTTCTTATGAAGAGTTACAATCGACTCATTCGCTTCCTTACGCTTTTCTTCAAGCTTTTTAGAAAGCAGTGAAAGCTCGAGAATCTGCTTTTCTATTTCAACATTTCTCTGCTTGATAGCTTCAATTTCACTATCAAGCTCTTTGTCCTTGTTTTCATAGCTGATAAGTCTTGCTTTTAAGAGATTAAGTGCCTGATTACGAGCCTGTAAATCTCTGTCAGCACCGTGAATTTCAAGATTAAGTTTTGAAATTGTTAGAGCAAATTCATCACTTTTTGCCGTGATTTCATCTGTCTTTTCACCGAGATTTTTAAGACTTTGCTCTCCGCCTTCAATTCTGAAGGTAAAGTCTGCTATTGCATTTTCCGCCTCGGAATGCACTCGGTCAAGCTCCTCAAGCCTTGTATCAGCCTGTGTTGTTTCACTGACAAGCTCTTCAAGATCAAGCTTAACGGACGTGTACTGCTGTGTTATAAGGTTACATTGACCTTCAAGACGGATTTTTTCCTCCTGAGCAGCTACAAGGCTCTGCTTAAGACACTCAGTCTCACGCTTGATAGCTCCCAGCTCCCCGGCAATTCTGTCATACTCATCATTAAGAGTTTTAACCCTCTCGTCAAGTGAACTCTGCTTTTTGCTCAGCTCCTCAATTTCAGTACCTCTTGAAAGAATACCCGCACTCTTATCCTGTGAACCGCCGGTCATCGAACCGCCGGGATTTATAACCTGACCGTCAAGAGTAACAATCTTAAAGCGGTGATTGTACTTTTTAGCAATGGATATTGCGCTTGTAAGATCCTCCGCAACAACAGTCTTGCCGATAAGGGATGTTACAATTTCATGATAAATCTTATCGTAAGTGATAAGATTTACTGCCATATCAACATAGCCGTAACAACTATCGAGATCCTTTTCATCAAGTGTTTTACCTTTTATCGCTGAAATCGGTTGAAAGGTTGCTCTACCGAGATTAGCACTTTTAAGGAAGTTGATTGCTGCCTTTGCATCATTTTCCGTATCAGTAACAATATTCTGTATTGAGTTACCGAAGGCAGTTTCTATAGCAACAGCACATTCACCTTTAACTGATATAAGCTGTGAAACCGTTCCGTGGATACCTTTAAGAGCTCCTTTTTCGCCTTCTTTAATAACCCTTCTTACTGCACCTGAATAGCCTTCCATATTTTTTTCAAGTTCAAGAAGCATCTTTACCTTTGATGCATTTCTCTGACTCTCAAAGCTTTTTTCATCAAGTTCGCGCTTAAGATTATCGGCTTTTTCATCCTTTTGTTTAAGACGAAGAGTATATCCGTTAAGCGAGTTATTTATACTTGTAATTTCATCAGCGCTTTTTGTAACCGCCTTTTCACATTCCTGTTTTTTCAAGGAGTATTCATCAACTGCACTCTGCTTCTGTGAAATAAGGCTGTCTACTGTTCCTTTTCTTGAAAGAATCTCATTCTTTGATGAAACAGCGGTTGAGATTTTGACTCTGTAATCAGCAAGTAAAGCCGTCAAGGCAGTAATTTCCCCGGAAATCTTGTCCTTTTCTTCTTTGAGTTCGCCTCCCGACAGCTTCATTTTTTCAAGTTCGGCATTAACCTCATTGAGCTTTCCTGTTTTTTCAGCCTTAATTGCAGTAATTTGTGAAATAAGCTTTTCCTCGGTTTCAATTTCCTTAAGAAGCTGCTTTTTATCACTTTCGCTATCATCACGACTTTTTTCGATTCTCTCGATTGTATCACGATTGTGCTCTATTGAGCTTTTAAGAACAGCCTGTTGACTACCTGCGTTTGCGGCGGCCTCTTCAAGCTCAGATATGCTTTGTCTGATTTCATCAATTTCAATGTTTATATTCTGGGTTGATCTTATGCATTCATCTATCTTTTCCTCAATTTCGGAAAGCTCTTTTTCAACCTCATTATAATGACCTGAAGCAACAGCAATATTATTCTCCTGCTTGCGAAGATCATTCCTGATTTTTTCTATATTGTAAAGCCACAGACCTATTTCAAGCTTTTTCTTTTCCTCTGCAAGCACGATGAATTTTTCTGCCTTTTCGCTCTGATGCTTCAAAGGACCTATTCTGCCTTCAAGCTCAGCGAGGATATCCCTTAAGCGGATAAGGTTATCCTCTGCCTGATTGAGCTTTTTGATTGAATCGTTTCTTCTGTAACGATAAGATGAAATCCCCGCCGCTTCTTCAAGCATTTCACGGCATTCCTTACCTTTTCCGCTTACCATATCGGCAATTTTACCCTGACTGACCATTGAATAGCCGTCACGTCCGAGACCTGTATCCATAAAAAGCTCATGCACATCACGCAGACGCACACTTGCTCCGTTTATTTTATATTCACTTTCCCCTGAACGGTAGTATCTTCTTGTAACACTTACCTCATCGGAATCATATCCCTTAAGGCTTCTGTCCTTGTTATCGAGTCGCAAAGTTACCTGGGCATAACCGTATGCCTTTCTCACCTTGGTTCCGTCAAAGATAACGTCCTCCATTTTTGATCCGCGCAAGGATTTACTTGACTGCTCACCGAGCACCCAACGGACAGCATCGGAAATATTACTTTTACCGCTTCCGTTAGGGCCGACAACAGCAGTTATGCCTTTTCCGAATTGAAGTGTTGTTTTTTCGGGAAAGGATTTAAAACCTTGCATTTCAAGTGCTGTTAATATCATTTTGTTAACCTCGCACACTAACTTTATATTTTTCGTATTCTTGATTCTGAACTATTTTTACTTTGTAGCCCATTTCATTAAGCTTTAAAATATTGCATTTCTTTTTTCCTGTCAGCATAGAAACAAAGCTTGAACCAACTGTTATTTCAATTTCATCACCGGTAATGCTCTTTTCATTAAGCTGATAAAGAACCTTATCAAGATATATTTTGCTCTCACATATCTCCCTGAAAGCAGGATGATACGGTCCGGCAACAAAGCCCTCTTCAACATTACCGCCTGAATGTAAACCTAGCCTTATTACTCTTATGCCTTCTTTTTCGAACATAAGCAAAAGCTTTTTGCAAAGCTCTGCCGCTTCTTCAACAGTTTGAGGTGCATAAAGGCCTTTACGATAAAGCTCGCACAAATCAGTTCCTTCAAGCAAAATCGTCGGATAAATTCTGACTGTATCAGGACAAAGTGCAATAATTTTTTCAGCTGTTTTTATTGCCTTTTCATCTGTATCTCCGTAAAGACCCGTCATCATCTGAAGTCCAAGCTCAAAGCCCCTTGCTTTTATTAGCCTTACGGCTTTTATAACATCGCTTTCAGTATGACCTCTTTTATTAAGCAGTAACACCTCATCGTCCATACTCTGACAACCGAGTTCGATAGCACTAACGCCATATCGCTTAAGCGCATCAAGAATGTCATCATCGATACAGTCCGGACGAGTGGAAATACGTATTCCTTTAAAAAGCCCCTGATTTACATAACTGTAAGCTCTTTCAAGCAAGCAAATCATATAATCCTTATCAATTGCAGTGAAGCTGCCACCGAAAAACGCGATTTCACCTTCATTACAACTGACAGTTTTTAACGCTATTTTCACAGCGTGATCAATTTCTTCAGGTCTGAGAGGAGTAATTTTACCTGAAATTGTCTTCTGATTGCAAAAGCTGCAACGGTGAGGACAACCGGCATCAGGCACAAAGAGTGCAACATTTATATGCTTCAACTTTTTATACCCATAAGTTCAAGTGCCTGCTTTGCAGCCTGCTGTTCTGCAAGCTTTTTGCTTCTGCCCACGCCGTAACCTACAACATTACTGTTAAGATTTACTTCAACCTCAAATCTCTTATCATGATCAGGACCGCTTTCGCCTACAAGAACATAAGAAAGATGCTCATGAGGGTTCTTCTGGATAATTTCCTGAAGCTCTGTTTTGTAATCTCTGAATTTCATTTGCTGATCGGCAGCCTTCTTAACAAAATCAAGTACAAACTTTCTTGCCTCATCAAGTCCTCCGTCGAGATAAATCGCAGCAATCAATGCTTCGAAAGCATCGGCTAAAATTGAAGCACGCTTTCTGCCTCCGGTACGTTCCTCTCCCTTACCGAGAAGAATAAAGTCACCGAGATTTATCTCCTTAGCAAAACCGAAAAGAGATTTTTCACACGCACAGGCAGCTCGCTTTTTTGTCATTTCACCCTCAGGAAGATGGTTGAGATTATGATAATAATACTCAGCCGTAATAACACCGAGAACAGAGTCTCCTAAAAACTCAAGACGTTCATTACACTCTCTTGAAAGCTGTTTTTCATTAGCATAGGAAGAATGTGTCATAGCTGTTTCGAGAAGAACAATATTCTTAAACTTATATCCGATTTTTTCTTCAAGCTCTGCAAAATTCATTCTTTTACCACTCCTTCCATATATTCGTTTAAATTATCCATTGCTCTCTGACTGAGAGCAATATATCTTTGACTTTTATCTCTTATTTTAGGCTCAATTGCAGGCAATACCCCAAAATTCGCACCCATGGGTTGAAAATTCTTCACCGTGCAGTCACTTATATATCTGCTTAATGCACCCATCATTGTTGTTTCAGGTAAAATAACCGTTTCAAGACCCTTTAATCTTCTTGCCATATTTAACCCTGCAAGTATTCCTGACGAAGCTGATTCCATATACCCTTCAACTCCGGTAATCTGACCTGCAAAGAAAAGGTTCTTTTTTTCTCTTAAAGAGAAATCGGCATTCAACAGCCTTGGAGAATCAATGAATGTGTTTCTGTGCATTACACCGTAACGGACAAATTCGGCATTTCTCAGAGCCGGTATCATTGAAAAAACTCTTTTTTGCTCACCGAACTTGAGATTCGTCTGAAATCCTACAAGATTAAGCATAGTACCCTTGCTGTTTTCCTTACGAAGCTGTAGCACCGCCCACGGTCTGTGACCTGTTCTCGGATCAACGAGTCCGACAGGTTTCATAGGTCCGAAGCGCATTGTATCCTTACCTCTTGAAGCCATAACCTCAATAGTCATACAGCCTTCATAAACATCTTTTCTTTTATCGAAGGAATGAAGGTCTGCACTTTCAGCATTAACAAGAGCATCGTAAAACACTTCATATTCCGCTTTATTCATAGGACAGTTGATATAATCATCCTCTCCGCCACGCTCATATCTGGAAGCGGTAAACGCATTTTTCATATCAATGCTGTCTTTTGTAACTATAGGCGCCGCGGCATCAAAAAAGTGCAGACCGTCGCCGCAAAGCTCACTGATTTTTTCGCTTAAAAGATCAGACGCAAGAGGACCTGCAGCAATAATTACATTACCCTCAGGGATATCTGTAACCTCTTCATTTATAAGAGTGATGTTCTTATCTGCTTTAATTTTTTCCGTAATAAGTTTAGCAAATTTATCTCGGTCAACCGCAAGCGCTCCGCCGGCCGGTACTTCGCACTCATCAGCGCACTCCATACAAAGCGAACCGAAATATCTCATTTCAGTTTTAAGCAAACCCGCCGCAGATTCAAATCTCTTCGCCTTAAGTGAGTTTGAACAGACAAGCTCACCCAAAAATTCTGTTTTATGTGCAGGTGAAAACTTAATGGGCTTCATTTCGTAAAGTTCAACCTTAAACCCCTGCTTTGAAAGCTGCCAAGCCGCTTCAACACCGGCAAGACCGCCACCTATAACCTTAACAATCTCTGTCAAGCTTTCACCTTCTTTCAATTTAATCATTCTTCATTTTTTGCCTTACGGCTCTTTGCTTCTTTCGCTTTATATCCGCACTTTTCATCAAGGCAGGACACAATACCGCCCTTACCTTTGAAGAGTGATTTTCCGCAATTGGGACACTTTTCCTTTGTAGGCTTATCCCAGGTCATAAAATTACACTCAGGCCAGTTGTCACAACCGAAGAAGGTATAACCTCTCTTTGACTTTTTGGAGATAACCTTGCCACCGCAAATGGGACAGGTTGCCTCTGTTTCAACTACATAAGGCTTTGTGGTTTTACATTCGGGATAACCGGGACAAGCAAGGAATTTACCAAAACGACCTGTCTTTATAACCATCATTCTGCCGCATTTTTCACAAGGAATGTCTGTTTCATCTTCCTTTAACTGTATTTTCACGCCGTCCATTTCGCTTTTAACCTTCTGAAGATTCTTGTCGAAATCATCATAGAAGCTGTGAAGCATTTTTACATAATCTTCTTCACCCTCGCCTACGCGGTCAAGACCTAGCTCCATCTGGGCTGTGAACTTAACGTTTACAATATTCTTAAATTTATCTTTAAGCAGACCGACAATAGCCTCACCGAGTTCAGTAGGAATAAGCTGCTTGGATTTTCTTGAAACATATTCTCTTTTTACTATTGTTGATATAATTGTAGCGTAGGTACTGGGTCTGCCGACACCGTTTTCCTCAAGAGTCTTGATAAGAGCTTCTTCGGTGTATCTCGGCGGAGCCTGAGTAAAGTGTTGATTTTTACCGAGATCCTTAAGCTTAAGGTTGTCGTTTGCCTTAAGACCTTCGGGAAGCTTTGACTTTTCTTCTTCGTCGTTTGCATTATAAAGCACGGTAAAGCCATCAAACTTAACACTGTAGCCGCTGGCTGTAAACACACAGTACTTATCCTCGGGAACTCCGCTATGGGTGCTTCTGATTTCCAGCTTGGATGTATTGTGAACACATGAAGCCATCATACTTGCAAGAAAACGCTTCCAGATAAGAGAATAAAGCTTATATTGCTCTGCCGAAAGACTTTCCTTAATGCTTTCGGGAGTAATTGAAATTGTAGAAGGTCTGATTGCTTCGTGACCGTCCTGAGCATTACTTCTTGACTTATAATAATTAGGCTTATCAGGATTGTATTTCTCTCCGTAGGTTTTTGCGATAAATTCCTTAGCTGAGGCTCTTGCTTCTTCAGAAACACGCAGAGAGTCCGTTCTCATATAAGTTATAAGACCGATTGAACCGTAACCCGGAATATTAAGACCTTCATACAGCTCCTGAGCAATTTTCATTGTTCTTTCAGCTCTGAAGCCGAGTCTCTTTGAAGCCTCCTGCTGTAAGGTCGAGGTTATAAACGGAGGAGCGGGATTCTTCTTTCTTGTTCCGTTTTTAAGTGAACTTATATAATACGAAGCTCCTTCAAGGCGGTCAATATAAGAGTTTACATCAGCTTCTGTTTTAAGCTCTATCTTACCTGTTTCATCACCGTAAAAATCTGCAACAAAGGTCTTTTTAGAGCAGTTGAATTTACCCTCAAGAGTCCAATATTCTTCAGGAACAAAGGCCCTGATTTCATTTTCTCTGTCAGTAATAATTCTGAGTGCAACACTCTGTACACGTCCCGCTGAAAGACCTCTTCTGATTTTCTGTGAAACAAACGGACTTAGTTTGTAACCTACAAGTCTGTCAAGAATTCTTCTTGCCTGCTGTGCATTTACAAGATCAAGGTCAACCCTGCGAGGATTAGCCATACCGTTTTTTACACCGGTTTTAGTAATCTCGTTAAAGGTAACTCTGTTTTCATCATCGAGATCGAGACCGAGAATTTCAGCAAGATGCCATGAAATTGCTTCTCCTTCACGGTCAGGGTCAGTTGCAAGGTATACTCTGTCACTTTCAGCAACAGCAGCCTTAAGTTCCTTTACAAGCTTTTCCTTTCCTTTTACTATACTGTATTTAGGTGCAAAGTCGTGTTTGACATCAACGCTGAGCCTTGCTGCAGGAAGATCTCTGATATGACCCTTGGATGCTACAATATTGTAACCGCTTCCAAGATAGTTTTTCAGCGTTTTCGCCTTTGAAGGCGACTCTACAATAATTAAATCTGCCATATATGTTCACCTTTTCAATTTTATTTGATTTTATATTTTCCCGGTCCGTCATTTTCAATAACTCCGAACATTTCGAGCTCCGTAACAGCAACAAGCACATCCCGTATACTCAGTTCGGTTTCGCGTGCCGCTTCGTCAACTGTACAGATATCACCGGACATTATATTATACACTATCGCAGCGTTTTTAGAAATACCTTCCGGGAAATTTTTTTCCTTTTTTTCGCAATTTTCTTCGACATTCTCTACACTTTTAACCGTTTCTTCAACTTTTTTCTTTTTTTCGTTTTTATTTTTAGCGGTTTTTTTTACAAGCTTTTTTGAAAATTCAGAATCAACGTCAACTTCCGAAAAAGCTTTACCGTTTTTTATTACACCTTTTTTATCTTTAGTATCAATAGTTCCGCAATAAAGCAAAATGTCTTCACTTGAAAAAACAGGAATAGCGCCCTCGGTTATAAGTCTGTTTGAACCTGCAAAATTGCCGCTTTCAATATCACCAGGAAGAACATAAACATCTTTATTCTGTTCAAGAGCGTGATTGGCTGTATTGAATGTACCGCTGGGATCAGCTGCCTCAACAATAACAACCCCGTCACCTAAGGCTGAGATAATTCTGTTTCTCATCGGAAAAGAACCCGGAGTTACAGGATTATAGGGTGGATACTCAGTAATAAGAGCGCCGTTTTCCGATACCAGCTTTCTGAGTGCTGAGTTTTCAGGAAGATATCCGTTACCGTGCCCGCAACCCATAACAAGTATAGTCTTGCCGCCTGAATTTATAGCTGATATGTGAGCAACGCTGTCGATTCCGAGAGCACCGCCACTAACAATAAGATAGTCATTTTCCACTAATCCTGAAACAATCTTTTCAGCCGCCTTCTGACCGTATACACAAGGTGTTCGGCTGCCTATAACCGCTATTGATTTTTCATTTTTTAAACTTCTATAGTCACCTCTTACATAAAGCACAAGAGGAAAATCTTCAATCTCAAGTAACCTGTCAGGATAATATTCATCATCAGGACAGAGAATATAAATTTTGTGTTCACTGCAAAAAGTAATATTTTTATTATAATCATCAGGCTTTTTGCTTTTTAATTTATCGCGAACCACCCGGGATAAGCTTTCTTTCCGCCAGACATTCTCACCTGCAAGAAAAAAATCTCGGGCATCCTTATAACGGGAAAATAAATCCTTAACTTTGGCACCGGGACCGAGACAATCCTGCAGCCAAAGCCAATATATACGATTATCCGCCATTTCTCATCATCTCCCACATCGTAATGGCAGCCGCCATAGAAGCGTTAAGAGATTCAGCTCTGCCACCCATAGGTATGGTAATCTTTTCACAAAGTTCGAATATTTCATCGCTTACGCCGTTTCCTTCATTTCCGATAACAGCAAGAACGCCACCTTCAAAGGAAATATCCGTAATTTTATCTGCATCTTCGCGAGGCGTTGTAGCGTACAGCTTCATTCCTTTATCAGCTAAAGCTTTGAGAAAGGAAGCAAGATCATCGGTTTCAGTTATCGGCAGCCTTAAGGCAGAACCCATTGCTGCGCGCTGTGTTTTAGGATTATACAAATCACAGCAACCGCTGATTACCGCGCCGTCAATACCGAGAGCTTCCGCTGTTCTGCAGACAGCTCCGAAGTTAGCCGGATCCTGAACATTTTCCAACACGATATATTTACCGTCAGTATTAATTTCATAACAATTATTTTTCTTTTTGCAAAGACAAAACACACCCTGCGGAGTCTGCGCCTGAGTCAGTTTCTGTTCGACGGAATTGCCGACAATAAAGCAATTTTTACTTTTTGAACTTATAAAATCTGTATCGTCAGGAAATTTTTTAAGAAAGGCCTCCGAAAAAAAAGCGGTCTCAATGTCATATCCTGTAAGTGCAGCATCACGGCAAAGACGTAAACCTTCAAGGAAAAAAAGTCCGATTTCTCTACGGTATCGGGCTGATGCAGCCACCTTTACAGCTGTCTTGATTTTCTCATTTGTTGAACTTTCTATTCTCTGCATTGTGGTATTCCTTTACAAAAAAATAAATCATAAAAAACACAAATACGCCCGAGAGAAAATCTCGGACGCAAATTGTAGTGATTAAAGAGCAGCCTTTGCCTTTTCAACAAGAGCTGTGAAAGCTGCGGGATCAGCGATAGCGATTTCTGAGAGCATCTTTCTGTTAAGAGTGATGTCTGCCTTCTTAAGGCCGTTCATGAATGTTGAGTAGTTCATGCCGTTTGCCTTACAAGCTGCAGAAATTCTTGTGATCCAAAGACGACGGAAATCTCTCTTCTTCTGCTTTCTGCCGATATATGCGTAGTTGCCTGACTTCATTACAGCCTGCTTAGCTGTCTTGAAAAGGCTGTGCTTTGAGCCGTAGTAGCCCTTTGCAAGCTTTAATACTTTATTTCTTCTCTTACGAGTCATCATTGCGCCTTTAATACGAGCCATGATTAAGTACCTCCGTTTGTTATTATACTATTTTTGTTTGATGTTGCCTTGAATTATTTGTAAGGAATAAGACGCTTAATCTGCTTCTCGTTTGTCTTATCAGCAACAACTGTTGTGCGAAGACCTCTCTTACGCTTTGTATTCTTCTTGGTAAGGATGTGGGATTTGTTTGCATGGTAGCGGATGGGCTTACCGTTCTTTGAAAGCTTAAAACGCTTTTTTGCACCGCTGTGTGTCTTAATTTTAGGCATTGTAAATTCCTCCTGTTATTACTTTTTCGGCTTAGGTGCCAGGAACATCATCATTGACTTACCTTCAAGCTTTGCAGCCTTTCAACATTACTGAATTCCGTACAAGCTTCAGCAAACTGCTTCATTGTCACAAGTCCGTTCTCAGTATGAGCAAGCTCACGTCCTCTGAAACGGATTGAAACCTTAACTTTGTTTCCACTTGTAAGGAAACGTCTTGCATGATTTACCTTTGTTTCAAAGTCATGAGTATCAATGTTGAGAGAAAGTCTGATCTCTTTAACTTCAACAACGTGTTGATTTTTCTTTGCTTCCTTTTCTTTCTTAGCCTGTTCAAAACGGTACTTACCGTAGTCCATGATTTTGCACACGGGAGGAACAGCCTGGGGAGCAATTTTAACTAAATCGAGATTTTTCTCCTCAGCAATTCTGAGAGCATCCTGTGATGACATGATACCGAGCACTTCACCGTCACCGGTGATAACTCTTACTTCCTTGTCGCGGATTTCTTCGTTGATCTGTAACTCTTTGATAGCGATGTTCATACACCTCCAAAAATTATCGTCTGACCTCTGTCAGAAAAAATCAAAGCGTGAACAGAGAGCTGTTCACGCATCAATACACCAAAAAAATCAGTCTATTGACCTACAGGAAACGGGATTCCGCAGGTGAGAACGCATACTGCTCTGCTTTGTTTGCCTTGGTATATTACCACAGACTAATTAATTTGTCAAGTGTTTTTTTATGATTTTTTTATTTTTTTATTAATAAGCAATGTTGTTCTGTCTGAGATATTCTTCAAGGCAAACGCCTGCATTAACTATCTTCTCAGCATGCTCTGTACCGACATATCTCCAATGCCAAGGCTCAGGAATAATACCGGTTATACTCTGCTTCTCTTCTGTATAGCGCTCAATAAATCCGTATTCATGTGCATGAGCCTTAAGCCATGTGTATGCATCGCTGTACTTGAACTCGTCCTCAACGCTACCGATATCAACTGCAAGTCCGAGATTGTGCTCACTGCAACCTGCAGGTAAAATTTCTGTTGCAGCCTTTGCTTCAGCCTCTTGCTGTGAAAGGCCACTGTTTTCCATCAGCTCTTCCACAAGGGCGTTGAAATTGCTTTCCTGAGTAGAATAATATCTGTAGGCGGAAACCGGTGTAAGTTCAATATTTTCTTCAAGAGCCGCGTAATACATTTCATCGTATTTTTCTGCTACACGTGAGTCAAGCTCATAATCGGAATCAGCGATATATTCAAGCTCCGGCTCATAATCATCAGGCATCTGTCTGTCGTGATCAACAACCACAAGATACCAGAGCTCCTGCTCGGGATCAATAACAGTTCTGCCGGATTCGGCATCTGTATTAACTTCCGGTTTTGTAACCGAAAGATAATTTTTATGAACAAAGCATTCCTTGTTGTTATAAACAGCTCTGTACCAACCGTCCGCCTCTACAGCTACAAGACCAATGGTGTCACCTGTTTTAAGTGAACCGACAGTTTCAGAGTCATTATTGGCTTTACTCTTAAGGTCAACATCAGCCTTTACATAAACAGTCATTCTGACAGTAGCAGCAGTTGTAGGAGGTTCTGTTGTTGTAGTTGTAGTGGTAGTCGCTAATATTTCAGGAGCAATAACGCTATCATCCTGAGCCGCGCCATCACCGAGATCTAAAAACGCCATAACCATAACACCCAACAGACCTACTGCAGATATCACACAGCAGGCTGTAAGAATTTTGATTATTATATCAACAGCTCTTTTACCATTTTTTACGTTATCATCATTTTCAAGCTCAGCGTTCATTTCAAATTTATCATTCATAGTTTTCATTCCTCACTTTCGTCGTATAATATTATAAAACAATTTTTCTGATTTTTCAACATCAAAATCTTTCTTTTATATATTTTTGTACGACAAATTATCTCTGTTTCCGCAAACTGAATTCATCAAGAGTTATAACAATGTCACTGTTATATAATTTATTCAGATCTTCTTTGGTGTTGTTATCTGTAAGATATTCCGTGTGCCAGGTCATAAACCATACCCAGGGTGCTTTTTCAAGCTCATCGACAGTAGGATTAGCACCGCATTCATGAAGGCAGACGAGTTTTGATTTCGAAGTAATTCTCTGCATTTTTCTGTAAAGCTTTGTGAAGATATCAAGCTGATAAGTATCAGCACCAATTATATCACAATACTCATCGCCGGGATACCAATCTCTGCTTTTTTCACCTTGATCGGAAAAGCCGAGCACCCAAATAAGATTATCAAGCTTCCAGTATTCTGTGTAGCGTTGGTACATAATTATCCACATCTGCCTGAAAGCGTCTGCCCCGCCTTTGCTCCACCAGAACCAATGCCCGTCGAACTCATGGAAGGGGCGCCATAAAACCGGTATATTTTTCTCTTTGAGCTCGAGCAAAGCCTTAGCCGCCTTATCCATACCGCTAATCATACTATTATATTCGGCGGTTCCTTCGGTAAGCATCACATCCCAATTCGCCACTTCGTCTTCCATGGAATCTTTCCACTCGCCGCTGAAGTCACTTCCGCAATGCCAGCATATTGTAACAATACCTCCATTGTTCCACCATTCTTCTGCTCTTCTGTTGACACCCTGAAAATCATCGTTCATATAATCAAAGCCCTTAATTACAGGCTGCTTCCCCGAAGACGCAAATATATAATCAATTTCATAATCACAGCTTCCCATCCAGGTAGACTCCTGCTGACCGGATAAAACAAACTCTCCGTCAAGATTCGATATATAATCAAAAATCTCCCTTGCCTCTTGAGTAGCATCACCGTTGGAAAGAATCGGTTTTTCTTCTCGCTGTAACGCAAAAAGAGCAATAAAGCAAACGAAAGCCAACAATATTACTATTAAAATACTCCTCTTTTTATTCATAATGACCTCCGCAAATATATTTCTTATAGAATTATATCAACACCTTACGCAACTGTCAACCAAAGATAAAATAATGCAGCCGCAAAAGCGACTGCATTGAATTTTTGAATTATTTGTAGCTATCCTGAAGACCCTGCTCATCATAAATGAACAATGTTCTGAGAGCAATGTCAAGGCACTTTTCAACTGTCTTAAGATCCATATTATCTGCTGTATCGCCGATAGTATGATAATATCTCGGAGGACCGGGATCCATAGCTGCAAGAGTAACTGCGGGAACACCAAGCTTCTGT
Source organism: Clostridia bacterium (assembly GCA_017473435.1). Lineage (GTDB taxonomy): Bacteria > Bacillota > Clostridia > Oscillospirales > Acutalibacteraceae > UBA6857. The sequence continues at coordinate 53,806 of JAFULG010000013.1, read as the reverse complement.
ACAGCAGCAGCATCGGAAGCTCCTACATAAACTGAGCTGTAAGGAACATCAAGACCTGCTTCCTCACCGGCTTTTTTCATAAGTGAGCAAACTCTGGAATCCATCTTAACAGTACCTGTCATATCACGCTCGTAAATTGCAATACTGTCATAATCGCGGAAGGTTTCAAGACCGATGAAAACAGTGGGGATTTCCTTAAGCTCATCCATATGGCGCTTAACGTATGCTCTTGAGCCGCGCAGACCTGATTCTTCAGAACCGGCACCCATAGCAACAACCTCGGTATTTTCGAAACGGATGTTGTTATCCTCAAGATATTTCATAATGGCAACAGAAGCCATTGTGCCTGTAAGATTGTCATTTGCACCTTCAACTGTAATGTTAAAGTTAACAAAGAACATAACTGCAATCGCACCGGGAATACATGCAAGCTGTATGTATCTGAGAACATCTGCAACCTCGGGAGCAAAAACATTTGCCGAAATGAGAATTGATGAAACAAAAACATAAAGCATGCTGACAACACCGTAACCGCCAACTGCGAAAAGAAGGGGTGAACCGCCGAGACGGGTGTAAGTCCACTGATGTGAAGAGTCAACGTGACCTGAGAAAATAATTCTCTGTTTTGTTTCACCGCCGGCTTTTCTTACGCCTATTGTATTATGTGACGTTGCCTTGGGGAAAAGAAAATCATAGAATTCCCAATACATAAGAAATTCGCAGAAAACAAAAATTAAAGCCAAACCTGTAAATGCAACAGAAATCCAAGCAAAGTTGAAGCCTATATCCACGAACTTGTTAATCCATGCAAAAAGAATAGAAAAAAGAACAAGAATGCCGTCAATTCTTACCCAGCTCATAAATGCTTCCGGAGCGAGCTGAAATTCTTCGATATCTACCTTATCACAGCAGGTTTTCATTTCTTCTGCAATGTACTTATGTGCCTCATGCTCCTGCTGACTGCCGGCAAGACGAGGTCCGATATTCTTGCAGATTTTTTTGATTTCTCTGACTGTATAGTTTGTATACATTCTCAGAGATGATGCGTAATTAGTTACGCTTTCATTAGCTTTCAAAATTATCTCTCCTTTTTTTAATGAGGCTTGTCTGCTAAAAAAGCAACAAACTGCTCTTTATTGTGCATATTCTACCATAATTATATAAATTAGTCGAGTTTTTTTGAGAATGTTAAATATTTTTTTATAATTAAAGTATTTTTTAATCAAATAATAATTATTTGTAAATTATGTAAACTGACGGTTAACCAAGTCATTTTACAGCACGTTAAGGTGAGTAAATATTCACCCGGCTTCAGCTGTCATCTTTTAAGTGGCAAATCACTTGACAAATCCACCTAAATATTGGTAAAATAATACGGATAATATATTATTGAAAGGAAGCTTTTAAATGAACAAAGGTAAATTCTATATCACAACAGCTATTGCCTACACTTCAAGAAAGCCTCATATCGGCAACAGCTATGAAATAGTTCTCACCGACGCAATAGCCCGTTACAAAAGACTTGTAGGATACGATGTCTTCTTCCTCACAGGTACTGATGAGCACGGCCAGAAAATTGAAGAATACGCAAAAAGTGCCGGCGTAACCCCCAAGGAGTATGTCGACAAGATTGCAGGTGAAATTCAGGGCATCTGCGACACTCTCAACACCACCTACGATAAATTCATCCGTACTACCGATGATTACCACGAAGCCTGTGTACAGAAGATTTTCAAAAAGCTTTATGATCAGGGAGATATTTACAAGAGTGAATATGAAGGACTTTACTGCACTCCCTGTGAATCCTTCTGGACTGAAGCTCAGCTTGTTGACGGCAAGTGCCCCGACTGTGGCAGAGAGGTAAAGAAAGCAAAGGAAGAAGCATATTTCCTTCGTCTTTCAAAATATCAGAATCAGCTTGAGGATTACATTGAATCCAACGAGAATTTCATTTATCCCGAAAGCCGCAAAAAGGAAATGCTCAATAACTTTATCAAACCGGGCCTTCAGGATCTTTGTGTGTCAAGAACCTCATTCAAATGGGGTATTCCTGTTTCCTTTGATGAAAAGCATGTTGTCTATGTATGGATTGATGCGCTTTCAAACTACATTACCGCTCTCGGATATGATCCGGACGGTTCAGGCGAGCTTTACAAAAAATACTGGCCGGCAGATGTGCATATCATCGGCAAGGATATCGTTCGTTTCCATACAATTTACTGGCCTATTATGCTTATGGCTCTCGGCGAAGAGTTACCCAAGCAGGTTTACGGTCATCCCTGGCTCCTCTTTGGCGAGGATAAAATGAGCAAATCAAAGGGTAACGTTATCTATGCTGACGAGCTTTCAAAGCTTATCGGAGTTGATGCTACAAGATACTATCTTCTTTCTGAAATGCCTCATGCAAACGACGGTTCGATTTCTTACAGTACAATAATCGAAAGATTCAATTCAGATCTTGCAAACACTCTCGGCAATCTTGTTAACAGAACAGTTGCCATGACAAACAAATACTTTGACGGCATTGTTATGGCACCTAACTGTCCCGAAGCACTCGATGACGAGCTTAAGACATTTGCTCTTGAAACAGTAAAAACTGTTGACAGCAAAATCAGCACCTATCATATGGCAGACGCTGTTGAAGCTGTTATTAACCTTGCAAAGCGTTGCAACAAATACATTGACGAGACCGCACCCTGGGTGCTTGCAAAGGATGAAGCAAACAAAGAAAGACTCGGTACTGTACTTTATAACCTTCTTGAAGGTATCAGATGCATCGCAGTTCTCGTTTCACCCTTTATGCCTGATACATCAAAGGCTATTCTCGAACAGATTAACTGCGACATTGCTGACTATGACAGCCTCGCCTCCTTCGGTGCACTTGTAAGCGGCAACAAGGTTGGCACTCCTACTCCCCTTTTCGCACGTATTGATGCTGAAAAGTTTATGGCTGACATCGAGGCTCAGCAGAAGGCTGCTCAGGAAAACGAAAAGAGCTATGAAGAAACCGTACAGGACGAAAAAAAGTCCGAAATTGAAGGCATTGCAAAAATCGGTATTGAAGACTTTATGAAGGTTGATCTCCGTGTAGCAAAAATCACTGACTGCGAGGGCGTTAAGCGTGCTAAGAAGCTTCTCAAGCTCACACTTGATGACGGCACCGGCACACCGAGAACAGTTGCATCAGGTATCGCAAAGTGGTATAAGCCCGAAGATCTTATCGGTAAGAGCGTTATAGTTGTTTCAAACCTCAAGCCTGCTGTACTTTGCGGTGTTGAAAGTCAGGGAATGATTCTTGCGGCAGACTGCAGCGAGCAAGATGTTAAGGTAATTTTTGTTGACGGTATTCCCGCCGGCTCAAAGGTAAGATAAATGTACGGCAATATTTTTGATACCCACGCTCATTATGACGATTCACGCTTTGAAGAGGACAGAGATGAACTTCTCTGTTCTCTCAAGGTTAAAGGAGTAAGCCATATAGTCAACTGCGGCTGTGATCTTAAATCAAGCCTCTCAACTCTCAATCTTGCTGAAAAATATGATTTTATTTTCGCCGCCATCGGTGTTCACGCTCACGAAGCAGAAGAAACAACCGAAGACGACCTTGCGGAAATAGAAAAGCTTTACAGCAACAAAAAAGTGGTTGCCGTCGGCGAAATCGGACTCGATTATCACTATGATTTTTCACCGAGAGAGCGTCAGATTGAAATTTTTGAAAGACAGCTCATTCTCGCAAACAAGCTCAATCTTCCCGTTATAGTCCACGACAGAGAAGCTCACGAGGATACTATGAACCTTTTGAAAAAGCACAGACCCAAGGGTGTTGTTCACTGTTTCTCAGGCTCCGCTGAGATGGCAAAAGAGATTGTAAAGCTCGGCATGTACATTGGTATCGGCGGAGCGGTAACCTTCAAAAACGCAAAAAAGCCCATCGAAGTGGTAGAATATCTTCCCCTTGACAGACTTTTACTCGAAACCGACGCTCCCTATATGACTCCTGTTCCCTTCAGAGGACAGCGTTGCGATTCAGCGCATATAGCATATACCGCCGAAAAGATCGCAGAAATCAAAGGCATTGAAGCACAAGAGCTTATTGATATCTGTAACGAAAACGCTAAAAGACTTTTTAATATCACATAACTACAGGCGGCAAATATAATCCGCACCCGTTTTTTGAGGGCTGATTCCCGCCGATGCTTCTAAAAAAACACAGCAAAGCCTGCCGGTTTTGCTGTGTTTGATTTTTTATTTGCCAAAATCCGTGAAAAATCACACTTTGAAGCGGATACGGATTATACTTGTTACTCTTATAAATATCCCACCGTAAAAAAACGGTGGGATAAGTTTTATCTCTTGAAACACTTATTATACATTTCTGCCCACTTACGAACCTTGTTAACCTCATAAGATGCAGGCATAAGAGTCGTTGCAACGGTAACAGCAGCGATATCCTTTACCATTCGGAGTATCTTTTTAAGCACCGCAGGATTACCTGCAAGACCCGTGATTTTTGCCTTGAGAGCCTCAGGCTCAATCATATCCTTTACCATATCGAAAAGGCTTGTTGTGTCTGCACTTATAGTCATATCCTCAGCATTAAGTATGCCCTTTTCAAATATGTAATCAATTTCCTCAGGCTGAAGACGAGTTAGAAGAAGCTTAACTGCAGCCATAGGTGCCATCGAATTACCTATCTGCTTCCAGTATTCCTTCTGATACTTCCAGAGCGCAGCGGCGCTGTAGCTCTCTGTCTTATCATTGCATATTACCTCAGCAAGGATTTTTGCAGCTTTCATACTGTTTGCAATACCTGAGCCGATAATGGGTACGGTCATAAACGCACAGTCACCGATTGCGGCATAGCCGTCAGCTACAAGCACAGCTAGGGGCTGTCTTACAGGAATGTGGGCAAAAGCTCCCCCTCTGACAAGCTTTTCGCCGAGATGACCGTTTTCTTCACGAAGCACAGCAAGAGTTTTTTCAACCTCTTCCATATCAGGCTCAATAAATCTGCCGATAAGAACATCGGTATATTCCTCTTCTTCCGCAACCCAGGAAATACCAAGCTTACCCTTGTGGAAAAGCATAAGTCTGAACTTGTCGGGGATATTGTCACATTCGAGCTTTTCGTAAAAGCCTCTCCATACATAAAAGCGCTCAAAAGGCTGAGCCTCATGCTGGATACCGAGATATTCGGGAAGCTGACCCCTTACAGGAGAATTCATACCACAAGAATCAATTACAAGATCGCCGAAAACGTCACCTTTTTCAGTTTTGATGCCCACTACTCTGTTACCGAGCATAATCGGAGCTTCAACGGCATTGCCGAACTCAAATTTAACACCGCAATTTTCTGCATATTCAATTATGCAGTCATACAGCACCTTTCTTTCCATCTGAATTTCAAGCTGATCAACAGGCGTATTCTGAACAAGAGCCATTGTCATATTCGGGCCGTAAAAGGTCATATCGTTTTTAAGGCACCACTTATCATCAGAGGGCATATCCATACCTATAGCTGCGAAAGCCTTTCTGTCAAAAATGTCAGTCCAGTCATAGCCGATATCTTTTCTTTTGCATTTTTCGTATACAGTTACGTCAAAGCCTTTTTTAGCAAGCAATGCAGCACAACCGATACCGCCGTGTCCGCCGCCTGCAACTATAATTTTCTTGCCCATTTTTCTTCTCCTCCTAGTATAATTTTATTCCATTATACGCCATTTTTTTGTTTTATTCAATATAAATTATACGTAAGAACAATTTTATATTGAATAAAAAAACATTCCTAATAAAGCAGAAAACAATATAAGCAAAATCGGTGACAGCTTCTTCTTTTTAATTTTTTTCCAAAAAAACGACACCGTGATAATTACTGCCAGAATAATTACACCCTTTATATCTGCAACAAAGGAATCTCCGATAACTCCTATACCTGTAAGCTTCGTTAGCAGCATCTTAACAGCAGTTGCGAAAATAAGCGCAACAACGCAAGGCTTCACGCCGGAAAGAAACGCGTTAACGGGCTTATATTTGAGCAGATTACCAATAAGAGCCGCAATTATAAGTATAATTATAAAGGACGGAAGCACAACTCCCGCAGTAGCGCAGATGCTTCCGAGCAATCCGCCCCGGCTTGCGCCTATAAATGTAGCCATATTGACAGCAATAGGTCCGGGCGTAGATTCTGCAACAGCGATAAAATTCAGAAGCTCCTCTTCTGTAAGCCAGGCATTTAAAAGCGCTTTTTCCCTCATCAGAGATATCATACCGTAACCGCCGCCGAAGGAAACAGCACCGATTTCAAGGAAAGTAAGAAATAACTTTAACAGCATCATTATTTCCCCTCCTTTTTATCCCTTATAATAAGAGAAATAAAGTAACTGCACATACCTATAATTCCGCTTATAAGAATGTAATATATTGTTGAAAAATTAACTGCAAAAAGAGAAAAAGCAGTCATAACCACAAACACGCTGAAAAATAAAATAATATTGAATAAGCTTTTTTTCATACCTTTGAAAAGACGCACACCGGCAGAAAGAATAAGATACAAAACACAAACCTGTATTCCCTTAAAAGCATTTGCTATAAATTCAAGTTCAAGAAACTTATCAAAAAACAAAGATATTATATATATAATTAAAAAAGAAGGAATGCATATTGCAACAGTAGAAACAATACTTCCGATGAGCCCTGCAACCTTGTATCCGACATAAGTAGCAGCGTTAATAGCAATCGGCCCGGGAGTTGATTCAGCAATCGCCGCCATATTAAGAAACTCTTCCTTGTCAATCCACTTTTTCTTTTCAATAAACTCATTTTCAAGCAACGCAATCATTGCATATCCGCCGCCGAAAGTAAACAGTCCGATTTTCATCATTGTGAAAAACAAAACTATTACCGTCTTTTTCTTATTCATTGAATACACCTCTCTTAAACTACAACCATTATACACCATAAAATCAAATATGTAAAACATTTCAAACAAAAAAAACATGCGATACTTAACGCACCGCATGTTCATCATTAAAATTTATCTTTCAGCTCTTCTATAACCTTTTTCTCAATACGGGAAACATAAGAGCGAGAAATATTCATTCTCTTAGCAATTTCACGCTGAGTATAAATCTTAGTGTTATACAGACCGTAGCGCTGAATAATGATCTGCCTTTCTCTTGTATCAGAAATCTGCTCAACAAGCTCATAAAGCCGTTTAGTTTTATTTTTCAGATCAATATCATCACTGATAGTATCTTCAGTATAAATTACATCAATCAGGGTCAAAGGGTTGCCGTCACTGTCACTGTCAATAGGCTCGTTGACAGAAACGACGTTTGAATCCTTTTTCTTTGCCCGGAAATACATCAGAATTTCGTTTTCCACACATCTTGCTGCATAAGTGACAAGTCTTGCTCCTTTTTCCGCATCGAAGGTATCAATGCCCTTTATAAGGCCGATTGTACCCAGGGATATAAGATCCTCCTGTTCATCATAATCGGAATAATATTTTTTAACGATATGAGAAACAAGTCTCAGATTGTGTTCAATAAGACTGTTTCTTGCAGAATTGTCTCCTTTTTTTGCTTTTACAAGCAAATCCTTTTCCTCAGCAGCAGAAAGCGGCTTCGGGAAGGAATTCAGATTTTTCAGGTGTAACGCAAAAAATGTTAAATTCTGAAAAACCAATCTTATAAGTTCAAACGTTACTACCACTCCGTTCAAACAGTTCAATAAAAATTACGGCTTACAATCAAACAGCCAACTGTACTCCGGGATTTATCACTTTTCAGATTTTTGCTTCACAAAATAATACATATCAGTCCGCTGCAGCCCTCATTGATAACGCGCTCCAGCGTTTCCTGGATTTTCATGCGTGCTTCTGTCGGCATTTTATAAAGCTTATTATGAAGCCCTTCGTTTACAAGACTGTTCAGACTCTTACCGAAAATATTTGACTCCCAAATTTTTTTCGGATCCTCCTCAAATTCCTTCAGCAAATACATGATAAGCTCTTCAGACTGACTTTCCGACCCGACGATAGGTGCAACCTCGGTCGTTATATCAGCCTTTAACATATGAATTGACGGTGCGGAAGCCTTTAGTCTTACACCGTATCTTCCACCCTGCCGCATTATTTCAGGCTCTTCAAGACTCAGCTGCTCCATTGTCGGCATAACTATACCGTAACCTGTTTTTTCAACCTCTTCCAGAGCAGTTTTAAAATGCTCATATTCTTTTTTTGCTTTATTTAAATCACACAGCGCAGTCATAAGCTCCTGTTCATCCTTAATGTCGATTTCTGTTTTTTCACTCAGAACCTTGTAGAATAAATCCTGATTTACATTGAGCTTAACAACAATACAACCCTTCGACAAATCTATTTTATCTACTTTACAACCCTCAACGTTATGTGTCTCTGACATCTTTACCGCAAAAAGCTTTCCGTCTCTCATTTTAATAACACCGTCTGCTGATTCTTTTATTGCTTCGTAAAGACTCTTTTTCAGATGATGCTCTTTTTCAAGACCTGAAATCCACCTTGGAAAATCTATTTCAAGCTGTTTAACAGGAAATTCATAAAGAAGCTCCATCATTATTTTACTGATTTCTTCACCCGTCATCTCCAGACAGTTCACCGGTAATACCCTTACGCCGTATTTTTCTGCCAATTCTGCAGAAAGCTCCGTACAGTATTTAGAGCCCGGTGTTCTGCTGTTCATAAGCACTATAAAAGGTTTATTATGGCTTTTCAGCTCATTTATGACCCGTTCTTCTGCCTCTGCGTAATTATCTCTTTCAAGTTCTGAAATACTGCCGTCAGTAGTAACAACAAGACCAACGGTTGAGTGCTCATCAATTACCTTTTTTGTACCGATTTCAGCCGCAAGGTTAAACGGAATTTCTTTTTCAAGCCAAGGTGTTTTCACCATTCTCGCATTTCCGTTCTCTATGTAACCAAGACTTCCGGGAATAACATAGCCTACACAATCAATAAGTCTGACTCTGAATTCAGCCGAATCATCAACTGTTATACTTACTGCTTTTTCGGGAACAAATTTAGGCTCGGTTGTCATAATGGTTTTGCCCGACGCAGATTGCGGCAACTCATCGGTTGCACGCTCTCTTTCAGCCTGATTTTCAATGTTTGGTATAACGAGATTATCCATAAACTTTTTAATAAAGGTGGATTTACCGGTTCTGACAGGTCCGACTATTCCGATATAGATATCTCCCTTTGTACGCTGTGCAATAGAATTATAAATACTTGTCATGTCATCCGTCCTCTTTGTAAAATGTTACGCTAATTACTATGCGTATACAGTTAAAACTATGCATGCAAGAAAAAATGAGCTGTTAAAACCCATGTTTTTACAGCTCATCTTATATTATATTTCATCAAGAGTCTTTGCGATTGCCGAAAGTCCTTCATTAATCTCCTTGTAGGAAATTGTTAAAGGAGGAAGTAAACGCAGCTTTGCTTTTGCAGTTAAAGTAAGTACACCGTTATCTATACCTTTTTTCACAACATCGGCAGATTTTATGCTGTTGTCAAGTCGGACTCCAATCATAAGCCCCATACCGTCACAGGCAATAACATGAGGCATTTTCGTAAGCTTATCTTTTATATAATTGCCCTTTGACTCAACCTCAGCGAGAAAATCATCATTCATTTTCTCGAGTATATACTTTGCACCGGCTGTTGCAACGGGATTACCGCCGAAGGTGGTTGCGTGATCTCCTGCCTCAAGCACTTTTTCTGTCTTTTCACCGAAGATTACGCACCCGAGAGGAAGACCTCCGCCTATTCCTTTTGCCGTTGTTACTATATCGGGAGTTATGTCATACTGCTGAAAAGCAAAAAGCTTACCCGTTCTTCCGATACCGGTCTGCACTTCATCAACAATAAGCAGGATATCCTTTTCTTTACAGAGCTTTTCAGCTTCTTTTACAAAAGCCTTATCAAGCGGCATCACACCGCCCTCTCCCTGAATAAGCTCAATCATCAAGGCGCACACAGAACTGTCTTCCAAAGCGATTTTCAAAGCGTCAATATCATTTGCGGGAGCAAATTCAAAGCCCTGTGTAAAAGGAAAGAAGAAATTATGAAAAACGTCCTGACCCGTTGCAGCAAGGGTGGTTACCGTTCTGCCGTGAAAAGAATTATTAAGAGTGATAATTTTGTTTCTTCCTTCGCCGTAATTCATAAAGCTGTACTTACGGGCACATTTGATTGCACCCTCGTTGCTTTCAGCACCGCTGTTTGAAAAAAAAACTTTTTTCATCCCGGTTTTTTCACAAAGGATCTTTGCCGCTTCAGCACAGGGTGAGGTGTAGTATAAATTGGATATGTGTTGCAGGGTACTTAATTGTCCGGTCACCGCTTTTATCCATCCGTCATCGCAAAAGCCAAGAGAATTAACACCGATGCCGCTTGAAAAATCGATATATTTTTTACCGTCAAAGTCATAGCAGACAGCGCCCTTTCCCTTTTTAATTGCAACGGGAAAGCGACCGTAGGTATTTGCAACATAAGCTTTGTCTGTCGCTTGTATTTTTTCATAATTACTCATAACTTTGCCTCACTTTGTCATAAGAGTACCGATACCTTCATCAGAAAACATTTCAATAAGGATTGAATGAGGTATTCTGCCGTCAATCATTACAGCCTTTTTCACACCGCTTCTCACAGCCTTTTCACAGCTTTTCATTTTAGGTATCATTCCGCCTGAGATAATTCCGCTCTCAATAAGAGATGTCACTTCATCAACATGGATTTCAGATATAAGAGTTGTAGAATCGTTAACATCTCTTAACAGTCCCGGGATGTCCGAAAGAGTTATAATATTTTCAGCGTTAAGGGCTGCTGCAATTTCAGCCGCCGCAGTATCTGCATTGATGTTATAAACCTGACCGTCATCATCAATACCGACAGTAGCAATTACGGGAATATAACCTTCCTGCAGAACCTTTTCAATAGGCCTGGGATCTATATCTGTAATATCTCCAACAAAACCGTAATCAAAATCATCCTCCATCGGCTTTGCTTTTATCATAGCTCCGTCAATACCGCAAAGACCTACCGCTTTACCGCCGCAACGTTCGACAAGAGAAACGAGATCTTTGTTCGTTTTTCCGGCAAGCACCATCTGTACAACTTCTGCTGTTTCTTTATCAGTATACCGCAAGCCGTTTACAAATTTTGATTCTATACCAAGCTTTTTAAGCATACTGCTGATTTCCGGACCGCCTCCGTGAATAAGCACAATTTTAATCCCGACAAGGGTGAGCAGTATTATGTCACTCATAACAGCCTGCTTAAGCTCAGGATTTATCATAGCATTTCCGCCATATTTAACAACAACGGTTTTTCCGTAGTATTTCTGAATATAAGGCAGGGCCGCCGTTAGCACCTGTGCCTTCATTTCATCACTGATTATAATTTTTTCTTCCATTTGTGCACCTCTTATGTACGGTAATCGCCGTTAATCTTTACATAATCGTAGGTAAGATCACAACCCCAGGCTGTTGCATCAAAGTCACCCTGGTTCATACAAACCGTAAGAACGATTTCACTTTCAAGGAGAATCTCTTTTGCTTTATCCTCGGAAAACTCAATACCGAAACCGTTTTCACAAACCTTTACCTTGCCTTTGCAGGATGAGAGAAAAACATCGATGGTCTCAATACTGAAATCACCCTCGGTGTATCCGATAGCACAAAGGATTCTGCCCCAGTTTGCATCAGCACCGAACATAGCAGTTTTCACAAGAGAAGAGCAGATAATCGACTTAGCGATTTTCTTTGCCGTGATTTCATCAGGGGCACCCGTCACCGTACATTCAAGAAGCCTTTGAGCACCCTCACCGTCTCCGGCAATAAGACGCGAAAGCTTTACAGAAACCTCTTTAAGGGCGGTTTTGAAGGTTTCGTAATCAGCACCGATTTCGGTAATTTCATCATTTTCCGCAAAACCGTTTGCCATAATACATACCATATCATTAGTTGATGTATCGCCGTCAACGGAAATCATATTGAAGGTATCCTTAACCGTATCGCTCAAAGCCTTCTGAAGCATAACGGGACTTATTTTACAGTCCGTCGTCATAAAACAAAGCATTGTTGCCATATTTGGATGAATCATACCCGAACCCTTGCAGCAAGCTCCGAGAGTCACGGGTTTTCCGCCTAATTCAAATTGAACAGCACATTCCTTCGGAACTGTATCCGTTGTCATAATTGCATGAGCAGCATCGTTGCCTCCGTCAGCGGACAACTGTGAAGCAAGTTGTTCAGCATGATCGGCAATAGGCTTTATATCAAGGCTCATACCGATAACACCTGTTGAAGCAACTATAATATCGCTTTTGTCAACAACCATAGCTGCCGATGCAATATCACACATCATTTCCGCTTTCTCTACACCGTCGCTGTTGCAGGTATTTGCATTGCCGCTGTTTACAATAACTGCCTGAGCATAACCATCAGCAAGGTTATTTCTTGTAACGGTTATCGGTGCACCGTAAACCTTATTTTGCGTATAAACTGCTGCCGCTGAAGCTTTAACCTCACTTTTTATCATTGCGAGATCCTTTTTGCTTTGATTTTTTCTTATACCGCAATGTATACCTGATGCAATAAAACCCTTTGCGGCTGTAACGCCGCCTTCAATATATTTCATAATACTACCTCCGATTATCGGTCAGACTAATGCTGTTTTTTCATCAATACCCATGGCGATGTTCATATTCTGCACCGCTGCAGAGGATGCACCTTTGCCGAGATTATCAAAAACTGCGGTAAGTGTTACTCGCTCATCGTTGCCGCCGATATATATTATAAGCTCGTTTGTACCTTCAAGACCCACAGGCGATATAAAACCGCTTTCGGGAGTTTTTTTAACCGAAATAAAATATGAATCCACATAATAATTTTTATAAAAGGCGTAAAGCTCTTCTGTTGACAGCTTTTTGTTCAGTAATGACGTATGAACAGGAACGCTTACTGCCATTCCGCAATAATAATCACTGACAATCGGATTGAAAACAGGTTCAAAATCCAGTCCCGTGATTTTCTTCATTTCAGGTAAATGCTTATGCATTTGCGTAAGACCGTACTGTCTCGGCGAACCATACTCAACAGGACGTTCAGTACATTCATACTCCCCTATCATTTTGTTTCCTCCGCCGCTGTAACCGGTTATACTGTGTGCCGTAACAGGATAAGACGAGGGCATAATGCCGGAGACTATAAGCGGATAAATAAGAGAAATAAAGCCTGTCGCATGACAGCCGGGATTTGCTATCCTTTTTGAATTTTTTATGTTATCCCTGTAAAGCTCCGATAATTCAGGAAGACCGTAAACCCATCCGTCAGCAGTTCTGTGTGCTGTACTTGCATCTATAACTACCGTATCAGGATTTGTTACAAGATTAACCGCCTCCATAGCCGCCGCATCAGGAAGACAAAGAAAAACAACATCCGATTCATTCATCAGCCTTTGTCTTTCCGCTGTATCTTTACGTTTGCTTTCGCTTATTTCTGTAAGCTGAACATATGGATGATTCATAAGCTTGTTTTTAAGTTGTAAACCCGTTGTGCCTGCCTGGCCGTCAATAAAAACCTTAATCATAAAACTCTCCGCTAAAATAATATAATAGAATAGATTATACATTAATTTGCATAAAAGTCAATACTTTTCTATTTATTTTGAATATTTTTCATTTCAAACGGATAAATATACAAAAAAATAATCGGTATTCTTCCTTATGAAAGGAAAAATACCGATTTCATCAGTTATTTATTAAACAGTAACTCTCCAGCCGTAGGGATCTTCTCTCTTGCCCCACTGGATACCGGTAAGTTCATCGTAAAGCTTCTGTGTAAGCTCACCGATTCCGCCGTCACCGATTGTCATAACGTCGTCCATATAACGAAGCTTACCGACAGGAGAAACAACAGCTGCTGTACCTGTACCCCAAACCTCTTCAAGAGTGCCGTTCTTTGCAGCCTCAACAAGCTCGTCAACGCTTACGCGTCTTTCTTCAACCTCATAGCCCCAAGCCTTGCAAACATTGATAATAGAGTTACGTGTGATACCGGGAAGGATACTGCCGTTGAGAGCAGGTGTAACAATCTTGCCGTTGATCTTGAACATAATGTTCATAGCGCCAACTTCTTCAATGTACTTTCTTTCAACGCCATCAAGCCAGAGCACCTGTGAATAACCTGCATCGTGAGCCTTAACCTGAGCAATAAGAGAAGCAGCGTAATTACCGCCGGTCTTTGCAAAGCCCATACCGCCTTTTACAGCTCTTACGTAGTCGTCTTCAATCCAGATACCAACAGGAGCAAGACCGCTTTCATAATAAGCACCTGAGGGTGAAAGAATGATCATAAAGAGATAGGTCTTTGAGGGAGCAACGCCGAGGAACTCATCAGTTGCAATTACAAAAGGACGGATATAGAGCGATGTACCTTCGTCGGAAGGAACCCAATCTCTGTCAATATCAACAAGAGTCTTAACAGCATCAACAAACATATCCTCGGGGATTTCGGGAATGCAGAGTCTTTCGTTTGAAGCATTTGCTCTTTTTGCGTTCATATTGGGGCGGAAAAGATAAATTGAATCGTCTGCACCTCGGTATGCTTTAAGACCCTCAAACATTTCCTGACCGTAATGGAACACCATTGCGGAGGGAGCAAGAGAAATATTTGCATAGGGCTCAATTCTTGCATCGTGCCAGCCCTTGCCCTCTGTATAATTCATTACGAACATATGGTCTGTGAAAATATGTCCGAAGCCGAGCTTTTCGCCCTTCTGAGGCTTTGCCTTAGGAGTAGTTGTTTTTGTAATCTTAATATCCATTTGAAACACCTCTTAAATTATTCAAAATCATAACCGGCCTTAATAGCCTTAAGATTTACATCAATGAGATTTGCCTTTTTAGGAGGAACAACCTTTGAAACGGCAGCTTCGACACCGTCGAAACCGATATAGTCACAAGCCTTCATAAGCTTACCCATAAGAATCATATTTGCAAGAGTCGCAAATCCTTCATCCTTTGCCATTTTTGTCGCAGGTACATAATAAACAGTTACATCGTCACGCTGTACCTTTTCAGCAATAAGGCTTGAATCAACGATGATAATACCGCCTGAAACAACATCATTCTCATATTTTTTAAGTGAAGGAAGGTTCATTGCAACAAGTACATCAGGATTTGAAATGATAGGTGAACCAACAGGTAAATCACTGATGATAACGCTGCAGTTAGCTGTACCGCCACGCATTTCAGGGCCGTATGAAGGAAGCCAGGAAACCTGCTTTTCAGCAATAAGTCCCTTATAAGCTATAAGCTTACCGGCAAAAAGAACACCCTGACCGCCGAAGCCTGCAATTAAAATCTGTTTTGTGCTCATTATGCTTCCTCCTTACTTTCAGCGTCTCTGTCCTTGTATACTCCGAGAGGATAATAAGGAATCATCTTCTCTTCAACCCACTTAAGAGCATCAACAGGAGTCATACCCCAGTTTGTGGGACAGGTTGAAACAACCTCGATAAGTGAAAAGCCCTTGCCGTCAAGCTGATTCTGGAATGCCTTTTTTATTGCCTTCTTTGCATTTCTGACATTCTTAACATTATTGACTGCAACTCTTTCAATATATCCTGCACCGTCAAGCTGTGAAAGCATTTCTGAAACCTTAACGGGAAAACCGCAATGGTTAGTATCTCTGCCGTAAGGTGAAGTCTGTGTAACCTGACCGGGAAGTGATGTAGGTGCCATCTGACCGCCGGTCATACCGTAAATGGCATTATTTACAAAGATGATTGTAATATTTTCATTTCTTGCAGCGGCATGAACAGTTTCAGCCATACCGATTGAAGCAAGGTCACCGTCACCCTGATAAGTGAAAACAACGTGCTTCTCAGGATCGGAACGCTTAAGACCCGTTGCCACTGCGGGAGCTCTGCCGTGAGCAGCCTCAACCATATCGCAATTAAAGTAATTATAAGCAAGAACACTGCAGCCAACAGGAGCAACGCCTATTGTTCTGCCTTCAATACCAAGCTCATCGATAGTTTCGGCTACAAGACGGTGTATAATACCGTGTGTACAGCCGGGACAGTAATGTAAGGGTACATCAGCAAGTGATTTTGGTTTGTCAAAAACTACCATTATTCATTACCTCCTTTATCAGCATCAATAATCTTTTCAAGCACCTGCTCAGGTGAAGGAATCATACCGCCTACTCTGTTACAGAGTGAAACGGGTTTCTTACACTTTGTTGCAAGCTTCACATCTTCGATCATTTGGCCCATTGACATTTCAACGCAAACAAAGCCTTTTACCTTATCTGCAGCCTCTTCAAGCACCTTTTCAGGGAAGGGCCAGAGTGTGATAGGACGGATAAGACCTGCTTTAATGCCCTGTGCACGAGCCATTGCGATAGCGTTTTTAGCAATTCTAGCTGTGATACCAAAAGCACATACGCAAACCTCGGCGTCATCCATCATATATTCTTCGTACATAACCTCGTTTTCTTCAACGAGCTTATACTTCTCATATCTTTCAAAATTAAGCTTTTCAAGTTCTTCGGGAACAAGGGAAAGAGAATTGATAAGATTCTTCTTTCTCTTCATTTCAGTACCTGTAACAGCCCACGACTTATCATAATCGTTAATAACAGCCTCTTCAAGTGAAACAGGCTCCATCATCTGGCCAAGTGTACCGTCAGCAAGAATCATTGAAGTCATTCTGTACTTGTCGGCAAGATCAAAGCCCTTGATTGTAAGGCTTGCCATTTCCTGAACTGAGGAAGGAGCAAGAACGATCATTCTGTAGTCACCATGACCGCAGCCCTTTGTTGCCTGGAAATAGTCTGCTTGAGAAGGCTGAATACCGCCAAGACCGGGACCGCCACGCTGAATATTAACTACAAGACAGGGAAGGTCACTACCTGCCATATAAGAAAGACCTTCAGCCTTAAGTGAAATTCCGGGGCTTGAGGATGATGTCATAACCCTTTTACCGGTACCGGCAACGCCGTAAACCATATTTATAGCAGCAACTTCACTTTCAGCCTGAAGGAAGCAACCGCCGATTTTAGGCATTTTCTTTGCCATATAAGCCGCAATTTCTGTCTGCGGTGTGATAGGATATCCGAAGTAGTGACGGCAGCCTGCAAGAATAGCAGCTTCCGCAATAGCTTCATTACCCTTCATGAGTACTTTTTCTGCCATTTTTTTACCCTCACTTTTCAACCTTGATTATACAGTCCGGACACATAGTTGCGCAAAAAGCACAACCGATGCATTTGCTTTCGTCAGTCATTTCGGCAGGCGAATGTCCCTTGGCGTTAATTTTGTCCTTTGCGATTACAAGAATCTTCTTAGGACAGACTTCCACACAAAGACCACAGCCTTTGCATGAATCAGTTTTAAATGTTACCTTTGCCATAAAGCTCCTCCGTTTTTAAAAGATTTTATTTTGCAAAGCAAGGCAAAATAAATTATTTGTCTTGTCATTAAGCTCGTTATATAAGCTTTCTTTTACGCTTGTCATTTTCAAAGGCAAACCGCTTAAAGCAACAAGCTTCTCCGCTTCCGTTTCCGTTGAGAGAATATCTTTGACCGTTGTGAGATCACCGAGATTTGAATTGTTTACTATTGAAGTAAATTTCAACTTTGAAGCAGCTTCAATCTCCTTCATTATCTCAAAGGCCTCTTCAGCTGTCCGCGAAAGAGGACGAAAAAAGTTGACAACAAAAACCATATCATAATTGTTTTCGTCCTTGATAAAGGGAGCAAATCTACCGAGAGCCACAGCACCGGCATCGTCACCGCCGATATCCATAACGGCATATTTGCTTTTATCCTGTACTGTTCGGTACATTTCCTGAGGCAGCGAAGGAAGATCAAGATTGGAATTAGCAAACTGTGAACTTATAAGCTCAATATCCATCTTCTTTAGCTCGTCCTCACTGTCCTTGGTGCGGAAATAAGGATTTACTATATCAAGATCTGCAACCACAACATCAAAGCCCTGCTTTTTAAGCATCATTGCATAGTTTACGGCTATATTGGTTTTACCGCTTCCGTAATGACCTGCAAAAAGAGTAAGTCGCTTCACCGATATTCCCCTTTCTAAAAACGATACTCGAGTATTATAAAACAACATCTGAGTTTTTGCAACAATTTACACAATAAATTTTATTATTATTAAAGCTTATTTCTCTGAATCTTACCGCTGATTGTCTTAGGCAGCTCATCCCTGAAAACAACGATTCTGGGATACTTATAAGGAGCGGTATTCGTCTTAACGTAATTCTGAATTTCCTTTTTAAGCTCCTCTGAAGGCTCTGTTCCCTTTGTAAGAACAATACTTGCCTTTACAACCTGGCCTCTGATTTCGTCAGGAGCCGCTGAAACACCGCATTCAAGAACATAAGGAAGCTCCATAATAACGTTTTCAATTTCAAAAGGTCCTATACGGTAGCCTGAAGACTTGATAACATCATCAATACGGCTTACATACCAGAAATAACCCTCTTCATCCTGCCATGCAGTATCACCGGTGTGATACATACCGTCGTGCCATACCTCGGATGTTTTTTCAGCATCTCTGTAATAGCCCTTGAAAAGACCGCAAGGAATTTTTTTGTCTGTTCTGATGCAAATTTCACCGGTTTCACCAACAGGACAGGGATTTCCGTCCGGATCAACAATAACAATATCATAACCGGGAACAGGCTTACCCATTGCGCCGACCTTATTCTTTGTACCTACAAGGTTTGCAACAGTAAGGGTTGTCTCTGTCTGACCGAAACCTTCCATGATTGACAGCCCGGTTGCCTTTTCAAACTGGAAGTAAACCTCTGGATTGAGAGCCTCACCGGCTGTTGTTGCATATCTGATTGAAGAAAGATCAAACCTTGAAAGGTCTTCTTTTATCAGCATTCTGTACATCGTAGGAGGTGCACAGAAGGTTGTGATATTATACTTTTTAAACATAGGAAGAATATCCGATGCATCAAAGCGGTCAAAGTCATAAGCGAATACTGCAGCCTCACACATCCACTGACCATAGAATTTACCCCAGAGAGCCTTGCCCCAACCGGTATCAGAAATTGTAAGATGAAGATCTGTGGGCTCAATTGAATGCCAATACTTGGCTGTAGTGAAATGACCGAGAGCATATTTATGTGAATGGGATGCAATTTTAGGATAGCCTGTTGTACCTGATGTAAAGAACATAAGCACCGGGTCATCACCGCAAGCTGTATCTGCTTCTCTTTCGAAAATACTTCTGAAAAGCTTATATTCAGTATCGAAGCAGTGCCAACCTTCCTTTTCACCGTTAACAATGATTTTATGCTCAAGCTCACCGTAGGTCTCGGCAGCCTTATCTACATGATCTGACGTATTGCCGTCAGCGGTGCAAAGAATTGCTTTTACACCTGCAGCTTTGAAACGATAATCAAAATCGTGTTCAACAAGCTGATTTGTAGCAGGAATCATTACAGCTCCAAGCTTATGAAGTGCAAGAGCACAAATCCAGAACTGGTAGTGTCTCTTAAGCACGAGCATTACTCTGTCGCCCTTTGTAATACCAAGACTTTTGAAATAGTTGGCTGCACGAGCAGACTCCTTTTTGATGTCATTATATGTGAATCTTCTCTCGGTTTTGTCCCGTGAGATATGAAGAAGAGCAAGCTTATCGGGATATTTATCAGCAACAGCATCAATAACATCAAAGCCGAAATTAAAGCGATCCTCATTTTTAAAGCTGATGTTTTTAAGAACGCCGCTTTCATCTTCTTCTGTATCTATAAATTCCTTCACAACAAGATCATGCTCTGATTTAACAGCTGAGTGGAAAGCTTTTTCAATAGCAGCACTACCGGTATCATCACCTGCGATAACAACCGCAAGGAAGGTACAGTCCTCCCCTTCAACAGCTATCATACCGTGAGGTGTTGAGCTTCTGTAGTAAATACTGTCACCCTCTGAGAGAATCTCAGTATTATCACCTATTCTTACCTTAAGCTTACCTGAAAGAACAAAATCGAATTCGTGACCTGTGTGAGTTGTGGTTTCGATAGGCTTATCCTGAAGCTCAGGCTTATATTCATACTTAGCAAAATAAGGCTCTGCAAGCTTTTTACGGAAAAGAGGAGCAAGATTATTGATTTCGATACCCACCTTTTTAGAGGTGATTTTGCCCTCGCCCTTTCTTGTAACAGCATAAGACGAAAGATGAGCACTGTTACCTTCAAGTAAATCGGTCATATCAATAGAAAAAGCCTTTGCACACTTATGTATAAATGTAAAAGGGAAATCTGCTTCTCCCTGTTCGTACTGAAAATATTCCTCCAGAGTAACATCGGTTTTTTTAGCCATTTCAGCTTCGGTATAACCTGCAATTTCTCGCATTTCTTTAATTCTGGAAGCTACATCCTTAAGTCGCTTGTTTAAATTTTCCATGTTTTTTTCCAACCTTTCTTTATAGCTTTAAGCTTTGAGGGGGTAATAAAAACAAAACTCGCCTCAAAGAAAATCTTTGAGACGAGATACTTTCAAGTAACCCGCGGTACCACTCAAATTGCGATAAAAATCGCCACCTCAAGCTCCAACAAGCTCTATGCATTAACGCAGCAATCACGGAAAGCGTCTACTGATTCAAATTAAACGTTCGGGCCTTCAGCTCGGAAGTGATAGGAAATGAAACTTTGTTTACCGACTCACAGCACCGTCGGCTCTCTGAAAAACTTGGTATCGTCCGTCTTCGTCATAGCTTTTAATATTTAATTTGTAACGAATTATAGCACTTTGAACAGATAAAGTCAATATGTTTTATAAATTTATTTCATAATTTTATGTCAAAAAGTTCCGATGCGTTACGATAAAAAATTTTTTCAAGAGCCGCTTCATCAGTAACCGCTTTTTTCACCAGACTGATTTCTTTTGCACTGTCTCCGAGAGGAAAATCAGTACCGTAAAGAATCCTGTCAGGAGTATAGCATCTGATAAGCTCCCGTGCAGTTTCAGTGGATATATCACTCAGAGATGAGGACGTATCAACATAAAAATTTCTGTAAGGAGAAAGCTTTTTTACAGCCTCCTCCCAGACAGACCAACCACCGAAATGAGCTCCTATAAAAGTACAGTCAGGAAATTTTTCGAGTACAAGTCTCATACGTTCGGGATTAGAATAATCATAGCGGTAATCCCCTGTGTGCAAAAGAACCGGAACCCTTTGGCTGCAAAGTCGGTATATCTCCTGACATCTTTCATCGTCAATTGGAATTTTCTGAAAATCCGGATGAAGCTTTACGCCCTTAAGTCCCAAAGAAATCAGCTCTTCAAAATCATCACGAAGAGTATCTGAATAAGGATGAAGCGTTCCGAGGCCGGTAAACACACCGCCGCTGTTTTTTACGCAGTCTGATATAAAACTGTTTATTGAGTGAACCTGATGCGGCGTTGTAGCAACGGAGAAAACAATATAGTGATCCACTCCGGCGCTGTTGCCGTTTTTCAGCATCGTTTCTTTTTTTCCGTCAAAGCCCTTGTAACGATAATCATAAAAGCCTTCAATAGCTTCAACAGCCTTACCGACAATCGCGTCAGGATAAATATGACAGTGACAATCAATGATATTATATTTTTTCATCGGGTTTATACCTTAATGGAAAAGATATGTTTATTTACTTAAGCCTAATTTTTCTGCAGAAATGTCACGCATTTTATACTTGAGAATTTTACCTGCAGCATTCATCGGGAATTCATCAACAAACATAAAGTATCTGGGAACCTTATGTCTTGCTATTGAAGCATTTCCGTATTCTCTCATTTCGGTTTCATCAGCGCTCTCGCCTTTATGAAGAATTATCCACGCACAGCATTCTTCACCGTATCGCTCATCAGGAACACCTACTACCTGAACATCACGGACTTTAGGATTAGTGAGATAGAACTCTTCAATCTCACGGGGATAAAGATTTTCACCGCCGCGGATAATCATATCCTTAAGTCTACCTGTTACCTTATAGTAGCCGTCAGAAGTTCTCATACAAATGTCACCGGAATGAAGCCAGCCTTCTGCATCGATAGCCTGAGCAGTTGCTTCAGGCATTTTGTAGTAGCCCTTCATTATATTAAAGCCACGGGCAACAAACTCTCCGCTTTCTCCGTCGGGAAGCTCATCGCCGGTTTCAGGATCAATAATCTTACATTCAACACCGGGGAAGGCGCTGCCGACAGTTTCAACACGGTGGTCAAGGTCCTCGTTAACCTCGCCCATTGTGCAGCCGGGAGAAGCCTCTGTCTGACCGTAAACCGAAATAATTTCTCTCATATTCATTTCTACCGATGCACGGCGCATAAGGTCTGCAGGACAGTTTGCTCCTGCCATTATACCTGTTCTCATATAAGAGAAATCTGTTTTAGAGAAGTCAGGATGATTGAACATTGCAATAAACATAGTAGGAACACCGTTAAAGCAGGTTATTCTTTCATCGTTTACGCATGCAAGTGATGACTTCGGTGAGAAATAAGGAATAGGACAAAGCGTACCGCCATGAGTCATAATAGATGTCATGGAAAGAACCATACCAAAGCAATGGAACATCGGTACCTGAATCATCATACGGTCAGCCGTAGAGAGATCCATTCTGTCACCTATAGTTTTACCGTTGTTAACAATATTGCGGTGTGTAAGCATTACACCCTTGGGGAAGCCTGTTGTACCTGAAGTGTACTGCATATTACATACGTCCTCGGGTTTTACAAGAGAGGCGCGTCTTCTTACCTCTTCGCGGGGAATGAGAGAAGAGCGTGAAAGCATCTGATCCCAGGTAAGACAACCGTCCATTGAAAAGCCAACGGTTACAACATTACGAAGGAAAGGAAGATTCTTCGAATAAAGCGGCGTTCCCGGCTTAAGCTCCTTAAGCTCAGGACACAGCTCCTCAATTATCTCCTTATAGTTGATATCCTTACAGTATTCAATCATAACAAGTGTATGGGTATCAGACTGTCTCAAAAGATACTCTATCTCATGAATCTTATAGGCTGTATTAACGGTAACAAGAACAGCGCCGATTTTGGTTGTAGCCCAGAAAGTGATAAACCACTGCGGAACATTGGTTGCCCACACAGCCACATGGTCGCCTGCTTTTACACCTAACGAAATAAGCGCAGCGGCACACTCGTCAACGTCACGACGGAATTGCTCGTAAGTTCTTGTATAATCAAGAGTCGGATACTTAAAGGCATACTGATCGGGATATGTATCAGCCATCGTGTCAAGAACATCGGAGAAGGTAGCTTCAATTAAATCGTACTTTTTCCAAACAAATGTGCCCGTCTTATCACGATTATAATAAGCGTGGTCAAAGGTCTTTTTATCACGGTTAAGGCTTGAAATATAATTTGTAAAGTGCGTAAGAACTATATCTGCATCGCTGATTTCTTCATTCCAGGCAGCACAGATAAAGCCTTCATAGTTAAGCGAAGAAAGTGCATTGAGCAACTTTCCTACCTCAAGATCACCCTCACCGATAAGAACGGTTTTTCCGTCCTTCATATCTCCGAGACGAACATACTTAATATATGCTCCGAGGTTTTTGATTGTAGTTTCCGCAGTTTCACCGGCGTCAAAATATGTTCCTCTTACATTCCAGGAAGCGCCAACCGCAGAGGATGCAAAATGTTTGATAATCCCGATTACATTTTCGGTTCTTGCAAGATAGCCGACGGTTTCAAATAAAACATTTATATCCGCTGACTCGGCATAACTTATAGCTTCTGAAAGCTTTTCATCCAGAATATCAAAGGAAACCTCCTTTTCGACACGGACAATAACATTGTCAATACCGGAGGTTGCCGCCATTGTCACGTATTTACGGATAAGCTCAGCAGTTGTCTCTTCGTTTTCAACAGCTCCCGGCATACGTAAAGCGGAAACAGAAAGATTTCTGTTAAGAAGCTTTCTTTTGGCATCTGCAATACGGTCGCGCCTGAGAATGCTGTCATGATGAGAGCTTCTTTCCTTTATTGCATCATAAGTCTCAAAGCCTTCAAAACCGTAATCATAAGCATAACGGCAGATATCAAGAAAGGAAGCACGGTTAACATTTTTAGTTGAAAATACAATTTTCATATTATGCCTCCTCGAATACTATTTTATTCAAAGCATTGATGTAAGCTCTGATGCTCGCGGCAACAATATCGGTAGAAATACCGTTACCTGAATAAAGCTTACCGTTGTTGCGGAGTCTTACAAGAGCTGAGCCGAGAGCTTCTTTACCTTCTGTAACAGACTGAACCTGAAAATCATCAAGCTCATAATGATGACCAATGCATTGCTCAATCGCACGGAAAGCTGAGTCAATGGGACCGTCACCGTTACTAACACCGCAGATAATCTCATTGTTGCACTTAAGAGTAACCTGTGACATAGCACTTGATACGTTACTGCTGGTTGTTGTATAGGTTTCAAAATGATAGGTTGACGGAGCCTGCATTGCAAAGCTTGCAACAAGAGCCTCAAGCTCCCTTGAGCCTAACGCTCCTTTTTTCTCACAAACCTGCTTAAGCTCCTTATATACATTGCCTACATCGGAGTCGGAAAGCTCGTAGCCAAGCACAGTAGCTGCCTGAGCAACCTGAGCAAGAGAGGAATCAGAATCAAGAAGAATATTATTCTTTGAATTAATATCCTTTTCCATTTCATATGCTTCATGGCTAATACCTGAAATCATATCATCAATATTTGCGTGAATTTTGGTACTGTCAAGGCTGATTTCTGCACCAAGCTGTGTTGCGCAGGCTCTTACAGCATCAGAAATTTCTCCTGCAAGAAGAGCATCCTTTCCAACCATTGCACTCTTAAGACCGTCAGCTCCCTTTAAAATTGAAGCAAAAGCGGATGCAACCGCCATATTAATACGGTCAGATACCTGAACATAAACAGGAACACAAACACTTTCCTTTACCTTTGCGACGATAGCGGCAATTTCATCAGGAGTTGATGCGCCGGCATTATCACAGATTGTAACAACAGTTGCACCGTTATTGACCGCTTCAGTTACTGCGGAAACAAGGAAGTCCTCATCTGCTCTTGTAGCGTCAAGGGCTGAAAATTCAACATCATCACAAAGAGCCTTTGCAGCTTTTGTAAGCTCTATGATTTTTTCAAGCATTTTAGACTGCTTGATATGATAGGTGTACTCCATCTGAATGGTTGACACAGGAAGCTCAACCTGAAGACGGGGATTTTTAGCTCCCTTTATGCACTCCCAGCTGATAGCCACATCTTCACTATCAAAGCCGACAGGAATTGCAAGAACTGCATTCTGTACATTCTTTGCCAATGTCTTATATATAATAGAATCCTCTCGAACAGACTTTACTGCAGGCAGTTCAATAGCATCGGCACCGATTGAATCAGCGCAATTCGCAACTGCCGCCTTTTCACGGAAAAGCAAGGATACTTCTCTGTCCTCTGAAAGTTTTTTAAGTGTAATGTCTGCAATAGATATTCTTTTCATATTCATTTACTCCTTCTCGGATAATTTACTGATTACCAAAAAACGCCCTTGAAACTACTTGCGTAATTTCAAGGACGAATAAATCCGCGGTACCACCTTGTTTACTGTTTTACAGTCACTTCAAGACTCAACAAAGCCTTTAGCCATGATAACGGGGCATCCGTGGTCACCTACACAACAAAAGCCTTCAATGACCCTGCTCGGAAATGAGACTGAATTGTCATTGTGTATCGGTTTGCACCAACCACCGATTCTCTGAAAGCACGACAGACAAATCATAATTTCGTCAACGCATTTAGTAATATTGAGTGATATTTTATCATTAAACGCGGCTTTTGTCAAGATGTTTTTCAATTATTTTGTACCGAAAATTCTGTCGCCGGCATCACCGAGGCCCGGAACAATATAACCGACCTCATTAAGCTTTTCATCAAGAGCGGCACAGTAAATTTTGACATCGGGATGAGCCTTTGTAAAGGCTTCGATTCCCTCGGGGGCAGCAATAATACCCATAAAACGGATAGATCTCGGATTGCGAAGCTTAATCTGTGAAACAGCATCAATGGCTGATCCGCCGGTAGCAAGCATAGGATCAACAACAATAACGTCTCTTTCACTGATATCCTTAGGAAGCTTACAGTAATATTCAACAGGCTTAAGAGTCTCTTCATCACGGTAAAGACCTATATGACCTATTCTCACAGAAGGAATAAGCTCACTTATGGCATCAACCATACCAAGACCTGCACGAAGTATAGGAACAACAGCGAGCTTCTTACCGGAAATATGCTTTGCTGTAGTTTTGCAGATCGGTGTTTCGATCTCAACTTCCTCAAGAGGAAGGTCACGTGTAGCTTCATAGCACATAAGCATAGCAATCTCGTGAACAAGAGCGCGGAAATCTTTTGATGAGGTATTTTTATCGCGGAGGATTGAGAGCTTATGCTGGATAAGCGGATGTGTAAAAATTGTTACGTTTTCGTTCATTGTTATTTCTCCTTTGTTTTATGTTTCTTGCTTTATATTATAAAAAAAATTGCAGCAAAAATCAACTGTAAATAATAAATTTGTATATTTTACTTTAAATTGTTGACACGTTATATTTTGCAGGATAAAATAAATTGAGGTGAGTAACTTTTATGAAGAAAATATTGATTGTTGTCGATATGCAGAATGACTTTGTCGATGGAGCTCTCGGCACAAAAGAAGCTGTATCCATAATCGACAATGCTTGTAATAAAATAAATAGTTTTAATGGAGATATTTTTATCACACTAGATACCCATGAAGAAAATTATCTTAGCACGCAAGAGGGTAAAAAACTCCCTGTACCGCATTGCATAAAGGGAACAAACGGTTGGAGACTTAATAATAAAATTGAAAAGTCCCTCCAAGGGAAAAATTTCACCGTAATCGAAAAGGCAACCTTCGGCTCTCAGAAGCTTGCAGAAACAATAAAGGAAAAATACAAGGATGATGAGCTTTCGGTTGAGCTTATCGGTATATGCACCGATATATGCGTTATTTCAAACGCGCTTACAATAAGAGCATACAACACAGAATGCGAAATCACCGTTGACTCCTCTTGCTGTGCCGGTGTAACACCCGAAACCCACAGTGCAGCTCTCGAGGTGATGAAATCTTGCCTGATAAATATTATATAAAGGAGAAATATTATGTTTGACGCTTTAAAGGTTAAGAACGACTGCGTTCAATGGATAAGAAATTTTTTTGAAGAAAACGGAAAAGGCTGTAATGCCGTGCTTGGAATTTCAGGAGGCAAGGACAGCTCCGTTGTTGCCGCACTTTGCGTTGAAGCCCTTGGTAAAGAAAGAGTTATAGGAGTTCTTATGCCCTGCGGTGAGCAAAGTGATATTTCCTATTCAAGACTTCTTGTTGAACACCTTGGTATAAAAAGCTATGAAATAAATATCAAGGATGCGGTAGACGGTGTGCTCAGTCAGTTTGAAGGGAAAATTGAGCTTTCAACTCAGGCAAAAGTAAACCTTTCACCGAGAATAAGAATGTCAGTTGTTTATGCGGTTTCCCAGTGTTGCAACGGCAGAGTTGCAAATACATGCAACCTTTCCGAGGATTGGGTCGGATACTCAACACGCTACGGAGATGCTGCAGGTGATTTCAGTCCCCTTTGCAACCTCACCGTTCAGGAAATTCTTGAAATCGGCACAGTTCTCGGACTTCCGGAGGAGCTTGTTAAAAAAGTTCCCAGCGACGGACTGTGCGGTAAAACCGACGAGGATAACCTCGGCTTCACCTACGCGGTGCTTGACAGATATATAAGAACCGGAGAAATTGATGACGAAGCAACAAAGCAGAGAATTGACCGTCTGCATAAAATGAATCTGTTCAAGCTGAAAATGATGCCCGGATTCATCTACGGTGAAACGAAGGCTGACTAATACAAATAAAAATTACGGTCTGCTGCTCGCAACAGACCGCTTTTCTTTATAATATTACAGGAAAGCCCTTTTCATCAAACTTAACATGTTTGATTCTTGCATGACGACAGGGGTCATAAAGCGGTTCATCGTCATATGTGCCACAGCTTTTATCAAAGTGACTTTCGGGGCGTGCGTGATAAACAAGAAGCAGGCTACCCTCTTCATCATAAACAAAGCTGTTGTGACCCGGACCTGCCTCGCCGATTAAATCCTTCGTTGAAAGCACAGGCTCTGTTGTTTTGTGCCATGATGTTATATCCATCAAATCAGCAGCATTATCCGCCCAGAGATATCCCATACAATATTCTGCGCCCGTACCCGAAGCAGAAAAGAATACAAAGATTTTATCCTCACCCTTAAGCACGCTGGCACCCTCATTAACGGAAAAGCGAACCTTTTCCCAATCATATTCAGGCTTACTCAGAAGTATGGGCTGTGAGATCAACTTCCAGGGAGAGTCGGGATTAATCTCTGCCATAAAAAGAGATGATGCGCCGATTATCTCTGCCCAGATAAGATAATGCTTACTATTATGCTCAAAGTAAGTCATATCGAGTGAAAAGCTATTGAAGGAAATATCATCACCATCAGCAGGCTGAGCCTTGCCTTTTTCCTCCCACGTATCATTTATAGGGTCCGTTCCGTTACACATCAACACATACGGACGGATATGCCACTTATCATCGCTGTTTCCTGCGGCAAAGAAAACATACCATTTACCGTCAATTTCATGTAATTCGGGAGCCCATATATGCCTTGACATAATACCCTCTTTATGAGCAAGCCACACCGTTTTTTCTTCGGCATTTCTTAACCCTTCGACGTTTTTACTTCTTCTTAAAGCAATTCTGTCATATCCGTGAAATTCATCGTGAAAAGCAGGATAAGAAGCAGTGAAATAATAATAGCCGTCACTACCCTTTGTTATGTAAGGGTCTGCCCTTTCGGGAATAAACGGATTGGGGTAGTTCTTCATAAGTCACTCCTATTCCAACAAAGCCGACTATGGTTTATCCAAAGCCGGCTTTATCATTTTTTATTCAATTACAAATTTAACAAAAATTTTCTTACCTTTTTTAACAATTACGTGACCCTTTGAGAAAGCGTCCTTGTTAATCATATCAAAAGCAGTTTTTGCCTTTTCATCATCAACAGCTACACCGCCCTGCTCAATGAGGCGTCTGCCTTCACCGCGTGACTTGATAATTTCAGCCTTAAGCATCATATCAATAAGGCTGATTTCTCCGTCAGCAAAATCAGCATCAGAAAGAACCGTAGTGGGCATATTTTCGGTATTTCCTGCACCTGAGAAAAGTGCTCTTGCACCCTCCTGAGCCTTGTTTGCTTCTTCCTCACCGTGAACAAGCTTTGTAAGCTCAAAAGCAAGAATTTCCTTTGCTTTGTTAAGCTCGCTGCCCTGCCATGAGTCCATCTTCTCAATTTCTTCAAGAGGAAGGAAGGTGAGCATTCTGATGCACTTAAGAACGTCAGCATCATCAACATTTCTCCAATACTGGTAGAAATCGAAGGGGCTTGTCTTTTTAGGATCAAGCCATACTGCACCCGACTGTGTTTTACCCATCTTCTTGCCCTCGGAGTTAAGAAGAAGCGTAATTGTCATCGCAGCAGCGTCTTCACCGAGCTTTCTTCTGATAAGTTCAGTACCGCCGAGCATATTGCTCCACTGATCGTCGCCGCCGAACTGAAGATTACAGCCATACTTCTGATAAAGCACGTAGAAGTCATAGCTCTGCATAATCATATAGTTAAATTCAAGGAAGGAAAGTCCCTTTTCCATTCTCTGCTTATAGCATTCGGCTGAAAGCATACGGTTAACGCTGAAGCAAGCACCAACCTCGCGGAGAACCTCAATGTAGTTAAGGTCAAGAAGCCAATCGGCATTGTTAACCATAATTGCCTTATCTTCAGAGAAATCTATAAACTTACTCATCTGCTCCTTAAAGCAGTCACAGTTATGCTGAATTGTTTCAACTGTCATCATCTGACGCATATCACTTCTGCCTGAAGGGTCACCGATCATAGCTGTACCGCCGCCGATAAGCGCAACCGGCTTGTTTCCTGCCATCTGAAGTCTCTTCATAAGGCAAAGAGCCATAAAGTGACCGACGTGAAGAGAGTCAGCTGTGGGATCAAAGCCAATGTAGAAAACTGCCTTACCGTTATTGATAAGGTCTCTTATTCTTTCCTCGTCTGTTACCTGTGCAATAAGTCCTCTTGCAACAAGCTCTTCATATATCTGCATGATATTTCATATCCTTTCGTTTTTTCATAATTTCTGTATATAATACATTTTAATTTGTATTATGTCAAGGTGTATTTGCAAAATCAATCAGCTCGCAAGCTGACATAACCGTAGCCTTGGTGATAACATCGCCACCGATAATTCTGGCAATTTCATAAATACGCTCGTCATCAACAAGCCTTCTGATTTTTGTAAATGTATTTTCTCCGTCGCTATGCTTTTCAATAAACAAGTGGTTATCCGAGGCCGCAGCTATCTGAGCAAGATGAGTTACGCAGATTGTCTGACGCTTTCCGCTGACACCCTTAAGCTTATAAGCAATCTTATGCGCTGCTCTGCCGCTTACGCCGGTATCAATTTCATCAAAAATCATTGTGTCTGCCGTTTCAAGATCAGAAAGCACACACTTAATAGCAAGCATAATACGTGAAAGCTCACCGCCCGAAGCAATTTTCGAAAGCGGTTTCGGTTCCTGACCGCTGTTGGCACTTATGAGAAATTCAATTTCATCAATACCTTTTGAAGTTGCCGGTGTATCTGTAAAATTAACCTTGAATACAGCTGAAGGCATATCCAGATAGTTCAGCTCCGCCATTACATTCTTTTCAAACTCAAGTGCAGCAGCTTTCCTTCTTTCGGAAATCTCCTCTGCAAGATCAAACAGTCTTTCGGAAAGCTCATAAATTTCGTCCTCAAGCTCCTGCTTTTTTTCATCGCTTGATTCAAGCGTTTCCAGCTCTGCTTTATACTTCTCAAGAGTTAATAGTATTTCTTCCTCGCTGTCACCGTATTTTTTAGAAAGACGGTATAACACATCAAGCCGTTCTTCAACGTAGTTGATATCAATATCTTCATCCTCAAGTGAAGATATTTCTCCGTTTATCAAGCTGGAACATTCATCAACCGCATAAGCAAGCTTCTGCAATATCTTTGAATACTCAATAAAATCACCGTTATATTCACCCAGCTGTTCAAGAAAAGAAAGGAGAGAATAAAGACTATGCGAACAACCGGCAGAGCTTTCATCGCCGTTTACAGCAACACTCGCACCGTGAAGCGCATTTGCAAGCTTCTCTTTATTCCTAAGCTTCTTTTTATCCTCAATAAGTCTTGTCTTTTCGCCCGGAACAATGTTCGCCTGCTCGATTTCGTTTATGCGATAAGAAAGATATTCGCGTCGTTCCTCTTTATCGTTAAGGCTTTTTTCAAAAGCTCTCAGTTCTTTTTTCTTTCTGACAACAGCAGAATATACTGTTTTGTATTGTTCAAGAATTCCGCCGATATCAGCGAGAAAATCTATATATTCAATATGTGTTTCCTTCTGCAATAGATGCTGACTGTCGTGCTGACCGCATATAGTTATAAGCTCCCTGCCGAGCTTTTTCAGCATGGAAACCGTAACCGTCTGTCCGTTGATACGGCAGGTGCTTCTGCCGTCAGCTGTAAGAGTACGACTGATAAGCAATGACCTGTCAGGCTCCGACTCTACTTCAATTTCCGTTAAAGCACTGACTGCTGCATCGGATATATTTTCAAAATAAGCCGATACCTTAGCCAACGCAGTTCCTGTGCGCACTATATTCTTTGATGTACGTTCGCCGAGCACTGCATTAATAGCATCGATAACAATAGATTTACCCGCACCCGTCTCACCGGTCATAATATTGAGACCGTTGTCAAAGTCAATTTCTGCTTTTTCAATGACAGCAACATTTTCAATTTTCAAATTGGATAACATAACGCTGCATTCCTTTTATAACTTACTTGCTTTTTAATCTGAATAAGTTCAGGCTGTCGTAACTTTTTCGATATATTCCTTAAATTCACCTGCACTACGCTCGTCACGACAAAGAACAAATATTGTGTCATCGCCTGCAAGAGTTCCTACAATATTTTCTATTTCAAGGTTATCCATAGCCGCACAAGCAGCATTAGCCATACCTGCATAGCATTTTACAACCGCCATATTGCCTGCATAATCAACAGAAGTAACTGAATGCGAAAGAATAGAATAATACTTGCCGGAAAAATCCTCCGCCTCATTGTTGACATAAGAATACTTGTACTGTCCCGAAGCGACGGGAGTTTTTATGAGCTTAAGATATTTGATATCCCTTGATACAGTTGCCTGAGTAACCTTGTAACCAAGCTCATTGAGCTTTTGCATCAATTCCTCCTGAGTGCCTATATCCTGCTGTGCAATCAGGGATAAAATTGCTTCATGTCTGTTCTTTTTCATAATTTTCCTCCTTGTGCATATCTTTCGATAAGCTTATGTGAGAGTATATCTGCAAAGCTGTCACTTTTTATTCTGATAATCTTTGCATACTTCTCACTACGTGTTACGAGCAATCTGCTTTCCTTTCCAATTTCCAAACCCTCTTCACCGTCACAGCTAAAAAACGGAAGACTGATTTCAGGGTTATTCACCTTAAGTTCAATTATGCTTTCAGACTTAAAAATCATTGAACGTGAAAATAAAGAATGATTACATATTGGCGTAAGAATTATACTTTCTATAGCAGTATCCACAACAGGTCCTCCTGCCGAAAGTGAATAAGCGGTAGAGCCCGTAGGGGTGGCAACTATAAGGCCGTCTGCCTGATAATCGAAAATACGCTTACCCTCACTCTTTGCCAAAACATCACAGAGCCGGAGTGAATTACCTCTTGTTATTACAACATCATTAAGGCATACGTATTCTTTTAAAAAGCGTTCACCTTCATAATGCTTTACAGAAAGCATCATTCTGCTGTCAACGGTGTAATCATTGCTGATAAGCGCCTTAAGCAGATGAAGCTCCTCTTTTTCAAGACCTGCAAGAAAGCCTAATCTACCTGCATTTATACCGAGTATCGGCTTATCAAAAGCCGCAGCCCTGTGAGCTGAATGTATTATAGTTCCGTCGCCGCCGATAGAAATAAGTAAATCTGAGCATTTTATAAATACGCTTGAAGGCAGAAACTCAACATCATCAAATTCAGTCTGAAACTCCTCAGGCATAAGTATTCTGATACCGAGGTTTTTTAGCTCCTTTATAACATCTACGGCAACATTATGGGCATTATCTCTTGTAAGATTAACATAAAGAGCTACTGTCATATATTTTCACCGCCGTTCAGCTTTTCGTGAGAAGCTTCGACAATCTCCCTCGGAGTAACAGCAAGCTCTGATTCCGGGTTTTCGGTTTTTTCAATAAAAATAAGGTATTCAATATTTCCCTGAGGACCCTTAATCGGTGAAAAATCAAGATTCAGCACCGTAAAACCTTGCTCGAGTACAAAGTTGTAAATCATTTCAACAACCTCAGTGTGAACCGAAATATCTCTTACAACACCGTTTTTGCCTATCTTTTCTCTACCTGCTTCAAACTGAGGCTTTATAAGACACACTGCCCGTCCGCCATCCTTGAGAAGCTGACGCATTACGGGAATAATAAGCTTGAGCGAAATGAAGGAAACATCCACACTTGCAAAGTCAATCTCATCAGGTATCTCCTCTCGGGTAACGTAACGGAAGTTTGTTCTTTCCATATTTACTACCCGTTCATCCTGCCGAAGCTTCCAGGCAAGCTGACCGTAACCGACATCAATCGAGTAAACCTTTTTGGCTCCGTTTTGCAGCATACAATCGGTAAAACCGCCCGTTGATGCACCGATATCCATACAAACTGCCCCGTCAAGTACAAGACCGAACTCCTCAACAGCTTTTTTTAATTTATAACCGCCTCGGCTTACGAAAGGCATTTTTTCACCGCGAAGCTCAATGCAATCCTCGCTTTTTACCGATGCCCCGGCTTTTGTCTCTTTGTTACCGTTGATATAAACAAGTCCTGCCATGATAAGCGCCTTACCTTTTTCACGGCTATCAACAAAGCCTCTTTCAAAAAGAGCAACATCAAGTCTGATTTTTTCTTTCATTTAAGTCACCTGTAACAGCTACTGTCAACTCAACATTTCAATCATTGAACTGCTGTCAAGACCGTAAGCAGAAATAAGCTCGCTTACACTTGCCTGTTCAACAAATTTGTTTTCAATAGCCTTGATTTTATATTTACCGCAGTATCCTTTTTCAAGTAACATACTGCCGAGTCTTTCGCCTATACCGCCGTTACGCATACCTTCCTCAAAAAAGAAAACTGACTTTTTACTTAGAAGTATATCAAATACAGCTTCATCAATCGGCTTAATCTGATTCAGCGAAACGAGAAGCACATCCCTGCCCGAAGCCTTAAGAGCATCAACAGCATCAATGGCTTCGCTTGTAAGTCTGCCATAAGTAACAATAACCGTATCGCTTTCAGCGTTACCGTAGGTTGAATACTCTATACAGTCGTAACGAAGCTTCTCAACATTAGAATTAGGTGCACCTCTAGGATATCTGACAACAGCAGAATATTCATCAGCATAAAGCACGTTATTAATATCAGCCTTAAGAGAACGGTAACAGCAAGGTGAATAAATTTTAAGCTCCGGCACCGTACCAAGGAAGGAAACATCAAAAATACCGTGATGTGTTTCTCCGTCCTCGCCTACAAATCCGGCACGGTCAACTGCAAAGATAACCTTCAGCTTCTGCAAAGAAATATCATGAATAAGCTGATCATAGCAGCGCTGAAAGAAGGTTGAATAAACCGCGTAAACCGGCTTCATTCCGTTCTTTGCAAGACCGGAAGCAAAGGTTACGGCATGCTCCTCAGCAATACCGACATCAAAAAATCTGTCGGGATATTTTTCACTGAAGCTCCTGAGTCCTGTTCCGATTCCCATAGCAGCAGTAATAGCGCAAACGCTCTCGTCATTCTCTGCCTTTTCGCAAAGGCACTCACCGAATTTATCCGAAAAGCTGACTGCTGTACTTTTCGGTTCACCGGTTTCAACATCAAACCTTGAAATTCCGTGAAAAATACTGGGATCTTTTTCTGCGTGTTCGTAGCCTCTGCCCTTTACGGTCAGAACATGAAGAACTACCGGGACATTAACATTCTTCGCTGTTTCAAGCGCATCGCAAAGATTTTCAATATCGTGACCGTCAACAGGTCCCATATATCTGTATCCAAGATCCTCGAAAAAGGTACTTTGCGAATAGAGTTTGTTTTTTATATCAGTCTTTAAATCGTAAAGCTTTCTTGCAACCGCCTTACCCATAGGTATACGGCTGAGTGCTTTTTCAGTTCCCGCTTTAAAAGAGTAATAGCCGGGTTTTGAACGAATAACAGCGAGATACTTTGCAAAAGCACCGACATTTTCGGAAATTGACATTTTATTGTCATTGAGAATAATTATGTGCTTTGCATTCGTTCTTCCGCCGTTGTTGAGTGCCTCATAAACCATACCTCCGGTAAAGGAGCCGTCACCGATTAGCGAAATAACATGGCTGTCGTCCTTGTTAAGCTCCTTCGCCATGGCAAGACCGAGTCCGGAGGAAACAGATGTTCCGCTGTGACCCGAATAAAAGATATCGTGCTCACTTTCTCCCGGACGGCAAAAGCCGGATATACCGCCCTTTGTGCGTAGGGTGTCAAAGCTTTCGTATCTGCCTGTAAGAAGCTTATGGGTATAGCACTGATGACCCACATCAAAAACGAACTGATCTGACGGTGAGTTGAAAACCTTATGCAAGGCTATTGTAAGCTCAACCGTACCAAGATTAGGAGCAAGATGTCCACCGTTTTTGGACACGGTTTCGATTATTTTAAGGCGAATTTCCTTTGAAAGATCTTCGAGCTCCGAAAAGCTCATTGATTTTATATCAACAGGAGATTTTATTTTTGAAAGGAGTTTATAATTCATTTAAATCATCCCTTAATTTTTACGTTTTGAAAGCATGTCTGCGATTTCTTTGAGCAGTTCTGCTTCATCGCCAAAGACAGAGAGTGCTTCAATGGCTTCATTTGTAAGCTGATTGGCATATTCCGTTGATTTTTCAAGACCGAGAAGCGACACATAGGTTGACTTATCACTTTCTCCGTCACTTCCTATCGGCTTGCCGAGTTCTTTTTCATCACCGACAACATCAAGAATATCATCGATAATCTGGAAGGCATGTCCTATTTTTTCACAGAAGTTAACAGCCGCCTTCGTTTTAATCTCATCAGCACCTGCAACAAGACAGCCGAGTTTAGCCGCCGAAACAATAAGTGCACCCGTTTTCAGCCTGTCCATAACCTCAAGAGTCTGAATTGAAGCTTTTTTTCCTTCGTTCATCAGGTCAACAGTCTGTCCGCCTATCATACCGTTAACTCCCGCAAGATCAGATAATACAGATATGGCCTCAACGGCGCAAGCAGGATTTTCTTTTGCCGCCTCACTTTGAGCAATAACACCGAAAGCTCTTGTAAGAAGCCCGTCACCGGCAAGAAGAGCATACTCTTCTCCGTATTTTATATGACAGGAAGGCTTTCCTCTTCTCATATCATCGTTATCCATGCACGGAAGGTCGTCATGTATAAGAGAGTAAGTGTGTATCATTTCAAGCGCGACCGCAAAAGGAACCGCCTTTTCAACCTCGCCGCCGCAAACGCGACAGAACTCAAGAAGCAGAACAGGCCTGATTCTTTTTCCGCCGATACTGAGACTGTACTTCATGGCGTCACACACAACCGGCTCACCGTAAGTACATTCGGGAACAAAAGAATCAAGCTTGGAATTTATTATTGAAATGTAATCATTAAAGCTGTATGCCTTCTTCATTTTCATCTTCCTCGTTATCATATTGGGAAAGCTCAGTTACCTTTTGCTTTGCATTTGAAAGAGCTTTATTGCAGAAGGTTATAATTCTTACACCTTCCTCATAAAGTTTCATCGACATTTCAAGGTCATGCTCTCCGCTTTCAAGCTCCTCGGCAATTTCCTTTAATCTTATCATTGCCGTATCAAGTGTATACATTTCCATTGTATTTTATTTCCTTTCATATTTCGCCGCAAATTTCCTCAAAAGTTATTTTTTCACAGACACAGGAAAGAGTACCGTCACGCATTATTACGGTTATGTTTTCTCCTTCTTTGATTTTCGAAGCTGTTTTTACCGGCTCAAGCACTTCATTTTTTACCATTGCATATCCTCTGCCAAGGACCTTCAAGGGACTTGTGGCCTCAAGCTGTCCTGCATAATAATAAAGAGCGTTTTCATAAAATTCAAGCCGTCTTTGCATAAGCCCTTCAACCTTATCTCTGAGTGCGTCAACGCATTGGGTATAAAGTTCAAGAGTTCTTACCGGACTTTTTTCGTAAATTGTCTTTTCATAAGCCGCAAGTCTAATCTGATAACCGTCAATAAGATGCAGAACCTTGTCTGTCATTCCGTCAAGCACCTTATCTGCTGCGTAGAGAACCTCTTTATAATCAGGAACAGCCAATTCAGCCGCTGCAGACGGTGTAGGGGCTCTCATATCCGCTACAAAATCAGAAATTGTAAAATCTACCTCATGTCCTACTGCGGAAATAACAGGAATTTCAGACTCAAATAATGCTCTTGCAACACCTTCATCGTTAAAAGCCCATAAATCCTCTACAGAACCGCCTCCGCGACCGACAATAATTACATCGCAGCAATTAAGACGGTTCAGTCTTCTTATAGCTTTGGCAATCTGCTCGGGTGCGCTATCACCTTGCACCGTAACTCCGGCAAGTATAATTTCCGCAAAAGGATATCGTCGCGAAAGAACATTCTTGATATCCTCAATAGCAGCACCGGTTGGTGAAGTAACAACGCCGATACGCTTCGGATATTCAGGTAAAGGCTTTTTATGCTCGTCCGCAAACAGACCTTCCTTTGAAAGCTTTTCCTTGAGCTGTTCAAAAGCTATCATCAACTCACCTGCACCGTCAGGCTGCATATCCTCACAGTAAAGCTGATATACACCGTCACGCTCATAAAGCGAGACATTGCACCTTACAAGCACCTTCATGCCGTTTTCCGGCATAAAGCGAAGCCTTTCAGCCGAGCTTCGGAACATAACAGCTTTAACCGATGCCCGTTCATCCTTAAGAGTGAAATAAAAATGTCCTGTTCTGTAGTGATTGGTGAAATTTGAAATTTCACCTGAAACATATATATTTTTTAAATTATAATCCTGATCAATGATTGACTTCAGATATGTATTTATCTGACTTACTGATAATACCGATGACATCTGTTATTTTCCTTTTAAAGTGCTGTGATATTATTTATTAAGGTTTTTCTTCGCTATAGAACCGAGAACGCCGTTGATATAAGAAGCATCCTCCTGTGAAGCATATTTCTTTGCAATCTCAACAGCCTCATTGATAGCAACGCCAACCGGCATATTTTCGCTGTAGAGCATTTCACAAACAGCAAGACGAAGAATTGATTTTGTAGCCTTAGAGATACGCTTTGCACTCCAGCCGACAAGATTTTCTTCGATTACAGCATCGATTTCTTCAAGTTTAAGATATACCTTTTTCGCAAGACTTTCCGCAAATTCATTATGCGGAAAAAGCTCAAGCTCAACAGCGCTGTCGATAAGCTCTGTTACGGAAATATCCTTCTGAAAGCTTTTTTCAAAAATGAGGATAAATGCAAGTTCTCTGCTTTCATGTCTTGTCATAATGTTTTTCCTTCCTTCTCCCATTGCATAATACGGGATAATAATTTATATTCCAATATATTATAACACAAATTTTAAATCACACAACTACTTTGCTTCAATTATTGTCAAATTTTTTGCAGAAATATTCGTGTTTTTTTCAATAATTTCCGTAATTTGCAGTATAACAGTATCATTTAATGAATTTTTTTCCATAATTATCTGACATGCTTCACCGTTAATGACAACAATACAGTCACTACCTGTTTTAGCTGTAATCAAGCTTTCAGTATCACTTTGTGTTTTCATATTGCGCGAATAATTAGCAAGCAAAGCTGTAATTTTTTCTTCCTCCTGCTGTGAAATATTTTCCTTTTCCGCCATATCCTCTATAGATTCAATTATTTCGTCATAAGCCTCATCTCTTTTAAGCCGTTCCTTTGTAAAAAAGTCCGCATTTGCCATTACACTTTGCGTTACTTCTGTTACATTCTGATCTACAGCTGAGCTTCCGACAGACAATGATTCACCAAGCGTTCCGCTTACCTCTTCTGTAACAGAGGTTGTTTCCGTTGAGGCTTCAAGCGGATTTTTTGTGTAGTACCAATTAACCGCAACAGCGGCACCTAAAGCAATGACTAATGTAGCCATAAGAAGCTGTTTCTTTTTCATAAGCATAAATTACTCCTGTTCTCCCCTTCGGGCAATACTTATTCTGTTTGAGCCTATATCAAAAAGTGCTGACAGCAAGGATTTTATTCTGCTTGCTACGACCGGATCATCCGCACCGTTGCAAACCACGGCAACTCCCCTTATTTTGGGATAAATTATCTTTACCGCAAGCCCTGATTCACCTTGCGCTGTATCAACAATAATATACTTTTCCTCCATATCAGAGCTGTCTTCACCGTTTGTTTTCTCCTTTATCTCCTTTGCCCAGACTGTTTCTTCCGTAGCCTCGTACGTAAGCATCACGCTCACTTTTCCTGCACCTTCAATCTCTGAAATTAATTTTTCCGTTTCACGCTCAAGCTCATCGTTATAAAATCCGTTTTGAGTGACGTTTGCATCCTTACTGTCATTTCCGGTTAACGGGATTTCAGATAAAAGAACGAGCAACATTCCCAAAACGCCGACACTCACAGTTAAAAGAGCTTTTTTATCACTCTGAAGTTTTCTGAATAATACACCAAAGCTTTTTTTGAATTCGCCCATATTACTCCTCCGCAAAATTAATCGGAACACCGCTAAAGCTTTCATTAAAATAAGCAGTTACCTTTTCTTTTTCCTCTTCTTTACATCCGTACACCGTAAAAGAGGTTACTCTGTATTCGTCTTCAAGCTTCTCGCATTCTGCACTTATTTCAATATGTAGTCCCATCTCTGCGAAACGGTTATTAAGCGCATTTTCAATAATTAAACCGTAAATAAATTTTTCGGCTGTGTCATTGTTTGGCAGCGTCCCCTCTTCATTGCTGTCAGAATCAAAAAAAACAAAATCATCTGCACCCTTTCCGAAAGAAGAAAAAGGCATCAATATGGTAAAGACGATAACAACAGCACAAAAAGAATTAAAAGCTTTTTTCAGTCTGCAGGAAGGAATCACTACACTAAGAATTCCCGTAAAAATACTTACAATACACACTGATTTTATCTGTAACGTTAAACTATCCATTTATGCCTCCCTTCAATGTCAGCATAATTCCCATTGAAATTACCAGGATAAAAACCTGAAACAAGCAAAGCAGAAGCAATATTTTCACACAGCCTGAAAAGCTTCTCAGAAATTCTGAAGCTCTGTTCAGGCTTAAAAACTCACATACTCCCGAAAGAATGCTTATAAGGAAAAAATATATAACACCTTCAGCAAGCGCCGGTATATTAATAATTACAATAGCCAAAATTCCAACAACAGCAAGAGAGCTTTTCATAAGATTTATACTTCCCAGTACCGAGGAATATGCCTCACTAAGCGAGGAACCTATTACAGGAATAAGACTGCTGAGCATAAACCTTACTCCTTTTGCCGAAAGGGAATCTGTAGCATATGCCAATACATTTTTCAGAGACAAAAAACCGGTAAACATCGAAGCCGCAAAACCTATCAGAAGGCTCATTCCTTTATTAACGGCATTAACAAAACGGCCGAGATTAAAAGCTCCGTTAAACGAAAAGGAAATTGACAAGGCGAAATATACACCGATAAAAAACACCATAAACTTATCAATAACAACATTCATCAGTTCACAGAAAAACAGTAAAAAGCCGTTATATGTAAGGGCACTTGCAGGATTGCCGGAAAGAGAAATCAGAAGTGTAAAAACAGGTATAAACGACAGCATAAATTCACCGTTCAGCTTCATAGCAGCTACAGTACAATTAATAAAGCCGTTTAATCTTTCAATAGTGCTGACCGTAAAAATCACCACACTCAGCAGCGACAGCACATCCCCGTTTCCGGATAAATCGAAAGCACCGGAATAGACACTCAGAAGCATAATAAGTGAAAGCTGAATAAAAAACCATCCTGCTGCTCCTGATAATTTTTCCTGAAATGTTTCCGTGAAAAAAAGCTTTATTTTTTCCGTACCTCTCGAAAAAACATCTTCCCCCTTAAGCGAAGCTATATCAAAATCCTCAAGCATGGAAGACAGTTCACCGTCAAGTGACCCGAAAAAACTTTCCTCAACCATATCTTCTATATTCTGTCTTTCCTCTGTAGCTGAAACGTTCAGACCAAGAAAGCATAAAAGAAAAACAACCGTAATAATAACTTTTAAAGCTCTCATTTCACAAAAGCAAGTGCTATTTCCGTCACTTTTTCAATAAATGGAAACGCAAGAATTATCAACATAACTCTTCCTCCGAGTTCAACAATATCTCCCATCAATCCTATACTGCTTTCTCTGCATACCTCCGCTCCGAGCTTCGCCATTACTGTTACTGCCGAAGCCTTGAAAACTGCTTTAAAAATTTCAGCTCCTGCGTAAAAGGATGAAAAAACCTTACCAAAATCACTGAGTGTCGAGAACAGATTGTCCTTTACTATGATAACAGCAATAACCGCTACAGCAATTTCGAGAAAAATCACAAGCTCACGGCTGTATTTTTTTAATATCACCCCAAGAAATGCTCCAACGGTCCCCAGTGCTAACAATTTTAAAAACATATCAGAAATCCAAAATCTCCTTGATAATTTTAAACAGCTCCTTTATCTCGGGTATTACCATAAAAAAAACAATAATAATACCTGTAAGAGTGGTAAGCATAGCGTATTCGCTCTTATCCGCTCTGCCAAGAAGCTGATTAAGCACTGCAACAATAATCCCTATCCCTGCAATTTTAAAAATCAGATCAACTTCCACACACCGCTCCTCCTTACATCAGCAAAATTAAAATACCCAGCCCTAAAAGTACGCTTAAGCTTATACCTGTTCTGCCGTATTTTTCACATTCCTTACGGGCATTATCAGAAAAAAACGAAAAATAACTCCCGTAAAGAGAAAGCATAGCTCTCTGACCTTCAGCATCACTCGTACCGATAAGAGCACCCAGACTTTTAAGCTTTTCCTTTTCCTCACGCTTAAACGGCAAAGCTGACAGTTCAACTCCGGCAGCCCAGGAGCTTTTGAAATCTTCTCCGCCTTCCATTTTACTAAGACAATGCCCAATAAAATCAAGCTCCTTACAGCCTTCAAAGCAAGCTGTTTTCCTCAGTATTTCATAAACAGGCAAGCTTACAAATTCTATTTCAAGACTTACAGATGAAATAAAAATTTCAACTGCTTCGAGAATTTCTACGCGCTTTTTAAGCCGTGAGGAAATCATCATTCCCGTAAGCACCGCACCTGTTAATACCAATATCCCTCCCGATAATTTCATCAAGCAGCTCCTTCGTATCGTAAATTCCTTCAATTTCACCCGGTATCTTCTTCAGCAGCACAAGCTTCTCAAAGGAATACGCCCTCAGCAGACTTTTTATCTGAGGTCTTTCAAGTATTTCCGTATAATCCGAAGCATGAACAGTAACAATAAACTTAACACCGCTGTTGGCGGCAAGACTGATTGCTGCAATTTCACTTTCACTGCAAAGCTCGTCCATAGCAATAAGCTGAGGCGACATCGTTTTAATTGCATTAAGCACAGCCTTATCCTTAGGATAAAGATCAAAAACATCAGTGTTAATACCTACATCGCGTTGGCAAAAGCCTGCATTCATAGCGGCGATCTCCTGCCGCTCATCTATAACGCAAATTTTTTTTGAATCATAGGAATCGGAAATTTTCCTCACAAGATCGCGAAGCACGGTTGTTTTTCCGCTCATAGGCGCTCCGGCTATAATTATGCTTTGTAAGGACGAGTGAAACAGAGTGTTGAATATCACCTCGCTGCACCCGGGCTTTTCTCTTGCAATACGTATATTAAGAGAAGATATATCTCTTACCGAGGTTATATTCCCGCGGTTGTCCGAAACAGCCGTACCGCATATTCCTACTCTGTGACCGCCTTGGATAGTTATAAATCCGTTTACTATACTCTGCAAATGAGAATGAACTGAAAAGGAGCACAGTCTTGAAAAAATATCATTCATATCCTCGCTGTAACATATAAATGCCTCCTGCGGATTTTTTGTTATACCATCATTTCTTGAAAGAAAAGCAGTTGAATATGTCCCGTAAAGTACAATCGGCTTACCAATACGAAGACGTATTTCAGCCGTTTCGTATTTTACGGCCTCAGGCAGATTTAAAAGCTTATTTTTAAGTTCCCCCCTTATAATACTCAAAGCGCTGATAAAATCCTTGTCCTTTATCTCTTTTGTCAAAATCGTCACCTCATTTTTTTATTTTCTGGTTTAATATATGAGATGCTGTACGTAAATAGAACAAAAGAATTAAATTAATAAAAATCACTTGCACAGTTACCGTAAATATTGTATTATAATCTTTAACAGTAAATTTTGGAAAGAAGGTTAATGATGCTCAAAAAAATTAAGTATGCGTATCAGGATAACACCTACATAATCACGGCATTTTTTGCCGCAATGGTAACTATGCTGATAATTTACATCTGTAACGGTATGGTACCCTTCGGAGACAAAACTATTTTAAGAATGGATCTTTATCATCAGTACGCCCCTCTTTTTGCAGAGCTTTACGAAAGGGTAATTCAGGGCGACAGTCTTATTTATTCCTGGTCAAGCGGTCTCGGAAGCTGTTTTCTCGGCAACTTTTTTAATTACCTTTCAAGTCCCTTGAGTGCCTTGATATTCTTCTTCGGTCATAAAAACATAACCGAAGCTATAGCTGTTATGATTCTTTTGAAAGCATCCTTAAGCAGCGCCGCTTTTACTTATTACGCAAAAAAATCAATACGCTATCAAAGCTATGCAACCTGCGCCTTCGGCGTGCTTTACGCTTTTTGCGGATATATGCTTGCCTATTATTGGAATGTAATGTGGCTTGATGCTATGTTCCTTTTACCCATTGTTGCCCTTGGTATTGAGCGTATTGTCAATCACGGCAAAATGCGCACTTATGTTATTGCGCTTTCTTTGAGTATGTTTTCTAACTACTACATTGCCTTTATGCTCTGCCTGTTCTCAGTAATATATTTCTTCTATTACTTCGGTGCAAACTATTCTAGTGAAAGCATCGTTAATGCTCGTTTCGGAAAGACAAGACGCGGTCTTATTGCCGGAATTTCTAACAACAGATTTTTACGCACGGCCTTTACGTTTGGCATAGCCTCGCTTACCGCCGCAGGAATTATGGCAATTGTACTCATACCTGTTTATAAAATTCTTACCGGCTGTTCAGCAACAACAAATATTCCCCCGACGGAGCTTACAAGCTATTTTTCATATTTTGACTTTTTTGCAAATCATCTTGCCTCCCTTGAAACTACAATCAGAAGCAGCGGTGATGATGTTCTCCCCAATGTTTATTGCGGTATTCTCACTCTTATCCTTGCACCTCTTTTCTTCTTT
Organism: Clostridia bacterium; assembly: GCA_017473435.1. Classification (GTDB taxonomy): domain Bacteria; phylum Bacillota; class Clostridia; order Oscillospirales; family Acutalibacteraceae; genus UBA6857. The sequence goes on along the minus strand of JAFULG010000013.1, from coordinate 8,990 downwards.
ACAAAAACTATCACCAAAAAAGAAAAGGTCGCTACTCTTTCTCTTCTGTGCATACTGTATTTCAGCTTCAACCTTAATATTCCCAACTATATCTGGCACGCCTTCCACTTCCCCAATGATCTTCCCTACCGCCAGTCATTCATTTACTCTTTTGTGCTTCTTGTAATGGCTTACAAGGTATTCATCAGGCTTGAAGAATTCTCAACAAAAGTAATAGGCGTAGTCGGTGCAGGACTTTTTGCTTTCGTCGTACTTGTTGACGAGCTTACAAGCAAAAACGTAAAAAGCAACTCCGTACTGCTCTCCTTCCTACTTATTGCTCTTTTTGTTGTTATCCTTTCAATTTTCAAGGATAAGCGCTACAGGACCGCCTCTGTTGCGGTGCTTCTTCTCGTTTGCTGCTGCAGCGAAGCAGTAATGTGTGACACAAGCACCATGAATATCTCTGTAGAAAAAACGCCTTATGTATCCGATTACGACAATTTCCAGGTAATAAAAGACAGTGTCGATGAGCTTGAAAATAACGAATTTTACCGTATGGAGCTTTCAAACCTACGCACAAGAATGGATCCGAGCTGGTACTACTACAACGGTGCTTCGGTTTTCTCCTCAATGGCTTATGAGAAGCTCTCTAACCTTCAGTACTATTCAGGTATGATGAGCAACAAAATCAACAGCTATACCTATAATCCTCAGACCCCTGTCTACAATATGATGTTCTCTATGAAATACATCATTAACAATTCAATTCCTGATGTTCATACTAATTCACCTTATTACAAGGCTGTAAGCAGCTACGACAAATACACCGCCTATAAAAACAATTACTGGCTTCCTATTGCATACTGCACAAATCTCAGTCTTACCGAATGGGCAACGGAGGAATACTATAAAGACTTCCAGAATTCCGGAGAAAATCCGTTCCAGCTTCAGGGTGACTATTTTGATCTTGCAACCGGAGGCTTGGGAACTCCTTTTGTTGAAATACCCGTTGACGATATCAGTTATTCAAATCTTGAACCTTTCTTTGACACAAAATCCTTCAGTCAGTTTTATGATAAGAGAAGCGATGAGCTTGACGCTTCTGCAACCTATCGCCTCACAGCCCCCACTGACGGCAACATATATATTTTCTATCACGTAACAGGCGCTGAAAGTAAGAATGTTACTATCAACACACCTACAGGAGTCATCACTCAGGCGGCTACACAAAACTGCATTTTTGACGTTGGCTATCTTACTCAGGGCCAAACTGTTACCGTCAATATACCTGTTGAAGCTGCCACGGGTACAATTAAATTCTGTGCCTACAGCATTGACGATAAAACCTTTAAAAAAGGCTATGATCTTCTCTCAAGACATCAGCTTCAGGTAAGTAAATTCGAGGAAACTGAAATCGAAGGCAGCCTTGTCGCTCCCTCTGATTGTCTGCTTTATACCTCCATCCCCTATGATTCAGGCTGGAAGATATATATTGACGGCAAAATTGTTGACGATGAAAGCATCGTAAAATTAAGCGAAGCTCTGCTTGCAGTAAAGATTACAAAGGGTAATCATAATATCAGGTTTAAATATACAGTTCCCGGTTTCAGAATCGGTCTTGTATTAACATTGTTTACCCTGCTGATGATAACTGTGTACACTCTTTTTAGCCGTATTCTCAAAAAGAGAAAGAAAAAGCTTAAGGGTATAGCTCCCTTCCCTGCAAGTTATGACACATGGCACGATGACATTTTCCTTCCCGCTCCGATGAATGTGACACCGGTTGAAATAATAGAAAGCGTCAATCTCAATCTCATTGATAAAACAGCTCAAGCCGGCGCACCTGTCAAAGAGATTATAAAGCCTCCGTTAAAAAATATTCAGCGTGAAATTTTCTCTCCTGAAAGAAAGTAAGTAAACAAAAAAGTCTTTGCGTAAAGCAAAGATAAAAAACAACAGATGTATTTTCAAGGTTATACACAAACCTGAAAATGCATCTGTTTTTTTAATATTAAATTACAGTATCACGTAAATGATTTGATGTCTTGTTTTTCCGTTTATATGTTCCATTTCTTTTTGATTTTATATTTAGCAACAATGAATGTAACAAAATGCGCCGTAAAAGTAACAACCCAGGTTACGGGATAGGAATAATAAATTGTCTCAACTGTATGAAACCTATCCATCTGAAATATTGTAGCAACCCATACTACTCTTAATACACATACACCGAGAAGTGAAACAATCATAGGCGTAAAGGAATACCCCATACCGCGAAGAGAACCGCTTGTTACGTCCATCAAACCGCAAATAAAATAACTACCGGCAATTATCGATAAGCGTTTCACACCTTCTGAGATAACCTCGGGGCTTGTGGTATAAAAGCCGATAAGAGTTTTGCCAAAACAGAGGAAAAGAAACGCAAAAAATGCACCGACCAAAACAACATAAAAAAGTGAAATAAAAAGTATCTTACTGATACGATCAAATTTTCTTGCACCGATATTCTGACTTGTGAAGGATACCGCTGACTGATGAAAAGCATTCATAGAAGTAAAGGCAAAGCCCTCAACACTTACAGAAGCGGCAGAGGCCGCCACGATAACCTTACCAAAACCGTTGATTGAAGACTGAATAACTACATTGGAAAGAGAAAACATCATTCCCTGAAAGCCTGCAGGTATACCAATCTGAAGAATGCGTATAAGCTTCTTTTTGTAAATACGCAGCTTTTTAATTTCCAGCCTTATCAGAGATTTTTCTTTCACAAGGCACAAGACGATAAATGCCGCGGATATATATTGTGAAATTATCGTTGCAAGACCGACACCGAAAACGCCCCAATGAAAAGCTATAACAAAAATAAGATTAAAAGCAACATTTACTACACCTGAAGACAAAAGAATATACAGGGCTCTTTTTGTGTCGCCGGCAGCTCGGAGAATTGCACTGCCGAAATTATAAATCATAACAGCGGGCATACCCATAAAATAGGTGCGCAGATATATTACCGAAAGATCAATCACATCAGCAGGTGTCTGCATAAGAGAAAGAAGAAAAGGCGCTGCTACAAATCCCACAACAGTTAAAAGTATACCGCTGAAAAGACTTATAGTCATTGAGGTATGAACTGTTTCGTGAACGTCTCTTTCCTGTCTTGCACCGTAATAATTGGCAACGAGTACATTTGCTCCTACTGAAAGACCTATAAAAACATTAGTAAGAAGATTTATCAGAGTTGTTGTCGCGCCTACAGCCGCAAGAGATTCGTCACCGGCAAATTTGCCGACAACAACAACGTCAGCGGCGTTGAAAAACAGCTGTAAAACACCCGAAAGCATCAACGGCACCGCAAATCTGATTAAGCTTTTAAACAGCGAACCGTTACACATATCAACGTTTTTGCTTTTCACTAAAGATGACAAATGACTCGACTTCCTTTACTCTTTTTTTCGATTGTTATTTTAGCACAGAAAAAAATCAAAGTAAAGAAGAAAAGGTTACAACTTTGTAATATTTATTACAACATTTTAACCTACAATTAAGGTAGCTGAAATAATATTATAACAAATCAGCATATGGAGAGATAATAATGAATACAATTAAAGTGTTTTTTGACCGCGTAAGCACAATGAGTTTTAAAAGAATGTTTATGATGATACGACAAATACATAAAGAACACGGTAAAAATCCGCTTTTTGTTTTCATTGATATGGTGGTCTGCGCCCTTAAGGATAATATAGGTTATCAGGATTACAGAGTATTCGGCTTTGCAAAAATCCCTTATAAAAACCGTAAAACATTCCTTAATATGAACAAGAACCTTGAGCTTGTAAACAAGGTAAACAGTAAAAAGGCTTACCCTGTATACAGAGATAAAACATTATTTTTTATCAGGTTCAAAGATTTTATAAAAAGAGACTGGATAAATCTCAACGAATGTACAAAAGAAGAATTTACTGCCTTTTGTAAAAATAAAGAGAGCATATTCGCTAAAGTCCCCTGCTCCTTTGGCGGTCAGGGAATTGGGGAAGTCAGAATCACAAGCTATACAAATTTTAAATCTCTTTATGACACTCTTATTGAATCCGGGCAGACATTGATTGAAGAAAAAATTGTACAGCATGAAAAAATGAAGGCTTTACACCCGGAAAGTCTGAACACTCTGCGTATAGTTACTCTGAAAAACAACGGAGAGATAAACATTCTTTACAGCCTTTTAAGAATGGGACAGCAAGGAAGCGTTATTGATAATGTTACAAGTGGCGGAATATACGCACCGGTTGACGAAAACGGCATTATCACTCATTCGGCTTTTTGTGACAAAACCGGCGAAATTTTATACACCCATCCAACAACAAAGCATTTTATACCGGGCTTTAAAATTCCTTACTACAAAGAAGCAATCGAACTAGTAAAAGCTATAGCTACTGTCGAAACAGATATGAACTACATCGGTTGGGATATTGCAATCACACCCTCAGGTCCCGTAATTGTAGAGGGCAATAATGTGCCTACCTATGAAATTATGCAAAACTATGCACACCGTGATGACGATATAGGTCTTATTCCGAAAATTGAAAAGATACTCGGTGAAAAGCTTAAAAATTATTGATATTTAACCCTCCTTTTGATATACTTATCAGGTAGTATATCAAAAGGAGTTTTTTTATGAAAATAGGTTTTATCGGACTCGGCATCATGGGCGAATCCATGTGCGAAAATATTGTGAGAAAGCATAACGACACAGTTTATGCCTGCGATCACAAGCAAAGTCAGATTGACAAGCTTGCCTCATTCGGCTGCATCGGATGTAGGGATGAAATTGAAATTGCAAAAAACGCTGATATAATCATTACAATGATTCCTACCTCAAAGCACGTAAAGGAAGCTTATGAGCTTATGCTCCCCTATCTTAAGGAAGGCAAAATATGTATTGATATGAGCACCATTGAGCCGCACGTAAGCGTAGCTGTAGCTGATATGGTTAAGGCGACCGGCGCTCAGTTTGCAGACTGCCCCGTTGTACGATCAAAAGCAGATGCCATTGCAGGTACCCTCGGAGTTCTTGCAGGCTGTGATGAAAAGCTTTACCCTGTTATTGAGCCTATCCTCTCTTATATGGGCAGCAAGGTTATTTATATGGGTGAAAACGGCAAAGGAATCAGCGCTAAAATCTGCCACAACACCCTTGTTGCACAGATTCAGAACGGTGTTAACGAAACCCTTTGCCTTGCACAGAAGCTCGGCATTTCTATTGATAATTTTGCCGATGCTGTTGCCGCAGGCGGTGCACAGAACTTTTATATGAACGCACAGCGTGAAAAGCTCAAAAACGAGGACTGGACAACTGCCTTTTCCATGGAAAATATGGACAAGGATATTAACATCTGCAATGCAATAAGTGAAAGCCTAGGCTTTGCGATGCCCGGAATGAAGGCGGCAAAAGCGGCACTTGATGAAGGTGTTAACAGAGGCTGGGCGAAGGAAGATTTCAGAAAGACTTATCTTATTGTAAAGGGTGAGTAAAAAGTAAAGTTCTTTTGGCATCGCCACCGAAGTGCGTCCTGCGGACGATAAAACGAGGTGGGGATGGCGTAGCGGTCAAAGTTTCTGTGCCGCTCCAAGGCACAAAGAAACTTTGGGAACCGCAAGAGGACTCTTTCTTACAAGAAAGAACGCCTGACCGGCGAGGTCATCAAAAACTGATACCCGTAACTTGGAAGGTTACGGGTATTTTTTATAAATGATTAGACAAATTGGAATTTGTCGAATAAAATCAGTTTAATTCTTTAGCATACAGGCGGTCTATACCGCTTCCGTAATTAACGATATCCCTAACATAAGAATATCCGAATTTTTCATATAAGCCGATATATTCTGTTGGAATATATGTTTTTTCAAAACCAATCTCTTTTGCATACTGATTTGCGAAATTAATAAGTTTTTCGCTGATTCTATTACCACGATATTTTTCGCTTACGAACAAAGTTGATATCCACGGAAATATTTCCGGTAACGGATAATAGTCAGATTTCATGATAGTTACCATTCCAACAATACAGTCGTCAACCATTGCGACAAAAGGAGTTTCCCACGCCTCAAATTCCCAATTTTCAATTGTACGCATAGTATGTTCTTTAACTTCTAACCATGAGAAATTTTTAATGAAGTCCAACAAGCGTTTTGCAAGTTCAGTATCTCTATTAACTTTTTGAATCACCAATGATTGTTTCTCTTTTATATCCATCTCTTCATACTCCATCAAATTCTTATTTGTCTGTCTTTTTTAATTTTATCACAACTTTTATTTTAACGCAACAACGGGCACAGCAAGCTGATACCGCACCCGTATTATTCTTTAATCCGTAAGGGGTTTCACCCCTTAAACCCCACAAGCTTTTGTAAAAGCTTGACCAAAACTTTTCTTGTTTATTTCTCCGGTCGTTCAAAGGAAAGCTTACCCATTTTACCCGCTCTGTACTCATCAAGCAGCATTATTGAAGCTCTCTCCGTGTTAATCTCTCCGCCACGGATAAGCATACCTCTCTCCCTGCCGATTTCCTCAAGAATCTCCCAAGGCATTGCCTCGTGAATATCAGGTATATTCTTAAGCTTAAAACGGCTTAAAAGCTTGTCCTCATAGCCGTTGACAAGTGCTTCAATAAGGCGTACAGCCATTGTTTCGCTGTCCATTACCTCGTCCTTGACAGAACCGATAAAGGCAAGTCTGTCTCCTACTACAACATCGTCAAATTTAGGCCAGAGCACACCGGGAGTATCAAGCAGCTCAATTCCGTTACCGATAGCAAACCATTGGTTGCTTCTTGTAACACCCGGCTTATCGGCAACTTTGGCACGGTTTTTACCCGCCATACGGTTAATAAACGAAGACTTACCCGTGTTAGGGATACCTACTACCATCATCCTGAGCGCCTTTCCGCCCATACCCTTTGCTTCATTCTTCTTGATTGTGTCAGCAAGAACATACTTAACCGCAGTATGGTATGCATTAAGACCTTTGCCTGTTCGACAATCTACAGCAATAGCGTACTGACCCTTGCTTTTGAAATATTCAATCCACTCTCTTGTAACGTTATCATCGGCAACGTCGCATTTATTAAGAAGCACTATTCTGGGCTTTTTGCCTGTAAGCTCATCAAGCTCCGGATTTCGTGATGATATGGGAATTCTGGCATCAAGAAGCTCTGTAACGCCGTCAACAAGGCTGAGACTTTCCTTGATAAGGCGCCTCGTTTTGGCCATATGACCCGGAAACCATTGCACGGTCTGTTTCTGACTGTCAGCCATTGCTTTCACTCCTTTTTAAAAATAAAAGGGCAGTTTTCTGCCCTATGCTTGATTTTAATATATTTTCCACTCAGAAAACGGGTTGAACTTCATCGCACGAGTTACTTCATCATAGGAAAAAATCTTGTACTTTGCAACACCGAGAATATAATCCTCATGGATAAAACCGATTTTTTCTGAACGGCTGTCCGTAGAGCCCTGGCGGTTATCACCCAATACAAAAACGTGATCCTCGGGCACAGTAACCGGGAATGAAATACCCTCATTGTTTGTAGTACGGTTATTGATATAAGGCTCGTCAAGAAGAACTCCGTCAACATAAACATCACCTGTGTAGAAGTTTATATCCACAACCTGATTTTCCGTTGCGATGATTCTTTTAACAATAGGCTCATCAAAAGCGTTAGGCTGTGTGATAATTACAACCTGACCGTACGAGGGATTGCTGTCAAAGGCAGACACAATAAGGTAATCCTTATCCTGCAGGGTAGGAACCATAGACGTCCCTACAACACCTACTACCCTGAAAACAAAGGTGAAAATAAGCATAATTGTAACAACAGCAACACCGAGAACCGATGCCATATCGTAAAAATTAATTACAAGTTTATCTTTAAAAGTGAGCTCTTTGGCGCTTTTCTTCGTTAAATCCTTAATCATAATACAGAGCGTCCTTTCTGTTATTAATGCAGTAAATCAAAGTAAAACAAAAGGAAGGGTTTCCCCTTCCTTCCATTTGCGTGTTTATCAGCCAATCTTTTCCTTAACCTTAGCTGACTTACCAACTCTGTCACGAAGGTAGTAGAGCTTGCTTCTGCGAACCTTACCGTTTCTGACGAGTTCAACCTTTGCAACGTTGGGTGAGTGTACGGGGAATACCCTTTCAACACCGCAGCCGTATGCTACACGACGAACTGTGAAGGTTGATGAGATGCCGCTGCCCTTCTTAGCAATGATTGTACCTTCGAAAACCTGGATTCTTTCTCTTTCGCCTTCACGAATTTTAACGTGAACACGAACAGTGCTACCGATGTTAAGCTCGGGTACTTCTGCCTTAAGGCTTGCGTCTGAGATGAGTTTGAGTGCGTCCATTTTTAAATCCTCCTAAATTCTGCCACGTTCGTTACGGAATAACTCCGAAAGAGGACCGCTTGCGTTATGTCTGACTGAATTCAGTCGCACCTGTTACACAAATGCTCAAATATTTTATCACAAGTCGTTTTAAAAAGCAAGTGTTTTTTTAAAGTTTTTTAAGTAATTATCTGAAATTTTCCATATCAGCCTTCATAAGTCTTTTTCTTACAACAAATGAGGCGATATCCTCTCCCGACTGCTTTACAATTTCATCAGAAAGCAATGTAGGGTTAATATTGGTTGTACTGCCGGCCGGGAAGACAACAGAAAGCTTTACTCGGTTAATTGTTGATGAAAGCTTTGTTTCTTTAAGATGCTCCATAAGATTAATATCCTTAAGGACCTTTTTTCTTCCCTGCTTGCCAAGCTTCTGAACAATAAGCTCATCCCTGGAAAGCATATCTTCAATAAGCTCTTTAAGCGCTTTGGTATTCTCACAATCAAACAGTAAATCAAATTCACCGTAAGAAATTGTTTTAGGGTCATCCACAGGATCATCAACGCTGATTATTTCAATCCCGGGAGGCATTGATCCCTTCATCATTTCAAAAATTTCATTATTT
>JAFULG010000012.1 GCA_017473435.1 Clostridia bacterium | reverse complement strand
TATAAAAAATTAGCCTTACTTCTAATCCGTACAACCTTGGAGGACGGATGAAGATGAAACAACCACGGGAGCGGTCTGCGAGAGTCGGGTTGACTGTACCGAAAGGGCAGACGAGAAAATTTGACAATTACGGAGTTTGGTGAAAGGACGGGCGGAGCGGACTCGTTCGCAGAAGTTGCCCTTAAGCTGAACTGTTCGTGAACTTTAGCGGTAAATTGAGCTGTAGTAATGTAAATTTTTCCGTAGAGCAGAAAGCTATTTTTATATAACATTAAATTAATCTGGAAGAGTTGCGATTAAAGCAAACGTAACAGCGGAAAAATTTACCGCCACTGCGGACCGCTTTGACGGACCAAAGAGCGCTTTGCATCCTTTGCCGCTCCGGGCAAAGGATGTGCCTCCGCGGCATGAGCGGGACGGAGGTGAAAGTAACAACCACGGAATAAAAGAAAAATAACAACAGAAAAGCTAACGGCAGTAGAACATAAAAGCAACCACCGCGGTTAAAAGAAAAAAAAGATGAGGGGCGCTGCCCCTCACCCTGCAAGCTTTTGTAAAAGCTTGACCAAAACTTTTCGCTTTTAATACTTCATCTTATCATTAATAGCCTTAACAACATCCTCGTGAAGCTTCATAACCTCACGGTCATAGGTCAGCATACCGTTAACCTCAAACTCAACGTCTGAAACCTGAGTATAAACCGTTGCGGACAGACCGTTCTTGATATTGGGAATAATCTGCTTTTCGTGAAGCTTCTTATAAGCCTCAGTAAGCTTGTCCTTATCAGCATACATCTGATAACCAAAGCTCTTGTCCCAGTTCCATACATGACCTTCAAGCTTACAGCTGTAGCCGCCGTACTCACTCAGTACAATGGGTCTGTTATCATACTTGGGAAGAATAACAGGCATAATATATTTGTGGATACTTCTGAAGTCAGGACCCTTCTGATCATACCAACCGCTCGCGTGGTCGCAGAAACGTGTGGGATCCTTCTTCTTTGTCCATTCGCCGATTCTCTTTGCATCAAACTGACCCCAAGCCTCATTGAAGGGAACCCAACAGCAGATCGAGGTGTAATTGTAAAGTGAATCAATCATTTCCTCATATTCCTGCTCGAACTGAATTCTCCATTCAAGCTTTTCTCTCTGCTGAAGCTTGTAGTTGTTGTCCTTCTTTGTAAGGTAAACAAGAGGATTAAGGAAGGAATGGATATTGGGGATAACACCGACATAAACAGTATTGAGCTGCTGTCCGCCGCTGATCATATCCTGCCATACAAGCATACCGTACTTATCGCAATAATAATACCATCTTGCAGGCTCAACCTTGATATGCTTACGAAGCATATTGAAGCCGAGCTCCTTCATCTTAACAATATCGTAAACCATAGCTTCATCTGTGGGAGGTGTAAGACCGCCGTCACTCCAGTAGCCCTGATCGAGAAGACCTCTCTGGAAATAAGGCTCGTTATTAAGGAAGAGTCTCTTGTAGCCGCCGTATTCACCGATTGAATACTTACGCATACCGAAGTAGCCCTTTACGCTGTCGGCAACCTCTCCGTCCTTTGAAAGCTCAAGAACGAAATCATAAAGGAAGGGATCTTCCGGTGACCAGAGCTTCATATCGGGAATTTTTACCTTATCAGAAACAGCAATTTCCTTTTCTGCGACAACCTTTTCACCGTCAAGCACCTTGATTTTAAGTGAGCCTTCACCGACTACCGTTGTTTTAATGTTAATCTCTGCGCTGTCGATATCGGGAGTAAGCTTATATTCTCTGATATAATCGTTGCTTACAGCTTCAAGCCACACCGTCTGCCATATACCCGATGTTGAGGTGTACCAGAAGCCGTGGGAGTAGCTTGCCTGCTTACCTCTGTTCTGCCATGCCTCATCGGTGGGGTCATGTACCCACACAACAAGCTCATTTTCGCCCTCGGTGAGAGCTTCAGTAATATCAAGAGTAAAGGGACAGTAGCCGCCGATATGTGCACCTACCTGATTTTTGTTAAGGTAAACCTTACACTCCCAGTCAACTGCACCGAAGTGAAGAAGAGTTCTCTTACCCTTAAAGGATTCAGGAAGAGTGAAGCTTCTTCTGTACCACAGGCGATCCTTTGCAGAAATTCTTCTGCAGATACCTGAAAGGCAGCTTTCAACCGCAAAGGGAACACGGATTTTTTCCTCGTAATTATCGCACCATTCAGCTTTATCGTCAGTAACCGCAAAATCGTACATACCGTTAAGGTTAACCCAGTTATCATCACGCACCATCTGGGGTCTGGGATATTCGGGAAGAGGCAGGTCACACATTGCTTCTTCTGACCAACGTGTTTTTAATGTCATCATAATAATATCCTCCATTTATTCGCCGATTTTATCCAAGATAACCCTCATAAACCCATCCGCTGGGACTTGCGTAAGGATAACGGCTGTCCTCAACAGTTACGTAAACCCAACCGGGATTTGTTTCACTGTAGCCGTAAACAGTTACGTAGAAGCCACCGGGAACGACAACAGATACACCGTAATCTGTACCCGGACCTGTTCTGAAGTTAAGACCTGTTGTTGACATAATCATTGCCGAATAAGGACTTCTGTAATCAACATAGCCACTGCCTGATGATGAAGATGAAGAGCCTGAATTACCTGACTGCTGTGTTGTAGGCTGATATTCGTAAACATCGTCAGCATCTACCCAACCCATAAGATCGTGATAGGGACTGTGAACATAGTAGTAACCGTCTTCGATTGCATAAGCGTAAAGAGGATATCCGTAAGGATGTGTGATTACGGTTGCCGAGGATGATGAAGGTCTTGTCTTAAGCTTTATATCATCATAGGGGAAGTAAGCGGTTTCATACATATTGTAGTACGAAGGCTCTTCTACGGTTGATGAGTAATCCTGTGTTGTTTCGGGAGCCTTTGTTGTAGTCGGCTTCGTTGTTGTGGGAGCCTTGGTAGTAGTCGGCGCAGTTGTAGTTGTGGGACTCTTTGTTGTGGTAGCAGGGTCAGTCGTTACCTCGTCACCGAAAATATCAGTTTCAGGCTCCTTGGTTGTGCTTGTTGCAGAGCTTGAAGCGGAAGGAGCAGTTGTCTTTTCGGTCGTACCCTGAGATGTCTTATCCGTTGTGCCTGAGGTTGAGCTATCATCTGCCTTTGTAGTGCTGTCATCAACCAGACCGGGAGCTGTTGTTGTAAAGCCTAACTTATCCTTTAATTCAGGAACAACGTTGTCAACAACATAACCTGCAGCAAAAATAATACCTGCAAGTACAACAACAAGTGCAAAAACCACGCCGTAGCCTTTATTAGAGCTCTTCTTTGTCTTTTTCTTGTTGTATGTATGAGTTATATCCTCAATCTCTTCCTCGTGAGCGTCCTCTGTAATACCCTCAAAGAGAGCTTCAAGAAGCGAGTTATCCTCAAGGGGGCTTGCTTCGGGAACAACGTCTGCGTTTTCATCGCTGTATACGGGATAAATCTCACCGTCTTCTTCTGTTTCTGTATAATCGTCCCCGTCTGCTTCGGCAACCTCATACTGAACCTCGGACATCGGGACATAAACCTCTTCGGGAGCAGCATCCGGTTCATCTGCAGGCTCTTCAATTACAGGCTCTTCCTCATTAGCAGGCTCTTCAACAGCCGGCTCGTAAACGGGAGCTTCATATTCGTCCGGTACATACTCAGGTTCAGGTCTTTCCAACTCAACACGTATAATCTCAGGAGGCTCTGCTACAGGTGGAACAAACTTTATGGTAGCTTCTTCATCAGGTACATCCTCTACCTGAATTGTTGAAGCGTTAAGAGCCTTTTCCTTTTCAAGCTCCTCAACAAATTCAGGAGAAACCTCCTTATTGGGATCATATTCGGGAACGGCAAAAATCTCCTGCTCTGACATATCCTCATTATATACGGGAGTCTCTTCTGCTTCTTCGGTCGCTGTCTGTTCATCCTCCGCAGCCTCTTCTTCGGCAACGTATTCGGGAATTACTTCAACAACGGGAGCTTCTTCCTCCTCGTCGGTCACTTCAAGCTCCTTTGCAGGCTCGCTTACTTCCTCTTCAAAATCCATAGCCTGAAAAACATTTGGGGTGTACTCAGGGATTTCCACTTCTGCTTCAGCAGAAGCTTCCTTTTCCTCTACTGCACCGCCGAGGCTTAAAATCATACCGCATTCGGGACAAAATTCAGCGCCCTGAGGGAGCTCTTTACCACAAAAACTACACTTCATATTATCACTCCTATTTTAAGCTTTTTACTTCATAATATACCATCTATAATTCTAACACACAATACCTTGTATTGCAAGGGTAAAATTATTATTTTTTGCACGAAATAAAGAATGCGGAAGTCGGTGTTATCCGACCTCCGTAATATGTATCTCAATTATATTCTGTCGTTTAAGCTGTGAGGCTCAATACACCGTTTATAATCGCTGTGAGAACCTTTAAAAGAGTTGTTAAAAATCTAATAAGAGCCACAATTTTTGTTTCAAGCTCAGGCTCTTGCTCAATATCTTCAAGCCAGGGAGCATCAGCCATATTTTCCTCAGTCATATTGCTGTATTTGTTATTGTCAATATCAACGACAAGGAAACGTCCGATATTTCTTGCGTTAGAATCAGCGGTAACATTTGTGTACTGTGTGAAATATTCCGCAATAGCTTCCCAGCCTGCACCGACATCGTGATGCTTGTTTTTCAAAAACCACGTTGTTTCAGGGAAAACACAGGTTGAAGCGTCAATTTTTTTGTCAGGTGAAATGTATTTTCCCTTACCTTCAGTAATTCTCTGATCGATATAATCCTGAGGGAGAGTATCAAAAAGACCTGCAACGGTTGCACCGAGTGATGAACTTTTTGTATCAACAGTAATATCACCGTTGTCGTTATGGTTAACACCGAGAGGAGGAATGGGAAGACCGTAGCCTGATACTACAGCAAATTCTACACCGTAATCCTTTTCAAACTTCTTGTAAAGATTTTCCTCACCTTGCTTTTCACGTGGAAGCGTAATACGCTCTCTGAGATAAAGAATTTTGTCAACAAGACCTGTATATTCTGCACGCTCCTCTGATCCTTCTTCACCGAAAATGAGGTCAAGAGCCTTGTCAAAATCCTTTTCATAAACGCTTGTCCAGTAGCTTGCCCAGGTACCGATACCGGTAGCCTTAAGAATGGCGGGTACAAAAGCCTTGTAAAGTCTGTCATAAAGTTCCTCGATGCCTCCGAAAGCTGTATCCAAAACACCTACCTGAGTCATAAGGTCATAAGTTCTTTCAGCAATTTCAATCACAAGATCATTTACGCCTGAAATATCAAGACCTATATCCTTCTTACCATAGTGCTTACTTGCAAGAAGATAAGCCTGAATATGCCTGTCACTTAACGCAATCTGTCCGCTGAAGCAGTCGTTGATAGTGCTTGAGCCGTTGGACATAATCTCGTCGTAAACAACCTTTTTAACAAGACCCTCACTGCCGTAAGCATCAAGATAAGCGGTGATTACGTTACCGCCAAGACATCTTCCCACAAGAGCAACCTGATCGCAACCTGTTGTTTCGATAACATCCTTTATGAACTGATGAAGTCTGTCAACGTGGTCATAGGGAGAAAGTCGCCAGTCATAGCGGAACTTGTAATCCCAAAGATTAAAATAACCATCTTTGCCGTGATCAACGTTATTGGCAATATAGTCCCAATCAGCTATTTCCTTTGCGGAAACGCCTGTACCGTACTTTGCATTACCGTCGCCGCCAAGCTGGGTTTCATCCCAAATAGGAGCAAGCTCCTCGTAAAGAGCTTCGCCGTAGTTATCCCACTCATCCTCGGGAAGGCCTTCCATTACAAACGGGAGAAGAATGTTCATTGTGCTTTCAATGATAGTTTCCTTGCTTATACCGTCACCCTCATCGTCATCGGTAAGCACATCAAAGCCCGTTGAAATGATGTTACCGTCAGCATCGCATATATCAACACTGCTGCCTGCGATGAAAATAATAGGTGTTTTTTCGTGCTTTTCGGCTTCTGCCGCAAAAGCAGGAACAGCCATGCTGAAAAGCATAAGCATTGCCAATAAAACTGATGTAAGCTTTTTCATAATATCCATCCTCCAAATAAACATTATTTACCACTTATTATTTTAACACACAATACCTTGTATTGCAAGGGGAAGTTTTATTAAATCTTACACTATTTTCTCTTTTCGGGCAAATCGCAGACAAACGCTGCGCCAAGCACCATAACAGCACCGATTACACCGAACACACTCATACTCTCTTTAAGAATAACAGCAGAAAGCACGAGAGCAAAAACAGGATCAATGTAGCTTAAAATTGCAATCGACTGCGCCTTCATATTTTTCATTGAACCGAAATACAACGTATAAGCAAAGCCCGTGTGGAAGGCACCTACAAAAATCAGAAGCAGAATGTGCTTTATATCCGTGCTTAAGGCTGAGAAGTCTACAGTAAAAATATTATAAACGCCTACAATCGCCGCTGCACAGAAAAGCTGAATGTACGTCTTGTCCATTGCAGGTATTTCTGTCATCCTTTTATTAATTAGCATTACCGAGGCGTAAAACGCCGCCGCAACAAGTCCGAAAACGATACCCTTAAGCTGAATCTCTCCCCCGCCCGACTCAAACACACCGCTGACAAAAATCATACCGACAAGGGCGGTTACAAGGCAAAGTATTTTTTTAAAGGTGAGCTTTTCTTTAAAGGCGATGGGTGAAGCCAGAATAACAAACATAGGCGCCATATAATAGCAGAGAGTTGCCGTTGCAACGGTAGTGTAGCGATAGCTTTCAAAAAGCGCTACCCAGTTTATGCCGATGAATACACCTGATACTATGAGCAGCAGAAGGTTTTCCTTTATTGCTTTCTTATCACTTTTCTGCCTTTTTAAAAGCATTACAAGGAGTATAACCCCGAAGCCCACAATGCCCCTGACAAAGGCAATAAATGAGGATTCATAGGGCAGAGCCCTGACAAAAATGCCGATTGACGAAAAAATCAGCATTGCAATTATGAAATTAAGCTTTCCTTTTTCTTTCACATTTTCCACCGTCCGACTAAAACTTACTTTTATTTTAACACAAAGAAATTCAGCCGTAAAGAGTTAAACCACTCCTACGGCTGAAAAAAATTATTTTTTGAATCTGATCACATTAAA
Source organism: Clostridia bacterium (assembly GCA_017473435.1). Lineage (GTDB taxonomy): Bacteria > Bacillota > Clostridia > Oscillospirales > Acutalibacteraceae > UBA6857. Next base: position 9,927 of record JAFULG010000012.1, on the reverse strand, counting down.
GGAAAGCGGAAAAAGCTCAGCTACAAAGCCCTTGCCCTCTTCTGCAGGAAGCTCCTTGTGTTTCATATCAACCTTTTCGCTGTCAAAAGTGTTTTCAGCTTTGATATCAAATCCCTCAAGGCTCTCTGCAAAAACAGGCTTATAACCCTCAAAACCGAGAAGATTTATATCGAGGATCATTTTTTCATCCATTGAACGGTTAACGGCAAAGAGTACAACCTCGTCCTTTTCCTCGTCATAGGTAACTATGGATTCAAGGTAAGGCACGTCGGTGTATTCCTTACAGTCATATTTAGGTGAATCAATGATGGGGTTAAGAGCAACACCACGTGCATATTTTGATATTTCCCTGAAGGGATAGAAAATAGTCTGACGGAAAGAACCGCATCCTGTTTTTGTAAAGATTGGAGCAATAACATTGACAAGCTGTGCAAGGCAAGCAACCTTTACTCTGTCAGCGTGACGAAGCAGAGTGATAAGCATACAGGCAACCACGAGGGCATCCTCAAAGTTATAGATATCCTCAAGCTGATCGGGTGCCGTTGACCAACGCTCAAAGGGTGCACCGTTGGAGTGATACCACACGTTCCACTCGTCAAAGGAGAGGTTAATCTGCTTCTTTGTACGCTTTTTAGCCTTGACATAGTCACACACGCAGATAACGCTGTAAATGAAATCGTCAAGGTCAAGGCTCTTTGCAAGGAAGGAGGGAGTATCGTTGCTGTGGTTTCCGTAATACTGATGAAGTGAAACATAGTCTACGTTATCATAGGCAATTTCAAGGGTTTTCTGCTCCCACTCACCAAAGGTGTTCATATAACGGCTTGATGAGCCGCAAAGCACGGTTTCGATAGATGAGTCAACCCACTTCATCATTTTAGCCGCCTCATTGGCAACTCGGCCGTACTCGGTGGCAGTTTTTGAACACATCTGCCAGGGACCGTCCATTTCGTTTCCGAGACACCAGAGCTTAACATCCCACGGATCCTTATATCCGTGCTTTATACGAAGGTCGGACCATTTTGAGTCAGACTTATGGTTACAGTATTCAACAAGAGCTCTTGCCTCATCAGGCCCCTTTGTGCCAAGGTTTACTGCCATCATCGGTGCGGTTTTTGCCTTCTGACACCAGCGCATAAACTCGTTTGTGCCGAAGGTATTGGGCTCGGTTACGCCCCATGCAAGCTCAAGGCGCTTCGGTCTTTCGGCTACGGGACCTACGCCATCGAGCCAGTCATATCCTGAGACGAAGTTTCCGCCGGGATAACGGACAATGGGTACATCAAGCTCATTTATAAGCTTGATAACGTCACTGCGGAAGCCGTCCTCGTCAGCCAAAGGGTGACCCGGCTCGTATATACCGCCGTAGACGGCTCTGCCGAGGTGCTCAATAAATGAGCCGAACATTCTTCTGTCGATCGAGCCGATTTTCATTTCGGCGGCAACGGTGATTTTTGCTTTCATAATTATTTCCTCCGTGGTAAATTTCTCCATTTTTTAGAGTGTAACATAAGTAAGGAAACAAGTAAAGTTTTTTTGGTTACTTTTTTTACAAAAAAAGTAACGCAACGCGGCGAGCGAGAAAAAACAGATGCATGTATTTTTAATCCTCAACCTTCAATGGTTTAATATTGGAAAATTTATCAGCAATTACATCCATAACCTTAAAATATCCCATTAGTGAAAAAGGCAAAAGAAAGCACTCACTTTCAACCTTCCACTCAAGGAATTTACTGCATAAAACATTATCATTTTCAAGCTTAAAATCCATGCACTTTATTGTAAAATCATCAATAACCTCAAAATTTGTAAAGCCGTAAAGCAATCTGTAACCCTCATAACGTTTTAATACTGCAAAAGCATAAGTGAGGCTTGCATCCTCACATTTGCCGAGCCATTCAAGAAAACTATTATAATGAACATCTTTAATTGAAATTTCCCAAAAGTATTTCAATCTTCCGTTATTTTTGTTGTGCAGGCAGTAACTTATCAGCTGTTCATACTGCTTACCATCCAATTTGACTTCCATAATTTTCAACTCCATAAAAAATAAAAAAGTGTGTGCAAACCGAAGAATGCACACACGAAAAATGCAGACTCCGGTTTTGCTACCACACAAATTCAATTTAGCACCTAGAAGTGAATAATTGAAACCAGAAGTCAGCATTTTTACCTAAGTAAAATGCCCACTTCTCGGTACTATTATTAAATTGAATTTATGTGGTATTATTAGTTTATCATTTATATAGATAAAAATCAATGAGAAAACAAAAAAACGGCAGAAAATTCTGCCGTTGTAATTATCGCTCGCCGCGGGGCGTTCTTTCTTGTAAGAAAGAACCAAAGAACTTTGATTGTTTATTCCTTACTTACTCCTATGCTCAAAACATTAGGCAAACTAACGGGATAGGTCTCCTGAACTGTTCCGTCATAAATAACCTTAACCGTGTCCCCTGCCTCAATGCCCGTCAGAACAGTTGAAAATGAAGCCTGAGTGCCCACGGAAAGTCCGCTATCACCTTTTGCAGTTACCTCAACAAGCAGACTGTTATCAAGCACCTTTACAACTAGTGCCTCAAAGGTATATTCGGGAGTCTTCGGTATCTCTGTTGTCGGAGCGGTTGCAACAACTGCAGGGGCAGTTGTGGTGGTTCCTCTGACCGTCACACCAACTGTGGTATCAACAGCTACGCTGTCCGTTAGTGCCGAGTCAACTGAAACTGTTGTTGCTACAACCATACCCGGTGCATAAGCAGGTGTTGTGTAAACCTCACCGTCATACTTGTATTTTCCGTAATCATCCCAGTCGTCCTCTACGTCGAGAATCTCGCACTCACGGAGCATTTCTGCCGTTGCAATGTCAAACTCGCAGACATAGTAGTTATCGATTGTGTAAAGCTTATCGTCAATATATGTGCCTCTGAAAACATCACCTACATATCTCTCCGTGTGGTGAACATAGCCGAGGTGATTGCTGATTTCGTTGTTATCTATCTTGAGAAGCTTATAGCTGTAAACCGTTCTGCCGTCATAATGCTCAACGGGGAAGCCGATAAGCTTTTCCTCGGGGTAGCTGATAAACGCCTTTGGGTCGCTGAGCGCCGTTGAATAAGCATTTTTCAACACAAAGGTGTCAACCTCTTTCGGGTTTTTAAGGTCGCTGACATCAAAAAGTGAAACCTTTACGGTGTTGAAATCGGCGTTTTCCTCGTCGCCGTCATAGCCTAAGCCTACAACAAGCCCCTCACCTACAGGATGAAGATAGCTTGAGAAGCCGGGAAGCTTGACCTCACCGACAACCTTAGGTGCTGTGGGATCTGAAAGGTCGAGGGTGAAAAGCGGGTCGGTGTTGCGGAAGGTTACTATGAAGCCCGTATCACCCATAAAGCGGACGGATTTCACCTGCTCGTCATAGGCGATATCCTCAAGCTTACCGATAAGCTCAAGATCCTTATTAAGCACATAAATACTGCTTACATCGTTATCGTAAACATAGCTGTAATCCGTTGTTGCAACACGGAGGTTGCCCTCGTACTCGTCAAAGGAGAACCGATTGAGAAAGCTGCCTTTGACCGTACCCGAAGCTTTGTAGGCAATATTCACGCCGTCAAGACTGAAGGAATAAATTTCAGAGAAGTTGCCCTTGTCATAGTCCCAGCTGCCGTTTGCAACATAAAGGGCATCCTCGGAGCAATAAACCTCATGGCCCGAGCCTAAAACGGAAACGGAGTTGACCTCGCCGTCGTCAAGCCTTGTATCGTAAGCGGTAAGGATATTATAGCTCTTACTGTCATAATCGTAAATATAGATGCAGTCGCAGGCTATCTCCTTGCCGTTTACTTCGGGAATTGCGTTTTCCTTAATTTCGTTTTCCGTGTTGCCCCTTACCCTGTAATTGCTGACGGTGTAAAGAATGCCGTCAATCATGCGTGAGCTTACATACTCGTAGCCATCCTGACTTACCTTACGGACAAATTCAGGGTTCTCTCTGTCACTTATGTCATAGACAAAGGAAACAACAGAGCCTTTCGAGGTATTGGGATAGGCAACATCGATTCTCTCATCGTCACTTTCCTTGTATTTTTCACTTTCAGAAGCAAGGAGCACAAGGCGGTCACCGTTTACATACATTTCCTGAATGTTGTAGTAATAATCGTCGCTGTCAAGGATAATGCGTGACACAACCTTCATATCGGCGGCGGAAAGGATAGTCACCCTTCTTTCAACCTTGTAGGTACCGCCCGAAAGGATATAAATATACCTGCCGTCGTTTTTGATTATGTCTGCCTCGTCAACGTTTTCAACCTGTGTGTTGGTTTTGCCGTAGTTGGGACTGCCTGTGAGAGCATCTCCGACGGAAACAACATCATCTGCTACCTCGGGAGCCTTCTGCGGTGCGGCTGCGGTCTGATTTGAGTTTACAACCGACTGAGTTGCGGCGACCGTTGTCATTACAGCACTTTCATTCATCACACCGTCGGCAACATTATAGGACTCGGGTGCGGCACCGTCAGCCGTCTTGTAATAAAAGTCAAAGCTCAACGCACTGTCTATAAAATCGTCAAGCTGATTTTCACGGTGCACACGCAGAAAATGATTTTTGAGTGCCTCTGTGCTTTCAGCCTGCATAAGCTTTGTTGCCTTGAAGCCGTTGTCTATTATCTCATACTCGGGAGGGCTCTGATATACTGTTTTATTTGGGAATGCCTCCTTAAGCCCCTTTTCAGGGATGATAAGAGGCAGGGCATAAACGCTTGTGCAGATGATTACAAGTGATGCGGCAACTGCAAGCACCTTTGCAAAAATGTGCTTTTTCTTTTTCGGAGTATAGTTATCATTTTCAAGCATCTTCATCACATTCTCCTTTTTAAGAGTCTCGGGAAGCCCGGGAGCCTCCTTTTCGAAGCGTTCTTTAAGTTCAGATTCAAAATTCATATCATTATTCATAGTCACTCACCAGCTCTCTCTTTAACTTATCCGTGCCCCTCGATATTTTTGAACGCACCGTGTTTTCATTCATTGTCAGCATAAGGCTTATTTCCCTTGAGGTATAGCCGATGCAGTAATGGAGAATGATAACCTCCCTTTCATCTTCGGAAAGCCTCATAAGAGCGTTTTTAAGGCTGATTTTTTCATTTGTCTCACCGTCAAAGCTATGTACCGTGCTGTCGTCACGCTCTGCAAGAATTTCCCGTGAGGTTTTACGGAAGGAGTCGGCACAGCAGTTGCGTAAAATTCTGAAAAGCCAGGATTTAAAAGAGGAAACATTTTTAAGCTCGCCTATTTTCCGGAAGGCAATGAGCACCGCCTCGCTTACACAGTCCTCGGCAAGAGCCTGACTGCCCGTATAATAAAAGGCAAAGCGGTACATATCCTTACTGTAGATTTCATAGAGGTCACCGAAGGCGGCGGTATCCCCCTGCTTTGATTTTTTGACCAGATTTTCAACATTTGAGCTCATAGTTTTATCACATCCGTTCACTTATAAGATGCTTTGGAATGGTAATTTGTTGCAAGGAATTTTAATTTTTTTGAGTAAATTTGTATTGCCCTCTCAGTCAGACCTTCGGTCTGCCAGCTCTCCCAAAGGGAGAGCCAAGGATTATCGAATGCTTCAAAACTAACTCCGCCTCTCCCTTTGGGAGAGGTGGCAATGCAAAGCATTGACGGAGAGGGCTGACAATATTTCTATACAAATTATAATTCAAATTGCAAAATTTTACAACCATAATAAAAAATCCTCGGCAAATAATATTACCGAGGTGATAAGTATGGATAAAAGAAAATCAAAGCGTAACAGCCACAGAGATAACAAGGCAACAGACAAAAACATTGTATCTCCCAAGTTCGGCAGAAAGAATGAGGATATTCCCACCGATGTACTCGGTTCATATTCGGGTGTACCTCTTAATCCCTTTGACAGCACACCTGTTCAGGATGCGGATGATTTGTAAGTGGTACAGCAAACCTCACAAGACGACAGCCTTAACCGCGTTTTTCCGCTCAAGTAAAAGAGCTTTAAGTTATTATGAAAGCGAAATCATATTAAAACAAAAAACAACCTTGTGAGAAATCAGAAAATCACCGATAAGACTAATTCCTATCGGTGATTTTAATATTAAATAGCTACTGTACTACAGTATGTTACATAACGCTCAATTACTGTTTATTCTGCAGGTTTACCGATAGCCGGAAGCTTTGGAGCAATCAGAGTGAAAAACTCCTTAAACCATCTAAGAGCTGCTTTGATTAAAGCAACTAACTTTCCGTAAGGTGTTTCGATAGCATCGGCATCCTTGTCAGCTTCCCACATTTCAGTATTGCAATTATCCTCATCCATTTTATATGCAGTATCGGTTTCATTATCGTAAACAATGAACTGACCCCATTCAAAATCATTAACAGTAAGCTGTTTATCAGCTGTTGCCACATCGTAGAGTATTTTCATTTCATAGGATGTCCAGTTTGAATGGGATGCGCCCTTATAAAACCAGGTGTTATCAGGGAACATACAGGTAGAAGCATCTATCTGCTTATCAGGAGAAATATATCTTCCTAAGCCAGCCTTTTCACGGTCAGCTATATAATCTTTAGAAAGGGTATCATAAACCATTGAGGTAGTTGCACCGTAAGATGCCCTGTGAACAGATGCAATCTGATCAGCTACCATATCGGATGATTCACATACTGGAATCATCTGGCTGCCGTACTTTGCCATAATGCCGAGATTTACACCGTTATCCTTGATGCTCTGCATAATATCAGGAATACGCTGACGTACAACCTTATCATATTCAACAAGCTTTTCAATAAGTCCTGCGTATTTTACACGCTTTTCACTGCCCTGTTCACCAAAAACATAGTTGAGAGCTGTATCAAAATCCTCTGCAGTTACTGCTCCCCAATAATTCGGCCAGGTGAAGAAGGTTGAGAGTGCAAGTGCTGACGTTACGCCTTCAAGTACCTTATAGTATATGTATTCCTTGGTTACACCAACAACTGCATCAAGCATTCCGCTTGCTGTGAGAAGATCAATCGTCGAAATAACAAAACTTCCCACGTCAAAAAAGCCATAATGCGCACAGTCAACCAACACTCTTTCAATAGCATTGCCGTCTACCTTAAACTTACCGCTTATTGTTTCACTGAGAACCTCTGAACCATAGGCGACGCCACCGTCAAAGGTAACGCCGTTGAGATCGTCAGTGCCGTATTTTGCAATATATGCGCTGACAACATTTGTACCGAGGCAGGAAGAAATGATTGCAACCTTTTCACAACCGGTAACAGACTTTATGCATTCGATATAATCATTAAAATCATCAGCAGTTTTCAGCGGATCAAGACGCCAGTCATAATTGAACCAATAATCATCGTAGGCATAAAAACCCTTGCTTCCCTTACGGTCCGTTGTTTTATTTCTTTCCATTTGCGCTTGTGCATCTTTGGAAATACCTGTTCCTGCAACAGGATTTCCGTCAGCATCAAGCAGTGCATCACCAAAAAGTTCACCGATTTCCTTTTCAAGGTTTTCATAATAGGCATCCCATTTATCAAAAAGAACACCATCGATAATGAAGGGTAAGAGCACATTAGCTAAAGAGTCATAAAGAGAACTGTTGTCTTCTTCCTCTTTTCCGCCTTCAAGCAATCCCCTGAAATACATAACACGCTCTCCGCTCTCATTATAAAGAGGCTGGCCATCACCAGAAATACGTATTACAGGAATCTGACTTCTGGTTTCATTCCTGTCAATTCCTGCAAAAGCGGGAACAGAAAGCGTAAATACAAGAATAAAGGTTAAAACAACCGATATAATTTTCTTCATAATTATCATTCTCCTATTATTTTCTTCAAATTCATATTATTAAAAATCATTAATGTTGTTTGGCTGTTTTTATGAACATTTTGTAAATTTATAAGGTTTCTTCTGTTTAAAGTTTACATTTTATAAAAATTTTTCTTTTATGAAAAAAATCAACGGGTGTCAAATAACACCCGTTGACCTATGGATTATCCGTTAAGCTTTTCAGTATCCTGCTGTTCATAATATTCAATAGCCTTTTGGTTGGACTTTGCAACACGTTCGGTAAGTCCCTTTTCGTAAATATCGTCATAAAGGAAATTCATTACCTCTACCCTGCCCTCCTTCTGCGTTCCATCCTCGCTTCTAGGATATTCGAGAACAAAGTCGATTACGTAAAAGGGCAGATCAGCTTTGTCAAAGGCATCTCGAAGCTCAAGAAGCATCTCTGCAAGGCGTTCTACTGTAACCGTTTCGTCATAAACATAAATTGTAAGGTGACCCGCTTTTTTTGCGAGCTCCTTTATATCATACTCCTTATCAAGCTCAAGCTCATCAGACACAAGGGCGTAAGCGGGAGTTGAAGGCTCATTCTTATACTGCGAGGGAACAAATTCAATATCACCGAATCCGATATGTGGGTCTGCAAAGGTAATTGCTCCGCTGCCCAGAACCGCATCAACCGCCTCACGGTAAGAGAAGGTAAGTCGCAGACTTGTGTTACCGCGCTGCGTTACGGAACTCTCATAAGAATCCGCCAACAGGTTGCCCAGCATATCATAAACAAGTGAAAATTCACTGTCAACACTGCTCGGAGAGATCACATGTGCATTATAATTGGTACTTTTAAAATTAAAGTACACATTATCAATTTCAAAATCACAGTCAGAATAAGTCTCAACAAGATATTTTTCCGCGGCATTTTTGGCCAATGCTTTTGATACAGGATTTCCGAAAAAAGCATTTGCGAAAAAGGCAATCACCGCTACAAGGAAAAGAGATAAAAGTGAAAGTATAATTTTTCCTGCTTTCTTTTTCATAGGTTCCTCCTTAATGAAAATAAACCTCAATTAAATATTAAGCAATAATATCCAATTTGTCAAGAAAAAGTCTTTGCAGACGCAAAAAATCCTGCTCTTTCGAGCAGGATTTTAAGTGTAAAATTGAATTAGTCGTTGATAGCGATAACAACGCCTGAACCAACTGTACGGCCACCTTCACGGATAGCGAAACGAAGACCTTCTTCGATAGCGATCTCTGTGATGAGTTCAACGTCCATTTCAACGTTATCACCGGGCATACACATTTCTGTGCCTTCGGGAAGCTTGATGATACCGGTAACGTCAGTTGTTCTGAAGTAGAACTGGGGTCTGTAGTTGTTGAAGAAAGGTGTGTGACGGCCGCCTTCGTCCTTGTTAAGAACGTAAACCTGACCACGGAACTTTGTGTGGGGGTGAATTGAGCCGGGCTTTGCAAGAACCTGTCCACGCTCGATTTCTGATCTCTGGATACCACGAAGAAGAGCACCGATGTTGTCGCCTGCCTCTGCGTAGTCAAGAATCTTACGGAACATTTCGATACCTGTACATACAGTCTTTCTCTTTTCGTCTGTAAGACCAACGATTTCAAGTTCTTCACCAGTCTTGAGCTGACCTCTTTCAACTCTACCTGTTGCAACAGTACCACGACCTGTGATTGTGAATACGTCTTCAACGGGCATAAGGAAGGGAAGGTCTGCCTTACGGTCGGGAGTGGGGATGTAGCTGTCAACTGCAGCCATGAGTTCCCAGATGGGAGCAAGCTCGGGAGCGTTTACGTCGTTGCCTGCATATTCGAGAGCCTTGAGAGCTGAACCCTTGATGATGGGTGTATCATCGCCGGGGAATTCATATTCGTCAAGAGTCTCACGGATTTCCATTTCAACGAGTTCGAGAAGCTCTTCGTCGTCAACCTGGTCAACCTTGTTCATGAATACTACGATGTAGGGTACGCCTACCTGACGAGCCAGCAGGATGTGTTCACGAGTCTGAGGCATGGGGCCGTCAGCGGAAGAAACAACCAGGATAGCACCGTCCATCTGAGCAGCACCGGTGATCATGTTCTTACCAGAGTCAGCGTGGCCG
>JAFULG010000091.1 GCA_017473435.1 Clostridia bacterium | reverse complement strand
TTGCTTCCTATAGGATGATAGGAAAAATAGTAACCGCTGAATATTGGCCTATTGTTATCTGGCCGGCATTTTTAGTCTGTGGTATAATAGCCCTTTCGTGTTATATCAACTTAAAAGCAAAAATCAAAACCGTCACAAAGCACAGCATAGTTGAAAACATCAGAGAATTGGGGTGACGAAATGAAAAAGAAAAACAAGCTTACAATAAACACCCTTGCTATGGGTAACCTGAAGCAGCGTAAAAAGCAATACACAATTCTCATTATCGGCATCGTGCTTGCTATGGTGTTTTCATCGGGGATTACATTTTTCGTTTCCTGCTTGCAAACCTCTACCAATGAAAGCAAAGACAGAATATACGGCAGGCAGGATGAGATTTATATCAAGGCAACGGACTTTGATTTTGAAAACATCGCAGATAAGGGCTATATTTCAGAATATTCCTTTGCTCATACAATAGGCTTTGCCTTTAAGGATGAGGAAAAAAGCGACATCGGTACTGCTGTTGCCTGGCTTGAGGATAAGGCGACCGAGATGTATTATCCTTATCTGTCTGAAGGCAGATTGCCTGAAAAAGAGGGGGAATTTGCTGTTGAAAAGCAGGCGCTTACTCAGCTCGGCTTAGAGAATGTCAAGGTTGGTGAACAGCTTACGCTCAATATGAAAATCCCTGACGGTGAAGGTTTTACCGATAAAGCCGAAAAAAGAACCTATACCCTTGTAGGTATTGTAGTTAACAAAAAGCCCTTTATTTGCGACAGTACGAGTCCCGAGACTACGGCTTTGATGCCCTCTGCCTATGTTTATAAAGGCGAGCAAACAGCCGTCGGCGGTAAGGAATTGCTTGTCGGCTTTGTTAATTGGCATAGCTATGAAGCCAGAGATAAACAAGAATATTATGAGCTTACGGCAAACTGTGAAAGAGTACCCACAAACTACCGCGAAAACAACGACGGTGCAAACGGTGCGGATATTACGGGTACAATGCTTTATACTATAAGCTTTGCGGTTATACTTACCCTTGTTTCCTGTCTTGCAATAGTCAACTCCTTTGCAAATAATCTTCGTGAAAGGAAAAGACAGATAGGTATGCTTCGTGCCGTGGGCGCAACAAAAAGGCAGATTATAACAATTTATGCCCGTGAGGCTTTTATAATAAGCCTCATAGCGGCTCCGCTGAGCGTTTTAATATCTTATTTCGGCGTTAAGCTTATTGCAAAGCTGATGGGTGAGGACTTCATTTTTATGCCGAAGCTATGGGTTCTCGTAGTCGGTGCGGATGTAGGTGTTATCTGCGTAATGTGTGCGGCGCTTATACCGCTTATTCCTATTTCGAAAAACTCACCTATGCAGGCAATCCGCAATGTAGATTACGCAAGAAAGTTGAGAAGAAAGAAAATACGCTCACAAAAGAGCTTTAATGTGTCGGCGCTGCTTGCAAAAAGAAACATCACCCTTGCCCGTTCAAGGCAGGTTATTGTCAGCGTTATTCTTGCTTTTACAATATTTTTCTCCTGCTATGGCTTTTCCGCCCTCGGTCATGAGCTTGACGAAATCGGCTACTCGGGTCCTGAATATGAGCTCGGGTGTGATAGAAGTGTAGGCTTTATTCGTAACGAAATCCTTGATTACAGAGGCTACTCCGACAATGACATTGCCGAGCTTATGTCAACGGGATATTTTGAAAGCATCTTTGCATCAAAAGAATGTATGGCAAACATACTTACCGAGGATTTTGACGCTTATCAGACTCTGGTAACAATAAGCGATAACTTTTACGGTATTTATGACTATGTAGACAAGGGTGTTACGGCAGAGAATTACAAGGAAAAGGTAGCGGGCAAATTCTCTGAAAGCTATTATGAATTAAGAGAAAAATATAATATCAGTTCAAATGTTTTACCTGCTTCCTTTGTAAGCATTAACGGGGAATATTTTGAAAAAATTAAGGAATCTGTTGTTGAGGGTGAAATCAATCTTGATAAAATCAACAGCGGTGAGGAGATTGTTCTCATTGCACCCGAAAAAATAGGCATTTACATTGATGACTTCGGTATGGAGGGTTACACCTTTATTGAATCAGACTTTATTTATGACGGCCATCCGCCGCAGAAGGACCGTGAATATATCGAAATTCAGGAGCGCACTTATAAGGTCGGTGACGAAATTGACCTCAGCATCATTTGCACATCTTTGGCGGATGAAAAGCAGTTTATCAAGACCGAACGCAAGGTAAAAATCGGCGCAATTTTAAATAGTGAGCCTGACGGATTCGGCGGTTTGTTACCTTATGTTGATTCCTTGGGTATACTCACCACCAACAGCGCAAGCACTCTTTTTGCTCCTGAGGTTGATTATAATGCTCTTAACCTTAAAGCAAAGGGCGAGCTTGATGATAGTACAAACGCAATCATCTCACCTTTGGTTGAAAAGATTTCGCTTTCCGTTACTGACGGTGTCTTCCGCAACAATTACGAGTTCTCTAAAGAAAACGAGACGTCGGTGAGAGTATTTGTTTTTGGCATGATTTGCGTTATAGCACTTTTCCTTGCAATCTGCGGTAGTGTTGTCAATAACGCACTGACGGCGCGTATCCGAGAGGGCAAAAGAGAGATAGGCACTCTGCGTGCAGTGGGTGCCGACCTTAAGGTGCTTTCCTCATCATACATCAGACAGTTGCTTGTAATTTTCGGCTACGGATACGGTATAGGCTTTACCGTTTACATTGCAGGCTATTGGATTTTTGATCTGCTTAATAAAGTCCTCCAATGGGATAAGCAGATGTTTGAATTCAGAATTGTTGAAACCGTGCTGATGTGCGGTGTGCTTTTCCTTGTTTGTGCGCTAAATCTTGTTATCAAAATTAAACAAGAAATGAAGCACAGCATAGTTGAAAACATCAGAGAGCTGTAAGAGGTGAAGAATATGAAAAAATTAACAGCGTTTATCCTTTGCTTTCTCTTGCTCTTAACACCTGTGCTCGCCTTGGCGGCAGAGTACGAGGAAGAAACTGTCTATGCCACAGAAAATGTAAACATCAGAACTGAGCCCAACACCAACTGCGACATCATCACTGTACTGCAAAAGGGCAGCAGCATTACCCGTGTTGGTGAAGCTGACGGTTGGAGCAAGGTAATCTATGAGGGTGAGGAAAGGTATATCACAAGTGAATATCTCTCATTGACACCTCCCGAAGAAAAGCCTGCGAAAGAAACCACAGCAGAGCCAACCACCGAGGATAACTCAACTCCGAGGTTTATGGTGACGAGTTATGAGCTCAGCGAAAAGAGTCTTTCTCCCGAAAAGTCGGCGGTGCTGAAGGTGACCTTTAAAAATTACAGCACCACCAAGGCTCTCTATAACATCAAGTTCAGCCTTGAGGATCCAAGCGGCGATATTCTGACGGTTGGTATGCCTACAAAATATGTCAAGAGCATTTATGCCGGCAGCAGCTACACTTGGGAAATCGAGCTGAAAGCTATCAACACAGCTTCTATCGGTCAGCACGACCTTCAGGTGTCGGCAGAGTACGAGGACAAAAACTTCGGCTCATACTCGTCAAGCGACACGGTGAGAATCGATGTAAAGCAGAGTGTGAAGCTCTCTTACAGCGGTGCAATCTTACCGAAAAAGGTAATTCAGGGTGACACACAGACCGTTACTGTTGACCTGATGAACACGGGCAAGAGCACCATTTACAACTGCACCCTTGATTTCAGCATTGAGGGTATGCAGTCAGGCGGCAGTGTGTTTGTGGGTAACATTGAGTCTGCAACAAATGCTCAAGGCTCGGCAAATCTGCGAGTTGACAGTGACATTCTCGGAGAGGTTACAGGAAAAATCACCATAACCTACGAGGACGACTACGGCAAGGAGTACAAGAAAACCGTTGATGTCAGCACTGTCATTGAAGAAAAGGTTGAGCAGGTTGCCACGACAAACGAAGACGAAAAAGAGAAGAAGAATCCTCTTTGGTGGTTATTCATCCTCATAGGTCTTGCCGTCGGCGGCGGTGCAGGGTTCGGCATTCCCTGGCTTATTAACGATAAAAAACAGAGAAAAGAGGATGACTTGAGGTTGTAACGGAATAAAGTTAAGTGCAGTAGTCGTGGCGGCTACTGCACTTGTTGTTATAGATAATAAAAAAGAGTGACATCACTGCCACTCTTTTGTTAATTATATTTTCTTGTCGCCCCTGGAAGGGGAGTTGTCACGAAGTGACAGAGGGGTTTAACCAAAATATCTCTTAAGAAGACCTTCAAATGCTTTTCCGTGTCTTGCTTCGTCACGAGCCATTTCGTGAACTGTATCGTGGATAGCGTCAAGACCGTGCTCCTTAGCCATTTTTGCAAGGTCAAATTTGCCCTGAGTTGCGCCGTTTTCAGCAGCTACTCTCATTTCAAGGTTTTTCTTTGTGCTGTCTGTTACAACTTCGCCGAGAAGCTCTGCAAACTTAGCTGCGTGTTCTGCTTCTTCATAAGCTGCCTTTTCCCAATAAAGACCGATTTCGGGGTAGCCTTCTCTGTGAGCAACACGAGCCATAGCAAGATACATACCTACCTCTGAGCATTCGCCGTTGAAGTTGTCACGAAGACCCATAACGATTTCTTCGGGCACGTTAGCTTCTTTGCCAACACCGAGAATGTGCTCGGCAGCCCAAGTCATTTCGCCAACTTCTCTTTCCTTCATCTGAGCCTTGCAGATTGCGCATCTTTCAACGGGTTCGTCGCTTTCCCAACCGCATACGGGACAATAGTACTTTTTCATAATTTGTTTCCTCCAAAATTTAAATTTTAATTTTTACACTTTGAGCATAGACCAAAAAACATAAGAGAGTGGCCGGTAATGACTCCGTCAAAGTCCTTCGGCAGGGTACAGAAATCAGCAGAGTCAACATCAACATCAAGCACCTTCATGCATTGGTTGCAGGTGAAGTGGTAATGATTGTGAGTGTGGCCGTCAAATCTGTCACTGTCGCCGGTTGTGATTTTGAGTATGAGTCCTTCGCTTTCAAGGAGCTTCAGGTTTCGATAGACCGTTGCAAGGCTGATAGAAGGAAAATCTTTTTTTACACTGAGATAAACCTCTTCAGCAGTGGGGTGGTCATATCGAGCCTGCA
>JAFULG010000090.1 GCA_017473435.1 Clostridia bacterium | reverse complement strand
AACCATTAACCTTGTTGAGCAGATGAAAGAAAAAGAAGGTGTTACAGAACAGTTAAAAGAACAAGACCAGTTTGAGTGGATACAGAGAATGGGTAATATTCAGCAAAGAGCAAATGAGATTGTTTGTGCAGAGCTTATTTATGCTTAATCAGGCAAAAGAGAACAGCCACAGTTTTCCTTTTTCAGGTTGACTGTGGCTGTTTTCATATATTCACTTTTACTCTGTATCTGCAAACACCGTAACGGGATTGCTTTTCAAATAGTTCTGTAGGTAGCTTGTTAAGCCATTTTTTACTGAAGCTTGAAGTGCCGAAATAGGCGTCGAAATTAATTACGGGTAATACAACCCAATCGGTGTCAGCTTCTTTGTTGGCAAAATAGTATTGAAGCAAGGCAAGAATAACATTCTCGGGAATTCCTTTATCCTTGCATTCTTCTGCCCGTTTTAATAAATGTTCAGGTAAAGTCTGCTCTTTGTTTTTTAGCGGTCCTGCTACAAGAGCATTGGAAAGAATGTCATCAAAGCGAAGAACCCACGCACCCTTTGTGTTTTTGCTTGATAAGGGTATCTGCAGCTGTAAAACCTTTTCTTTCCATTCACGGTCAAAGATAAGCTTCAGCTTCTGACTGTTTGCTAAAGAGGACTTTGTTACCTTGTCGGGATTTTTTGAGACAAACCTTACAACCGAATGTGCATGACGGTAAAACCATCCCTTGCCGTTTTTGTCAACAAGACCGGGAAAAGCATCATTTAAATATGAAAAATCAGTATCAAATTGCCATTCATCTTTAAGTGTGGCTTTCTTTTTGTCGGGGATACTACACCAAGCACAAAGAGCCTCTTTGGCTTTATCAATGTTGGGGTTTTGTATATCTTCCCACATATATCCTCTTGCAATAATTGTAAGCACACGGTTAAGTCCCTCAAAATCCGTCAGCATACCGTAGGTAAATCTGCCGAGATAAGTGCTGTCACGCTTGCTTCCTGCGGCATATTTCACCTTGCCTGTATAGGCTTCAAATTCTGCTGTTTCGTTTATCACGGAAATTACCTCCTTTTAACAGCGTAGCGTTCAATAACATCAAGTAAAACCTCAAAGGCAAACTGCCTTTTTCTCAATGCAACAGCACACATAAGAGCCTTTTCTTCGCCAAGACCGAAATGAATATGCTGTCTGCACACACTGGCGGCTATGTCCTTGAATAAAGCTTTGTTTTCTGCCTTTTCATACTCTCGGATAATGAGCTTAAAAAGCTTGCTGTCTGTGTCACGGTGGAGCTGATTTTCCTTTTTCTGCCGGGCAAGGTAAGCATCGTTCAAATCAAAGATAATGTCATTTAAAATTCTGTAGCCACTGCACCTGAAATCACTGAAAAGTTTTACCAAATTCTCGGGAGTACCCGTAGGCAAAAACCACCTTAAAAAATTTTCTCTTTCTTCAAGGAGCATAAAATGCCAATTTTCTTCGCTTAACGCTTTCAGACGGTAGGATATATCAGAGAAAGAAAAGCCGTTAAAAAGTGAGTATAATTCATCGGCTGTATATTCGTTTTCCTGCCCTCTTGAAAAAAGTATCCTTTCAATGTCGCTTCTCCTTGTCATTTTGCCCTCGGGAATGTGTCTGCTTCTGCGGATTCTGATTATTGCCTGCTCATAGTCAGTAATAACAGCCTGCATACTTTCCAAATCTTCAGCCTTTAATTTGTCCTTCCAACGCCTTTTTTTAGCAAAGGTGAAAAGTTCCTTGTCTTCAGCAGGTACAGCCTCAATTTCAGTTGTTTTTTCACCGAGCAGCTTTGCAAGATACGGCAGTCTTTCCACATTTGAAGTTACATTTTCCCAATCCTGCGAATCAAAGAACAAATCCAATTTCTGCTTCTGCGTCGGGTTGTACCATTCTTTGTCCGTATTTTCAATAAGGCTTTTGTACTTAAGGAAAGAGCTTCGGTTTACTGTTTTCTGCCCTAAAAACTCTGAAAGGTCAGGCTTTATGCCACTTTTGACAGAGTCTATTTCCAAACCCGTAAGCATTTCCAAGGTTTCTGTTTCGGCTCGCAAACGCTCTCTTTCTTCTTTGTCAGAGTTTTCATCGTAGGCAATAATACTTCTGTCAAATGCTGCGTTGCATATCTGCCCTATGCGGGTAGAAAAGGTGCTTTTTACTGTTTCAAATCTTGCCTGCCAATCCTTTGCATCCCTTATCTGAGGTGTGGCACTCGGTATTTTTAGAAGAGGTATCCCGCTTCTGTAACCGTATTCGTCATAAATGTTTTCTTTATAGTTTCTTCGGACACATCCGTTAAGCAAGGGGTCTGCAACAATTTTCACCATATCACCGTCAAAATCGGCACCGCCTAACCGTTCGGGAATAAGGGTGCGTGAATCCACCATAACTACGTAAGAAAAGTGAGACAAATACTTTTTCCGTAGGTATCCTATGTTTTCGGGAAGATATACTACCGCTTCTTCATTCCTTGCTATGTGGGGATTTCTTAAAAGAGTAACCGTTTCACTTTCGGGATATGAATTTGCAGGTATATATGCACAGGCCCCCTTTTCGCATTCGTTTTCAATAAGCGAAACAACACCGTCAAAGCGACTCTCTTTATCTGCAACGGATTTGATAAGAAACTTGATAAGCCTCATTAAATCACCTGACAGGTAACGGTTGTCACCGGGAATAATGAGATTTCCCAAAGAGTAATTTTTAAGTATGCTCTCTGCCTTGTCCTTAAGCTCTTTGGTGTAAACAGCTTCATTGATAAACAGAGAATTTTTCAGAAGTATTTTGGCGAGAAGATAATCCTTCGTATCTGCCGTTTTTTCTTTCAGTACATCAAGGAAATAGTTAAGCCGTCCTTGTTTGTCTGCTGTCAGATTGTAATATGCCGTTTCAGTATATTTTGTTATCCAATGTCTTCTATCCTTTTCGGGCGAATATTCCCAACCGTCAGGCAAATCCAAAGGTCTGAACTCATCTGCTGTCATTGAAGCCGTATTAAGAAACTGATAGTTAAGCTCTGTGAATAACTGTCTTTGCACCTGATTGACGCCCGATATATACAAAGCGTGACGGTATTTTTTGCAGCGGTAAAGATATTCGGTAAAGTCAATATTGTTTTCCGTCATCCAACCGAAGCCCTTGAACATACTTTTTGTAAGTATCAGGTCAATATTGTTAATGTCGTGCTTCTTTCCCCATATATCAAAGATATACGGTACACCAAGCTCCGCAAACATATTCTTTAAATCAA
Organism: Clostridia bacterium; assembly: GCA_017473435.1. Taxonomy (GTDB): domain Bacteria; phylum Bacillota; class Clostridia; order Oscillospirales; family Acutalibacteraceae; genus UBA6857. Next base: position 4,007 of record JAFULG010000090.1, on the reverse strand, counting down.
TACTGTGAACTACGCCTTTGATATACGGCATACGAATCTGAAAAGAAGAGTGAATACTTTTGCCGCAGTATTCTTCATCAATCTGTTTTGCAAACTCCTTTGAAATTATGCCTTCTCCGTCAAACTCGGTTACTTCAATATCTTCCGTCTTTTCAATGCGGTGATATTTTCTTTCTGCATTATCTGTTCCGTCATCTTCAAGAGTAATAATATTCGCTTCATAAACCGTTGTAACGGGATTGTCAATAATAACTATTCTGTCGCTATCCCAGATGCTCATATCAGAAACTCTGTAGCCGCTTGTAAGCATAAGACCGTTATACGCATAAAGCTTACTTAACTGACACAGCCCTATCTCCATATCAAGCATAATTCTTTTGCTTACCTTTTCATAAAAATCTTCACGGATAAAGGAAAGCTTTGAATTGCGGCTCATACTGCCTGAACGCTCAAAGGCAAAATATCTGTACTGACCTTTACCGAAATCTAAAGTTATCCCCTCGGGCGAGAACATAGCCTTTGCCCATCTTTGGCGGTCAGTATATATTTTCTGAACAGCCCTTCTGTCAAAGATACCTGAAAAATCAACGTACATAATAACATCCGATAAATCATTAACCGTCTGTGTACCGAGGGGTACAGAATAATCATTGCCGTGCAAAACGCACATTGTCTGAAAGAATAATGCACAGTCCTCCTGATACTCGGGAGCAGAAAATGACATGCACTTTTTGGTTTCGTTCTCTGTTAATCTGAAAGCTGTTTTCTTCTCATCTTCTCTTACATAATTCATAAGAGCTTTTGCTGTCAGCTCATAAATACGGTATTTCATTTTATCACCCGCCTTTACAGAAAAATATATCACAAAACTCCTTAAATTGCAATATGAATACTGCCCCCACTTTTTTATCGTCCGAACACAAATTTTAATTTAAGGAGGTAATGCTTATCAGTAATAAAACTGACAAAACGCAGGATAACTGCATCATCCGCTGTATAGGAAGCACCAACTACAAGGTCAGGGTTTTCTTCAGCGAAACAGAAAAAGAAACAATGGAGGATAAAATTTTAAGAATGATTCAAAATGAAATATCGACAAGCAGAGAAATTTGTGATACACTAAAAGTGTCACAAATGAGCTGTCCGGCCTGAAAGGAGTTCTCTAATGAATATCATCAGGCAGACAGAAACAAAACTTACAGCACTTTATGAGAGACTATCCCGTGACGATGAACAGCTCGGGGACAGTAATTCAATAGTCAATCAGAAAAAGATGCTGGAGGATTATGCCCGTCAGCACGAATTTGAAAACTTTATTCACTACACAGACGACGGGTACAGCGGCGGTTCTTTTGAAAGACCCGCTTGGAAAAAAATGATAGAGGATATAGAAAACGGAAAAATATCCGCTGTCATTACAAAGGATATGAGCCGTATAGGAAGAAACTACCTTGAGGTAGGCTTCTACACGGAGGTGCTTTTCAGGCAGAAGGACATCCGCTTTATCGCAATAGCCAACGGTGTTGACAGCGATAATCAGGGAAGTGCGGAATTTGCACCCTTCCTGAATGTTATGAACGAGTGGTATCTGCGTGACTGCAGCCGCAAAATCAAGGCAACAAAGAAGATTATCGGCAATTCAGGTGTTCACTTGTCAGTATGTCCCTTGTACGGATACAAAAAGGATCCCGAGGACAAGCACAAGTGGATAATTGACGAAGAAGCGGCACAGGTTGTAAAAAGAATATTTCAGCTTGTAATCGAAGGCAACGGCACAACGAGTATTGCCCGTATCTTAAGAGAAGAGAAGGTTGAAATCCCCTCATACTACCACGCCCGTAAAGGAGAAGGACAGTACAAAAACAGATTAGAGCTTATTCATCCTTATGCGTGGAACTGTTCAACGGTCAAATATATTCTCACAAGAATTGAATATATGGGATATACCGTTAACTTTAAAACCGAAAGCAAGTCCTACAAGGAAAAGAAGAACATCATCAATCCGCCTGAAAAGTGGGCAGTCTTCCCCAATACACAGGAAGCAATAATTGATGAGGAAACATGGCATCTTGTTCAGAAGCTTCTTAAGACACCGCGAAAGAAGGATGAATCCCACGGTGAAGCCAATCCTCTTACGGGACTTGTGTTCTGTGCCGATTGTGGTGCCAAAATGTATAACAGAAGAGTTACCGAGGGTATTACCGCAAGCGGAAACCGTCGCAGGGCATCTGATTCCTATGACTGCTCCAATCACAAGCTCCGTGCATTAAAAACCTCTGTTTCCTGCTTCAATCACTATATAAGCACGGCGGCACTCAGAGAGATAGTTTTGTTTACTATACGTGAGATAAGTGTATACGCTATTTCAAACCGTGAGGAATTTATTGAAAAGGTGCGTCAGGCTTCTGCCGTAAAGCAGGAGCAAGCGGCAAAGGAGCTCAGGCGACAATTAAACAAAGACAAGAAAAGACTTACAGAGCTTGATTTTCTTTACAAAAAGCTCTATGAATCCTATGCGGTAGGTAAAATACCCGAAGACAAGTTTGAGTTTCTCTCCGGTGAATATCTTGCCGAACAGACAGAACTACAGAACAGTATAGCAGAAAATGAAGTCGAAATTTGTAAATATGAGGATGATACTGCCCGTGTCGGTCAGTTTCTTGAGCTTGCAGAGAAATATACAGACTTCACCGAGCTTACTACACCTATGATAAATGAATTCATAGATAAAATACTTGTTCACTCTGCTGACAGAAATAACGGACCGAGAACACAAGAGGTTGAAATATATCTTAAGTTTATCGGTCAGTTTGAAATTCCTCAAAGAGAGCCTACCGAAGAAGAGCTTGAACAGATGAGAATCAAGAAATATTGGCAGGACAGATATTGGAAGCACAGAGATTACGAGCTTAATCGCAGAAAAAAGCAGAAAGAAAAGGCAAAAGCTGAAAAAATTTCTGATTTTTCTCCCAAAATGCAAGAAAATGTGGTACAATAACCGCAGAAAGGATGAAGTTATGGACAGATATACAAGAGCTGTTGCATTATGGCAACGAAAAAATATATCAACTGATGCCGAGCTTGCAGAGGCACTTAACGGTCACAGTATTGCTTTTGCATACAACTCAGGCAAGATTGAAAACAACAAGGTCACCTACAATGATACAAGAGAAATCTTTGAGCATGACGGTGTAACCTCATATACGGGTGATTTGCGTACACTCTTTGAAATACGCAACTCAAAGGAAGCTAACGAATATTTTCTCTCCTCATTCAATCAGAAGCTCCCCATAACGGAAGAGCTGATTAAAGAATTCCAGAGGCTTCTCACACAGAACACCTATGACACCCGCCGTTATCAGTTAGGTGAGCGTCCCGGTGAATACAAAAAGCACGACTTTGTAACAGGCCGTGAGGAGATAGGTGCACTGCCCGAGGATGTCAAAGAAGAGATTGATGAGCTTTTAGAAGAAATTCAGGATATACCTGAGGACATTGTTCTTAAAGCAGCGGCATATTTCCACGCAAAATTTGAAAACATTCATCCCTTTGCCGACGGCAACGGCAGAACAGGCAGACTGGTTATGAACTATCTGCTTGTACTCAATTCTCATCCGCCCATCGTTATTCACGAAGAGGACAGAAAATCATATTATGATGCTCTTGAAGCCTGGGACAGAGAACAGGATATTGTTCCTATGTGTACCTTCCTTAAGGAGCAGACAGTCAAGACCTGGGCAAAGCAAATAGAGAGAGCCGAAAGAAAAAGAAGCGACCTTGACCGCTGAATTATACTAACTTTAAGCAGTCCGTACAACACGGGCTGCTTTTTCTATGTCAAAAAATCTATTATGAAAGGAATTATTAAAAATGAAAACTTTTAACGAAATCAAAATCATCGGTGTTGACCACGGTTATGGCAACATCAAAACTGCAAACCACTGTTTCAGAACAGGCATTACGGCTTACGATTCAGAGCCCCTTTTCACAAAGGATATGCTTGTTTA
>JAFULG010000089.1 GCA_017473435.1 Clostridia bacterium | reverse complement strand
TCTTTGCTACGGTGACGTGAAAATTCCTATTACAGAGGAATTCGATATGAATTCATTGAAGTCTGTGCTTTCTCTCACTGCCGAAGATTTGACCGATGAAGAAATTTCTGCAATGAGTGAAAAGGGCTGGTTAGACCTTCGCAGTCAAATTCTTCTGCCTCTGCTTTTAAAGAGTGCTAATTATTGGGATCAGATGATGACACCTGAATACTTTACAGATTCCACGGGAAATGTCCATTATCAAAAGGGTAAGACAGAGCTTAATGAGGGTGAAACCTACGCTATTCTTCCTTCTTATTCACCTGAAAACAATCCCTCAAACTATCCGAGTCCCTCTGTTGCAAATGCGGCTATTGATATAAGCGCCTGCAAGAGTAATCTTGAAATGCTCATAGACATAATAAAAAGTCTTGATAGCAGTGCCGATACAGCTCATTGGCAGAGTCTGCTCGAAGACCTGCCCGTGTACCTTTATGATGAAACGGGAGCAATAAAAGAGTGGGCAGCAAGTGAATTTGAGGAAAACAATCTGCACCGTCATTTAAGCCATCTTTACTGTGTATGGCCTATGTTTGAAACTCAGAATGACGAACAGCTCAAAGCAGCCTGTGTGCAGGCAATAGCAAACAGAGCCAGTGAAAATCAGTCAAGCCACGCTCTTGTTCACAGAGCTCTTATTGCAGCCAGACTCAAGGACTCTGCCGCTGTAACAGATTCTCTTGTAAACCTTATGAATCACTGGATTTATTATGATTCACTTATGACAAACCATGACTATGACAGAAACAGCTGCTATTGCACCGACTTTGCAATAGGTTATCTTGGCATCATAAATGAAAGTCTTGTTTACTCATACACAGGTGAAATTGAAGTGCTGTCGGCGCTGCCTGACAGCGGCTTTGACAGCGGTGAAATCAAGGGCATAAGAACAAGAAGCAGGGCAGTTGTTGATTCGCTTAAGTGGAATATAAAAGACGGAACTGCTGAAATTACAGTGACCTCAGACATAGATCAGGTCATAGAAGTTTCATGTGCTCTCTCAGATGAAACACATAACATCAGCTTCACAAAGGGTGAAACCAAGACTGTTACATTCAATATCACAAAATAAACCAAAATGATGCGAGGGTTTTCTTCGCATCATTTTTTTGTTTTTCTCAATTAATAAATCATAATAACACAAAAGGTTGCAATTATTTCCTTTTTGAGTTATAATGTATCTGTTTAATTTTGCATAAAAACAAGGAGGACACTATGAGAAACATTAAAATTATCAACTCAGGCTGGGCTTTTTCAAAAAACGCAAAGTCAGCACCTAAGGCTATGCCTTCTGATTGGCAGGCACTTGACCTTCCCTACACATGGAACGGCAAAGACGGTCAGGACGGCGGCAACGATTATTACAGAGGTACTTGCTGGTTTGCAAAAGAAATCAAAGCTGCAGACCTTCCTGAAGGTGAAGTGCACTATCTTCAGTTTGACGGTGTAAATTCTTCATGTGAGGTTTATTGGAATGACAAGAAAATAACTGAGCATGACGGCGGTTATTCAACCTTCAGAGTAGAAATCAAGGATATAAAGGATGTAAACATTCTTGCAGTTGCTGTTGATAACTCACCTAACGATAAGGTTTATCCCCAGAATGCTGACTTCACATTTTATGGCGGCATTTACCGTGATGTAAGTGTAATCGGCGTAAAGAAGAATCATTTTGACCTTGACTATTACGGCTCACCCTCAATTATGGTTACACCTGAAATTGAAGGGGACAAGGCTACAGTAAAAATCAAGACCTTCATTAAAGATGACTATGACTGCAAGGTTAAATATGAAATTATTGCAGACGGCGAAGTTGTTGCTGCATGTGAAATGGATGAAGACGACGAAGCAAAGCTGACAATTGAAAATGTTCACCTTTGGGACGGTCTTCGTGACCCCTATCTTTACACTGCAAAGGCAACTCTTATCGAAAAGGGTGAAGCTATAGACGAAATCTCAACACGCTTCGGTTGCCGTACCTTTAGGATTGACCCCGAAAAGGGCTTCTTCCTCAACGGCAGAGAATATACTCTTCGTGGTGTATCACGCCATCAGGACAGACCTGACATAGGTAATGCACTTCTGCCTGAGCATCATAAGGAAGACATTGACCTCATTCTCGAAATGGGTGCAAACACAATCCGTCTTGCACACTATCAGCACTCACAGGTTTTCTATGACCTTTGCGACGAAGCAGGTCTTGTTATCTGGGCTGAAATTCCCTATATATCAAAGCATATGCCCGGCGGCTTTGACAACACTGTCAGCCAGATGAAAGAACTTATTGTGCAGAACTATAATCACCCCTCAATTGTTGTCTGGGGTCTGTCAAACGAAATCACAATTGCAGGCTCAGCTGATCCTGACCTTATCAGAAACCACAAGGTACTCAATGACCTTTGCCATAAAATGGACAGCACAAGACTGACAACAATTGCTTCTGTTACAATGTGCTCAATTGATTCAGAATATGTGCATATCAGTGATGTGCTTTCATACAACCACTATTTCGGCTGGTACGGCGGCACAACAGACATGAACGGCCCTTGGTTCGATACCTTCCATAAGAAGTACCCGAACAAAGCTATCGGTCTTAGCGAATATGGCTGTGAGGCACTTGACTGGCACACTTCAACACCCACTCAGGGTGACTACACTGAGGAATATCAGTCATACTATCACGAAGAGCTTATCAAGCAGATTGCTGAAAGACCTTATCTCTGGGCAACTCATGTGTGGAATATGTTTGACTTTGCTGCAGATGCACGTGCTGAGGGCGGCGAAAACGGCATGAATCACAAGGGTCTTGTTACCTTCGACAGAAAGTACAAAAAGGATTCATTCTATGCATATAAGGCATGGCTCAGCAATGAAAAGGTGCTTCATCTTTGCTCAAAGAAATATATTGACAGAACCGAAGATGTGACCAAGGTTACAGTTTATTCAAACTGTGATGAGGTTGAGCTCTTTGCAAACGGAGTCAGTGTCGGCAAGCAGGCTAAGGGCAAATATCCCTTCTTCTATTTTGAGGTTAAAAATGAGGGCGAAACCACTCTCACAGTTAAGGCTGACGGTCTTGAGGACTCTGCCGTTATACGCAAGGTTGATACACCTAATGAGAGCTACATTATGAAAGAGGAAGGCGATGTAATCAACTGGTTTGAGATTACCATGCCTGACGGTTACTGCTCAATCAACGACACAATCGGTGACATTATGTCAACTTTTGGCGGTAAGATTGCGGCAATAAAGATTCTGCTCAAGATCAAGAATGCCTTTGCAAGCCCCGAAAAGGCTGATGCTAAGCCTGAGGAAAAGAAGAAGGGCAAGAAAAAGGGTAGCGGACTTGAAATTGCAGGCTTTGAGCTGAGCGTGGGTATGATTAAGAATGTTTACGGCATGGCTAAGGGCTTCACGGTAAAGCGTGCCTTCTCAATGATGGGCGGCAAGTTCACAAAGGAGCAGATTCTTGAAGTCAATGCAATTCTCAACAAGGTTAAAAAACCGACAAAATAATCATACAATAAAGATAAAAGGAGTTGCTGCACAATTGTGCAGCAACTCCTGAATTTTTATGCTTCCTGAAAAAATTCCTTGCCAATGCCGCAAACGGGGCAGAGCCAATCTTCGGGCACATCTTTCCACTCGGTACCCGGAAGAACATCATGCTCAGGGTCGCCTTTCTCCGGGTCGTAAATGTAGCCGCAGGGGCAGATATATTTTTTCATTGTTATCACCTCAAGGGGAGTATTGGCAGGAATGGGGGAGGATAAACAACAAACGAGTGACATCACTGCCACTCGTTTGTTAATTATATTTTCTTGTCGCCCCTGAAAGGGGAGATGTCACGAAGTGACAGAGGGGTTCAACCAAAATATCTGTTAAGAAGACCTTCAAATGCCTTGCCGTGTCTTGCTTCGGTATAGAAAGCCTTTTGTTTATAAGGGTTAAAATAGATTATCCCAAGCATATCCCGAGAGGTCAAATTTTATATATAAAGAAAATTGCTTAACTCTCAATATAATCGATTTGAGTGATTTAGTAAAGTTTCTGAGATCTTAAATAAACATAGTTCCAAATAAAAAAGGATATACTCATTAATTAAAGCTATCGAGATCATATTCTACGAGGTTGCCAATAGCCTCTTTCATATACTCCACAGTTATAACAAAAGCAACCCCTTATCTTCAGGGTTCAATAAATACCGAATGTGAGTGTGGTGTGAAAACTGACAGCAAGGTGATCAGTTCTCCCAATGACGTCACTTTATCAGTACAGTCCTAGCAAAGATAAGTTTGTGCTAAAGGCTTCAGTTAAGGGTACAACGACATATAGAGTCACAGGACGTAAATCGGGTGCTGAGTATCAATTTAAGGTAAAACCTTACAATAAAACAAGTGACGGTACGGTAATCTGGGGTAGTGCATCTGCTGCGTTTGTTACTGCTACGGAACCGGCTAAACCTCAAATCAGTCTTAGTTCTACATCAAAGGGTAAGGTAGCTGTAAGCTGGAATAATGTAAGTGGAGAAACCGGATATCAGATTTATTATAGTATAAACAAATCAAGTGGCTATACTAAACTGACAAATGTTGGTACTAACAAGATAAAGTACACTGCCTCCAAACTTTCAAGCGGTAAGACATATTACTTCAAGGTCAGAGCTTACAAGAAAGTAAACGGCAAAACTATATTTGGCACCTTCAGCTCTGTTAAGAGCATAAAAGTTAAATAACAAGTCAGAATCACCCTGGAGAAATGAACTAGTCAAGCAAAAATAGAGAAAGGTAGAAACATGGTGATTTTCCATGTGTCTACCTTTTTTACAATTGCATCAAAACCGGTGCTTGTATTTCATTCTTCTTTTAGAGATTGCCCGACCTTAATAATTTCTTCTCTGTCAAGCTGGCCGTAAATAGTAACGGTTATTTTGTTGCCGGTGATAATAAGAGTTGAATATGGCTTCCCTTCGTTTTTGCCTGCAATAAGATATGCGTCTCTTCCTAATATATTGATATTTTTAACATTGTTTTTGTCAGTATGAACTGAAAGTCCGTCATTAAGAGAAACGTAAATATCATATGCGAGGTTTTCTTTTTCGTTTTCATATCTGTATCCGACAGCCTCGTATTCATCGTATTTTTCTTTCAAGGTGAAGCCTTGAGGAATATGATCAGCAATTATTCTTTCGTGGTTGCTGAAATCAATTGAAGTTTCATCATTTGTAATAAAATAGAATTTGATATGTGTTTCATAAAACTCCATTACGGCATTCTTGAAATCTGCTCTTGCCTGAGGACTTGCCATAATTAATGAAAGAGCACCGATACAAATATAGAGAATTATAATTGCTGCCTTGGATAAGGTGTTTCTGAAAAAGGAAATATTATTTTTCTTTTTGTCAAAAGAAGAGATGAGCTTATCCATCTTTCTTTCAAAGTCTGCACTGAAGGTATGTTCTATTTTACTGTCATTCGGTATAGTGGAAATTTCATGGTTCTTTACTCTGATTAAAGCTGAAGCTAACATAGCGTCACTTATTTCCATTGGCTTTTGCTCCTTTCATAAGTTCTTCTTTAAGTATCGTTCTTCCACGTCTTACTTGCTGGTGTATAGTACCAGGTTTTCTTTCTAAAAGTTCAGCTATTTCCTTTTCGGACATCTGTTCCACAATAAGAAGATAGAGCACATCTCTGTAAACTGTGGGCATTTTTGCGAGAGTTTTTACTATAAAATCCTCTGCTTCAATACTTTGATAAAAAGAACTGCTTTCTTTATCGCTGACATCATAAAGTTCGTCAATATCCGTTTCAGGTAATCCTTTGTTTTTCCTTATTATATCGAGTGCGGCGTTTTTTGAAGCCGTGATGACATAGGAAAGAGTTTTTGAAGATTCAACATCTACTACCTTGTTGATGTTTTTTGCTATTCCGATAAAGGCATTGTGTACTGCATCTTCAGCAAGATAGGCATCGGACAAAACCGAGTTTGCCACATACCACATTTTCTTTCTGTATAAGGTATAGATTTTTTCGAACTTTATTTTGTCATCATCTTCTTCTATGAGAAGAGTGTAAAAAAGTAACATATATTTGCTCCTGCTTGTGTTTTTAAACGTTCATAATATTAAACGGAATATTTTTGCAAAAACTTACATTTTTTGATTGTTTTGTAAGTTTTCTTATTTTTTATCCGTTAATAGTTGTGAGAGCCCTTAAACGTTCAACCTATTATAGCATATATTTGTTTGCTTTTTAAGAGGCGCACTCTGATTCCCGTCGAAAGGATGGACTTAATTTATTATGGATGTTATACTTTTAAATGAAAAGAAAAAGGAGGAGATATTATGGAAAAGATAAAAAGAATGCTGAGCATATTAATGGTGGTTATTATGCTTTCAATTTCTCTTCCTATTAGTGCTTTTGCTGAGTATGGAACAGCAGGGGCGGCCATTGAAGATACAATATACGAAATAGGAAAAACTTATAGTGTAAATGGCGTTGATTACTGTATTGAAGAAAGCGGAAGCGTAACCGTAAAAGGACCTGCATTAAAGGGTGTACCCGAAAGAGTTGAGATTCTCTCAAAGCTTGGTGATTATACGGTAACCTCAATCGGATACGGTGCCTTCCAGAATTGCGATGCTATAAAAGAAGTTATACTTCCCGAAACAATTACAACACTTTTATATTTGGCGTTTAAAGGTTCTGGCTTAACCTATATGGAAATCAAAGGTAAAAATGTTAATGTAAGAACAGATTTTAAGGATACTCCTTTATATGAAAATCCTGATAACTGGAAAAATGACATACTGATGGTATCGGGTTATGCAGTTGTATCAAAGGCTAAGGGAAAGGTAATCCTTGATAAAGATGTTGTGGGTGTCAGTGAACAGTGCTTCGGGTATAGCAGTCCTGTTACAGACCTTACTATATTAAATCCTGAATGTCATATCATGAACTCGTCAGCTGCTTTGCCTCTTAATGCAACAATTTATGCCTATAAAGACTCGACAGCTCAGAAATATGCAAAAGGCTTCGGTCGTAAATTTTCTCTTATTTGCGACTGCGATGATACTGTTTTTGTACCTGCTACGAAATCCTACTGTTACGGAGTTACAGGCTACAGCGACGGTTATTGGTGTAACATATGTAATATGTATTCTTCGGGAGGCATAAAGGATACAACCTTTGAACACACAGATCTCGATGAGGATAACATATGCGATTTCTGCAAACTTAGTACCGATATTGAAATCTCAGATGCAGGCAAATGCGGTGACGAAGTTTATTGGCGTTTTACTGACAAGGGTGACCTTTATATCAGCGGTACAGGGGATGTGTATACTTATAACTATACAATTAATGAACCTTGGTACAGTCATAGAAATGAGATTAAAAAGTTTACTGCTGAGGAGGGTATAGGAAGACTTCATGGAATATCCTTTGCGGATTATAAGAATCTTGAGTCTGTAGCAATGGCAGATTCGGTTTTATCTCTTCCTAAATCCTTTGAAAATTGCACAGCACTTAAAGATATTATATTCCCGAAATCGATCCTGGCTATTCCTTCCGATTGCTTCAGAGGCTGTACTTCACTTGAGAGTGTTTTCATTCCCAAAAATGTTGCTGAGATAGGTAACTATGCTTTTTATAATTGCGCCAATCTCAGTGATATAGATTTTGAAACGGGATATGTCAAGCTCGGATTCAGAGTGTTCAGGAATACTGCAGCTTACAATAATTCCGACAATATCAAGGACGGCTTTCTTTATATTGATAACTGTCTTATAGCGGAAATTACACCGGGTGTAACAACTCTTGTTCTCGGTGAAGAGGTTACTAGTATTGCAACCGGTTGGGATGCTGATGGTTCAAATGTGACGGAGATTGTGGTTTATAATTATGACTGTGCATTTCCGAGAGACAGCGGTGCTGTTCCTTACAATGCTGTTCTGAAAGGCTACGTGGGCTCTACAGCTTGGTTTTATACAAAGAATTTTGGACTTACTAAAAGATTTGTAGCTCTTGAGGAGCATACTCACACAGAAGTAATTGATATTCCTGCAGTTACTCCTACTGAGAAAGAGCCGGGCTATACTCATCAGAGCCATTGTTCTGTATGCGGCGAGATTGTGTCAAAACGTGAGAAGATTTCTCCCGTGGAATATGAGATTACCGTTGAAGGCAATGTTGTTATAGCACAAAAATCAGATGCGGCAACTAACGAAAACGACGGTGCGGATATAGTTATTACATTTTCAGTTTACCAAAACGTATGCACAAGTAATGTCAGCCAAACTGTTATCTACAAGGTTGGCGAAGTGAAATTATCAAAGACTGAATTCACCTATAACGGCAAGGTACAGAAGCCTAATGTTACTGTAAAAGACAGTAAGGGTGCGCTGTTAGTCAAAGACAGAGATTATAAGATTACATATTCTGATAATTCAAAGTACAGCGGCAAATATACTGTAGATGTTAATTATATCGGCAATTATGCAGGCAGAAGTACTATGAATTACAGTATTGTTATCAACCCGATTACGCCGATGACTTCAGCTTCCACTATTGATAGCGTTACTCTTAGTTGGGTAAAAGGTCATTCTGATCTTGTTTACCGGGTGTATTCCGTAGACGGTAGCGGAAATCTGACAAAAATCGCTGATACAAAAAATGACAGTTATAAAGTGACTTCTCTTGAGGGAGATACCGAGTACCGTTTCCTTGTCCGTGCTTATGTAAAAGGCGATGACGGCAAAACTTACTGGGGTGAAAAGGGGAATGTCATGGTCTGTGCTACTAAATCAAACAAAGGCATAATAAATTGGCTTAGAAATATCATTGCAAAGTTCAAAGCGATTATTCAAAGGCTGTTTAGGATAACAAAATGATAAATTTTAAGGAGGATTTCATATGAAAAAGACATTTAAAAAACTTACAGCTATATTGTTGGTATCAATTATGCTTATTGCTTCGGTGCCAATGCAATCCTTTGCGGGTTTTGACAACTTTAGAATTCCTATAATAAAGAGCATTGAATTCGGCGAAAGCCCGCAATCTATATCCCTCAAAGAGCTTGATAATTATTACACTATGCTTTTTGAGGCTTTTGAGGAAGATGGGATAACTTTAGAAAGCCTGACAGAAAAGTTTCCTTTAAATTATGATACTATATTGAATTTTTATTTCTCTTCATCAAATTTTGAATATGAGTTTGATATTACGCTTTTTTCGGGTAAAAAATATACCGTTTCCTCTGAATATGCTTCTGTAAAGCTGAATAAAACTTTCAGCCTTGAGATAGACGCTTTCATCACTTATGATACATATCTGGAGGCTAAAGAAAAAGGTTCAGATGAAATTGAAGTTAATCTTTGCGGATATCTTTATAACAACCGTACATATGATTATTTTGATGCTGCTGATTACACATCGAAAACAACGTTGCCTCTTAAGTCGATGATTGTAAAGAATATCACTCCGCTTTCAGGAATTCCGGATAAGCTTTATGCTGATAGCGATTATATTGATATAGACGGTGCAGAGTTTTTGATTGAATATGCAGACGGTACAGTAACTACTTCAAAAGCGGTACGCACTTCAGATGCTGATGACGTATTTTATGATAACTATACCCTTGACGGAAATGAATTATTTGTCTGGACTGAGTATGATTATGACGAGGAGACCGATAAAAATATAGCAGAATACTGTTTTGAATATCTTGATGCATATTTTAAAACATCTGCTGAATTTGTAGAAACATCTCTTTTTAAGAGCGTTAAAATTACCGATTGTGATTTTGATGTTAACACAGCAGTGCTGAAATCTATTAGTTATGAGCTTACCTATGAGGACGGCAGAGTTCTTTCTTTCACAAAGGATTTATCCGAAGAGGAGGTCGAAATGCTGGTCTTAGGTAAAGAGATCAATTTTATTGATGGCTATATTGTTTATGTCTACCTTACTGTAGGCGGTTTTGATGTTTTCAGCGAGAAAATCAATGTGGATACAATTGATATTGAACTTAGTATAGGCGAAAATTCAGATGTTTACAAAACAGATATTCCTCACAAAGATATAATTAACGGTATGTTGAATGTGTACTTTTTCTTTGTAAATATAATTGAAAAAATCCAGAATATAATTGACTTTATTTTCTTTTTTAATTTTGATATGAAAGGACATGGGACATTATGAATTTTAGTATATCAAAAGAAAGAATGCTTGAAGGTATGCACACCATGAACTCTTTCGACACAAGACTTACTGGCAGCAAGGGGCACAATGATTTTATCAAGTGGCTTAAAGATGAAATCATAAAGATGGATATTCCTATTTATTCCGACCCTTTTTATTTCAGACGTTGGGAAGAAAAGAATTCCTCAATCGAAATAATTGACGGTGATAAGAATTTTAATATTCCCGTTTCATCAGCTTATCCATATTCAGGTCAGACATCTGCCGGTGGAATAACAGAAGAGCTCGTATATGTAAAAAGTGTTAAAGATATACCGAAAACTACGGGTAAAATTGCAGTTTTCAATGTAGCAAATATAAACTTTCTGCCAAGTGAAATTGCCTTTGACAAGCGTTCAAGTTATCCGGAGGATGTTGTGCTTGAAAAGAAATACGAAGGTCCGGTTATCACAAGTTTTGTTCAGTGCTTTTACGGCATAGTTTCAAAGCTTTCCAAAGCAAAGGCAGTTATCCTGATATGGAAAGGTCTTCATGACGATATGATTGAAGGTCAGTACCTTTCATTCATAGCAGACTATCAGAATATACCTATGCTCTGGGTCAACGAAACCAACGGCAAAAAGATAATTGAAGCGGCAAAGGCGCATAAGAAGGCGAAGTTCGTCCTTGAATCGGAAATTGAAGAACATGCACATACCGAAAGCTTTTACTGCATTATTAAAGGTAAAAATCAAAAGGAGAATGTTATCATAAACACTCATACTGACGGTACAAACTGTGTGGAAGAAAACGGGCCCATTGCTCTGTTGGAGCTTATGAGAAATATGAAAGACACAGTGCCTGAAAGAACACACATTTTTCTTTTCACTACGGGACATTTCCGACTTCCCCATTTCGAGGATATCAGAACAGGTGCATTCCAGTCTGCATCACGGTGGCTCGCCATGCACAGAGATTTATGGGACGGCAAGGGTGAACATTTCAAATGCGTTGCTAATCTCACCATTGAGCATTTAGGCTGCAAGGAATGGCGTGATATTGACGGCGAATACAAATATACGGGCAAGCCTGAAATTGACCTTGTATATAC
>JAFULG010000011.1 GCA_017473435.1 Clostridia bacterium | reverse complement strand
TAAACGCAAACCCCATAATCAGTGTGAGCCACAAGCAAATTATGATGCTTGTGCTATTGCGATTATCGGCGGTGCAGACGGTCCGACAGAAATTTTTGTTTCGGCAGGTCAGGATTTAGAACAGCACAGAGCTTTATCTGCTTTGCGGTTTGAGCACACAGATGATATTGAATGGAAGATAGTGTTCCGTGAAAAACTGATGGAAGATATAGAAGTTGAACTGTTATAAGTTGAACAGTATTTAAGGAGTAAACGGAGGGTTATAATATGAAAAAGAAAGCTATAATTACAGTAGCCGCTTTCATAATTCTTATTGCTGTGCTTAGCATTTTTAGATTATTTCCGTCCTATGCATCTACAATAAAATCAAATTGGGATATATCACTTCCTATAAAGGCAGTATTAACCGAAACTTATGAAAAGGATTCAGGTGCAAGTTTTCACGGTGATGGTGTTCGGTATCGTATCTTTTCATACAAGTATGAGGATTACATAGATTTAATGTTTGCATGGACACCCAACGAACACAAAACTAATTTTTATCCGACAACCCGTGAAGCTGCAGAAGCTTGGCTTGATGAAATTGATGTTCCTGCAGACGAAAGACCTGATTATTCAAAATGTTGCTCTTGGAGCAAATCTCAAAATGACAACAGTGAAATCATATTCTTGTGGGATAACGAATTAAACAAGCTTTATATTATTGAGAATTTTATTTAAGGAGGAATTCTTATGGCAAAGTTAGAACAAACTCTTAATGGTAATTTTAATCAGATCTTAAATAAAATAGAGCAGGGAATACTGAACGGAAGTATGTCTGCTTCTCTTGAAGAATCAAGTGATTTTCATAGTGGTGATGCACGTTGCAGTGTTCGTGTTTTTGAGCGTTACAGCTATTCAGGCGGTAACCGTGTCAGCTTGAGTGTTACATTGTTTCAAAACGGAAATGATGCTATTCATTTGTCAGCTATCACAACCGGCGGAAGTCAGGCAATGTTCTTCAAGATTAACACCTTCGGTGAAGAGGCATTCCTTGATAAGCTGAGAGAATTAATATAATTTAATATAATAGAAAATTGCAAGTAAAAGGAGTAATAAGCATGAATTTTAACATCTCAAAAGAAAGACTGCTTGAAGGTATGAACATAATGAATTCCTTCGGCACAAGACTTACAGGTAGTAATGGTCACAATGATTTTATAAAGTGGCTTAAAGATGAAATCGCAGAAATGGGTATTCCCACATTCAGTGATCCATTCTATTTCACTCGTTGGGAAGAAAAGAATTCATCTATCGAAATTCTTGATGGTAACGAAAAGATAAATATTCCGGTTTCTTCAGCTTACCCCTATTCAGGTAAGACATCGGCCCATGGAATAACAGAAGAGCTTGTATATGTAAAAAGCATTAAGGATGCACCGAAAACAGCAGGTAAAATCGCAGTTTTCAATATTTCAAACATAAACTTCCTTCCCAGTGAAATTGCTTTCGATAAGCGTTCAAGCTATCCTGAGGACGTAGTACTGGAAAAGAAATACGAGGGACCGGTTATCACAAGCTTTGTTCAGTGCTTTTACGGTATAATTTCCAAGCTCACCAAGGCTAAAGCAGTTATTCTTGTGTGGAAGGGTCTTCATAAGGATATGATTGAGGGACAGTATCTTTCTTTCATTATGGATTATCAGAACATACCTATGCTTTGGGTTAACGAAGCTGAGGGCGAAAAATTAATCGCAGCAGCCAAATCACATAAAAAGGCAAAATTTGTTCTTGAAGCAGAAATCGAAGAAAATGCCTTCACCGAAACCTTTTACTGTATTCTCAAGGGTAAGAATCAGAAGGAAAATGTGGTTGTAAATACTCATACCGATGGCACTAATTGTGTGGAGGAGAACGGTCCTATTGCTCTTTTAGAGCTTATGAGAAGCATGAAGGATATGGAACTTGAAAGAAATCATATCTTTGTATTCACCACAGGTCATTTCCGTCTGCCTCATTTTGAGGATAGAAGAACAGGTGCTTTTCAGGCTGTTTCACGTTGGCTTGCTATGCACAGAGAGCTTTGGGACGGCAAGGGTGAGCATATGAAGACTGTCGCTGACCTTACTATCGAGCATCTCGGATGTATGGAATGGAGAGACGTTGACGGTGAATATAAATATACCGGCAAGCCTGAAATAGACCTTGTTTACACAGGCAACAAGTTTATGGATAAGCTCTATATTGATACTGTCAAAGATAGAAAAACTATCCGTACGATGACACTCAGAGGACATAACGCTCTTCATTTCGGAGAGGGACAGAACTTCTTTACTATGGGTGTCCCTGAAATCAGTCTTTGCCCTGCACCTTATTATCTCTGCGTGGTAAGTGACAATCACGAAATGGAAAAGTTTGACATTGACCTTATGACAGAGCAAACTGAAACCTTCGCTAAGCTTATAGAAAAAATTGAAAAAATCTCTGCCAAAGAGCTTGGCAGGAGTGACGGGTATTCTATCGTTAAAGCAAAGAGTGTTTCGGGTGGATATGACTTCTCGGTCAAAGGCTTAATCGAGAAAATAAAGGATAAGAAATAGAATCAAAAGAGTACATATAAAATATGAAGCCATCGGTTCAATGCCGATGGCTTTGTTTTAAGTGTTCAGTAAACAGAAACTTTAATTTAAATATTGTTCACCACACCCGTAAACAGAGGCAAATTACCTTTGGTAATTACAAAAAGGAAGGGTCTGTCAAGCACAAAGTCTATTATTTCTTCAGGCGGCATAGCAGAACCGCAACCGGGAAGTTCTATATAAGTTGCCGCCTTTACGCCCCTTTCGTCGATTTCAACTCTTGCGGACTGGTTAACTGCAGTAACATACACGGGTGAATCAGAGGTGATTGCCGTAAAATCGGAGCTTTCCATATCAAAGACTTTAGTTACACCCATTCTGCCGAGTCCGTCTTTTAAATTTACTGTGGAAGAAACGTCAAATTTCGGCACAGACAGATTAACCTTCATATACTTTTTGTTTTGCCAACCTTCTTCACCGTCGCCTGAAGAAATCATTTCTCCGTAAGAGCTGTTATTTAATACATCAGCAGTTGTTTTTCCTTCGTCAGGGAGAATAAACCACATTGTGCTTCCGTTTTTAAGGCTTAAAGCTACTGCACTGAAATCTCTATGCCAATAATAATTCATCTGACAAAGCTTTTTGTTCATATAAGTGACATCGGTATCACCGTTAACACTGTGGAAAATATCGTTAGTATTGTTTCTGCTGTTAAACTCATCACTCCATTTAGCTTGAAAGAAGAGTGTTGAATAAAGAGCAAGAATGGTTTCAGGAGATAAATCGATTTTATCGGTGCGGTCCTTTAACATTCCGCCTGTGTTTTTATTAAGCCAATTGCCTATTGACTTGTTTGCACTGTCACTGCCAAGGTCAGTCTGATACACAGAAGCATAATAGTGATATGCAAGGTTATTCATAGTATCCTGATTGTAATTAAGTCCATCTTCAAGCCAAAGAGAATTGGCTAATGTGCATATTTCATTTCCGTCATTCTCATAAACGGACTCCCAAACTGCACTGACCTGACTTCTGAGCGTTTCAATATCGCTTACACCGAACAAATCTAAAATTTCCTTGCGGCTATCACCGTCTGTTATTTCTGCAAGCATTGCAAGACCGATATAGGCATTTATCGGTGACCATAAAGCGTTTTCATTGTTCTGTGATGCAAGAAATTCAGCCGATGATTCTATGAAAAACGGTGACAGAGAAACAGCAGCATTTTCTCTTGTTGTTCTTCTGTGTTCCGATTCATTTTCCCATACAGCACGATCTGCCATACAGCTTTCTCTGTCCTCATAGTCGTCATAACGAGGATACTCCATAATTCGTGCATCTCCCGGAAGAGCAATGGCATTTGCGGTAATTATAGGTGTATTTAAGAAAGAGCTAATACAAATCACAACTGCTAAAACAGCGGCAACTGCACCTATCCAATATGGTCTTTTTTTCATTTTCTTCGGAGCTTTTTCAGCTTCCTTGATGTATCTATCGTCTATTTTATCCAAAACTTCCAATACGTGCTTACGCTTCATAGTAATAACCCTCCTTAATAAGATGTTCTTTTAATTTTGTTCTGATGCGGCCCAGTCTCACCGAAACAGCACCGCTTTTCATGTTGACGGATTTTGCTATATCCTCAACTGAATCTCCGTACCAATATCGACGCATAAAAATATATCTGTTTATATCGGTGTCTTGTTCTAAAAAGTTATTTATGGAGTCAGCAATTTCCTGAATAATAACAGCCTGTTCAGGATTAACATCATTATCAGGCAAACAAGCACCAAGCTCGTCCAAGGATAAATCATAACTGTTGTATCGTTTTTCTGCTGAAAGATATTCCAACCGTTTCAGAGCCATGTTTCTTCCCGTACGGTATACATAAGGAGCCAAAGGGTCAGGCTCTTTAGGTGGTATTGCATTCCAAATGGCAAGATATGTATCATTTGTTGTTTCTTCTGCATCGTTGTGATTTGCGAGAATGTTCATTGCGATTTTGTATAAGGTGTTACCAAAACGCACCCTCAATGCTTGAATTGCCTCATCAGCTCTCGCAAAGAAAAGCTTTATTATTTGTTTATCTTCCATCTAAAAACCTCCTCTCACTTATATAAACCGATTTTATATGCTTCATCTTACATGAATTTTAGCATTATTTTTTGCTAAAGACAATATTTCTTCGGTAAACGCAGTTTATATAAACAAGAAAAAGGAGCCCTCATAATCAGAGAGCTCCTTTCTAGGGTTTTAACTGTACATCAAGTTATCGCAGACTATATCATTTAGGAAGAAGCATCCATTTCTCATATTTTTTTCTAGAACATTCTCAAGCATACCCCCCGAGTAACAGATATAAGTCTTTATAATATATCATACAATGTTTCAAGAATTTGTTGTTTTAAAATTATTGATTTTTTATCTCTCATATTCCTTATTCCTTTTCCTCTGTTCTCTCGCATGATACTGTCTTTCCTGTAACTCTTCATAATATTTCTGTCTTTCTTCTTGCTGTTTAACATATCGGGCATATTCTTCCTGCCTTGCTATTTCAGCTTTGGTAAGGTAATTAGGTGGCGGCTCACCTATGAGCTTTGAAACTGTATCAACGCTTCGGTTAAAATCGTATTCACTAATGTTGTAATCTGCTTCTGCCTTTTGCCTTGCCTCTTTTTCTTTTTCGGGGCGGATTTTCATCCTTGCGGTTTTCAGCTCTTCTGCATCTGCTTCATCAGCCTGTTTTTCGGTTTCTTGGTACTGAGTAAGTGTCTTTTGAATTTCTGCTTCTATTCTCTTTTCCTCGGCTTCAAGCTTCGGAATTTCAAACCTTCGCATTTTCTCAAAGTAAGACTTTGCATTAACAATATCCTGTTCGGTTTCACACTCATTTTGTGAGAGAATATTCTGCATTTTAAATTTCAGCTCTTTAAGCTCAAATTCATAGTGACCAACCTCACATTTTGCCGAGTTGTACTTCTGCTTCATAACTTTGGGAGTAAGCTTCAGCTTCTTCTTTGCCTCTTTGAGCTTTTCTTCCGTTGTCTTAATATCTTCCTGCAGCTTATGGAAATACACATAAAACTCATCTGCATCACGGACTTCATTCATAGCCTGATGCTTCATTCGGTTAATGCTCTTTCTTTCACATT
>JAFULG010000088.1 GCA_017473435.1 Clostridia bacterium | reverse complement strand
GTGACTCCCCACAGTGTGGGGAGATGTCAGCTGAAGGCTGACAGAGGGGACGGCCACAGTCAGTGGCGCCTATGAATTTTGACCGCTGCGCCATCCTCACCTCGCTTCATCGTCCGCAGGACGCGCTTCGGTGACGATGCCCCGCGGCGAGCGATCAAAAAATTAAAACACAAATAAACATTGCCCTCTTATAGAGCAATGACTGAGTAATTATTAAATAGCAAGGGGTTTCACCCCCTTGACCCCACAAGCTTTTGAAAAAGCTAAGGGTGTCGAGAATAATCCGAACCCGCCCAAAAGTGTGAATTTTTGAGGCTTTTCGGCATTTCGGATTTGAAAGGCGACAGCCTGTCGGCATCCTCAATATCCAAAAATCCAACAAAAATTCGCACTTTTAGGTCGCAAGATTTTTTACGAGCGAATTTTTGTCAAAACAAGGCACAAAACGCAGTAAATCCTATCGGATTTACGAGTATTTTAACGAAGTGTTGGCGAAAATTCGCCCCGTAAAAAACGGGTTCAGATTATACTCGCCACCCTGACCAAAACTTTTATTGTTATGGAGGTAAATTATATATGGCATTAGTAACAAAATCAATCAAGGGCACCCTCGACCTTTTACCTAACGAAAGCTACAAAAGACAGTTCGTCGAGCATACCTGCCTCGAAATCGCACAGAATTTCGGATATAAGGAAATCCGCACTCCCGTTTTTGAGCACACAGAGCTCTTCCAGCGTGGTGTAGGTGATACAACCGACGTTGTGCAGAAGGAAATGTACACCTTCGAGGATAAGGGCGGACGTTCAATCACTCTTCGTCCCGAGGGCACAGCAGGCGTAGTACGTTCCTATCTTGAGCACGGTCTTTTTAACGAGCCTATGCCTCAGAAGCTCTGCTACATCACTTCCTGCTACCGCTATGAAAAGCCTCAGGCAGGAAGACTGCGTGAGTTCCATCAGTTCGGTATAGAGTGCCTCGGCAGTGCACATCCTTCCGTTGACGCAGAGGTTATTTCCGTTGCACGTAATCTCTTTGACTTCCTCGGTGTAAGAAATCTTGAGCTTGAAATTAACTCTATCGGCTGTAAGGAGTGCCGTAAGGAATATCATAAGGCACTCCACGCTTACTTTGAAAGCAAAAAGGAGGAGCTTTGCGGCACTTGCCTCGGCAGACTTGAAAGAAATCCCATGAGAATTCTTGACTGTAAGAGCCCCGTATGCTCCGCTATCGCAAAGGATGCTCCCAAGGTTACAGATTACCTTTGTGACGACTGTCAGGCACACTTTGACTCTGTCCGGAGCTACCTTAAAGCAATGGGTATCGACTTCAGGGTTAATCCTACAATCGTAAGAGGTCTCGACTACTATTCAAGAACAGTTTTCGAGTTCGTTTCAACAGATATCGGTGCTCAGGGCACAGTTTGCGGCGGTGGTCGCTACGACGGCCTTGTTGAAGAGGTCGGCGGTTCACATACACCTGCTCTCGGCTTTGGTATGGGCATTGAGAGACTTATGCTTCTTATGGAAAATCAGAAGCTCCCCTTCCCCGGAGAAAGCAAGTGTGAGCTTTATATCGCAACAATGGGCGAAAAGGCGAACATTCAGGCGGCTGCAATGGCAAACGCATTAAGACGCGAGGGTATGTTTGTGGAGTTTGATGTTGTAGGCAGAAGTGTCAAGGCTCAGATGAAATACGCTAACAAAATCGGTGCTAAGTTCACCGTTGTTATCGGTGACAGTGAGCTTGAAAGCGGTGTCGTTAAGCTTAAGAATATGGAGTCGGGTGAGGAGCAGGAGCTTAATCTTGCCACCTTTGAAAGCGATATTCTCAACATTACAATCAGCGAAAGCCTGAAGGAATTTGATAATCTTGATTTTTCATCCGTAATGGGAAATTTTGAGATATAAGGTATAAGGAGTGAATAACTATGGATTTTATGACAGGACTTAAAAGAACAAATTACTGCGGTGATTTAAGAGCCGAGGATTGCGGTAAGGAGGTTGTTGTTGCAGGCTGGGTACAGCGTCAGCGTGACCTCGGTGCCCTTATCTTCGTTGACCTTCGTGACAGAACAGGCATTGTTCAGCTTGCCTTTGATGACAGCACAGCAAAGGAAATTTTTGACAAGGCATTCTCCGTAAGAAGTGAATATGTGCTTATGGCAAAGGGTGAGGTAAGGGAGCGCTCCTCAAAGAATAAGGATATCCCTACCGGCGATATTGAAATTTTCGTTACTGACCTTCGTGTGCTCGGCAAGAGTGAAACACCTCCCTTCGAGATTATCGAAAACTGCCAGACCTCGGAGCTGACAAGATTAAAGTACCGTTACCTTGACCTTCGTCGCCCTGACCTTCAGAAGAATATTCTTATGCGTCACAAAATTACAAAGATTACACGTGACTATTTTGACGATAACGGCTTTATTGAAATCGAAACCCCGATGCTCATCAAGTCAACTCCCGAGGGCGCACGTGACTTCCTTGTTCCTTCACGTATCCACAAGGGCAGCTTCTACGCTCTTCCCCAGTCACCCCAGCTTTATAAGCAGCTTTCAATGGTTGCCGGCTTTGACAGATATATGCAGATTGCCCGTTGCTTCCGTGACGAGGACTTAAGAGCTGACAGACAGCCCGAGTTCACACAGATTGACATTGAAATGAGCTTTATTGATAAAGAGGATATTCTCGGACTTATCGAAGGCTTTATCAAGCGTCTTTTCAAGGAGTCCCTCGGTGTAGAAGTTGCTGCACCCTTCCCCAGACTTACTTATAAGGAAGCAATGGAGCGCTACGGTTCCGACAAGCCCGATACAAGGTACGCTATGGAAATCACCGACATCGGCGACGAGGTAAAGGGCTGTGGCTTCGGCGTGTTCACAGGCGCACTCGAAAACGGCGGTAAGGTTGCCGCTATCACAGCAAAGAAGGCATTTTCAATCCTCACACGTAAAGAGGTTGACAAGCTTACAGAGTTTGTAAGAGGTATCGGTGCAAAGGGTCTTGCATGGGCAAGAATCGGCGACGACGGAACAATCGCATCCTCCTTTGCAAAGTTTATGACAGAGGACGAGATGAAGGCGATCTGCGCTAAGTGCGGTGCTGAAAACGGCGACGTAATCCTTATTGTTGCCGATAAGGCAAATACAACCCTCAATGTTCTCGGTGCTCTGCGTCAGACCGTTGCAAAGAAGCTCGATATTATCGACAAGGATAAGTACAACCTTCTCTGGGTTGTTGAGTTCCCCTTCTTTGATTGGGATGAGGAAGCAGGACAGTATGTTGCAATGCATCATCCGTTCACGGCTCCTCTTGAAGAGTGTCTTGACTACCTTGAAACAGACAAGGCTAATGTAAGAGCAAATGCTTATGACCTTGTACTCAACGGCATTGAGCTTGCAAGCGGCTCAATCAGAATCACCAATCCCGACCTTCAGAATAGAATTTTCTCACTTCTCGGACTTTCCGACGAAGAGGCTCACGAGAAATTCGGATTCCTTACAGATGCCTTCAAGTACGGCGCACCTCCTCACGGCGGTATCGGTCTTGGTCTTGACAGACTTGTTATGCAGATGCTTAAGCTTGAAACTCTGCGTGACTGTATTGCTTATCCGAAGGTACAGAATGCAAGTGAGCCTATGACAGAATGTCCTGCGTTTGTTGATGAGGAGCAGCTTGAAGTTCTTGGCATTGCTCACATTAAAGAAGAATAAGTAAAGTTCTTTTGGTTACTTTTCTTTCAAGAAAAGTGACGCCTGCCCGGCGAGGGCAAAAAAGGCAAAAATTACACCGTCTTGGAAACAAGGCGGTGTTTTTTTGCGGATACGGCAACGGTTGCCTAATCGCGCAGAGGATGTCCCGTGTGGCTTCGTGGTTTCGCCACAACATCGTGCGAACGTTGTAGCGCCGCCCAATGGGCGGCTTACTGACTACCTTTCTTCTTGGCGGTTATTGTTTTTTCATTCTACTGCCTTGACTTGTACGTTGTGGTTTTCTTTTTGTTACGCGGTTGTTGATTTTAACTCCGTTCCGCCGTAACTTGTACGTTGTGGTTTTTCTTTTGTTCCGCGGTCATTTCTTTCAACTCCGTCCCGCTCATGCCGCGTAGGCACATCCTTTGCCCGGAGCGGCAAAGGATGCAAAGCGCTCTTTGGTCCGTCAAGG
>JAFULG010000087.1 GCA_017473435.1 Clostridia bacterium | reverse complement strand
CACAGGCGACGTTCTCGAAGAAGACGGCGTTGCTCCCAACGGTCTTATCAAGTTCTTCCAGAAGATTGCTGCATGGTTCCAGAGCATCATTGACTGGTTCAAAAATCTCTTTAACTAAGAGTAACGGTTCATCCGTTTAAAATCAGACGCCTTCGGGCGTCTGATTTTTTTGTTGCTTTTTTCTTTTATATATGATAGAGTATAGCTGTAAAGCAAAGGAGTGATATGGATGAAAAAGATATCTGTAATAGGACTCGGTAACCGCGGAAGCGAATATATGGGCTTTATAAAAGCCTTTCATTCAAAAAAAGCAGAGCTTTACGCTATCTGTGATATCAGCCGTCAGGCTTTAGCGGATATCGGACCGAAATTCGGTATTCCGGAAGAAAGACGTTATATCTCAACTTCAGATTTTTTCACTGAGGGAGTTATATCCGATGCGCTTATTATTGCTACTCAGGATGCAAGTCATTATGAAATTGCAAAAAAGGCCCTTGAAACGGGATATAAATACATCCTTCTTGAAAAGCCGGTAAGCGGTATCAGGGAGGAATACACAGAGCTTCGTGACCTTGCGACTGAAAAGGGAGCAACACTCCTTGTGTGTCACGTCCTTCGCTACGCAAACTATTACAAGAAGATTAAGCAGATTATCAAAAGCGGTACAATCGGTGATATCGTTTCAATTAATCATACGGAAAATTTCGGATATTTTCATTTTGCTCATAGCTTTGTCCGTGGAAATTGGCACGATGAGTTCGCTTCAACGCCGTCAATTCTTGCAAAGTGCTGTCATGATATAGACCTCATTTCCTGGTTTGTTGACAGTCCCTGCGTTGCAGTAAGCTCTGTGGGCGGTCTCAGATATTTCAATAAAGAAAACGCACCGGTGGGAGCAACCGCAACCTGTATGGGTGGCTGCAAGGCGAAAAATACATGCCCTTATGATGCGGAGAAGCTTTACATAACCGATCCCTTCTATAAGGCAAAATTCATTAAATATATGAAGCGTACACTTACGGGTAAAATGTCAAACAGTAAGGAAGATATAGTTGATGCGATAAAGAACGGCGATTACGGTAAGTGTGTTTTTCTGAACGATAACAATGTATGCGATCATCAGGTTGTTACAATGCAGTTTGAAAACGGTGCTGTTGCCGTACTTAATATGAACGGTCTTTCTGATAAAATGTTCCGTCAGAGTCATATAGTTGGTACAAAAGGAGAGCTTATCGGCTATGGAACAAAGCTTGAAATGCGCATTTTCGGCGGAAAATCCGGCGGTGTGTTCACGGGCAGTCCTGCGGTCAGCGGTCATGCAGAAGGGGATATCCGTACCGTTTCCGGATTTGTAAAGCTTGTCTGCGGAGAAAGCAATGACCTTACTGATTTAACAACAATTGAGGCAACCGTTGAAAGTCACGACATTGCTCTTGCAGCAGAAGAGTCGAGAAAGAACGGCGGTACATTAGTTTGTCTTAAAAAGTAAAAATTCACGAGGGCGTTAAGTCAGGATGCCCTCGTTTTACTATATTTGTCAGCTACGATATAGCTTTTTAACATATAAATGTTGATT
Organism: Clostridia bacterium; assembly: GCA_017473435.1. Taxonomy (GTDB): domain Bacteria; phylum Bacillota; class Clostridia; order Oscillospirales; family Acutalibacteraceae; genus UBA6857. The sequence continues at coordinate 24,444 of JAFULG010000087.1, read as the reverse complement.
TACTGTCTTTTATGTTGTATAATTACCTGGTATCTTTTAAAGTAAACACATTTTAAGGAATGGTATATATAATGGCAATAAACAGAATTTATAAAGCTATGCCTACCGTTGCGGTCAGAGGCATTGTTATTTTACCGGGTGTCAGATTTCACTTTGATATAGCCCGCAGTAAATCAATCGCCGCCATTGAAGCGGCCATGAAGCTTGAACAAAAAGTGTTCCTTGTAACACAGAAGGATCCTATGACAGAGGCTCCCGTGCCTGATGACCTTTACACAATGGGCGTTATTGCAAATATCAAGCAGATTCTTAAATCTCCTAACGAGAACCAGATGCGTGTAGTTGTAGAAGGCTCAGTAAGAGCACAGATAACCGAATTTGTGACAACAGAGCCTTACTTTATGTGTAACGTAAGAGAACGTAAAGCACCTAAAATAAAGGATGAGGATATTGTTCTTAAGGATGCACTCGTAAATAAGCTTAAAACCGAGTTGCTTGCTTATATGCACTATACTGCACGAAATGAAGAGGATGCAAGACGTGATGCTGAAATCTTCTATATGGAGGATGCCGGAGATTTTGCTGACCTCGTTGCAGGTAACATTGTTCCTGATTTCAAGGTAAGGCAGAAGATTCTCGAAAAGGTTTCTCTTATCCCGAGACTTGAGCTTCTTCTTGATGTTATGCGCAAGGAAAACAATATACTTGAAATTGAAAATGAAATAGAAAGCAAAGTTGAAAAGCAGATGGAGGAAAATCAGAAGGATTATTACCTCCGTGAAAAAATCCGTGCAATTTATACCGAGCTTGGAGAAGGGGAGGACGTCCTTTCCGATTCGCAGAAGTATAAAGAAAAGGTAAGAGCCCTTAACTGCTCCGATGAAATAAGAGAAAAGCTTCTTTCCGAGTGTGACAAGCTTTCCAAAATGCAGGGCACATCCGTTGATGCGTCAATTATCAGATCTTATCTCGATACCGCTCTTTCAATTAAATTCGGCACATATACCGTGGATAACCTCGATGTAGTCAGAGCCGAAAAAATCCTCGACGAGGACCATTACGGTCTTGAGAAGGTAAAGGAACGCTTTGTAGAAATGCTTGCCGTCAAGGCTAAAACCGATGACCTTAAGGGACAGATAATATGCCTTGTAGGTCCTCCGGGTGTGGGTAAAACCTCAATCGTAAGAAGCGTTGCAAAGGCAATGGGCAGAAAATATGTACGTATGTCTCTTGGTGGCGTAAGTGATGAGTCCGAAATCAGAGGTCACAGAAAGACATATGTGGGAGCAATGCCCGGCAGAATTGTAAATGCTCTTATTCAGGCAAAGAGCTTTAACCCAATTATTCTTCTCGACGAAATTGACAAGCTCGGCAAGGATTATAAGGGTGATCCCGCTTCTGCTCTTCTTGAGGTTCTTGACCCTGAGCAGAACAACAGCTTCAGAGATAATTATATGGAAATTCCCATTGATTTAAGCAAGGTGCTTTTTATTACAACAGCAAACGATACCTCAACAATTCCCGGTCCTCTTTATGACCGTATGGAGGTTATCGAGCTTGTAAGCTATACTCAGCGAGAAAAGGAGATTATAGCTAAAAATCACCTTATCAAAAAGCAGATTAAGCTTCACGGACTTACCGGAAATAATATCCGCTTTACAGATGAAGCTGTTGAAGCTCTTATCAACAGCTATACCTCTGAAGCCGGAGTGAGAAAGCTTGAGCAGGTGATTGCTTCTGTCTGCCGTAAGAGTGTGCTTTTACTTGAAAAGAACGGTCTCAAGCGCGTTACCGTTACAAAGGAGCTTCTTTCCGAGCTTCTCGGTCCGGGTAAATACAAAAAGGACGAGCTTATGAGTGAAAATGCGGTCGGTGTTGTAAACGGACTTGCGTGGACACGTGTAGGCGGTGAAATTCTGCAGGTTGAGGCTGTTACCATGGAGGGCGACGGTAAAATAGAAACCACCGGTTCTCTTGGTGATGTGATGAAGGAATCCGCAAGAGCTGCTTACAGCTATTTAAGAAGTAAAAAGGAAAAGTACGGTATTCCTCAGGAGGCCTTTACTAAAAACGATATTCACATTCATGTGCCTCAGGGCGCTGTGCCTAAGGACGGACCTTCTGCAGGCGTTACAATTACAACGGCTCTTTATTCTGCTTTAACGGGCAAAGCTGTTGACAGAACGGTTGCTATGACGGGTGAAGTTACTCTTACGGGCAGAGTGCTCCCTATAGGCGGATTAAGAGAGAAATCAATGGCGGCTTACAAGGCAGGCGTTAAAAGGGTAATCATTCCCAAGGATAACTATGCTGACTTGTGGGAGATTGACAGCGTTGTCAAGGAAAATGTTGAGTTCATTCCCGTTTCTACCGTTGATGAGGTGCTTTCAGCCTCTATAGCGGATGAGGGTGCGGATTCAAAAGCTTCCCTTATCTTTTCGCCACACGATGTTATAATCAAGGACAGGAGGAAAAAAAGTGATATTCGATAACCCGATTTTTGAAACCTCTTTCGGCTCATTCAAGCAGCTCAAGGCTTCTGATATGCCTGAGGTAGCTTTTTCAGGAAGATCAAATGTGGGCAAAAGCTCACTTCTTAACAAGCTCCTTTCAAGAAAATCTCTTGCAAGGGTAAGCTCCGTTCCTGGTAAAACCGTTACAATCAACTTTTTTAAGGTTGATAAGTGTCGCTTTGTTGACCTTCCCGGCTACGGCTATGCAAAGGTTGCAAGAGATGAAAAGCTCCGTTGGGCGGAGCTTATGGAGGGCTATTTCTCCTCAGGTAGAGACATCCGCCTTGTTGTTCAACTTATTGATATGCGTCATATGCCTACCGAGAAGGATATTGATATGATAGAGTATCTCATTGAGTGTGAAATTCCCTTTGTTGTTGCGCTTACAAAGTGTGACAAGCTTAACAAAACTGAAAGAATGAATCAGCTTGAAGCTATATGCACGCTTCTTGCTAAATACGGAAATATCAGCGTTGTTCCCTTTTCCAGTACAAAAGGGGAAGGCGTTGAGGAGCTTCGCTCCCTGATTGCAAAGGCCGTGGAATAACTCCGGTATAATCCTGATTTTAAGGGTGATAATATGAAAAAATCGTTTGAGTCAAAAATGAAAAGCAATCCGATAATAGCAGGGGTAAAGGATATGTCAAAGCTTGATAACGCCCTCAATTCGGACTGTGAAATAATTTTTCTTTTATGCGGAACAATATTCGATATAAAGGATACGGTGAAAAAAGCCAAGGAAAAGGGAAAAATGATTTTTATTCACGTTGATCTTCTTGATGGCTTTTCAAAGGATACAACAGCACTCAGGTATATAAGCACAGAGATCTGCCCTGACGGTATAATTTCAACTAAAAACAGCCTTCTCAAGGCGGCAAAAAGCATGGGTCTGCTTACCGTGTAAAGAGTTTTTATAATTGACTCTCTTTCCATTGAAACGGCCGTAAAGGCGTCACAGATGATAAACCCCGATGCTATTGAAATTATGCCCGGTATTATGCCGAGGATAATCAGCAAGCTCAGCTCGAGTATGGATGTGCCTGTTATCGTGGGCGGTCTTGTCAGCGAAAAGGAGGACGTAACCACAGCACTTGAAAGCGGAGCTCTCGGTGTTTCAACCTCATCGAGCAAAATCTGGGAGGAAAAAGTATGATAGGTATAAGAAAATATCAAACCAAGGACAAGGAGAACGTCAGAAAAATTCTTGTGGAAACTTCAAGACTTCCTGCTGAAACAGAAAAGGATATCAAGCTGCTGCAGCTGCTTTACAATGATTATTATATCGAATGTGAGCCGGAGCATTGCTTTGTAGCTGTTGACGATAACGACGAGGCTGTGGGTTATATAATCTGTGCTATGGATTATAAAGCTTTCAGAAAGCGTTTTTCGAAGTTTTATTTACCTGAATTGAAGGAGCTTGGCATTAAGTATTACATTCAGGGTGTAATGGATATTATGGGTAATGCCTTGTACGCTAAAAAGTATCCTGCACATCTTCACATCAATGTGCTTCCTGTTTGCCAGGGTCAGGGTACAGGCACAGATCTTATGAATGCACTTAAGAATGAATTACGCAAAAACGGTGTGAAGGGTCTTATGCTTTCCTGTGCCGCAGATAATGACGGCGCAATCAGATTTTATAAAAGAAACGGCTTTGAGGTTAAGGCTGTTATCAGCGGCGGCTGTATGATGGCAACAAATTTATAAAGACTGAATATTTCAAAAAATCATGTCAACAATAAACTCAAAGGAGTGAATTGACATGATTGATAAAATTGCTTTAATTCTTACAATTATCGGCGGCCTCAACTGGGGTCTTATCGGTATTTTTCAGTTTGATCTTGTTGCCTGGATTTTCGGGGGACAGAGCGGAATTATATCGAGGATAGTTTATACTCTCGTTGCCCTTGGTGCCATCTGGTGCATTTCCTTCCTTTTCAGTGATATGAGAGGCGTAAAGGAAAAGGCGGAATAAAAGCGGTCGGGTATCTGTAAAAGGCTTTGCAGATGCCCGACATTTTTTTCACTGAAAAAAAGATAGAAAAAAATAAAAAAACTTTCAAAAAAGTATTGACATTTTTAGGGTTTATGATATAATATCCAAGTCGTCAGAAATCCGGGTGTGGCGCAGCTTGGTAGCGCGCTTGACTGGGGGTCAAGAGGCCGCAGGTTCAAGTCCTGTCACTCGGACCAGAAAAAACCTCGTTCGAAAGAACGAGGTTTTTTTATCCAAGCCGACAGGCTTGGTATATCATCAGCCGTTAGGCTGTATATCCTCAACACGGCAAAGCCGTGTTGCATATCATCACACCGTAGGTGTGTATTTCTGTCGGCTTGATGATATGCAAAACTTCGTTTTGATGATATACAACGGCTTCACCGTTGATGATATGCAATTTCTTCGAAATTGATGATATACACGGCTTCGCCGTGATTAGTAGTTTTGTACATTGAGCAAAGGAAGAGATTGCAGTATAAGGCAGTCTCTTTTTTACACCCGAGGTGATAAACTTGAAAAAAACATTACATATAACCATTGAGCTTGCAAGTATCTTTGCAGTCTGCCTTCTTGGTGAGCTTATTGCAGATATTCTTCCCTTTGAGTTTTCTGCAAGCGTGCTTAGCATGATTATTCTCCTTGCGCTTCTTGTTGTAAAGGCTCTTAAGCTTGAACAAATCAAATCAACGGCAAGCTTTCTTACATCAAATATGGCTGTTCTTTTTATTCCCTACGGAGTAAAGGTTCTGCAGTATCTCGATGTCATCAGAGAAAACCTCGTCCTCTTTATGCTTATAGTCCTTGTTACAACTCCCGTTGTTTACGGTGTAACGGCACTTACGGCTCAGCTTATTATAAAACTGCAGAAAGGGGAGGATGAATAATGGAAGCTGTACTTTCCTCACCCTTGTTCGGCTTGTTTTTAAGCCTTCTTGCCTTTGGTATCGGCTCTGCAATTTTTTCGAAATTCAGAACACCTCTTTTTAATCCCTTGCTTTTTGCAATTATCTGCTGTGTGCTGTTTGTTCAGTCGGGACTTATTTCCTATGAAAAGTATATGGCTGATAACGCATTTCTCACAAACCTTTTACCTGTTGCAACCGCCTTGCTTGCAGTTAATATTTACAAGCAGCTTAAAATCGTAAAAAAATACGCCCTTGCTATTATTGTAAGCTGTCTTGTTGGCTCGGTCATAAGCATTTTAAGCGTGGTAGGTCTTTGTAAGCTTTTCGGCGTTGATAAGGCTGTTGAGGCTTCCTTTATCGGTAAAAGCTGTACAACACCCATAGCTCTTGATGTTTCCCTTATGAATGGCGGAATGGAGGGCATAACAGTAATTGCCGTTATTTGCACAGGTATTGTCGGTGCTGTGCTGGCTCCCTCACTTGCAAAGCTGTTCAGAGTCAAATCTCCCGTTGCTGAGGGGCTTGCAATAGGCACCTGCAGTCACGTTATCGGTACATCAAAGGCTGTTGAAATCGGTGAAATCCAAGCGGCATTGAGCGGTGTTGCAATCGGCATTTGCGGACTTATTACTATTATTCTTGTAACAGTTTTTTATTGATAAAAAAGAACCGGTTTCCTTTGTTGAGGGAAATCGGTTCATAATCTTATTTGCTGATTTTATTTGCTTTTGTTTGCTTTTTCCAACGCAATAACAAGCACAGGAATAAGCACTAACTGAATCACAATACCGGGAACAGCATTTGCAACAGCGCCTGACCAGAAGGCGGCAAGACTGAATTTGTTTACGTCAAAGCCCACGCAGCAAAGCTGAACAATACCCCATACAAGTCTGCCGGCAATCATTGATATAATAAGAGAAAGGTAAATATTAAGCTTGGTTTTGGGTAGCTTGCGATATAAAACACCTGACATCACTCCATAAACCGCAAGCTCAAATGCCATAGAAAAGGCTGTGGGAAACAGCGGCGGCATACCGAGGGTAACGGAACGAAGCAGGGGAGCGATAAAGCCTACGGCAAGTCCCCAGGGTGCTCCGCAGATATATCCGCAGAGAATTACGGGAATGTGCATCGGGCAAAGCATAGAGCCTATCTGCGGAACCTGACCTGTTAAAAAGGGCATTACAAAAGCCAGAGCGAGAAACATCGATGATAGTGCGAGGGTTACTAAATTGTTTTGCTTTTTCATAGGGATCCTTTCTTTTGTTGCGATTAAAATAAAAAAGGTGCAGTTATCTCTTCTGAGAAAACAACACCTTCATAGTATCGCGTAATTTTTTTATTTTAAATAGATTATATAATGAACTTCTGTTCTTGCACTACCCTTCAGAATAGCTTACAGTATTATATCACCCTATAATCTGAAAATCAATAGTTTTTTTCAATAATCATCTGCAGCTTGGCGAGCGCATCTTCGATAAGCGCTGACACGGTAAGATTAGGTACACCTGCAACAAGGTTTTCGCACTTGTTTACGGGTATAAGAATTTTTGACGCATCGCTCTGTCCGATAGCAACGGACATTTTCGGCGTGATTTCACCGAATAGCGAATCTGCAATCACAATACCGACAGGTCCTATAATGACGTCCGCCTTACGGCAGGCGACAATAACGGGGTTTTCGCCTGTTGCCGCTTTTTTTGCACCGCTTTTTATCATTGCGGCAGTTGCAACAGCGTTTGTTCCGACTGCTGTAATATCAGCAGCGGGATATGCGGAGCTTATTTCTTTTATAATCTGGCTTCCGAGCTGGCCACCCTGGCCGTCAATTACAAGTATGTTCATTTTTATATCTCCAATTTATTATTTGAAGACATTTTACAACATATTTAACCAAAAATCAAGAAGCATAATCTTATAGAAATCAGAGATAACAATAAGCTTCCCGATCAAAAATTATATATTGACATATTATTTATTATGTAATAAAATTATTAAGTAATCAATTATTAATTTCAGGAGGTAAAACCATGGACGCATTTTTCACAAAGATTGAAGAGATCCTTAACAAGCTTCAGCAGTTCATTGCTAAGATTTTCCAGGCTATCGAAAACATCGGCAAAGCAGCTGAATAATTCTACGGTAAATGCCTTCCTTTCCAAGGGAGGCATAAGCTTTGAAAAAGGTAAAAAAGATGAAAAAACTTACATTTTTTTATTGACAAAGCTTTACACTTGTGCTATACTCATTCATACCGCATATTACGGGCGGCGTGTTCCAAGTTGGCAAATGTAATCCGAAACAGCCTGAAAATGTTAAATTTTAAGGCTTTTCGCTCCTTCGTCCTCGAAAGGCGGTAGCCTTTCGTCGTCCTCAGAAAACAAAAATCCAATAAAAATTCTTTATTTTCAGGTCGAAGATTTTTTGAATAGTGGATTTTTGTCAAAATGAGGCACAAAACGCAGCGAATCCTTTTGGATTTGCGAGTATTTTAACGAGATTTTGGCGGAAATCAGCATTCAAAAAACTATTTCGGATTACATTTGTCAACTTGTACGCCCTAAGTGATTTTATCCGCCCCAAAGTAGCGAGTCCATAATAAAGGAAGGAAAGAAACTATGTACGCAATTATCGAAACAGGCGGCAAGCAGTATAAGGTTGAAGCAGGCGACGTTCTCTTCATCGAAAAGCTTGACGTTGAAGCAGACTCCGAGGTTACCTTTGACAAGGTTATCGCAGTTGGCGCAGAAGACGGCATCAAGGTTGGTGCTCCCTACGTTGACGGTGCAACCGTAAGCGCAAAGGCAATTAAGAACGGTAAGGGTAAGAAGATTGTTGTAATGACTTACAAGCCCAAGAAGAACGCAAAGCGTAAGATGGGTCACAGACAGCCCTACACTAAGGTTGAGATTTCATCAATCAACGCTTAAATGATTAAGGTTACCTTTTTTAAAAAGGGTGAGAATTTCACCGGCTTTGAGTTAAGCGGACACAGCGGTTATTCACAAGAGGGTACGGATATTATCTGCAGTGCAGTTTCATCCGTGGCATATATGACGGCTAACACCGTTACGGAAGTACTCGGTGTGAATGCGGCGATTTCCCTTGACGATGGCTATATGAAATTTATCCCTGAAAAAACAGCAGACGGTGTTCAGGTTCTGCTGAAAGGTATGGCTCTTCATTTAAATGCCCTGGCAGAGCAGTACGGAAAGTATCTCTGCTGTACAGAAAAAACTGTTTAAAGAATAATACGGAGGTGTAACAAATGCTTAAGATAAACATTCAATTATTCGCTCACAAAAAAGGTATGGGTTCAACCCGTAACGGCCGTGACTCAGAATCAAAGAGACTCGGCGTTAAGCGTGCAGACGGTCAGTTCGTTCTTGCAGGCAACATTCTTGTAAAGCAGCGCGGCACTCACATCCATCCCGGTAACAATGTAGGCAGAGGCTCAGACGACTCTCTCTTCGCTCTTATCGACGGTAAGGTTAAGTTCGAGCGCTACGGTAAGGATCGCAAGAAGGTAAGCGTTTACGCTGTTGAGCAGTAATCAGTTTATAAAGTAAATTGCGCATAAGCACATCGTTTTTACGGTGTGCTTTTCCTTTTTATCATAATTCCTTGACACCGTAGATAAATTGTATTATAATGTAAAATGTCTAAATACAATGTTAATTTCTTTTAGGAGATAGTGTTATGGAAGATAAAATTATTTGTGCCTATTGCGGAAGAGAAATCACTCTTTCCGATTACAGAGTATACTGCCCCTCATGTAAGGCAGATTATCATAAGGATTGCTGGCTTGCAAATGAAGGCTGTGTAACAGAGGGCTGTGAATATAACCGCAGACCTGCCGGTATGTGTCCCTACTGTCATACTCCTACCCGCAGGGAATATGCATATTGCAAAAAGTGCGGCAGACCCACTAATCCTCTTATGAACCTTGTATATTATCCCGAGGGCAGTGATTTTTATGTGCCCGACAGCGAGGCAGGCTGTGCTGAAAAGCTTGTCGGTGAAAAGAGCAATGATTATATGAAGAGCTTCTATGAAATGGAGAACACAAAGTTCAAGCTTTCTTGGAACACTCCCGCATTTTTACTTAACGGCTTCTGGTTCATTTACCGTAGAATGTACAGTCAGGGACTTGCAATTCTTCTTGCACTTTCCTTGCTTGTTGCTTCAATTGCCTTCTTCCCCGGTATGAGAATTCTTAGTATTCCTCTTCTTATCATCCTCTGGGCAGGCTGCGGTGTCTGCGCTAACGGCATTTATATGGAGCATATCAGAAAGGTTGCCCGTGAAGCCCTTAAAGTGCCCGAAAACCATCGCCTTGACTACATAAAAAAGAACGGCGGAACCGATAAAAAGTTTGCCGCAATCGCCGGCGGAGTGTGTGCAGTTCTTTTTGTAATCTTTGTTCTTGTAGCAAAGGCAGTAATCTGAGCGTAAACATAATAAAAAGCTTAAAAATACCCCTTGACTTATTTTAAGTTATGGGGTATAATTTTTGAGATATTTTTAAAAGGCTATGACCGGAAACAAGTAAGCAAGGGACGTTTTACTTAAAGAGAGTGACAGTTGGTGTGAAGTCGCAGTAAACCTGAGCCGAATTTCTATCCGTGAGCTTCCTGTGAAAAGCAGGATGTGAGCATCGCATTAAGGTGCATTAAAGCGGCAGGGGAACAGCCCTTGCAATTTGAGTGGTACCGCGGTAATTTTCCGTCTCATTTTTATGAGGCGGTTTTTTTTTATTTTAAAAAATACTTCTTTTGGAGGTTAATTATGAACAGTAAAATTGCTGAGCTTAAAATTCAGTTTGACGCAGAGGCTGCTAAGGCTTCAAACACTGCTGAACTCGAAGCTCTGAGAGTTGCCTATCTTGGCAAAAAGGGCTCAATTACCGAGCTTATGAAGGAAATGAAGGATCTTTCTCCCGAGGAGAAAAAGTCCTTCGGACAGGAAGTAAACCAGCTTAAGGGTTATGCTACAGAAAAGCTTACAGCGTGTGCTGAGGAGCTTAAAAAGCAGGAAATTCAGAAGGAAATCGACAGCGTTCCCGAGTTTGATATTTCTATGCCTCCTTCAATGAATGAGGGCTCATATCATCCCGTAACTCTTGTTCAGCGTGAGTGCGAGAGAATTTTCAAAACTATGGGCTTTGCAGTTGAGGACTATTCCGAAATTGTAACAGACTACGAATGCTTCGAGGCTCTCAATATCCCCAAACATCATCCCGCAAGAGATATGCAGGATACATACTACCTTGATAACGGTCAGCTTTTAAAGAGTCATACCTCTGCAGCTCAGAACGCTATTTACAAAAAGTATAAGGATGCACTTATCAATGACGGCGTGCCCATTAAGGCTATTTTCCCCGGCCGTTGCTTCCGCAACGAGGCAACCGACGCATGTCACGAAAATACCTTCTTCCAGATGGAGGGCGTTATGGTTGACAAGGATATCTCTATATCAAACCTCATTTACTTTATGAAAACAATGCTTTCCGAGGTATTCAAGAAGGACCTTAAGGTAAGACTCCGTCCCGGCTTCTTCCCCTTTGTTGAGCCCGGCTTTGAGCTTGATATCAGCTGCCTTATCTGCGGAGGAGAGGGTTGTCCCTCCTGCAAGCACAGCGGTTGGCTTGAGCTTTGCCCCTGCGGTATGATTCATCCCGAGGTGCTTAAGGCAGGCGGAATTGATCCCGAGGAGTACACCGGCTTTGCCTTCGGTCTCGGCCTTACACGTCTTGTTATGATGAAATACGGAATCAAGGACATCCGTGACCTTAATTCCGGTAGCCTTAAAACACTTACACAGTTTATCGACGAATAAGAAAGGAGGAGCGTAAACTATGTTTTTATCAATGAATTGGATTTCAGACTTTGTTGACTTTGACGGCATCGATAAGCTCGACCTTATCCACCGCTTTTCTCTTTCAACAGCTGAAGTAGAAAACGAAATTTTCTTTAAGGGCAGAGACATCAGCGGTATTGTTGTTGCTGAAATTATGGAAGTTGCAGATCATCCCGAATCAAAGAAGCTTCACCTTCTTAAGGTTGATGCAGGTGACGGTCAGCTTACCGATGTTGTCTGCGGCGCTCCCAATGTAAGAGTAGGTATGAAGACTGCTTTTGCAAAAATCGGCGCAAAAATCGGTGAAATTGAAATCACACCCCGTGCTCTTGCAGGCTATACCTCTTACGGTATGTGCTGCAGCGAAAAGGAAGTCGGTATCAGCGACGACAACTCAGGCATTATGGATCTTCCTTATGAGCTTGTAAACGGTACAGATATCAAGGATGTATACGAAATTGATGATATCGTGTTTGAGGTTGACAATAAGTCACTTACAAACCGTCCCGACCTCTGGGGTCACTATGGTATCGCAAGAGAATTCGCTGCGCTTTGCGGCAGACCTCTCAAGCCGCTTGATATGGTTGATCTTTCAAAGTATAACAGCCTTCCTCAGCTTGATATGAAGATTGAGGATAAGCTTTGTCAGCGTTATTCCTGCCTTCAGGTTGAGAATATCACAAAGAATGTCAGTCCCGTTAATATGAGAATCCGCCTTTACTACTGCGGAATGAGAGGCATTAACCTTCTTGCTGACCTTACAAACTACCTTATGCTTGAAATGGGTCAGCCTATGCATGCTTTCGACTCTCGAAAGGTTGAAAAGCTTCGTATAAAGCGCTTTGAAGAGCCCTTCACTTTCACAACTCTTGACGGCGTTGAAAGAGATATTGACGAAAATACTCTTATGATCTGTAACGGTGACACACCCGTTGCTATTGCAGGTATTATGGGCGGTCTTGACAGTGAAATTGTTGAGGATACAACAAAGCTTACTCTTGAAAGTGCAACCTTTAACGCAGTTTCAATCCGTAAGTCAACAGTTCGCCTTGCTCACAGAACTGACGCTTCACAGCGTTATGAAAAGTGCCTTGACCCCGAGCTTACAGTTCCCGCTATTGCTCGTTTCGTTAAGCTTCTTCAGGATATTGACGGAGGAGTTCAGGTTACATCCTCACTTACCGATGAATATGCGGAAAAGTACGATGACGTAACTCTTTCCTTCGATAAGAAGTTTGTTGACCGTTATACAGGTATTGAAATCAGCAATGAAACTATTGTAAACACTCTTGAATCTCTCGGATTTGGTGTTGAGCTTGCAAATGACGAATTTACCGTTAAGGTTCCCTCATGGAGAGCTACAAAGGACGTTACAATCAAGGCTGATATCATCGAAGAAATCACAAGAATTTACGGCTACGATAACTTTGATATCCACACAACCGCAACTCCCGTTTATCCTATCCGTCCTGATGTTGAAAAGACAATTGAGGACAAAATCAAGGATATCCTTGTAAAGCGCTTCTCACTTCATGAGTCACATTCCTATGTATGGATGTACAATGACGAATGCAAGGCTCTCGGTATTGAGGTTGAGGATAATATCAAGCTTATCGGTGCAACAAACCCCAATATTGAAACAATCCGTAAGTCAATTGTTCCCACCCAGCTTTGCCAGGTGAGAACAAATACTAACTTTGCACCCGACTTCGGTATCTTCGAGGTTGGCAGAGTTGTTGAAGGACTTAAGGAAGACGGTATGTGCAATGAGAGAAAGAAGCTTGCAGTTACACTTTTCTCAAAGACAAAGACAATGGAGGCTCTTTACTTTGAGCTTCGTGACATTATTGCTACAATTGTAGGTGACATCAAGCATTGTGATCTTGCTTACGAAGCTAAGGAAGTAGCACATTCCTATCAGCATCCGAAGAATCTCAACAAGATTATCCTTAAGGGCACCGAAATCGGTGAAATCGGTATGATTCATCCCGTTGTTATGAAGAAGGTTGATAAGAAGGGCATCATTGTTTATGCTGAGCTTGATGTTAAGAGCTTCTCTGACATTGAAGCTGATGCAATCAAGTACGAGGAGCCCTCGAAGTTCCCCGGTATTGACATTGACATTTCATTTGTAAGCGAAAAGTTTGCACCCATCGGTGAGGTTATCAAGGCAGCTGAATGTCCTCTTATCAAGGGTATGGAGGTTGTTGACACCTACCGTGATGAAAACGGCAAGTCGATTACCGTAAGAATTTACTTTGCACATCCTGAAAAGACTCTTACCAAGGATGAGGTTATGGATGTTGTTAACGGCATTATTGATGACCTTGCAGGTAAGGGTATTGAGATGAAGAAATAAAAAATAAGAAAAGTTTTGGTCAAGCTTTTTCAAAAGCTTGCGGGGAGAGGGGCAGGGCCCCTCTTCTTTTTAATTCAAATTAAGCTACTGTTGTAATGTCGATTATATCTCTTATATAAATACCAATTTAAAATTCTTTTTGCTTGGATATGTTTACTTTTGTTTTAATTTTTGTTATAATAAAAGTAAATAATTTACAAACCTAAGTATTTTTCTGCGTTTGTTTGGTTCTTTAAAAGCATAATAAAATTTTATTCGTATCTTTAATATAATATCGTTTAATCAAAAAGGTGGAATATAGATTATGTCGACAATAGAAAGAATTATAGATATAGTAGTTACATTCGGTTGGTCTGCAACTTATACATTAGTATTAGTTGGAAGCAGAAAATACAAATTTCCCTTGATGTCGTTGTTGGCGCAGTTGATTATTGCGTCACTGGAAATTGCAATATTTATTGGTTTTGTTCTTAATGATTATAAATTTGATTATGTATATTTTGCATATTTTTATTGGTCTTTGGTAGAAATAATTATTATTTTTACATCAATAAAGCAAAAAGGGTTCACAAATAAAAAAAAGTATGTTTTTTTTATTGTATTGACAGTATTTACCATAGTAATGAGTTTTCTTCTGAAAATCAATAATGGCATGTTATATTTTGCTCTTTTAAATACTATATTGGGTATGGTAGTTTGGTTTTACTATATTCTTGACAAAAAATATCCTGTTAAGCCGTTTGCGCTTGCTATATTTATAGTGAAATTAATATCAGATGTGTTGGGTACAGTAGTCTATATCAATTCACATGACACTTTAGTAGCAGTATTTACTATTATTTTACCCTGTATTGATTTTCTTTTTATTATTTTATATTTTTATCGTCGTTATAACAAAGAAAAATACGACGCTTTTTATGATAAATATGAAAGATATCTTCCTAAAATTACTATATCTTCTGAGGAAAAAACAAAAAAAATAAAACAAAAAAAGAAAAACAAAAAGAGAAAGTATAAGTGATTAAATTTTACTATTAATTCTTGGGTTGTTTTTTACAGTGAGTGATTTATTGTTCTTGATATTTTCGGTAGCGGTATCTTTATGAAGTATCATTTTTGGTGGATATAGTGAGATAAGGATGGTGTAGCGTTTATAATTCATATACTATTCAAGTTGTTGTGAATTTTGATGTTCGAGGGAGGCAAAAGGTGAATCCGTTTGCGCTCAAAACAAAAAGCAAAAGTCACGGTTCGGGTGAATCCCATTCCGTGACCTTTATTATTCTATTTTTTTCACTCGCCGGTCGGGCGTTACTTTTTTTGTAAAAAAAGTAACCAAAAAAACTTTGCTTGTTTTTCTCTCTTACTTCATCTTTTCCTTCAGCACGGGCATCCACAATCCTGCCTGTACGGTTCTGTGATCAAAGCCTGACTGCTTTGCTTCCTTTGTATCAATCCAGTCACTGAAGCAGGTTTTGTCCTTGGTCATAGCAAGGTAAGCCATAATCCTTTCAGAGAAAACTCCTACATTATTGCCTGTTTCATCAAGACAGGCTGCCCAAAGCATCCAGTCAGTTTTTGTGAAGGTTTTGCGGTGGTCAAGAGGTACACCGTAAGCGTTAAGCTCGGCTAAATACTTTTCACTTTCGCCCTTGTAGTACTTGCTGTCAAAGAGACCGAACTTGAAAATCTCATCCCATACAAGATTGTATTTAAGGCTCCATGAGTCCTTTTTGTCAAGGCTGAAGGGAAGATACTTGCCGTCGCCGCAGAGTGAAACAAGGTTGTCTGCATATGCCTTGGCGGTTGCCATATAGTTGTTCTTTATCTGAAGTGTATCAGAAATCTTCGCAAAGCAGGCGATACCCATAATGCCCTTGATTGCAAGGTTGACATTCTTTTTGCTGTGACCTGCAAAGTCGTCGGTGCAAAGCTGGTTGTCAAGAATAACGCCCTTATCTACAAGATATTTTGCCCAGGTTGTCAGGGTGTAGTAGTACCTTGTAAGGAACTCCTTGTCCTTTGAAGCGGTGTAGTATGCCCAGGAAAGAATAAGCATATTTCCGCATTCTTCAACAGGCATCTGGAAAAGGGGAGTGTAAATGTTGAAGGACTTGCTCTTATAAATACGGGGATAGGAATACTTCATATTTGCAAGGTAAAGGGGATTTGCAAGTGCGTAAACCTGGCCACAGGCTATAGGATAGCGTCCGATATCGTGGGGAGCGTAATCAGCCTGCCAAAGGTCGCTTTCTGCGAAGCGGAAAATGCCTGTAAGCATTGCTTTTACAAGCTCTGGAGTGTAAATAAGGTACATAGGTACGGCAGGATAAGAAACGTCTACGGTATTAATACAGCCGTTTGAGTGACATTCCTTTGAAAGGTAGAGAAGGCCGTCCTCGGCACTTCTTACAAGCTTGTGTCCTGCAAGTACTTGTCTTGCGGCGGCAGAAAGCATATCTGTGTAAGCCTTGCCGAATTTTTTGCCGTCGGAAATAATCATCTTTTCCTGGGCTCTGATTCTGTCAAAAAGCTCTTTTTTATTATCAAGACAGTATTTCATACCCTCAGCAATTGAGCTGTAGCCTTCAGTCCATAATCCCTTGAGCTTTTCGCCAAAGTAGTTGATCGAGTATACATCATCATAAGCAAGAATGCTTGTGAATGAGGCTCGCTTTGTGCTAAAGGCGGTGTTTGTTACGGTTATGCCCTGCTTTGTAGCTTTAACCTCTCCACCCATAAGACACACATAACCCCAGTCAGCAGCATAGGTGTCGCCTGAATCGTTAAGGGGCTTCTGGTTAACAAGTCCCATTTTGATAAGAGTTGCGCCGGAGCACTTTTCTGTATATTTGTTTACAGCTTTTTTCTTCTTGCCCTGACAAAGCTCATCGAAGCAGGTAAAGGTAACTTCAACATTGTGCTTTTCTCCGTCAAGTGAAGTAACCAATGTTTCAAAATAGGAAACGGGGAGTGAGAAAAGGTTGAAATCGTCAAAAAGGAAGGGGGTCCATGTGCGGAAAACAAGCTTTACCTTTTCGTTTTCAAAAACATAATCACTTACATAGGGCGTAATGATGCAGTCGGTCTGGGGGATGACTGCATTTTTATTTTTGCCAAGGAAGGTGTAGCTTTCACCGTCAACGGTGAGAGTGCCTTCAATCTTCTTTCTTATGCCGCACCAAAGGTAGGTGTCATCCTCGTTGATGCGGTCAGCCTTTGACCAGATACTGAAATGAGGGTCGATTGTTGCAATAGGATATGAGGGTAATTTCATTTTTTATTCCTCCCGGGATTATTTTAACATTTTGTTTTATGCTGTTTTCAGGCTGTTGTCTGCTCAGTCCTGAGACTTTCACGATATTTGATAAGCTCGTCGTGCATTTCTTCCTTTGCCTTGCCGGTAAGCTTATAGGTGATAAAGGGAAGACCTGCAAGAAGCATCATAATGCCGTGGAAAATAGTGTAGAATAAAAGAAGCTTGATTTTTGTGTCGTAGCTCTGAACAGGATAGGGATCGGCAGCAGTACCCTGAACGTACTGTATAATTGAATTTTCGCCGTAAAGAATGATAGGTGCAAGAGTGCTTGCGATTGTGCCGCTGATTACAGTACCCAGACCGATTGCGAAGGGAAGTGAAGCGTCAAGACGCTTGCCTGTCTTAAGCTCAAGGTCGTCAAGGGCGTCTGCCTGGAACATTGTGGGCAGGAGATTTGATGCGCCGAACTGTATACCTGTAAGGAACAGACAAAGCACAAACACATACTGAAGGATACCGGGATTCTGTCCGTTATGCTCCATTGTGAACTGGGTATAACCGATACCGAAGGTAATGCAGTTGATTATAAGTGAGTAGCAGCCTGAAGCAATATAAAGCTGCTTTGAGTTGAATTTCTTTAATAAGAATTTCACAACAAGCATACCCGTGAATGTACCTACTCCGACGGGAAGCACGAAGATGATTTTTTTACTTGCCGAACCGAGAACCGCAACAGCCATAAAGGTTTCCATATAGGTTGCGATGCCGCGGAAGGATTTAAGGGTTTCGGAAAGAATGATTGTACGTGCGTGGGGACTTCTGAGAATATCTCTGAAGCCTGTAAGGGGATTCTGCTTTTTCTCGCTGTAAACGGTGCGCTCTTTGATGATTCTCATAGCAAGGAGCATTGTGATTGTACCTACAATACTGCAAAGTATTGATGAAAGTATGTAGTTAAGCTCGGGATTGTCTCTGCCCTGAACAGCCTTTATGATTTCACCTATAACAAGAACAACAACCATGGGTGCAGAGTTGCCGATTGCGGAAGAAATGCCTCGGTAAGAAAGAACGTTTTCGCGTTCCTTGAGATTTGGCGTCATAACCATAGCAACCATATTTATTGTGTTGCCGAAATAAAAGCACGCACCCTGAACAAGGCACAGGAAAATCATATAAGCAAGCAGGACTGTGGGATTGTTGCGGAGAAAATCGGGAACAAGGAAAATAAGCACCGTGATAATACCGCAGGGAACAGCGGCGGCAAAGCCGAGAGGCTTGAATTTCTCGTTGTTTTTGATTTTCTTGTTGTCGAGGATGAGCGCATAGATAAAGGAAAGCACATAGCCGGCAACACCGGTCACGCCGTTGAAAATTGCAACGTGACCCTCGGGAAGAGAGAGGATATTTACAAGATAGTCACTTCTGTAGCCGTTGATCATACCGGTCATCATTGTGTGAAAAAACACGGCAAAAATAAAAATCATAAGCTCGGCTTTGCCGACGTATTTTTCATTCTGCTTCGCTGTAATGGGAGAGGAATTGTTCTGCATGATTTTTTCTCCTTCCGATTGGTTAATAAGTATTATATATACCCTAAAATAATAACATAAAAGGAGTATTCGTGCAATTCGTACTTTAAACAAATAAAATCTTAATTATTTGTTGATAATATCTTTTTATAGTTTTTTGTTGCCTGTAAAAGTACATTGTGTTATAATTGCTGTACTGAAAACAATAAGGCAGGTGAAATTATGGCTGACAATCCCAAGCTCAGAATCCTTCGTGAAAAGGCGATGAAGCTACCTCTTACGCCCGGCGTTTATATTATGAAAAATAAGGACGGAGAAATCATTTATATAGGTAAGGCTAAAAAGCTGAAAAATCGTGTCAGCCAATATTTCGGCAGTCAGAGCGGTCACAGCACCAAGGTGCGTAAAATGGTTGAAAAGGTCTGTGATTTTGATTATATTCTGACTGACAGCGAGTTTGAGGCCCTTGTGCTTGAATGCAGCCTTATAAAACAGAATATGCCGAAATATAACATTCTGTTGAAGGATGATAAGGGCTACAGCTATATTAAAATTACTAAAGGTGACTACGGCAGAATTTCCGCGTGCTTCCGCAAGGATGACGAAAATGCGGAATATCTCGGCCCCTATACAGGCAATTTTTCCGTTACAAATGCCGTAGAGCAGGCTGCAGAGATATTTATGCTTCCAACCTGCAATAAGGTTTTTCCCCGGGATATAGGCAAAGGCCGTCCTTGTCTTAATTTTCATATCAACCGTTGCTCCGGTGTATGTCAGCGTAAAATATCAAAGCAGGATTATGCCGAAAATTTAAAGCAGGCGGTTGAGTTTCTTAAAGGCGGAAGCACCGCTACGGTAAACCGGCTTAAGGCAGAAATGGAAGAGTATTCCGATAACCTCGAGTTTGAAAAGGCTGCAAAGGTAAGAGATAAAATAAAGGCCATTGAAAGAATAATGTCCCGTCAGAAGGTTGTTGTCAATGACAGCGTTAATGAAGATGTTTTTGCTGTAGCGCAAAGAGGTGAAAAGGCTTGTCTTTCTGTTTTATCCTTCCGAGATGGATTGTTGTCCTCTGCGGAGCATTTTATACTTGATGCAAGTGATAATCTTGCTGAGATGAGAAGCGAGCTCGTTTCATCTTTTTATACAATGGAAAGAGATATTCCGCCGCTTATTGTTCTTGACGGTGAAATGAACGATGCGGAGCTTATAGCAGAGTTCCTTACTCAGAAGAGAGGAAAGAGGGTTACGGTTTTTGTGCCTCAGAAGGGAGAAAAAGCCAAGGTAAGTGCAATGTGTCTTAACAACGCGGCACAGAAGCTTGGGGAATATCTCGGCAGAAGCGGTAAGGAAACGGCTGTGCTTGACGAGCTGGCAAAGCTTCTCGGACTTCCTAAAAGCCCCGAATATATAGAATCCTACGATATTTCTCATACAGCAGGAAGCGATAACGTTGCAGGTATGATCGTTTTCAGAAACGGTGTACCGTTAAAAAAAGCTTACCGCCGTTTTGCTATAAAGGGCTTTGACGGTCAGGATGATTACGGCTCAATGCGTGAGGTGATTTCCCGCAGACTTAACCGTTATGTTGAGGAAAAGGACACAAATGAGGGCTTCGGTGTTCTGCCTGATCTTATTCTTCTTGACGGCGGACAGGGACAGGTTAATGCCGTTAAGCCGATTATAGAAGCCTTCGGACTTGATATACCCGTATTCGGTATGGTTAAGGACGGTAAGCACCGCACCAGAGCGATCTCCGGTACGGGAGAGGAAATTTCCATAAATTCATCAAGAGCTGTTTTTACCCTGATTTCACAGATTCAGGAGGAGGTGCACCGCTTTGCGATTACTTATCATAAGGCAAAGCACACAAAGCGGAGTGTTTCCACAACCCTTACCTCTATTGACGGTATCGGCGAGAAGAAGGCTCAACTGCTTTTAAAGCATTTCAGAACGATGAGGGCTATCGGTGAAGCAACAGTTAATGAGCTTTACAATGTAAAGGGCATAAGCCGTACCGATGCTGAAAATATATACCGTTATTTTCATTCGGTGAGAGCTTGAATTTAAAAGGCTGAAAAAACTTGCATTAAGTAATATTTTGTGATATTATGTTGAAAATTGAGAGGAGATGATTATATGAAGGATTATTCTATCGGCGAGAGCCTCAGAAAAGTACGTAAGGAGCATAACCTTAAGCAAAAGGATATAGCAGAGGCTATCGGAATCGACAGAAGCACATATTCTTTTTATGAAACGGGTAAAACCAATCCTCCCATTGAAACTATGTGCGCTCTGGCAAAGATATACAACGTAACAATAGGCTATCTTATCGGTAAGGAGGCTAATAATCCTGAACTTCGTGTACGTGCAAATGCCGTAAGCTCTGCAGTTGATCCTATTGCACTTCTGAACGAGGATGAGCAGAAACTGATTATTTATTATCGCCTGGCTCAGGAAAATTCCAAAAAAGAGATTCTTGATGAAGTAATCAGAAAGTGCCGTAATGATGCTGAAAATAAGGATGCAGAAGGTTAAAAACACTTGACAAATGTTACAGATTTGTATATACTGAAATTACCAAAATTCAGGAGGTAAATTAAAATGAAAAAGATTATTTCTCTTTTCCTTGCACTTCTTATGGCATTCTCATTCGTAACAGTTTCTTTTGCTGAAGAAACAACAGCACCTGAAACAACAGCACCCGCTGAAGGTGGCGCACTTGGTGATCTTGACCTTGGCGAGTACGATTGGATCCTTGACCTTCCTTTCTGGACTGTAGGTCCCGCTTTAAAGTTTGCTAAGATTGCTTTTAAGCTCGTTTCAGCTTACCTTAAGGTTGCTAAGATCTTCGGTCTTGTTGATCAGGATATGACTGATATGCTTCTCGGTGCAATCACAGACATGATCAAGAATTCTCAGAACGGTGGCTCAACAGAGGTTCCCGAAGAGACAACAACAGCTCCCGATACATCAGCTGTAGCTGCATAAGTCAATAAAAAACAAAAAAGCTCTCTTCAGTCTGAAGAGAGCTTTTCGTATACAACAAACCACCGGTTGAACCGGTGGTTGTGATTACTTCTCTTAATAATTGATTCGCAAGCCCTTCGGGTAATGGTTTTTACCTTTGCCGTTTGCAACCTTTATTCCGCCTACGCTGCAGCCTTTTGTCGTGACAACTGCCCAGCCCTTTTCACAGTCTGCTTCAATTTCCTCACCGTGGAGATATTTTCTGATTTCTTCACTGTCGGCTTCAAGCTCAAGCTTTCTTTTGAAATCCTTGCCCATCGCCATAAAAAACTGATGATGAGGCTGAATATAGTTCTTTTTGATTTCACCTATTGTCACACCGCAGGAAAAGGCGGTGCCTTTTTTTACCTCAAAATCATCCCTGAAATAAACCGGGTTGCCGTTATACATACGTACCTTGCTTTTATCGTAGCTTGTAAGCGTATCGTCAAGGAAGTCAAAAACAATAGGATCAATTTTTTCGTTCTTAATTTTTTCAGCCTTCTTGCTGGTGCAAGAGGAGATAGTGCTTCGCAGTACAGCCGCAAACTGTCCCTCGCCTCGGCTTACATGCGGGTAAAAACGTCTTGTAAAATGAATGTTTTTACATTCACATCCGTCAAACTTAATTCCGTCGCTAGTATTTTCTTTTACTGAATCCTTTACGGGAATAAGCTCAAATTCGGGATGCTCCTTTAAAAAGCCGTCAATGACCATTTCGTTTTCCTCAAGGGAAAATGTGCAGGTGGCGTAAATTATATATCCGCCGTCTTTGAGACAGACAACTGCATTTTCAAGAATTTCCTTCTGACGTGCGGCACACATTTTAACGTTTTCCTCGCTCCACTCACTTACTGCCTGTTCCTCCTTACGGAACATTCCTTCGCCCGAGCAGGGCGCATCAACCATAATGAGGTCAAAGGTATCGGGAAAGGTATCGGCAAGTCTTTTTGTGTCCATACAGGTAGTAACAGTGTTTCTGAGTCCAAGCCTTTCAACGTTGCCTGTAAGTATTTTGCAGCGTGAGGGAATAATCTCATTTGAAACAAGCAGACCGTTTTCACCAAGCTTGTTTTTTAGCTGTGTGCTTTTTCCACCGGGGGCAGCGCACATATCAAGTATTTTCCAGCTTTCCTCAATGTCGATGCATTCAGCAGGCATCATAGCACCCGGCTCCTGGACGTAAACCATACCGGCGTGGTGGAAGGGGTGATTTCCTATTTTTTCACCGTTAAGGTAAAATCCGTTTTTTACATAAGGGATTTTTTCTTTTGAAAAGGGATTGATTTTTTCAAATTCCTCAAGGGAGATTTTATCTGTGTTTACACGGAAGGCTTTTACGGGCTCTTCTTCAAGAGACTTAAGATAAGCCTCAAAGCCGTCACCTAAAAGGCTTTTCATTCTGCTTTCAAATTTTTCAGGAAGCTGTATCATAACTGTCCTCCGTCAAGGTTCATTTCACTGTAAAGCATAAGCATTGATATGCTTGTTATAGCGGCGGTTTCCGTGCGGAGAATTCTTGCTCCGAGAGAAATTGCGTCAAAGCCTTTTTCGCGGCAAAGGTCAATTTCTTTTTCGTCAAATCCACCCTCGGGACCTATAAGCACACCGATTTTCATACCATTTTTAATTTTTGAAAGACAGTCTGCCGTTGCCTTCATACCCTTCTCATTTTCGTAGGGCACAAGGAAAATGTCAAAATCCTCTGCTGCTTTCATAACATTTGCAAATGAAAGGGGAGCGTTTACCTTCGGTACAAGGTTTCTTTTGCTTTGCTTTGCGGCGCTTTCGGCAATAGACTGCCAGCGCTCGGTTTTGCTCTTTTTTTTCTTTTCTTCAAGCTTTACAACACAGCGGTTCATTTCCACCGGAGTGATTTCGCTTATACCAAGCTCCGTACACTTTTGTATAATCAGCTCCATTTTATCTGCCTTGGGTAAGCCTTGGAAAAGGTGGATAAATATGGGAAGCTCTGTACTCT
The DNA here is from genome assembly GCA_017473435.1 of Clostridia bacterium. GTDB lineage: Bacteria > Bacillota > Clostridia > Oscillospirales > Acutalibacteraceae > UBA6857. Next base: position 1,031 of record JAFULG010000087.1, on the reverse strand, counting down.
GATAGTTTTCTTCGATGATTTTAGCTACCGCCTGACAATCATCAAGCTCATCAAGAGTACAAAGGTGGCTTTTGCCATCAAAGCTTACAAGAAATTCATCTCCCTGCTTCATACGGAGAACATTTTTAATGTGATTATAGTCTGTGTCGGTTATATAAAATCTGCCGTTCGGGTCGGCATTTTCCTTTGCAAAAAAGTTGAACATTTTTCCACATCCTTATTTCGGAAGTATAGCTTGTTAATTATATCAAAAAAAATTAAGCTTTACAACAGTAACGCATATTTAATTTAAAATGATTTTTACATTAAAACGGTTGACCTTTTGCTGTACTTTGGTGTAATATAAAACCAGAGATAATATCTCATTAATTAAAAGGAGAAAAAATTATGGCAAACAGATTTGTACTTAACGAAACATCTTATCATGGCAAGGGTGCAATAGCTGAAATTGCAACCGAAATCAAGGCAAGAGGCTTTAAAAAGGCTTTCGTATGCTCTGACCCCGACCTTATCAAGTTCGGTGTTAACAAAAAGGTAACTGACATTCTTGACGGTGCAGAAATTGCATATGAAATCTATTCAAACATCAAACCCAATCCCACAATAGAAAATGTACAGACCGGTGTTGAAGCATTCAAGGCAAGCGGTGCAGACTGTATCGTAGCAATCGGCGGCGGTTCATCAATGGATACCGCAAAGGCTGTGGGTATTATTATCACCAATCCCGAATTTGCTGATGTACGCTCCCTTGAAGGTGTTGAACCTACAAAGAATCCCTGCGTTCCCATTCTCGCAGTACCTACAACAGCCGGTCCAGCTGCTGAGGTAACAATAAACTACTTTATCACTGACGTTGAAAAGTACAGAAAGATGGTTTGCGTAGACGTTCACGATATTCCCGTTGTTGCAGTGGTTGACCCCGACATGATGTCCACCATGCCCAAGGGCCTTACCGCAGCTACCGGTATGGATGCTTTGACCCACGCGATCGAGGGCTACATCACCGGCGGTGCATGGGAGCTTTCCGATAT
>JAFULG010000010.1 GCA_017473435.1 Clostridia bacterium | reverse complement strand
AGTCTTTTTGATGTTTTGAAAAACCTTATCGGCAAAGAAAACAAGAAAAAAATCTATATGGTTTTTTCTGTTGTAAGTGCAGTTGTTATTGCTTGTGTTTTCGGAGTAACACAATGGGCAGGAGCGGAATATAACAAGAATCTTGTCTCGACGTTCAATTACAACGGTGTGCCGATTTCGGCAAGTGATTTCATCCAAACCAAAAGCGATTGCAATGATAAAACCCTCGTTGCCAAAGCAACCGTGCTTGGAGGCCACTACATATTTTCTTCTGACAGTAAGGCCAAAAATGAAACTTGCGGCTTCGATTATGAGATTTTGGTAAGCAATTATAACTGGGTAACGGAAGATTACATTGAACTGCTTCACAAAAGATATAAAAAATATGGCAGTGAGCTGGAAAAAGCCGAAAATACCTACGGTTGGGATGAGCTGTATTATGAAGTGATTGATGAAAAAGAAATGCGGCTCGGATATGCCGTCAAGGGTAATACGGTGATAATGCTTGACTATGTCGATATGCCGGAGAAAGCCAACTTTTTTGAAACGGCATATGAAAAATTAAATTAGAGCAAAGAAAAAGCCGTGGCATTGCCACGGCTTTATTTATGCGATTTATTAGTCAAAGAAGCCCTTAGGTCCGAAAATCAAATAAGCAGCGTCACTTGCAAGTCTTGCGAGTGCGTTAAGGATTGCATCCTGAGTGGAGGTATCCTCTCCTGCTTCATATCTTCCGCAGAAAATAAGAGCGTTTTCAAGCTTTCTTACTGTTGCTTCATCGCCTTCAACATCGATGATTGTTCTGTTCATCATCTCTTCTGTTTCTGCAAGAGCTTCGTCAAGAACTGCAATCTGCTCAGCCGTGAGAGTTGAACGGTCGATTTCTGCTGCATCGGGGATATAGCTTCTCTTAACCCATTTAGTGTTTCTTGTGCCGTTATACTGAGGCCATCTTGAAGGATTGGAGTTAACGTCAACAAGAGTTTCATCAAGAAGAAGCTCAACTGCGAGCTTGAGAGCTACGTCGTTGCCACCGATTTCGTGATGCTGATTTTCAAAGAACCAGGTGTTGTCGGGGAATGCGCAGGTTGAAGCATCAACCTCACCGTCGGGTGAGAGATATTTGGGGTCAGCGTTTTCAAGCTTTTCACCGGGAAGAGCTGCTGTTGCGCCGAGAGATGTTGAATCAAGCTGGATAATACCGTCGCTGTTAACATCCTTGTAGCAAGCAACTGTTGCGAAGAAGGAATATTCCTGCTCACCGAAGAAAAGACCGTAACCGCAAAGAGTATTGAACTGGCCACCCTTTGCCATAAACTCTCTGATGTTGTCTTCAAGGTTCAACTGAGCCTGATAGAATGCGTCTGTGCTCTTGCGGAGCTCAGCGTGCTCTTCATCAGCAAGATATTTGTCAGCAAGTGCGGGGTAAGCGTCGCTGGGAAGCATTGCCCAGAACTGTGATGTGTTGTGAAGGAAGTTTTCAAAAATTACATCATAAGCAGTTGTGAGAAGAAGCTCAAGCTCGGCTCTGGGGAGAATTCTCAAAAGAACATTGATGAGATAACCGAGAGCTGCGCTGTCACTTTCAACTGACATAATGTAGGGGAAGAGTTCCTTATAAATAGCCTCGTCAGAAAGATTCCATTCTCTTTCATAGAAGTCTTCAAGAATTCTTGTGCCGTCATGAACAGCAACAACGCTGACGATTTCGTTAACCTTTTCGGAAGCGTCGAACTGGTCCATATAAGCTGTGAAAACAGTGCCGCCTAAGCTGACGTTGAGAAGATTAACCTTCTCGGAGCCTGTTTCTTCCATAACGAAGTCGATGAATTCATCAAGTCCGCGGGCAGATTCCATTACGTTGCCGAAAAGGTTGAAGGTGTAGAGGTAAACTTCATCCTCACCAACGATGTCAGTGTAAGACTGAATGGGAAGCTGACGATAGAACCAGTCTCTGTCATATTCACCGTCAAAAGAGTTTTCATCAAACTCAGAAAGGGGGAAGTGGAAATCCTTGAGCTGAAGATTGTTAACAAGCTTGCCGTCGGGAGTTGTTTTCTGAAGAGAAAGCAGCTCGTCAACAAGAACCTTAACGCCCTTTGAAAGACCGCAATCCTTCTGAGTGAGGAGCATAAGGATGAGAGGAACGGCAATATGCATAAGAATAAGGGGAACCATATTGTCGGTGTTGACCATAAGGAGAGTACCGTTGGTTGTGCCGCCGTTTTCGTCAAAAATTATTTCGTTGTTTTCATCGCAGAGGTAAACCGGAGAGTGGTTGATACCGGGGCAGATGATAAGGGGATAGGTCTCGCCTGAAAGAGCGAGCTTTTGTGCTGCTTCTTCAACTGAGTCTGCCTGAACGTAGTTATTGTCAGAAGCGGAAACCGCAAACGCAATGCCGCAGACAGAGAAAATCAAGCTGATTGAAAGCAAAACAGAGATAATCTTTTTCATAATAAACCTCCTTAGATTTATATTCATTTTATATTACCATAAATTGAATTTTTTTGCAACACAATAAATCAACAAAGAGCAAACCGTAAGTATGTATAATTTCAACAAAGAAATTATATTCATTGACGGCACAGTGCTTTAATGGTATAATAAACGGCGTAGAAGAATCTTTAAGAAAGCCGTCCACAAAAAGACAAAATGGTTTACGAGGCCGGTGCCGGTGTCGGAGTGGGTGAGGTTGACGACCCTGAATATCTCAGCCAGATAATTGCAAAAATCTGCTGATGCGGAGGATTAATAATGCCGAAATTCAGTATAATCGTTCCGATTTACAATGTTGAAAATTATATTGAAAAGTGCATAGATTCAATTTTAGCTCAAAGT
>JAFULG010000086.1 GCA_017473435.1 Clostridia bacterium | reverse complement strand
TCTGCGAGCTTTATTCCGATTTCGTGAGCGAGCTCAGGTGTAACTTCACCGGGCTTGAAGGATTGATAACCGTGAAAGGCAAGGATGCCGTCTTCCTTTTTGAAAAGTCTTTTAGTGTTTACCATTTGTTCTCTTGCAAAGCCTGCTGTGCAGTTAACTCCCGTAACATAAAACTGCTTTTCGGTTTTGTCACTTTCCATTGCGTAGTCAATTACATCCTTGAGTGCTTGTAGATCTTCAAAGGTGTAATCGGGATTAAAAGTTTTCTCAGGGTTCACGGTGTAATCAATTACATTACGAAGCCTTCCCTTTATCGGCCAGATTCTTGTTACTGCCATGGCACTTCATCCTTCTCTGAAGTAAACTCACTGACTATTTTGTTTTCTGTTTCAAGCACGGAAGAGAGAACGGAAGAAATTTCTTTCTGATTGTTCCAGCCTCTCGCACGGGCAACAACCAAAAGCTGATGAAGGTTGTTACCCACGGCACGAAGCTCACGGATGAGCTTCGGATAATCGGCAGGCGGAGCTTCCTTGAGCCTGCACATTGTAATCAGAAGACGGATGACTTTTGATTTGGAAACTCCCGTTGCTCTGCTCAGGTCACAGAGCTTTTCATATTCATCTTTGTTAAGATACGCTTTGACAATCACGTCGTGATTTTTCTTTGTCATTGGATTTTCACCTCCTTAAAATTTTGTTTCCACTTATACGGACTGGGAAAGGGCAAGTAGAAACCCTTTTTCCCGAAAGTTAACAGAATATTTAAAGTCAATTTTTCATTCGTCTGTTGTTAACTTGATTCTTTTTTCTTCTTTTCATCTCCATTCATTCTGTTTTGCAAAACGGCTTTTTGCCCGTTTGGGGATTTCCGGGCCCGAAATCCAATGCTCGTTAAGACAAGGACACAGAAACACTGATTCCGTTCAGAGGTAGTAATTTTAAATACCCCTCTACTTTCCTACGGACAAATTTTCAGATGTTGGCAAGTATGAGCTTTAAAAATAATTACCCATCTACTTTCCTACGGACATTTTTTGAGTGAAAGCGAACCATCGAACCCGAAAGTTTTCAAACTGTTTACAAGTGACTTGAAAAACAATTCTCACTTATTCCCACTGGGAGAGGCCAAATGGACACCCAAAAATCAAAATGTTTACAAAACCTTTACAACCCGCCGCAAGAAAAATTGCAAAACAAAAAAGCCGTTACATAGGCAACAGAAACAAGCGTGGAGAGAAAAACTCACCGCGCTCATATTCTGTTGGGTCACTATGTAACAGCTTTTAAATAAAGCTAAATATAAATCGATGTGTGTGGCTGTTGGAGCAAAGCATAATTAAAGTAGTTGTGTTTTCGCCAAGCTCAACAAAAACATCGTGACGGTGGTATGATATAATATTTTGAAAATTTTGACAACGGGAAATTTGTCGAATGGTTTAAAAAATTTTTTCACGGTCAATAATATTTAGTTTGGTATTTTAAAAAAAGATTTTTTCGTTTTGTGCCTGCCGCCAAGAAGAAATAAATTTCTTCCGAGTATTATTGAATTATTACATCCTTCCTTGAAATAAAAACATAAGACACCTACCGAGTGGTAAGTGTCTTGGGAAGGATGATATGTTTAAAAACTTTTTTTACTTCTTTCCTCTCTTCTTATAATCCACATCAAGATTTTCTCTCCAACTATTATCAAGTGATGCACACTTTCTTACATTGCTGACCGCACAGGCAACTGACTCGTAAAGTATTCCCGTACCTTTTGCATCGGCGTTGTAGTTAACGGCTCTGTCTTCGTTGATACCATAGCGTCTTGCGGTTTCAACGGCATCAATATTTGCACCGATAAAAAGAAACTCCCATCCGTATTTTTCTTTCTGTCGCTCAATCATTTTCTTGACCTGCTCACTGCTGTACTGCTGACTTGCATTTTCCATACCGTCGGTTGTGATGATGAACATTGTGTGCTCGGGTACATCCTCGGGTCGTGCATACTTATGGATGTTACCAATGTGATGAATTGCTGAGCCGATAGCATCAATAAGAGCCGTGCAGCCTCTGACTGTGTACTCCTTGTCAGTCATAGGCTTTATGTCAGAAAGCTTAACTCTGTCGTGAAGCACCTCACTGACATTGTCAAAGAGAACGGTTGATATATAGCACTCGCCGTCTTCTTTCTTCTGCTTTTCAATCATAGCGTTGAAGCCGCCGATTGTGTCACTCTCAAGACCAGACATAGAGCCGCTTCTGTCAAGGATGAATACCAATTCTGTGATGTTGTTTCTGTTGTTTTTCATTTTACTTTACCTCCGTTTTGTTATTGAAATCGTTGTATATTTTCTTTAGTCTTTCATCAAGATAGGACACTGCCGTTTCTTTTAATTTGTTTTCTACGCCATAGAATGCTTCTGCAACTGAGCCTGTTATTGCGGCTATGGTATCACTGTCGCCTCCGATAGAGATTGCATTTCTTATTGAATCCTCAAAGCTCACCGATTCAAAGAATGCTTCGAATGCCTGAGGAACGGAATCCTGACAGGTTTCATAAAAGCCGTAGGTTGGCCTGATTTGATTAAGAGTGAAATCAATTTTATAAAACTTGCTGACATATTTCCTGATCTCATTCATCGTATTACCCGTACGGGCAAGATAAATTGCGCCTGCCACGCTTACCGCACCCTTTATTCCTTCGGGATGATTGTGTGTTACAACCGCAGTTGCTTTGGCTAATTTCTCAGCCTCATCAAGTGACTTAGCGTACCAACCTACAGGCGAAACTCTCATAGCCGAGCCGTTGCCGTAGCTATTGTAGGGAGTTGTTCTTCTGTTCCTTATCCAACCGTAAAATCTTCCGCCGTAACCGCAATTAGGATAGTGATTTCCGATTTCGTGCATAGATTTTATGAGAGTCAGTTTAAAATTCTCGTAGTCGGTTACGGTTTGGTATTCGTTCAGAGCTTTTGCCACCGCAAGGGTCATAACCGTGTCATCGGTAAAAAAGCACTTGGGAGTAAAGAGCGTGAAGTCCTTGCTTTTATGGTTGTGAAATTCAAATCTTTAACCGACAATATCGCCGATAATTGCACCTGTCATAGTATTTACCTCCAAAAAAAGTATGGTTGCAAGGTCTTGTGTGACCTTACAACCATAGTATAGCGGATTGTTTTATTAAGTTGGTCGCTTGACGGGAGACTTTTTGTAACGCTTATGTCTAATTTTAAAACTCATTCTAATGATTTTTCATGCGCCGTTTTTAAAATATAGAAGTAATCATTTCTTTCAATCTTGTATTTCTTCCATAGCTTATTGATAAGTTCTTGTTCTCTCTTGTTTGCTGTCATAAATTTTAAAATCAAATTTTTAAAAACAACTTCGTCTCTCTCATAACAAATCTTTTCAAGTTTCTTCAAAAAAACTGATTCATTCCATTCTACGAGCTTAATTCTCTTATTAGGCGGTGTTATATTTTCTATAAAACACAAATCTGATATGTTTATTGGAGTTGCAACATCAACAATAAAAGGTGGCTTTATTATTTCTTTAACCACATCAATAGTTTTTTTCTTTTCTTTAGACATCGGTTTTTCCAACGGTTTCGGAGCTAAAAACATCTTGTATTTATGCTGTTTTACTTCATACCATTTGATATATCTAGAAAGAAACCCTCCAATAGACAATCTTTCTTTTTCAAATGTCAAATTTTCAATTTTTTGTTTTTCACTATAGATAGCATCATATTCAAATATGTTATTGCCACAATAATCATAATTAAAAAGATCTAATTTATATTGATACACTTTTGTTCCAGACTCATTAATAACAATCAATTCATTATTTACTGATTCATTCAAAGAAAAACGTCGAATATGATTTGCATTACTTTCACGCTTCAGGTCATAGTCCTCTCCTATAACTATCAAAGTAAACACAATATCATTATTTTCATATTCTTTTGCTATTTTATCGATTTTTCTTGCTGCAGTTGAATCTTTCAATATCTCAAAAGCATATTTTTTGTTTTCTGTGTAAACAACCAGATGTGCATAATGGTGAGCAAACACTTTTACATCAGAATCTACTTTTATATTTTGGCTTGATAAGAGCGTATATAATAGACATTTTATATGGTTGATAGTTGCAGAATTTTCTCTGTCATACTTATCATAATCGCAAGATGATGCATCCCTATGAGCAAAATAAGGTTCTTTTTTATTGCCATGACAATACCTTAAAATAGGTAAACTACAATTCTTATCAGGGCATTTCAACCTACCTTTAGAGCTACATTCTCTAATATATTTCTCATATTCATAGTTTTCTTTTACATCTGAAGCATAAATTATTTGACCATCTAAAATAGCTTTTTCCATAAACAGCTCCTATCTTTGTTTTTAGCCATTTTCTGTGTTTTCAGCAACCAAGTAACACCTGATCAAACTCAAAAAGAGCCTCGTTAATCATAAAAATATCATAAATTTCTCTTTGTATAAAGTAGCATATAATCTTGTCAAAGACAAAGCTTTGTGAAAGCGTAAGGCCTGCCGATGCAAGCAAATCCTGTGTTTCGTCAAGGTCTAACTGCAGAGCGATAGCAAAAGCAACTGCTGTCTGCTTTGAGGGCTTGTAGGTGTCAGGATTACACTTAATTTTCGAAAAGGTCTTCTTGTCAACATTGGCTTTTTTATAGCACTCGACGTCGGTCATACCACTTTCGTCAATTAGGTCAAAGAGCTTGTATGCAAAGGATTTGTCCATCTTTTTCATATATTCGTCAATGCTCATATCCTTGGCACTGTTATATCTTCTCTCTTTCGGTGAGGGCGCAGGAGCACTTGCCAAAGGCATACCTACAGAGCAATCACAGATATCCTCTTCGGCAAGAGCCATCGACTCACAGCGGGCAAATCTCGGTGAGCAGATAGGCTGCATTTCTGTCTTATCTTCGCCGATAAAGTCACGGATATCTTCAAACAGCTCTCTGCTGAATTCATAAGAGGTACGGTCATAAACGCAGAGATACACCGTCAACTCGTGGTCGAAAAGAAACTCGGTTATCACCTGAATTGCGAATTTCAAAACCTTGTCCTTGGGGTACCCGTAAGCACCTGAAGAGATAAGAGGAAAAGCAACGGAATCAAAGCCGTGTTCTACTGCGAGCTTCAGAGACTCCATATAGCAGGACTTGAGAATAATGCTCTCCCCCTGCAGACCGCCATGCCATACGGGACCTGAGGTGTGGATAATGTATCTGCAGGGCAGATTAAAGGCAGGGGTTATCTTTGCTGTGCCGAGACCGAGAGGAGTAAGTTTTTCACAGAAACTGTCAAGTTCAGGCCCTGCAGCAGTATGTACTGCATAGTCAACACCGCTGTAGCCTATCATTTTTTTATTGGTTGTGTTGATGATAGCATCAACCTTCATTTTTGTTATGTCTTGACGAATTATCTGAAGGGGCATTTATTTCACCTCAAATTGGTTGGATTTATGATTTAATTATATGGTTGAGGTGTGCCGTTGTCAATGATAGAAGAAAAAATGCGGTTTTGAGTACATATATTGGGACTTGACGTGCTGTGAGATTGGTTTGATATTGCAATTGCAGTGGAGATAAGAGTATAATATGAGCGAATTTAAATGCTCGAGGGTGGATATATTTTATGCCTGATCTTAATGATTTTTATGCTTTTAAAATGACCTCTTCCGACGGTGATTCAGGCGGAGGAAGAAAAAACAATTCAAACGGTGGCCGTGGTGGCAATTCAGGTTGTGTTACAGCACTGATTGTATTGGCAGTCATAGGTTGGGTGCTTTGTCTGATAGGTAAATAAATCAATCAAGTAATGACAGAAGGTATGATATATGAGTTTTAATATTAAAACTGATGTAAAAGTTAATATAATACGAAGTAACCGTAAGACACTCTCTATCCAGCTCAAATCCGGTGAAATCATTGCCCGTGCACCTTTGCGTATGAAGGATAAAGAGATTTACAGCTTCATTGAATCTAAAAAGTCCTGGATAGAAAAGAATCTTGCCAAAATGGAGGAACGCGAAAAAGCAATCAGCGAGGTGCAACCATTCACACAGGAAGAAATAAATGCACATGCCGAAAAAGCGAAGCAGATTATTCCTGAACGAGTGAGATATTACGCTCCGAAAATCGGTGTTACTTATAACAGAATTACTATCCGTTGTCAGCGTACCCGTTGGGGTAGCTGCTCATCGAAGGGTAATCTGAATTTCAACTGCCTGTTGGCACTGTTTCCGCTTGAGGTTATCGACAGTGTTGTTGTGCACGAGCTTTGCCACAGAAAGCATATGAACCATTCACCACAGTTTTATGCAGAGATTGAGAAGGTGTTCCCTGAGTATAAGAAGTGGCATAAGTGGTTGAGCGATAACGGTGGTGTGTATATGGGGAGGTTGCCGAAATGAAAGCACTCATTTTGGGACTTTGATAGTTAAATATAGAATTGCCTATTGCATTCGATGAAAATTGCTCCTAAAATTAAATTATAGGTTTGTTAAATTAACCTAAATTTTATAAGGAGTTGATTTTTATAGAAAAAACATTAGCAATAATGATAGGTATTCAAGGTGCCGGTAAAACAACATTTTGCAAAACACGTTTATCAGATTATGAGTATGTGAATCTTGATACTTTAAAAACACGTGACAATGAGGAAAAATTAGTTAAGAAATTATTTAGAGAGGGTAAAAGTTTTGTAGTTGATAATACAAATAGATTTAAGTCTGATAGAGAAAGATATATTCCAATGGCTATTGCTAAAGATTATAAAATCGTAGGGTATTACTTTGAACCTGATTTGAAAGCCTGTCTAAGAAGAAATAGAAAAAGATCTCGAAAAGTTCCTGAAAAGGTTATCAAGGAATACAAAAGTATAGTTTTGAACAACAAACCTTCTTATGATGAAGGATTTGATAAAATATATTCTGTTATCAATGATGATAAGGAAATGATTATCACGGAGTATATTGAATAAAATACATAAACCGTTCGTGTCACATTGATGAATTCGGACGGTTTTATTTTTTACATAAAAATGTGTTACTTTTTACACTTTTCGACACTATATATTAATAAGGTGTTTTGACCGAAACAATTACAGTCCGATTTTTGTCACTCTATTACTAAAAACACAATATTTTGTGGATTCTTGGTTGATTATAATGAAATTTTAATATATAATAAATACTGATATATTGTATTCATTTTCATGGAGGTATACAAAATGAGCCTTTCATCAAATATTAGTGAAAAAGCAGCTCTTATATGGGCGATTGCAGATAAACTTACAGGAGTATATAAGCCCCACGAATACGGTGAGGTTATTTTGCCGTTGACGGTTTTTCGTCGCTTTGACTGTATCCTTGCTGATACAAAAGAAGCAGTTCTCGAAAAATATAACGAGGTTAAAAATCTGCCTATCCACGATGTTTTTCTTCGTAGAGCTGCAGGAAGAGAGTTTTACAACACAAGTAAATATACTTTTGAGAAGTTGCTTGATGACCCCGATAACATCGAGGCAAACTTCCGTGATTATCTTAATGGATTTTCAGCAAATGTGCGTGACATAATTGAAAAGTTTAAGTTTGACGGACATATCACAACTATGGCAAACAAAGGCATACTCTACATAGTTATCAAGGAATTCACTTCACCTAAGGCGAACCTTCACCCAGACGTGATTTCAAACCTTGAAATGGGTTATATCTTTGAAGAGATTATCCGTAGATTTTCCGAAGCTCATAACGAGGATGCAGGACAGCACTACACTCCGAGAGAAGTTATCAGACTTATGGTAAACCTCTTGTTCTATGATGATAATGATATCCTTTCGGGCAATGGCGTTGTCAAGACTGTCTATGACCCTGCTTGTGGTACAGGAGGTATGCTATCTGTTGCTGAGGAATACCTTCATCAGCTTAACGCATCAACCAAGATTATGCCTTTTGGCCAAGAGATAAATGACCAGACTTTTGCTATCTGTAAGGCAGATATGCTTATCAAGGGTAACGATGCAAACTTTATCAAAGACGGCAATACTCTTTCCGATGACCAGTTTGAAGGTCAGACTTTTGACTATATCCTTTCCAATCCTCCCTTCGGTAGAGAGTGGAAAAATGAGAAAAATGCCGTAGAAGCAGAAGCCAAGAGAGGCTTCGCAGGTCGTTTTGGCCCCGGACTCCCTGCAGCAAGTGACGGCCAGTTACTGTTTATGCTTACTGCTATTTCAAAAATGAAGGAGCCTTCAAAGGGTGGCAGCCGTATTGCGATTATTCACAACGGTTCTCCTCTTTTCACAGGTGATGCAGGTAGCGGCCCCAGTGAAATCCGCCGTTATATTCTTGAAAATGACCTTCTTGAAGCTATTATTGCTCTGCCTAACGATATTTTCTATAACACAGGTATAGCAACTTACATCTGGGTGCTCTCTAATAAAAAGGCAGGCACAAAGCGTGAAGGTAAGGTTCAGCTTATCAATGCTAACGGACTTTTTGAGAAGCGTCGTAAGGCTCTCGGTAACAAGAGAAATGACATTCCCGAAAGTGCAATTGAAGAGATAACAAGCCTTTACGGTGATTTCAGAGAGAGTGAAGTCAGCAAGATTTTCAACAACGAAGACTTCGGCTACACAAAGATTACAGTTGAAAGACCTCTTTGCGATGAAAACGGCGAGCCTATACTCAAAAAGGGTAAAAAACAGCCCGACTCGGCATTAAGAGACACTGAAAATGTACCCCTTACTGAGGATATTCAGGCATACTTTGAGCGAGAGGTGTTACCTTTTGCACCTGATGCCTGGATTGATGAAAAGAAATCAAAGGTGGGTTATGAAATACCTTTTACAAGATATTTTTATAAGTATGAAGCACCGAAGCCGTCAGATGAAATTATGCAGGAGATTCTTGCTATTGAAAGTGAACTTGACGGAAGTCTGAAGGAGATATTTAATGTTTAAACTTTATACACTGATAGCAGGTATAAGTGTTATTATAAGACAATTTTTTATAGACAATCCTTATGAATCATTACCTTTTCTTACACAGGAAACTGAACTATGGTTACCTGAAGTGTTGAACTGGGCAACAGAGGGTGCGTTTCATCTTATTACATTTGCAATGGTCGGAATATTTTACAGGAGCAGAAGCTGCCCTCCACTTGGCAGTTTGCTGTATTTGCTATTTTATTGGGCAAACACAGGTGTACTTACTCTTATGTGTAAAGCATCTTTTTCTGTAGTGCCTGTTGTATTAATTATCATTGTTTATATTGGTGTAATCATAGGTTTTATTGTGTTAAAGAATTGGATTGCAGATAAAATAGAGTATTCAAACAGATTTTAAGTGTGGTGAATAAAATGCGTGAAATGAAAAACAGCGGTGTTGAGTGGATTGGTGAAATACCGATTGATTGGGATGTTGTAAAGGTTTCTTATTTGTTTAGAATAGGTAGAGGTCGAGTTATTGCCCAGACAGAACTTGAGGATAACGGTAAATATCCTGTATATTCATCGCAAACAAAAAATGATGGTTGTTTAGGTTATATTAATACCTATGATTTTGATTTGGAGCAAATCACATGGACTACTGATGGTGCTAATGCTGGAACAATTTTTTTAAGAAAAGGCAAGCATAATTGTACGAATGTGTGCGGAACTCTTCAACCTTTAAATCCTTATATTGATTTAAGATATCAAAAATATGCATTGGAATATATTGCTTTTTACCACAAAAGAGCAGATACAAATGGCTTTAAAATAATGAATAATGAGATGGCGGCAATACATACCATCTGTCCTTCACTTCCTGAACAGCACCGCATAGCAGACTTTCTCGATGAAAAGTGTGCAAAAATTGATGCTGTTATTGAAAAGCAACAGCAGGTCATAGAAAAGCTGAAAGAATACAAACTTTCAGTTATAACCGAAGCAGTAACAAAAGGCCTTGATCCAACTGTTCCTATGAAAGACAGTGGTGTTGAATGGATAGGTGAGATACCGGTGGATTGGGAATTAACCACTATTGCAAGAGTAGCAACAGTAGTCAGAGGAGCTTCCCCTAGACCGGCAGGGGACCCTAAATATTTTAATGGCAATGATGTTCCGTGGATTACTGTTGCAGAAGTAACAAAAGACGAGGGAAAATATATTTATTCAACAGAAACCTATTTAACAAAAGAAGGTGCTTTACATAGCAGGCTGGTAAATAAAGGAACATTATTATTATCCAATAGTGGAGCAACATTAGGTGTTCCAAAAGTTACAAAAATTGATGGTTGCATAAACGACGGTTCCGTTGCTTTTTATGACTTGAAATTAGAGCAGTTTTATTTGTTTTATGTTTTTAAAGCAAGAACATACGAATTAAGAAAACAAATGCAAGGATATGGACAGCCAAATTTAAACACATCAATAATTAAAACAATAGAACTTCCGCTTCCAACCAGAGAAGTGCAAGGTAATATTGTAAAGTATCTTGATAAAAAATCTGTTGAGATTGATTCTGCAATAGCCAAAAAAAAATCAATTGTTGCAAAACTCACTGAATACAAAAAGAGCCTCATTTATGAGGTAGTTACGGGTAAAAGAGAGGTGTGAAAATGTGTGGGAAGTGATAAAAAACTTAGATTTGGAAAATTGGATTGATATAATTAATTGCGTTATTGCCTTTGCCGCATTATTTGTGGGTGGTTCTGCTCATAAAAAAATTAATAAATATACGAAGTCGTTTAATGATAAAAAGAAGTTTGGCGATAACGGAGTTGATAACTCTAAAAAATCAGCGGGTGATATGATTGTATATGAATTTGATCCAAATGTGTTAGCTCAAATTACCGCATTAAATTTCGAAACTAGTTTAAAAGCTGCATATGAAGCTTTTGATAAAAAATCAACGCAAAACTTACACGATATTTTTGAAAAGTCAAAGAAATATATTGCAGATAATAAAATTGATTTAAAGGGGTATACCAAAATAGATTGGATAAATCTTTATTTTGAAAATGCTAAAAATACTAATAACCAATTTATGCAGGAAATATGGGCAAAAGTTCTTGCAAAAGAATTGGCTGTACCTGATAGTTTTAGTTTTAAGACTCTCGATATTTTAAAAAATATGCGTGAAGAAGATTTTCATCTTTTTGAAAAGATGTGTTCGATTTCTCCGTTAGATGGATATATTTTGCAAGGGAAAATTGTTGAAAAACATCTTGATTGGGTTGAGCATTTAAGACTTAGAGAATTAGAATTGATTAATCTTGATTCAACAACTCATTGGCAGCTTGCTTTAAAAAGGGTTAAATCAATACCTTATTTTAAGAGTAAAGATTTTGTGTTATTGATTGATAACGAAACTGACGAAGATATAAAAGTTGAAATAAGCATATATTGCATTTCTTCTGCTGCAAGAGAACTTATGGCTATAGCTGATTATACTGAAGTTAAAGAATATTTTATAGATTTTGGTAACGAAATTAAATCTAAATATGGCACGAAACTACATATACATTTGCATGAAATTATAAACAAAGTAAAAGACAAAAAAGATTTATTAGATATGGAAAATAAGGAGGCCTAACCATGCCCGACTTTGACTTTACCGAAAAACGCTTTGAGCAGGATATTGAATATTATCTCTGCAACCACGGCGGATACATAAAAGGCAACCCGAAAGCCTTTGACAGAAAGCTTGCCCTTGATGTGAAAACCTTTGTTTCTTTCATCAAAGCAACTCAGCCAAACGCCTGGGAGAAATATGAAAAAATCTACGGTGCGGACAGCGAATCAAAAATCGTTGACCGTTTCTGCCGTGTTGTCAAAAATGAAGGCTTGCTTAAAGTTCTCCGTCAGGGCTTTGTTGACAGAGGTATAAAATTCCGTGTTGCATTCTGGAAGCCTGAAACATCTCTTAATGAGCAGAGCCTCAAGCAGTACGAAGGAAACATTTTGCACTGCACTCGTCAGCTGCATTATTCTCTCCTTAACGAAAACAGCATTGATATAGTACTTTTTCTTAACGGTATTCCTGTTGTATCAATGGAGCTTAAATGTCAGTTTACAGGCCAGAATGTATCTAATGCTATCAATCAGTATAAGTTTGACAGAGCAAGTAAGGATGAAATCTTTGCTTTTAATGAGCGTGTGCTTGTTCACTTTGCAGTTGATTTAAGCAATGTGTATATGACAACAAAGCTTGAAGGAGCATCCACGTATTTCCTGCCCTTTAATCAGGGCTCAAAAGGTGCAGGTAATGTTGGTGGTAAGGGCAATCCTACAAATGAAGAAGGTTATGATACGGCTTATCTTTGGGAGAAGATTCTCTGCAAGGACAAGCTTCTCGAAATCTTACATAAATATCTTCACCTTCAGGTTGAAAAAGACGACAAAGGTAATGTGAAGTCAAAGAGGATGATATTCCCTCGTTATCATCAGCTCGATGTTGTAACGAAGCTTTTGGCTGATGTTAAGGAAAACGGTGCCGGTAAGAGTTATCTTATTCAGCATAGTGCCGGTTCGGGTAAGTCCAATTCAATTGCATGGCTTGCTCACAGACTTTCAGGTCTTCATGATGCAAAGGATGAGAAGATTTTCCAGTCTGTCATCATTGTAACTGACAGACGAGTTCTTGACAGTCAGCTTCAGAATACCGTTTATCAGTTTGATCATGTTGAGGGCGTTGTGCAGAAAATTGACAAAAACGCACAACAGTTGAAAGACGCTATTGAAGCGGGTACAGGTATAATTATTACTACTTTGCAGAAATTCCCTGTCATTTACAAAGAAGTGCAGACAGGCCACAACCGTTTTGCAATAATCATTGACGAGGCTCACTCATCACAGACAGGTGACGCTGCGAAGAAATTAAAAAGAGCCCTCGCTGATACTGAAAAGGCTCTTGAAGAATATGCAGATATGGAGTACGCTGAGGAAGAAAGCAAGAAGGATGATGAAGACAAGTTGCTTGATGAGCTTGCATCTCACGGTGTGCACGAAAATATGTCTTTCTTCGCTTTTACAGCAACACCTAAGGAGAAAACTCTGCAGATTTTTGGCCGCCCTGATGCTGAAGGCAGATACCATCCCTATCACATCTACTCAATGCGTCAGGCAATCGAAGAAGGCTTTATTCTCGATGTTCTCAAAAACTATATGACATACAAAATGTATTATAAAATAGCAAAGAACATCCCTGATGATCCTGAACTTAACACAACCGCAGGTATTAATGCTATAAGAAATTATGAGTCATTGCATCCTCATAACATTTCACAGAAGACCGCTGTAATGCTTGAACATTTCAGAAATGTAACTATGCATAAAATCGGTGGTAAAGCTAAAGCAATGATAGTTACACCATCAAGACTTCATGCTGTTCGTTATCTTCTTGAATTTAAACGCCAGATTAAAGATAAAGGCTATTCGGATCTTGATGTTCTTGTGGCATTTTCAGGTGAGGTTGATGATAACGGAGAGTCATACACTGAAGAAAAGTTAAACAAAACCAAAGACGGCGAAACAATCAAAGAGAAGGCTCTTCCTGCTGCTTTCCATACTGATGAATTCGGTATGCTTATTGTTGCTGAAAAATATCAGACGGGCTTTGATGAACCGCTGCTTCATACAATGTTTGTTGATAAAAAATTGTCAGGAGTCAAGGCTGTACAGACACTTTCACGTCTTAACAGAACAACAAAGGGCAAGCAGGATACATTTGTGCTTGATTTTGTAAATTCAGCAGATGATATCAAGAAGTCCTTTGAGCCTTACTTTGAGGAAACTGTTCTTGAAGAAGAAACAGATCCTAATGTTGTTTATGACATTAAGGGTACCCTTGATGAGTATAGGGTATATCAAGAATCTGAAATTGAAGCCTTTGCAAAGATTTTTTATTCCGGTAAAACTCAACAGTATGCAGATGAAGGCAAGCTTAAAGCAAAGCTTCAGCCTGCACTTGATAGATTTAACGCTCTTGACGATGAAAAGAAAGACCTTTTCAAAGGTACACTTGCGAGATTTAATCGTATCTATGCTTTTATAACACAGGTTTGTCGAATGTTTGACAAAGACATTCATAAGTTTAGTGTTTATGCTAAATTCTTATACAAATTCCTTCCTAAAGGTGGCGGAACGAAAGTTGATGTTGATGACAAGGTGCTTCTTGAGTACTACAAGTTAGAAAAGGAATTTGAAGGCAATATTGAACTTGAGCCTGCGAGAGAAGGCTTCAGACCAATATCCGGTGAGGCCGGTAGAAGAGAAGAAAAGAAGGATCCTCTTACAGTCATCATTGATAAAATTAACCTTGCTTTTGGCACTAACTTTACTGAGATGGATAAAGTGTTGTTACAGATTGAAAATGACTATGTAGCAGATCCTAAATGGCAAGGCTATGCAAAGAGTAATGACTACAAAACATTTCTTATGCTTCTTGAAAAGGATTTCATTGAGATGGCTGCAGCCAGATATGAGCAGAATGAAGCATTCTTTGTTAAATTGTTCTCTGAACCTGAGATGATGAAACAGATAAGTGAAACGCTGGCCCCTTTAATTTATGAGAGATTGAAGAGAAGAAAAGAAATTTGAGGTAATAAAAGATGAAGATAGATAAAGGAAGTTTCATAAACGATTTTATAGATAAAAACTTGAGACAGTATTCTATTCCTGTTTATCAGCGTAACTATGAGTGGTCTGCCGAACAGTGTGAAAAACTGTTTGAAGATATACTTCAGGCTCACGAGCTTGACCGTTTTCATTTTACAGGTTCAGTTGTTTATTCCCTTCTCAAAAACGAGAATAAAATAGATTATTATGTAATTATCGACGGTCAGCAGAGATTAACGACTATATATATTCTTATCAAAGCTCTTATAGATGTTGCAGAAACCGATGCTGAAAAAGAAACCCTTACATCAGTGTTGTTTAATGTAGATAAATTCAAAAAATATAATATTGACGATTCAAGCAAATTGAAGCTTAAGCCAATCAAAAGCGATAATAAACAGCTATTATATCTTATGGCAAATCAGATTGATAAGATGGATAAATCAAGCGGAATTTATAAAAACTATGATTTATTCTGCCGCCTCATTAGAGATGCACTTGAAGAAGACAAAAACCTTACTATTGAAAGAATTTATGATGGTATAGAACATCTTTCTTGCGCAATGATTAAACTTGAAGAGGAAGAAAAAGGTAAGGAACAGGAAATATTTGAAAGAATAAATTCAACAGGCGTTCCTCTTAATCTTGCTGATAAAATACGTAACTTTGTTCTTATGACAGAAGTTGGCCAAGACAGATTATATGAAGAATACTGGCTTGTTATGGAACAGTTGCTTGGTAATGACCACCTTTCAGATTTCTTCCTTGATTATCTCAACTTCAAACTTGACGGCTTTACCCGTGAAAAAGAAGCTTATGATAATTTCAAGATTCTATTCAAAGAAGAAAACTATACAAATGAAACAATGTTGGAAGAATTACTGCATTATGCAAAACAGTACGATATTTTCCTTAACGGTTCAAAAAATCTTAGTAAGGATATTAATAAAGCGTTAAGTGGTCTTCGCAAGCTTAAGCAGACTACTGTATATCTGTTTTTGTTCGACGTTTTTGATGATTTTGAAGATGATATAATTGATGAAAATGAATTATCTGAAGTACTTCATTTACTCCTTAACTATAGTATCCGCAGACTTATTTGTGAAGTTGGTTCAAACTCTTTAAGAGGATTATACAAAACTCTTTATGGTCGTGCATTCAATAGAGACGAGAATAAAAAATTCTATTATGATTCTATAGTTTCTTTCTTAACACAATTGACATCAAAGGATGCTATACCTTCAGATGAAATATTTGTATTAGCATTAAAAGAAAGAAATCTTTACAGAAAAAATGCTCTCTGCAAGTATCTGCTTGCCGCTATTGAAAATCAAGGCAAAGAGAAGATTGAAACCGATTCATTAAGCATTGAGCATATTATGCCTCAAAACAAGAATCTTTCAAAGGCTTGGCAGAATATGCTTGGTGAGAATTGGGAGCAGGTGCATGACAGATATTTACATACACTTGGTAATCTTACGCTTACGGGATATAATTCTGAGTTAGGCGATAAACCATTTGATGTAAAAAAAGATATGCTTGAAAATCCTGAAACTCCAACACACATCACCATTCTTTATAATGATGTACTTGATAAAGAGGAATGGAACGAAAACACAATTTTAGAAAGAGCAAAAAGATTAACAAAAACAATTCTTAAATTATTCCCAATTAAACCTGCTGAAACTGTTATTGATTTTAGCGACCCAAGATATCAGGAATATAAAGCTACAGATCCTAAAAATGCTACATACAAATATGTGAATTATTACGAGCTTTTAGGGGAAAGAGTTACTATTGATAGTTTCGCCGCTATGGTACGTTCAGTAGCTTTAAAACTTTACGACCTTGATAGTTCGGTTATTAAGAAAATGGCAAAAAACAGTGAATCTTTTAATGGTTGGATTGTTCCTGCTTTTTCTTATGATGTTGATAAAATCAAAGGCGATTATGAATTGAAGAAAGGTACCGGTATTTACATAAGCACCGGCTATTCGGCTGCAGACTGTATATGGTTCATAAGAGATTTACTCAAACGCTACGATTTAGATCTCGAAGAAGATTTTGTTTATAGTGCCCGTTCATACAAAGACGAACCTTAAGAAAATAAAGGTGTGTATTATCCAATATGATCAAACAACTAACCCACGACCCGATTTTCCTCAGCCTGATATCAGAGCTCGCGACAAAAGAAGATTTACAAGTGGCTGAAGATTTACTCGACACGCTCATCGCCCACAAAGACGGTTGCGTCGGTATGGCGGCCAATATGATAGGTGTACGCAAACGTATTATAGCCTTTGATAATAATGGTACATATATGGTTATGTTTAACCCTCAGATTATCAAAAAGTCCGAGCACTACGAAACAGAAGAGGGATGCCTTTCTCTGCTCGGCGGTCCTCGTAAATGTAAGCGTTATAAGACTATAAAAGTTAAATGGCAGACGGCTGAAATGCAAGTTCGTATAAAGACCTTCACAGGCTTTCCTGCACAGATAATTCAGCATGAAGTTGACCATTGTGAAGGAATTTTAATCTAAGGTGACGTTATGAAAATAATAATTGATGCCGATGCATGTCCTGTTGTAGACATTACCGTCAGGACAGCCAAAGAGCGAGGTCTCCCGTGTATCATCGTCTGCGATAATACCCACTCCATCGAAAAAGACGGAGCAAAAACTATTGTCGTTGACAAGGGCGCAGACTCTGCCGATTGCCGTATAGCAAACCTTACCGAAAAGGGCGACGTAATTATCACACAGGACTATGGTCTTGCTGCTCTTGTGCTAGGTAAGGGCGCTAAGACGCTTAATCAGAACGGACTTATCTATACCGACGGCAATATAGAAAATCTCCTTTTCACCCGTTTTATAGGCAAAAAGGAGAGAATGGCAGGTAACAGAACAAAGGGTCCGAAAAAAAGAACAGCACAGAATGATGAGGATTTTTTGAAGGCGTTGCTGTTGTGCCTTGAATAATAATCTTTATAACGGAGTTTTAATATGCTATCTTACACTTACAAATCACACGGAATATTCACCCTCACCGACAAACCCAAACCCGAACTCATAGCCCCCCGTGACGCCATTGTCAGAGTTACTATGAGTAGTATCTGCTCAAGCGATTTACATATCAAACACGGCTCTGTGCCTCGTGCTGTTCCGGGAATTACCGTCGGTCATGAGATGGTCGGCATTGTTGAAAGTGTCGGCAGTGATGTGAGTAAATTCAAGCCCGGTGACAGAGTTACCGTCAATGTTGAAACCTTCTGCGGAGAGTGCTTTTTCTGCAAGAAGGGATTTGTGAACAACTGCACCGACAAGAACGGCGGTTGGGCTTTAGGTTGTCGAATCGACGGCGGTCAGACAGAATTTGTCCGTGTGCCTTATGCCGATATGGGGCTTAACAAAATCCCCGAGAGCGTCAGCGATGAACAGGCTCTCTTTGTGGGTGATGTTCTTGCCACGGGCTTCTGGGCGACACGCATTTCTGAAATCACAGAGGACGATACTGTGCTTATTATCGGAGCAGGTCCTACGGGCATCTGCACTCTGCTTTGTGCTATGCTGAAAAATCCCAAGCGTATTATCGTTTGCGAAAAGGATAAGAATCGCATTGACTTTGTGAAGAGTCACTATCCCGAAGTTCTTGTCTGCGAGCCTGAAAACTGCAAGGAGTTCGTACTCACAAACTCTGATCACGGCGGTGCTGATGTTGTACTTGAGGTTGCAGGTGCAGAGGATACCTTCCGCCTCTCTTGGGAGTGTTCAAGACCTAACGCTGTTGTTACGGTGGTTGCCCTTTACGATAAGGCGCAGACCTTACCTCTTCCCGATATGTACGGTAAGAATCTTATCTTTAAAACGGGCGGTGTTGACGGCTGTGACTGTGACGAAATCCTCTCGCTTATTGCTGAGGGCAAGATTGATACCACACCTCTCATAACTCACAGATTTGCACTTAAAGACATCGAAAAGGCTTATGAGATTTTTGAGAATAAGCTGGATGGTGTTATTAAGATTGCGATTATTAATGAGTAAATCCTGCCTTCGGGCTTGATTATAAAAATTTTTATTAAAGGAGATTGCTTTTTGAGAAAGACAATCAGAAAAACGGAGAGTGTAATGTAAACGGGAGGTTTGCAAATATATTCTCGCAATCCTCTCGTATTTTGAGCGTCACGATTTATGAAAGGATTTAAAAATGAACAATTTGACGATACGTTTAGAAACTGAAAATGACTACAGAGCAGTAGAAGAACTCACCCGAGAGGCATTCTGGAATGTTTATAAGCCCGGTGCCGATGAGCATTATTTTGTACACAAAATGCGAAATCATCCCGATTTTATTCCTGAGCTTGCCTTTGTTCTTGAAAAAGACGGCAAAATTATAGGTAACATTATGTATACGAAGGCCTGGCTTGAGGACCAGAACGGAAAAAGGAAAGAGATTCTTTCCTTCGGACCTCTTTGTGTAGCACCGGAGTATCAGAGACAGAAGCTCGGTAAGCTTCTGATTGAGCATTCATTTGAAGTTGCCCGCAAAATGGGCTACGATGTGAATATCAATTTCGGCAATCCGGGTAATTATGTCAGCCGAGGTTTTGTAAGCTGTAAAAGGAAAAATGTCAGCTTTGTTGTTGACGGCAACTTCCCGACGGCTCTTCTTGTCTGTGAGCTCCACCCCGGAGCTCTTGACGACAAAAAGTGGATGTATATCCCAAGTACCGCTGCCGATTGCTGTGAAGACACTGCCGCAGTTGAAGCCTTTGATGCCACCTTCCCCGAAAAGGAAAAGAAGTGGATGCCGAGTCAAGAGGAGTTTTATATCTACAGTCATTCTTCCGTAGTAAGATAAACGTAAACACCGCTGAGGAATCAGGATATTCCTTGGCGGTATTTTTTTGTGGTATTTTTGTTGGAGATGTGATATAATCATTTCGATAAATAAAAATTTATTATTCAGGAGAATTGATATGAGTAATTTTCGTTTCGGTATTATGGGTGCAGCTAAAATTGCAAATAAGTTTTGTGAGGCAGTAGCACTACTTGATAACTGTGAAGTATGTGCAATTTCATCTAAAAGCTATGACAGGGCAAAAGACCTTGCAACTAAGCACGGCATAAATAAATATTACGACAATTATATAGAAATGCTCGAAGCTGAAAAGCCTGACTGCGTATATATTGCCGTTACAAACAATGACCATTACCGTCTTACAATGATGTGCGTTGAAAGAGGTATTCCCGTATTATGTGAAAAGGCTATGTTTCAGAATTCAGCCGAAGCAAAAAAGGTTTTTGAGGTAGCCGCAAGAAATAAGGTTTTCGTTATGGAGGCTATGTGGAGCCGCTTTTTGCCTGCCGTCAACAAGGCGAAAATGTGGATAGATAAGGGCGAGATCGGTGTTCCCGAAATCTCACAGTTTTCAATCGGATTCAAGGCTGCCGAAGATAACAGCAACCGTTTCTTTAACCCATTGCTTGGTGGCGGTGCAGCAAAAGATATTACGGTTTACGCCTATGAAATTACTACCTATCTGATTGAGCAGAAAATCAAAAATATTAATGTTTCTGCTACATGGAGTGACAGTGGTGTAGATGCCAATAATCATATCAGTATTGAATTTGAGCACACCCTGGCTGATTTGGCAGCATCTATTATGACCTCTATTGACGATAAAATGATAATATACGGAAAACACGGAAAGATAGTTATCCCGAATCCTCATCATTCAAGCGAATGCTTTTTATATGATATTTCCGGAAATATCAGGGAACATTTTGAAGATAGAGAAACGGTAAACGGCTTCACTTATGAAATCAGCGAGGCTATGAGATGCATTAATTCAGGTGAAAACGAAAGCCCTGTTGTTCCGTGGAAGGTTACAATAGCATGTTCTGAGCTGTTTGACAAAATAGCAGAAACAAAAAAACAATGAGTATCTGAAGCTAACCCCTGACCTTCTTAATTGAAAGTCAGGGGAGATTTGTTAAATAAATTCATTTTTGTGTTCGTTGAAGAAATCAAAGTAAGCCCGTACATTTTCAAGCTCTGTCCATTTGCAGGTTTGTACAGGTACTGAATCAAGGTTATAAATTAAGGCTTCTTTTATTGAAAGGAAAATAGGGGAGTGGGTTGAAATGATGAACTGACAATCGTAAAACTTTGCAGAATCCAACAAAAATTTAGCTAATTCAAGCTGAAGCTTTATTGATAAACTGTTTTCAGGCTCATCCAGAAGATAGATAGCATCACGGTCTATATGCTCTGTAAAGTATCGCATTGCAGTTTCACCATTTGAAAACATATCAACATTTCGTGCGAGTCTTTCTCTTACAAATTGAGATTGAGATTTACTTCTGCTTGTGGCGTCACGAACTTCTTTCCAACGGTCATAATCTTCTAAACCATGAAGCTGACGGTAGGTTTCATCTTCAAAATGTCGTTGTCGCATAGTGGCATAGCCTTTGAAAAGCTCCTCACGCATATTGTCGATACCGTTGTTGAGATAACGGATATTAAGCACATAATCAAACACATCATCACTTGAAAGAAATTGACTGTTCGGGGGAATATCATACCCATCTATACGACAAAGGGACACATATCTATCAAAGAATGCACTGCCACTGAATTCGGAATGTCTGATGGCATTGATTTTTTCAGAAATGACATTCAATAAAGTGGTTTTACCTGAACCATTACCACCATAAAAGATTGTTATAGGCGCAAAATCAAATTCGCTTATTTCTTTTTTGGGGAAGATTTTGAAGGGATAAACAGAACTGAAGCAAGTTCGTCTTTCATCATTCATAACATTGAATTCCATATCGTCTGTAGGAATATGCAGCCCTTTTAAAAAAGTCATTATCTCACCTGCTTTTCAAAGTATTACACTAAAATTTTAGCACAATGCACTCAGTAAAGCAATGAAAAACTTTGCTTGAGAGTCCTGATAAAAGGACAATAAGAATCCCCTGACCTTCAATTAAGAAAGTCAGGGACATTTTTCGCCAATCTGCAACAAAACAAACACCTTGACAACCTGTTTGTGCTATGTTATATTATAATTACTCTTTGCACTGCATATAAATCTACAGTACAAACTGATCAGACCGTGACAAGGGTCATGGAGTCGGGTCGCAAAAAGCGACAGTGGAATATTTCATCCACGGGACAGTAGGAGCTACTACTGATTCGTGGGTGTTTTTTTATACATTTTAAAGCCCCACATAGTGCAAGAATTATTTTATACGGAGGTTTTAAAATGAACTACCAATTCACACGAGAAGACGTAAACTTTTACTCAAAGGGAACACGCTGCAGCGCGTGGCTGTATCTTCCCGAAACGAATAAGAAATGTCCCATCATCGTTATGGCTCACGGCCTTGGCGGTACACGTGAAATGAGGCTTTATGCCTTTGCAGAGAGATTTGCTAAGGCAGGTTACGCTTGCTTCCTTTTCGACTACCGCAACTACGGTGCAAGTGACGGTGACAAAAGACAGCTTATCAATGTAAAAATGCAGCTTCACGACTGGAACACCGCAATAGATTTCATCAAAAAGGACAGCCGTGTTGACGGGGATAAGCTTCTGCTCTTCGGCTCATCCTTCAGCGGCGGTCATGTAACATACCTCACCGCACACAGAAGCGATGTCAAGGGTACCGTTGCACAGTGCCCCTATACCGACACAATGGCAACAATCAAAGAGGTCGGTCTGCCTTACATTATTAAAAGGTCGCCCTATGTTATTGCCGATGTTCTGTCGAGCCTTACGGGCTATCACCCCGTTATGATGAAGCTTTCCACCTATAGCGGTGAGCTTGCATTTATGGAAGCCGACGAGAAAACCACCAACGACTTTATCGAGGGTGCAGACTACATAAACGAAGCCCCTGCAAGAACGCTCCTTGAATTCCTAAAGTATTCACCGGGTAAATTCTTCGGCAAGATAAACACACCCATTTATGTTGCCGCCTGTACCAAGGATGACCTTGCTCCTGCTGATAAGACCCTTGAGCTTGCAAAGAATGCAAAGAAATCCGTCTGCAAGAGATATGACTGCGGACACTTTGAAATTTACTGCAACGAGCTTTTTGAGGAAGCGGTAAGCGATTATATTGAGTTTTATAATAAGATATTTGCGTAGGGTGACGAGTATAATCCGAACCCGCCCAAAAGCGTGAATTTTCGCGCCTTTTCGGCGTTTCGTATTTGAAAGGCGATAGCCTTTCAAATACTCAACATCCAAAAATTTCACAAAAATTCGCACTTTTGGGTCAAAGATTTTTTGCACGGCGGATTTTTGTCAGATCAAGGCACAAAACGCAGTAAATCCTTTCGGATTTACGAGTATTTTAACGATGAGGTGGCGAAAATCCGCCCTGTAAAAAACGGGTTCGGATTATACTCGCCACCCTAAAGTTAAACCCCTGACCTTCTTATGAAAGTCAGGGGTGATTCATTCACTAAGCTCAATTACCGTCTTCCCTTGCCTCTCAGCCATAGTCTTAAACTGTGCCGCACCGCCAAAACTATGCGTAACATAAGTAACAACTACATCCGACTGCTCGACCATCCACTTGTTACGGTAAGAGATTGCGAAGCGTTTGGGGACAGTTTCAATGCCTTCGGGGAGGAGGGTGTTGGTGAAGTAGTCATACTCGCTTTTCTCTGTGGGTATATAGGCTAAAACCACGCTGTAAGTTATAGGATAAACTTGGAAAAGCTCCTCAAGCTGACGGCGAACCATGGTGTCGAAATTGCCGTTATTGCCTACATAAAATTCTGTAGCACCGTGATTTTCAATCAGATCAACAAGAGTCGTCCGTAAGGTCGGCTCAATTTCTTTTGGTGTGTCCTTGTGACCGAAGAAGGTTACCGTCATAAATATTCCTCCAATTTATAAAACCCACCGAAGCTAAACTCGGTGGGCTATCTTATGACCTCGCTATCTCTGTTGACCCACTTAAGGGTGTAAAGCTAACCTTTAATTAAATTGTGTGTATAGCGGTCATTAAGATTTATACTACCCATAAACGGGTAAATGCATTTTAACATAAATATATTTACAAAGTCAACCCATATTCGGGTAATTGTTTATAGTTTTGCAGTTATCATAATATCAACCCGTAAAAGGGTAATTGTAATTATGAGGTGCAGATAATGGACTATTCAGATATTTATGTAAGACGAATCAGAACTCTTTGCGAAAAAAGAGGAATTGCCATAAACAAGCTTGCAACAATGAGTGGTGTCAGCCAGTCAACTCTTGATAATATTGTAAGAGGTATCACCAAAAATCCCGGAGTGATGACAATTCACAAGCTCGCTATTGCCTTTAATATGACATTAGCCGAGTTTCTTGATTTTGATGAACTGAATGATTACTCATTTGAAGAAGAGGATGAGGAATAAAAGCATATAACCCCTGACCGTTAAAAGTCAGGGGCGTTTTCTTACTTTTGTTGAAAAGTTTGTCCTTACTGTGCTATAATCGGTTCGACAAATTCCAATTTGAAAACCACAATTTTATAAGTGGTTATTAACCCTCACAGGCTTTTAATAAAATCCTCCAAAAGCTTTGAAAATAAAGGGTTTATCGCAAAATGCTCACCTTAACTTATTATACGATTTCACTTATGTTTATTCTTCCCTTGGAAGCTGATAAGGGCAAATACAAGGGCAAGAAAATCTGATAAAAAGATATAACAGAGAGTGGCAATCGGAGAACTGCGACGTATGTGAGAATATATTATACTGGAGGATTTATTATATGGACAAGTACATTTTTGATGAAAGCAACGGTTT
>JAFULG010000085.1 GCA_017473435.1 Clostridia bacterium | reverse complement strand
CCATTCAAGCTGGTCCTGCTCTTTAAGCTCTTCTGTAACGCCTTCAGCTTCTTTCATCTGTTCAATCAGAAGGTCATACATTTCATTTGCCTGACGGTCGATATCTGCAAGATAAGGCCAAAGTGTGCATTTAGTTACCATAAGCATAAATATACCTCGTTTGTTGTGTTCAAGGTAGTTTTTGTGCATCATTCCCCACTTGCCAATGGTGATATTGTCTTGTTTCGGTGGTAGGATAATGTTCGGAATGAGATAGCCATTGACTTGGCGATAAGTTATTTTTGTTTTCTCACTCATTTTACACACCTCCTTTTGAATTCACAACAAAAGTATCGTATGTAAATCTTGCACCAAATCTAAAACCTGAAACAAAGCCGTCACAAATGCTCATACTTGAAAACTCATTATATGTGCTCACATAATTTGCAAACTTCTCTTTTTCTTCTTCAGAGAGCTTTGAGGACAGTTCTTCCTCCTTCTTTACAAGCTCATTTAACTTCTTTTTGAGTCTGGGTGTTATTTCTGTGGTGAGCTCTTGTGGCTCAAGATTTCCGTAGAATAATTCTTTAATTATATTTGACATATGTAATCCTCCATATAGATTGATATTACCTACAATTCAATCTTTTAGGCTGATTACAAAAGCCAAAGGGAGACAACTTCCTTACGGAGTGTCTCCCTTATAGAGCCGTTATTTTTTTGCCTTATGTAGTAGCACTCGTTCCCGAAAGACCGAAGCTTACGGATAAGGCCTTGTCAATTTTATACATATCAGCAGGGTCAAGGTTACCCATTTTTTCCCTGAGACGCTTTTTATCAATGGTTCTCACCTGCTCAAGCAGTACAATGGAATCCTTGGAAAGTCCGCAGTTATCAGCGTTCACCCTGATATGTGTAGGTAAATTGGTCTTGAAGCGCTGACTTGTTATTGCGGCGGCAATAACCGTGGGGCTGAACTTGTTGCCGACATCATTCTGAACTATCAGTACGGGTCTTACCCCACCCTGCTCCGAGCCAACAACAGGGCTCAAGTCAGCGTAATATATTTCTCCTCGTTTTATCAACATAAAAGCCTCCGAAGTTGAATGTAAAATACTGTCTGACAATAGTTTTACCTTTAAGCGTAATATTTAAACAGACGGAGTAATATTATTTTATGCCGAAAAAGAGAATAAGTTAACAAAGAAAGAACAGATATCTTATACGCCGACACCCCATAAGGCAGTATTTGTTTCTCGAAGAAAATTCCCTGTATTATTGCCAAAAGCCTCGCAAGGCGACAGCCTTGCTGCGTTTTATGCTTCAATACAAGAAATTTTCATTTCTTACGAAACTGCGAAGCACTTTAAAATGCGAAATAGCTTTGCAAGAAAAGGCGAAAATTACCGATAATGCTGACGCATATCGGTAATTTTTAACGCATTATTGTGAAGTTATTTCACATTTTAAAGAAATACTTCCTTATGGGGTGTCGGCGTACGACATCTGTTCTTTTGTTTTATCAGTTTTCAAATTGAGCAAGAGTATAGGCAAGCTCGTTTACTACATCCATAGGAAGCATACCAGATTTTGAAGTGCGCTCGCTTACGGCATCACCTGTATATCCGTGAACGAAAACAGCAGAAATCAGAGCATCGGAAAGCCTTGCAAAGCCTTGGGCCACAAAACCTCCGATAAGTCCGGCAAGAGCATCACCGCTACCGCCCTTTGAAAGTCCTGTATTGCCTGTATTGTTGATATAAACTCTCTCTTCACCCGGAACGGAAACAGCCGTATTTGAGCTTTTCAGGGCAACGTAAACACCATAATGCTCACTAAAGGCTCTTGCAACACGAGTTTTATCCTTGAGGATAACCTCTTTATCAAGCTTTGTAAGCCTCTGCATTTCACCAATGTGAGGAGTGAGAATAAGATCACTCTTTTTATTTGCAAGAATTGACATATCCTTTTCAATAACATTGAGTGCATCAGCATCAGCGATTACAGGTACCTCTGCGTTTTCAATAACCGCCCTTACAACGGCTTTTGTGTCCTCATTGACAGCAAGTCCGCAACCGATTACAATAGCATCATATTTGCGGGGATTTGAAAGGAGCTTTTTAAGGCAATCAGCCGAAAGCGTGCCTTCCTCATTCTCATCAAGGGGCATAAGAAGTGCTTCTGTAAGCTTTGTCGAAACAGTACCGTAAAGGCTCTTGGGGAATGCAAGGGTAACAAGTCCCGCTCCGCTTCTTAAAGCGGCAGAAGCCGCCATAACGGCCGCGCCGGGCATATTTCTGCTGCCACAGATGCAAAGCACGTGACCGAAGGTGCCCTTATGGGAATCGCTTTCTCTTTTTGGGAAGAGCCTTTTGATTTCACTTTTACTGTAAGTATAAAGTCCGTTCTTTACAACGCTGTAGCTCTCCTCAGGAATACCTATACCGGCTATAATTATATCGCCGCAACAGGCCGATGCAGGCTGAACGATGTGAGCCGGCTTAAGAGATGAAAGTGCGATTGTAAAATCAGCTTTAAAGCAAGCTTCATCACAGCTTCCACTGTCGCAATGCACACCGCTGGGAAGATCGACAGCAAATCTGATCGCCTTGCTATTATTCATCTCGTTAAGCAATATTTTCATTTCATTGTCAAGCTCTCCGCGAAAGCTGAAGCCGAACAAAGCGTCAACAACAACATCTGCGCTCTGAATTGTTTGTATTGCCTTGACCTTATCGGCATCGTACCACAATGTGGGTATGCCGTTATCGAGCACCAGTTTATACATATAAGTAGCTTCCTGACTTGTGGGATATCCCATTGCAAGAATAACTGTAACGCTGTAGCCACATTCACAAAGCTTGCGAGCAATAACAAAACCGTCACCGCCATTATTGCCCTTACCGCAAATAACGGCTACACGTTTTGTAATCATTCCGTCCTTTTCAATTTCATTCCGGATATTGCGTGCGCAGGCCACTCCGGCATTTTCCATCATAATCTTATATGAAATGCCGAATTTGGCTGTATGCTGTTCAACGCATTTCATTTCTTCACTCGTTAAAAGTCTCATAATAATTACCATGTGCCACGGCATTTTTCCGTGGCACACCTTTCATAAATTATCTTTCAAAAGTAATGGTTGTAATGCTCTTTGCAGGAATATTAACACTTGTGATTCCGCAGCTCTCATGGGTAAGCTCAAGATTTCTGTCAGCATCAGTAGTGTAAGCCTTTACATCGTAAAGAGGCATACAAACCTTAAAGTTCTTCTCATCACCCTGATTTACAATTACAGCAACATAATTACCGTCAGGAGTTTTGAATGCAGAAATTGTCATTTTGTTGTCGAGAAGATAAACGGGATATTCCTTACCGTCTATTTCCTGCTTCCACCAGGCTTCTTCCGAGGTAAGATCAGCAACGCTTACATCAAAGTTAACAGCCTTACTGCCAACAGGAACAAACTTTGAAAAATGAGCCATTGAGTAGTATCTCTTTGCAATTTTGTACTCGTTGCAGTCATAGCTTGCACCGATCATGGCATCAGCGTTGGTCAGACTCTCATTAACCGCAACCCAGGAGCTCCAGCTGTTCACACCGGTCATGGTAACATCCTCACCGATTGTACGTGCCATAATGAGTGCACCCTCGATATCATCGGTTGTGTGCTCACAGGGAAGCTCACACCACTCGCTCATTTCAAGCTCAACATCCTTATAATTTCTGTGGATGTATTCACCGTATGCCTTCTTAAGAAGGAAGTCATTATCTGTCCAATAGCTGTGATATGAGTATGTTCCGAGAACATCAACGATGTCCTGATTTTCGTAAATTTTATCAATGCAGTCCATTGCATGATCGCCGACCTGACCGCTTTCAGCAAGTGAAAGCTTAACGTCAAGACCGCGTTCCTTGATCTCAGCGGCAAAAGCCTTACCTACCTCGATAATCTCGTCAATTTCGTAGTGACAGCCTTCCTGGCCTACCCACTCACCGCCCCAGTCCCACTGAGGCTCATTGATGGGGCTGATGTACTTAACGGGAACACCCTTATCAATAAAGTATTCCGCGATGTCGAGCATATATTCAGCAAAATCATCGTAGCAATCCTTTTTGAGGTTACTTGCGGCAGGAGTAAGTCCGCCCGATGCCTGACCCGAAACACACATTGAATAGTGGGGTGAGTTTGCAAAAAGAACAACGGTATCTATGCAACCGTAGGAAAGGCATAAGTCAAGCATATCCTGCGCAGCCTTATCCTGATTCCAGTCATATTCATATTCGCCGGTAGCTTCGTTATAAATAAGGAAGCTTTCAGCGGCTCTCCATGAATTTTTTGCATCCCAGATGCGTGAATCAGGGTTCTCCTTTTCACCTGCGCCTACGTTGTAACGGTAGATGTTAAGACCGAGTCCCTCTTCCGAATAGAGAAGCTTTGCATAATCTTCTGCTTTTTCGCTTTTTCCTGCCATCTGTGCCCACCATGCGGCAGATGTACCCCAGCCGGTAATTTCCTGCTGAGTGCAGAGAGTATCCATTTTAAACAAAACACAATCGGGCTTGATATTAAACCATCCAACAATTGTACTCATAGCAAACAGAATTGCTGAAAGTCTGAAAATAAGTTTCTGAATAAAGGTTGTTCTTTCCATGCCTTACTCCTTAAATTTTATTTTTTCTATTTTACCATAAACTTCATAAAAAGGTCAATAATTTTATTGATATAAACTTAAAAATTGCTTTTAATAATTTGTTATTTTATTGATTTTTATATATGGTAGTGATATAATGTTTGAAAATGACGAAGACACGGAGGAAGCATTATGGCTAAAAGTCTTGTAATTGCCCACAGAGGCGCAAATAAATATGCTCCGCAGAACACTCTCGCCGCTTTTAAAAAAGCTTATGAACTCGGTTGCGACGGTTTCGAAACAGACGTTCACATAACAAAGGACGGTAAGGTTGTAATCTGCCACAATTATACAATTGACGAAACATCAACCGGTAAAGGTAAGGTTGCTGATATGACCCTTGACGAGCTTAAGGGCTACGACTTCGGTTCATACTACAGCAAAAAATTTGAAGGCACAGAAATCCCCACTCTTGACGAGTTCCTTTCCTTTGTTGAAACAACGGATATTTCCGTGCTTAATATCGAAATCAAGAGTCCCAAGGAAGCTGAAACAGCAATCGTAAAAGAGACCATCAAGGCTGTTAAGGAGCATAATCTTTTTGACAGACTTCTTATTTCCTCTTTCGATCCCAAGCTCCTCATTGAAGCAAAGATGATTGACAGCAAGTGTAAAACCGGCTTTCTCTACTCCCCCAAGAGCCCCACACTTTTACAGATGGCATGGCGTCAGCTCCGCTTCACAAAGTCAATCGGCTGTGATGCCGTTCATCCCCACCATGTTTTTGTAAACAAAAAGTTTGTTGAGGATGCTCACAATATGGGTATCAAGGTTAACCCCTGGACCGTTGACGGAGTTTTCACTATAGACAGACTTCTGAAAATCGGTTGTGATGGCATTATCACCGACCTTCCCGATGTTGTGGGCGGTATGAGAGAAAGATATATTGAAGACTGATTTATCCCGACATAAAAAGAGGTGTGATTTTCATCACACCTCTTGATTTTTTATCAGCCTGCAGGCCAGCCGAACTGTCTTCCTCCCATAAAGTGGAAATGAAGATGATGCACGGTCTGTCCGCCGTCAGCACCGCAATTGTTAACTATGCGGTAGCCGTTGTCAAGTCCGAGCTCCTTGCCGAGCTTTGCGGCAACCTCAAAAATGTGAGCAACAACAGCACTGTTCTCCGCTGTGATTTCCGCACAGGAAGCAATGTGCTCCTTGGGAATGATGAGAATGTGAACGGGTGCCTGGGGCTCAAGGTCATAGAAGGCTACAACGCTTTCATCCTCGTAGGCTTTTTTTGCAGGAATTTCCCCTGCTGCAATTTTACAGAAAATGCAATCCATAATGTTTTCCTCCGTTATTTATTCAAATATTGTATGCAAAAACTATTTATTTAAGCATTGAAGCAAGAATTTCCTCTGCCTTTCTGATTGCTTCAGGAAGTGCGTTAACATCCTTTGCACCTGCCATTGCGCTGTCGGGCTTGCCACCGCCTGAACCACCCGCAAGCTTTGCAACCTCTCTTGCAAGGTTACCTGCGTGTGCACCGGATGAAACAGCAGATTTACCGCAACAGGTACAGATGTTACCTGTGCCCTTTGCCTTCTGCACACCGCCGATTACGCCGACGTAGTTTTCACCCTTGCTCTTTACAAGGTCACACATTTTACGAAGCTCGTCCACGGATGTATCTTCGAGGAAGGCGGTAACAAGCATCACATCTCCAACCTGAACGGCATTTGAAAGCATTGACTCTGTCTTGATATTTGCAAGTACGCCTGAAAGCTTTTCAATTTCCTTTTCCTTTGCCTTAAGGTCACCCATGAGTGCATTAGCCTTAACTGCAAGGTCGTTTGCGTTTGCAACCTTGATTGCGGCTGCGGTATCATTGATAAGCTTAAGCTTCGAGTCGATGTATTTCATTACATTTTTGCCTGTAACGGCTTCAATACGTCTTACGCCTGCGGCAACAGAGGACTCGTTTACAATCTTGAACAGACCGATTTTGCCTGTATTTTCAGCGTGAGTACCGCCGCAAAGCTCGGTTGAAAAATCTCCGACCTTTACTACACGTACAACGTCACCGTACTTTTCACCGAAGAGAGCCATTGCACCCATTGCCTTCGCCTCTTCAATGGGCATTTCTCTTACATCAACATCGATAGCTGAAAGGATAATATCGTTAACCTTTTCTTCAACAAGGCTGATTTCTTCCTGAGTCATTGCAGCAAAGTGAACAAAGTCAAAACGGCAAACACCCTTGTCAACAAGCTGACCTGCCTGCTCAACGTGTGAGCCGAGAACTTCTCTCAAAGCCGCCTGAAGAAGATGAGCAGATGTATGATTTCTTACAGTTGCCTGACGTGCCTTTTCGCAGTAAGCCGTAACAGCACCGTCTCCAACCTTTACAGAATCGCCTGAAAGTGTACCGTGGTGAAGCACTACACCGTCAGCATCCTTTGTTGTTTTTGTCACTTCAAAGATGCTTTCGCCGATTGTAATCTTACCGCAATCGCCTACCTGTCCGCCACTTTCAGCGTAGAATGAAGTCTTGTCAAGGATAAGTGTTGCATCCTCGCCGCCTTCTATGAAGTCTTTTCTTTCACCGTCAGCAACTATTGCAATAACGGTTGCTTCAGTATTATTTTCGGTATAGCCGGTAAATACTGTTGCAGGAAGACCCTTAAGGGAAACACCTGAATTTCTCCAGTCAGAATCAGCGGAATCACGCTTTGCACTCTTTGCAAGCATTCTTGCTTCCTGTACAAGCTCTCTGAATTTTTCTTCATCAACCTTAAGATTGTTTTCCTCAGCAATTTCCTTTGTAAGATCAATGGGGAAACCGTATGTGTCCTGAAGCTTGAAAGCATCCTCACCTGAAAGCACGCCGTTTTCAGCCTTTGCCATCTTTTCATTAAGAAGACCGAGACCTGAATCGATAGTCTTATAGAAGCTGTCCTCTTCCATAGAGATAACCTTCTTGATGTAATCCTTCTTTTCAACAAGATTAGGATATGCATTAGCATTTTCAGCTATAACGGTTTCGCAAACCTCTGCGAGGAAGGGACGGTCAATACCGATAAGACGTCCGTGTCTTGCGGCACGGCGGAGAAGTCTTCTTAAAACATAACCTCTGCCGCTGTTTGAAGGAAGAACGCCGTCACCTACCATAAAGGTAGTGCTTCTGATATGGTCAGTGATAACGCGGAGTGATACATCCTTGTTTGCGTCATCGTGATAGTTGATGCCCGCAATACGGATAATGTGCTTCATAATGTTCTGCACTGTGTCAACCTCAAAGAGATTATCAACATCCTGCATTACGCAAGCAAGTCTTTCAAGACCCATACCGGTATCAATGTTAGGATGGGCAAGTCGTGTATAGTTGTTGTTACCGTCGTTTTCAAACTGTGTGAAAACAAGATTCCATACCTCAATAAAGCGGTCACAATCACAGCCGACCTTACAGTCGGGGCTGCCACAGCCCTTCCCGGGACCTCTGTCAAAATAGATTTCAGAGCAGGGACCGCAGGGACCTGCACCGTGTTCCCAGAAGTTATCCTCTTTACCAAAGCGCACCATGTGTGAGGGGTCAACGCCTACTTCCTTTGTCCAGATATCATAAGCCTCATCATCCTCGAGGTAAACGCTGACATAAAGAAGCTCTTCAGGAATTTCAAGCACCTTGGTAAAAAATTCCCAAGCCCAGGCTGTTGCTTCTCTCTTGAAGTAATCGCCAAAGGAGAAGTTACCGAGCATTTCAAAATATGTGCCGTGACGTGCAGTTTTACCTACATTTTCAATATCAGGTGTACGGATACACTTCTGACAGGTTGTAACTCTGTTACGGGGAGGTGTAACCTCACCTGTGAAGTATTTTTTCATTGGTGTCATACCTGCGTTGATAAGAAGGATACTCTTATCGCCCTGAGGTACAAGTGAAAAGCTGGGGAGCCTTAAATGGTCCTTGCTTTCAAAGAATGAGAGATATTTCTCTCTGATTTCGTTTAAACCCATCCACTGCATAGTTTATCTTTCCTTTCATATTAAGGTTTATTTGTGTTATAAATAAAAAAATCCCGTCCTAAAAAATCAGGACGAGATAACTCGCGGTACCACCCGAATTGCACATAAAGTGCCACTCTTACGCCTTTAACGCAGGCAATACGGTTACCCTTTCGGGAACAGCTCAAAAAGCAGCGGCAGCTTTCCTTTTCCTTACGGTGCTTACAGCCAAGGACACCGCTCTCTGCAAAGTTTCGGGAAGTGCTTCTTTTGTCAATGCTTTTGGTGTATTTAATTAACGTGATAATTTTACTATATTAAGCGGCGTTTTGTCAATAGAAAAAATGTTATTTTAAAAACAGTATTGCACTTTTTGAAAAAAAGTGGTAAAGTATAGTTGCGACATGAAATCATAATATTGCCTGTTTGGGAAACACTTTGGTAAAAGTGTATCTCAGATTCAATATACCCAAAACAGGTTTTTGATTTTTGTGTCGCAGCAGTAGAGATGCATTTTTCGGTGCGTCTTTGCGGCGCACTTTTTTATTTTAAAAGGAGAGATATAAAAATGAAAAACACAACAAGCACCCTTGATGCTCACATCAAACGTTATTCAAGTGCAAGAGCCGACCTGCTTATAATGACGGCACTCACGGTTGTAAACATTGTTCTTTTATTTACAGGAAGCGAAACAATAATGCTTTTTTCAGCAATTATCCCTTACACTGCAGTTGCTTCAGCCTATATCTATAACGGCAGTTATATTTTCGGTTTCGGCATTGCAATTCTGCTTATCGGACTGTATTTTCTTTGTTGGTTTATGAGCAAGAAAAACTATCAATGGCTTATTGTCGCAACCATACTTTTTGCACTCGACACTTTATATATGATTCCCTTTTATGATTTTTCAACGGATTTAGCTTCTTCTGTTATTGATATCGCTATTCACGCCCTTGTGCTTTATTATCTCATCGCCGGAATCATCACAGGCAAAAAGCTTAAATCTCTCAAAGAGGAAAACAGTCTCGGCGAAGGCATTGGAAATGATGTAGCTTTTAACGAAACACAATCCGAAGAAGCTGATTTTGATAATGATACCGAAAACTCAATTTACAAAAGAAGAGCTGACACGGACATAAAATTCCGTGTGCTTGCCGAAGGAACACATAACGGTCACAGCATAATTTACCGCAGAGTCAAGCGCAACAACGAGCTTGTTATCGACGATTATGTTTACGATGAAATTGAAATGCTCATAGAAACACCTCATGTGCTTTCCGCAAAAATTGACGGTGATTTGATTCAGGCAGGTCTGAGAAATCCGAGCAACAGCTTTATCAGCGTTAACGGTAAAGAGATTGTAAAGAAGATAAGAATAATGTAATATATGTATCTTTTACGGATAAAATATTTCTACTAAACAAACAAAGAGGCTTACAATGAACACCTTTGAGAAAATATATGCAGTAGTAAAGAAAATACCCGAGGGCAAGGTTGCATCCTACGGACAGGTTGCCGCAGCGGCAGGCAACACTCATTGGTCGCAGGTTGTGGGCTATGCTTTGCACGTCAACCCCGAGCCAGGCATTATACCCTGCCACCGTGTTGTCAGAAAGGACGGCAGAGTTGCAGAAAGTTTTGCTTTCGGCGGCGCGAATGCGCAACGGGATTTGCTTTTGAGTGAAGGTGTTGTGTTTATTAATGACAAGACGGTTGATGTGAAAAAGTGTATGTGTGATATTTCGGAGATAAGTTTGTAACATTGAGCTCGTTCCCCCGACATAAGTCGGGGGATTTTTTTATGTCACAACATAAAAAATCAGGTGTCCTCGCGGACACCTGATTTAAACGGATGAACCGTTACTCTTAGTTAAAGAGATTTTTGAACCAGTCAATGATGCTCTGGAACCATGCAGCAATCTTCTGGAAGAACTTGATAAGACCGTTGGGAGCAACGCCGTCTTCTTCGAGAACGTCGCCTGTG
>JAFULG010000084.1 GCA_017473435.1 Clostridia bacterium | reverse complement strand
GATTGTTGACAAGAGTGGGATAGTGTGATATTCTAACTGTGACATCAGTGGTAGCACAGTTATCGCACGGATGTTTTTGCGCAAAAATAAAAAGTGAGGAGAATAAAAGTGATATCCATTGATATGCACAGCCGTGTGCCCGTGTATGAACAGATTGAAGAGCAGATTATCTGGCTTGTTAATTCCGGAGTTTATAAGCCTGATGACAAATTGCCCTCAATCCGTGCGCTGGCAAGCGAGCTGAAATTAAACGTCAACACGGTGAAAAGAGCTTTTCAGGAGCTGGAGGCAAAGGGAATAGTTTATTCCGCTCAGGGCAGAGGAGTTTTTATAAGCCCCTTCCACAATGCCAATGAAACAGTAAAGCAGGAGGCAATGCAGGATTTGAGAGTTGCTTTGC
Source organism: Clostridia bacterium (assembly GCA_017473435.1). Lineage (GTDB taxonomy): Bacteria > Bacillota > Clostridia > Oscillospirales > Acutalibacteraceae > UBA6857. Next base: position 8,754 of record JAFULG010000084.1, on the reverse strand, counting down.
ATTCTGCTGTTTCAAAGGGTCTTACAAAAAGTGAAATCAATTCGGCTGTTGACGAAATATTTGACCTAAAGCAGGTGAATTAAATGATTGAGGTAAAATCAGTTACCAAAAAATTCGGCAGCTTTACGGCGGTGGATAATATTTCTTTCACCGTTGAAAATTCGTCTATCTACGGACTTATCGGCTACAACGGTGCCGGTAAAACAACACTTCTCAAAACGGCATCGGGAATGTACCGACCCGATGGGGGTAAGGTGCTCCTTGACGGCGAAAATGCTTATGATAACAACGAAATCAGAACAGGACTGTTTTATATCCCCGACGATATGTACTTTATGGGTAACTCAACCGTTGAGGGAATGGCAAGGTTTTACAGCGGAATGTATGAAAGCTTTGATATGAAGCTTTTTGAAAAAATTCTCAGCATTTTCAGCCTTGACAAAAAGGCAAGACTGAGAAGCTTTTCAAAGGGAATGAAACGGCAGGCCGAGATTGCATTTGCTCTGGCTTCAAGGCCAAGGTTTATGCTCCTTGATGAGGTCTTTGACGGACTTGACCCCCAGAAAAAAGAAATCTGCAAAACCCTGTTTCTTGAATATATGGCAGAGAGTGAATGCTCCGTTATTATTTCAAGCCACAGTCTTTCCGAGCTTGCAAACCTTTGCGACCATGTGGGACTGATTAACGGCAAAAAAATGAGCCTTGACTGCTCTATTGACGACATTCCCGAAGAAAACAAAAAATTCAGGCTTCTTCTCTCTCAGCCTGTGAGCAAAGGAGCTTTTGAAGCTTTGCCCCTAAAAGAGCTTGAAGTTAAGGGCAACGCGGTTTTCTTCACCGTTATGGGAAAGGAAAACCTTGAAAAGGTGCGCAAAGCTGTGGCGCTTATGCCCATTGCTTCTATGGATGAACTTCCGATGACACTTGAAGAGGTATTTTTGAGCGAAATGGAGGATAAGAGTTATGATTTACAGCAAATCTTCGGCTGATTACGCCGCAAGGTACGATTTAAAAAGATGTTTTAAATCAGGCTTTTTGTTCCCCTTGCTTGCCTGCGGATTGTTTTTGCTGTCGCTGTTTTCAACGATTGACAAAAATCTGCACGGTGATGAATACGTTTATAAAATATTCGGAAGTGACACTTATGAAACATACATCATATACCAATATATCTGTGCTGCTTTCGGTGCACTGGCAGGGCTGTTTTCTTTCAGATTTTTAACCTCGGTTAAAATGAGCAACGTCTACCTTTCAATGGGTATAAACAGAAAACAGCTTGTTAAAAACAGAATTATTTCTTCAACCGTTTATATTGCGTTGGCTTCAATAATTCCATTTATTGCTGCAATTATTTTAAACAGCATATATTTTACGGTTGAGCCGGGGCTTATTAAGGCGAGCGTGTTTTATGCGCTTGTTTATTTCGGCAATATGCTGTTAGGCTTTGCCGTGGCAAGCCTCTTCACCGTGAGCGTGGGCAATTTCATTGAAAGCGGAGTTTGTACCGCAACAGCACTCCTTGCACCCACGGCATTGATATACACGGCGGGTGTTGCCATAAGTAAGTTTGTCAACGGTGCGGCGATGTCAGACTACGAAATGTTCTACGATTTCGGCGGTTTCTGCCGAACCTTTGCATCATACACAAGAAGGCTCAACCCCTTGGAATATCTCAATTCCACTCCTCCTGTGGGCTACAAATATGTAGATGGCGGGGCAAGAGAGCTTGGCGGATTTGATTATCTGACAGTGATTGCATGGTTGTTGATTGCGGTTGTTGTTCTTTGCCTTGTGCCGAAGCTGATTGAAAAAAGAAAAGCTGAAATTGCAGGAGCAGTGGGTGCAAACAAAAAGGCAGTGAGATTTGTGTGCGGTGTGATTGCGGCGGTCTCGTTTATGCTGTTGAGCAAATTCGCGTCTGTCAACAAAACCGTCGGCTGTATTATTACCACAATAGTGCCTGCAATGATTTACATTGGTATAACGGCAATTGTTTACAGAAACAAGGCGGATTTTGTTGCGAGCCTGAAGGACGCGGCGGTTGTGACGGCAGTAACCTTTGTAACAACAGTTACGCTGGTAACGGGAATATTCGGTTATTTTTCAAAAGTGCCCGACCCCGAAGAAATTGAATATGCAGGCATTTGTCCGTCAAGCGTGGAATTTATTATGGCACTTGATGAAAGCCGAAGAATAACAAGAGAGTCCTCAAAGGTTTACGGTCCTATGACGGACAAGGATGATATAAACACCGTTGTTTCAATTCACCATAAGGTGGTTGACGGACTTGACAAGGGCGACGATTCCGTTTGCTTTGTGTATAAAATGAAAAACGGCAGATATATTGCCAGGTTTTATAAAAATGTTTCTCTTGAAGGAGCACAGGCTTCACACAACGTGGTGAACACAAAATGGTATGACGGATTGATTAAGGATTCTTTCACTGATTGGGACTTTGACTATGACAAAGAGTGGGAGAAAATCCCCGAGGTTACACCGGGAACTACTCAGATTGAAGAAACGGAAATCGGCTGGAAATGCGATTATATTTACTACAAAGAGAAGAATAATACCGGCGAAATATATGTTTACTCAAAAACTCTCAATGACAGCGTTAAGCTCAGCGAAAAAGTGAGCCCGGAAGAGATGAAGGAATTCAGGACAGTTTTTTCCGAAGAACTGATTGCGTTGACGCCCGATGAAATTTTCTATCCGAAAGAGCAGGCCATGTATCATATCAGGGTGAGAAAGGGTGATGCGGAAGAGTATGACGGACCGACTATGGACAACATTCCCGTTTACAAATCAATGAAAAAGACGGTGGAGTTTTTAACAAGACACGGAGTTGAGTTCAATAATCTCACGGCAGACGATGTGGCAGAGGTTAAACTCGTTGCACAGGAGAACAAGACGGTTACAATCGGACTGCGTCGGGAAAAGTCTGTGGCGGTGAGCTATCTTACTGCGGAGTATGTTAAAGATGTTTTTGGCGGCAGAGAAAATATTCAGGGCGATTCCGGATTTGCGTTTTCAGACGTTGAGGGTATCACGGACAGAAAGCTGATTGAAAGGTATTTTAATTCATACAGAAGCTATTGTTCTTACAGCGGCGATAACGGAAAATTCGTTCAGTTTATTTTTAAAGACGGCTCAGATCTGGTAGCGTATATTCCTGAAAAAGAATTATAATTTAACGGCAGAAGGGTTGAGGCCTTTCTGCCGATTTTTTGCTTCAAAAATAAATCTTTTTTTAGAAAAATTATCTCCAAATCCCTTGACAATTTGCATAAAAAAATGGTAAAGTGTACTATAAGTATAGAAGCGTAAATAGGGCAAGTGCGCCCTTTGTGGTGAGTGCACAGTTATTTTACACAGAGAAGTGCATTTTCACTAACACTTTTACACATTCTTAAATTTCAGGCAGAGAGGGTAGCTTATGGAACAGAAAAAATCCAACGGAACAGGAAGACTCAGACCGATTGAGCTTTCTTTCCAGCCGGTGTTTGACATTCACCTTAATATGGCGATAGATTATGAAATTTCCATGAGAATCAACGACAAGACCGTTGGTGTTATCCTGCCGGATATTTTTATTCCGATTGCCGAGAAATCAAGTCAGATTTGTCAGTTGGGTCTCTGGGCTATTGAAGAGTGCTGTGACGTTATTAAGCGTTGCGAAGAAAGAGAGGCCGACATCAATTCATTCATTGTATGGGTTTCTGTTAAGCATATCTGCAAAAAGAACTTTGTTCCTCAGGTTATGAAAATCCTTGATAAGCACGGCATCAAGCCCGACAGGTTCTGCTTCAATATTACTCAGAGCATTCTTGAGGCCGACAAGGAGCAGATTCTTGCAAACATTAAGGCCTGCCGTGAGCTTGGCTTTAAGGTTTCAATTGACGATTTGGGTCTTGAGTATACATCCCTGAGTAACCTCAGCCATTATGATGTTGACTACATAGGTATTCACGCTTCAATCATTGAAGACATCATGGAAAGCGAACGAACACAGAATATGGTTCAGGGTCTTATTGATTTTGCTAAAAAGATTGAGGTTGAAACCAGAGTTGACGGCATTGACACTGCTGAGAAAGCAGAGCTTCTCAAAAAGCTTGGTGTTGACCAGCTTAAGGGCCCGTTTTACGGTAAGCCCGGAAACGAGAAATCAATCGTGTAAGAAAGGAGCGGGTTGCATTGGCAAAGAAAAACAAAAAAGATGCACAGCCGACATCTGCCGCTAATGATAATATGGGCAAATATTCGGTAAAAACAAGCTCCAAAAAGCTCAATAAGAGAGAGGCACTTATCAGAATTCTTACTATTATACTTATTATACTGTTGCTTTTCCTCTTTGGCTTGTTTGCCTGCACCACATATATCAGCAACGGTAATTTCACCGTTACAACGAACGCAGATGCCTTCAATGCAGGTATCGCAATCAGCGAAACACCTGATTTCAGCAATCCTGCAAGAATTCTCGAAGGCAGTGCATTTGAAAATATGCGCGAGGGTACATATCCTCTTCTTCCCGCAGATATAAATGATTACGACGGTTCTCATAATTTCCTTACGGAAGACGGAATGTATTATTTTACATATTCATTTTATGTTAAAAACACAGGCACCGAGAAAGCGGGCTACACCGCAAAGCTCAACGTTGAAAGTGCTACTCAGGGCGCAGACGAGGCTGTCCGCGTTATGGTAACGCACAACGGCGAGTCAACAGTGTTTGCAAAGCCTACTCTCGGCAGCACCAGCGTGCTTGAAGCGTACGCTGACAAAAACTTTGTTAGCAGCAGGCAGGTTGCCGGCTTCACTAACGAGGATTTCGAGGCAGGAGCGGTTGACCGTTTTACGGTGGCCATCTGGTTCGAAGGTGACGATCCCGAGTGTGTTGATGATATTCTTGAGGGAGAGATCAAGTTTTCTATGGACTTAAAGCTCATTGAAACACTTGATGACAGCGGCGAGGCTGCGTAGGAGGAGTGAAAAGGAGCAACCTTTGACTAACCCTGGGCAAACACTTTTCCTTGATTCCGATTCAAAAAAATTCAACACACAGGATATAAATTAAACGAATGATTTGGCGACGGGTTAACGGTCGCCAAGGCATGCGAAATCTTTATGGAGGTAAAGATATGAAAAAGACAATCAAAAAACGTGCGTTTGTGTCAGCGATTGCTATGCTTATCGTTTCAGCTATCGTTCTCACATCTTCAACGTTCGCTTGGTTCTCCATGAGTAAAGAAGCTTCAGTTGAGTCTATGGACCTCACAGTTTCATCTCCTGAAGGTATCCAGATTTCAGCTAATGCTTCAGCATGGACAGCAAGCCTTACCGTTGATGAAATTTTTGACAATGACGACGCAACAACAAGCCGTTATGACGCTTATGAAGGTAATAACAACCTTTATCCTGCAGATTTGATCCCTGTTTCATCTGCTTTCAGAGCTGCTAACTCTTCTACTGGTTATGCCAACTTCTTCAAAGCCGCTTTGAACGATTCAGGTCGTGCTACTGCAACAGCTGTTACTCAGAGCAAAGACAGCCAGGATGCTGCAGGTCTTATTGCTTTCGACCTTTTCTTTAAGGTTGCAGAGGCTCAAACAGTTTACTTTGGCACATCTACATTTACTGACAACAGCAATTCAAAGATTCTTTCAGCTCTTAGAGTTGCATTTACCCCACTTGGAACAGTATCTATAGGAACTGATGCTGTGACCGCACAGGGACTCAACGCATTTGCAGCTGGTACAAAGAACGTTGTATATGAAGTTGACTCATTGAATCGCTCTGATGATGCTATTGCTGCAGGTTTGACTGCTGGAGCAAAGGAAACGAAACCTTTGACTTCTACATTTACAAATGTAGAGACATATGGTGGTGTTGTTGCAGCTGCCGGTAATATTAACACCGTACAGGGAACATTGGTTACAGATAAGACAGATGCTTCAGCAAAGTCATTTAACCTTAGCGCCGGCATCACAAAGGTTAGAGTTTACATCTGGGTTGAAGGTCAGGACGTTGACTGCTTGAACTCAGTTGCAGGTGCAGCTCTTACTGCAAACCTTAAGTTCACAATCGACTAATCCATTCGGATTATGCGGTTTTAACTTAATCAAAACATAATTTAATTTAGTTATACGGCGGAGTAGTTGCTCTGCTCCGCCGGAACCTCGCCGTTTAAGGAACGGTGTCGTCGGAAGGCGCCGTTCCTCTTATCCCTCCCTGAAAGAGCGATTTACAGATATTTGCTAAAATGCCTGTAAATGACTTTTTCAGTCAGCAACTATAATATGAGGTGAATGTTAAATGGAACAGAAAGGCAAAAGTATTTTAGGCGTTATTTCGGACGTTTTGCTGGTTATTCTTATAGTTGTGGCAATTGCCATAACGGTAATGACCTTCACGTCCAAAAGCTCTGAAACAGGTATAGGTAATGTAGCGGGCTATACACCGTTCTCGGTTCAGACAGATTCAATGAGCCCCACAATCGGAAAGGGCGACCTTATTATTGCAAAAGAGGTAATAAATCCTCAGGAGGAGCTTAAAGTCGGTGATGTTATCACCTTTTATACCCTTATGCAGGATGGTGCCGGTAATACCGTAAAAGGCTTTAACACCCATAGAATTCTCGATGTTCAGCTTAATAATGACGGTTCTGTTTATTATTACGTAACAAAGGGTGACGCGATGGAAACAGAGGATAATCAGAAGGTTTATCCCGATGACATCGTTGCAAGGCAGATTGGTGCCGGTGTTGACGAAAGCGGCAATTACGTGAAGGGTCTCACCATCAGCGGCTTCGGTAATGCTCTTGATTTTCTCCAGAGTCAGCTCGGCTTTATGATTTGCGTAATCATTCCCTTGGCTCTCTTCTTCATCTGGCAGGTATACAAGCTTATTGCTATGTTTATGACAGCAAAAGCTGAAAAGATTTCCGATGACGTTAAGCGTCAGGCTATTGAAGAGTACCTTGCTCAGCAGGAAGCTGAGAAAAAGTCCGGCGGCTCCGATAACGGCTCAGAAAACTGATTAACATTCACATATTTATATAAATCATTAAGAGGGTGACCAAAAATGACAGCAGTTACAACCTTTATATCCGAGTTTCTGAATCAGTTCTTTATTCAGGGCTTGTTCGGTATTTTCAAGGGCATCGGAATGGGCATAGTAAATATGTTCAATATCCCTGCTTACATAAACATTTTCAAGGCAAATTCAGCCAGCTTTACTGCCGTAGATTGGATTATTGCAATCCTTACAGTAGTTGCAACGGTTGCTATTCTTGCAGTTATTGTCATATTGATAGTAATTCTTGTTAAAAAATACATCAGAGTTCGCAAGACAATCGTTGACCAGGAAGAGCTTCTCAACGAGGTAGGCAATCTCAACCGTGAAATCATCAAGCTCTCTTCAGAGAAAGAAAGAATTCTTGCTATGAAGGTTTCACAGCTTGGTCTCAAGCCCGGTGAGAGCCCCTACGAGGAGTATGAGGAAAAGAAAGAAGAGGAAGAGAAGTCTGACGAGGTTGACAAAACAGCCGACGACTACAGCCGATTCTACAAATGTACTCAGGTTGACATCGAAATCGAAAATTACGTTGCTCCTGAGTTTGATAATGAAATCACACTTCCCGAAATCTGTGACAGATTCCGCAATTTTGCTTGTTCACAGCTTCATCTTTACTATGAGCCAAAGCTCATCCGTCTTTTTATTGCATCTTTTGCAACCACAAGACTTATTATCCTTCAGGGTATTTCAGGTACAGGTAAAACATCTCTTGCTTACGCCTGGGGTAAATTCTTAAGAAACCCTGCAATCATCGCTTCAGTTCAGCCTTCCTGGCGTGACCGTACTGAAATTTTCGGTTACTTCAACGAATTCACAAAGAGATTCAACGAAACTGAAGTTCTCAAGAAGATGTATGAAGCAACTTATAAGGAAGAAATCTACATCACTGTTCTCGACGAAATGAACATCGCCCGTGTTGAGTATTACTTCGCCGAGCTTCTTTCAATCCTCGAAATGCCGACAAGAGAAGAATGGGTTGTATCTCTTGTTCCCAGCGTATGGCCCACTGACCCCAAGCATCTTTTCGACGGTAAGCTTAAGCTTCCTGAAAATATGTGGTATATCGGCACAATCAACAACGACGACTCTACCTTCGCCGTTTCCGATAAGGTTTATGACCGTGCAATTCCCATTGATATCAACAGTAAGGGCAAAGCATTTGATGCTCCCTACACCGAATGGCTTCCTTTGAGCTACAAGCACCTTGAGGGTATGTTCAAGGAATGTCAGGAAAAATATAAGGTTTCCGATGAAAACCTTCGCAAGCTTGAGGAGCTTGATGACTATGTTATTGAGCATTTCCGTCTTGCTTTCGGTAACCGTATTGTTAAGCAGCTTAAGGAATTCGTTCCTGCTTATGTTGGCTGCGGCGGAACAGAAATCGACGGTATCGACTTCGTTCTTTGCCACAAAATTCTCCGTAAGTTTGAAAGCTTGAACCTTTCATTCATCCGTGATGAAATTGACGGACTTATCACTTACCTTAACAAGCATTTCGGTAAGTCAAATATGATGGAATCTAAGGAATATCTTCTCAGACTCCAGAAGCTTATGTAAGCCTTAGTAAATTCACCAAAAAGGGGCAAAAGGTCAGATGGATAAATCATATCTTGAATTATTTTTGGAATATAAAGACAGTATGGCTGCCCTTACCACAGATAATCAGTTCTATGAAACAAT
>JAFULG010000083.1 GCA_017473435.1 Clostridia bacterium | reverse complement strand
GGGCGCATGGGAAATGAGTGATATGTTCCACATCAAGGCTATTGAAATCATTGCAAAGAGCCTACGCGGTGCAGTTGAAAATACAGCAGAGGGCAGAGAGGGCATGGCTCTCGGTCAGTATATCGCAGGTATGGGCTTCTCAAATGTCGGCCTCGGTATTGTTCACTCAATGGCTCATCCTCTCGGTGCACTTTATGATACACCCCACGGCGTTGCTAATGCAATCATTCTTCCCACAGTTATGGAATATAACGCTCCCGAAACCGGTGAAAAGTACAGAGATATCGCAAAGGCTATGGGCGTTGAAGGTGTTGACGCAATGAGCCTTGAGGAAGCAAGAAAGGCAGCTATTGATGCCGTTAAGCAGCTTTCTGTTGATGTCGGCATTCCCGCTGACCTTAAGGATATCGTAAAGGCAGAGGATGTTGACTTCCTTGCACAGTCAGCCTTTGACGATGCCTGCCGTCCCGGCAACCCCAGAGATACAAGCGTTGAGGAAATCAGAGAGCTTTATCTTAAGCTTCTGTAATTTTAAACAGTATGAGATGTCGGCACTTGCCGACATCTTTTTTATTTTAGTTCGAAATTTAATTGAAAATATCGGGATAATGTGATATAGTGATTATAATCATATAAAAAGTATTTTATCGAAGGTGTAAAGCAATGATTATTCAGATTTGTGTAGGATCGTCATGTCATTTAAAGGGCTCTCCCGAAATTGTTGAACTGCTTCAGAAGTCAGTTGAAGAGTACAGCCTTACAGATGAGGTAACTCTTGCAGGAAGCTTCTGTATCGGTAAATGTAACCGTGTAGGTGTGACTGTACAGGTTGACGACGATATTCACACAGGTATAACAAAGGAAAACTTCAGGGAGTTTTTCAAGGAAAACGTTCTGGATATCATTAATGCTGAAAGGGGTTGAATGTAAATGTCTGACTGTCTTACTTTAAAAAAATCCAACTGTAAAAACTGCTATAAGTGCATAAGGCATTGTCCCGTTAAGGCTATCCGTTTTTCAGGTAATCAGGCTCATATTATCGGCAATGAGTGCATTCTCTGCGGTCAGTGCTTTGTTGTCTGTCCCCAGGATGCCAAGCAGATTGTTGACGAAACAGAAAAGGTTAAGGTTTTCATACAGAGCGGTGAAAAGGTAGTTGTTTCCCTTGCTCCTTCGTTTATTGCAAATTATGACGGAGCCGGCATAATTTCAATGAGAGAAGCTCTTAAAAAGATGGGCTTTTTTGATGTTGAGGAAACAGCAATAGGCGCAACCATTGTAAAAAATGAATATGAAAGAATGCTCCGTGAGGAGGACAGGGATGTTGTTATATCCTCCTGCTGTCATTCAGTCAATCTTCTTATTCAAAAGCACTTTCCTTCATGCCTTGAATATCTCGCCGATGTAATGTCGCCGATGCAGGCTCATTGTATTGATATAAAGAGAAGATACCCTGATGCAAAAACCGTTTTTGTAGGTCCCTGCGTTGCCAAAAAGGACGAGGCAGATTATTATACAGGCATTGTTGATGCTGTTCTTACCTTTGAAGAGCTTACAAAATGGATGAAGGAAGAGAAGGTTGAGCTTCAGTATGAAACTGACAGTAATGAAAACAGCCGCGCCCGCTTCTTTCCGACAACGGGCGGTATACTTAAAACAATGGAGGAGAACAGCGGTTATACCTATGTTGCCATTGACGGTGTAGAAAACTGTATGGCTGTTTTAAGAGATATTGAAAAAGGTAAAATTCACAAGTGCTTTATTGAAATGTCATCCTGTAACGGAAGCTGTGTAGGCGGTCCGGTTATTGAAAAATATCACCACGATTCCAATATAAAGGATTATCTTGAGGTTGCCGCTTATGCCGGAAGTAAGGATTTCCCTGTTTCACAGCCAAGAGCCGTTGAGCTTAAAAAGCATCTTACATATATTGAGCATAAGCTTCCTATGCCTTCGGAAATCGAAATAGGCAGCGCTCTTCGCCGTATGGGTAAATTCCGTCCGTCTGATGAGCTGAATTGCGGCTCTTGCGGTTATAACACCTGCCGCGAAAAGGCTGTTGCAATCTGTCAGGGCAAGGCAGAAATTTCAATGTGCCTTCCTTTCCTTAAGGATAAGGCTGAAAGCTTTTCTGATACAGTTGTAAAAAACACGCCCAACGGACTTATTGTGCTCAACGAGAATCTTGAGGTTCAGCAGATCAATGAGGCGGCACGTAAGATTATGAATATCCGTTCGGCATCAGATGTCCTTGGTGATCAGGTTATCCGTATTCTTGACCCGAGTGTATTTATGAATGTGCTTACAAGCGGAAAAAACGTAAAGGATCAGCGTGTGTACCTTGCCGAATATAACCGCTATATTGAGCAGACCATAGTTTACGATAAGGAGTCTCACCTTCTTGTAGGCATAATGCGTGATGTGACCGACGAGGAATATGAACGTGAGAGAAAAGAAAACATCAGCCGTCAGACAATCGAGGTTGCAGACAAGGTTGTTGAAAAGCAGATGAGAATTGTTCAGGAGATTGCTTCACTTTTAGGCGAAACAGCGGCTGAAACAAAAATTGCACTTTCCAAGCTTAAGGAGTCGATAGCTGATGAATGATCTTTGTGCTGACATCGGATATAAAAGTATAAACCATTTTGGTGAGGAGCTTTGCGGCGATCACCTGGAGATCGTTGAAGAAAAAGAAAATTCAACCGTTATTGTACTTGCGGACGGTCTGGGAAGCGGTGTTAAGGCAAGTATTCTTTCAACCCTTACCTCAAAAATTATTTCAACAATGATGGCGGAGGGTCTGCCTGTGGAAGAATGTGTTTCCACTATTGCGGCAACCTTACCCGTCTGCTCAGTAAGGGGAGTAGCATACTCAACCTTCACCATTCTTCACCTTATCAATAACGATACTGCAGAGATTATTCAGTATGATAATCCCCACGTTATTCTTCTGCGAGACGAAAAGAACTATGATTATCCTAAAACTGAGATGAACATAGGCGGCAAAAAGATTTTCCGTTCTGTTATCAAGCTTCAGGAAAACGATATTTTTATTGCAATGAGCGACGGTTGTCCCCATGCCGGTATAGGCCTTACCTATAACTTCGGCTGGAAGCGTGAAGATATCATTGATTTTATGGAAACAATAGTTCCTGCGGGCTACACGGCTAAAAATCTTTCTACAATGCTTGTAGATGAATGTAATAAGCTCTACGGCGGCAAGCCGGGAGACGATGCAACTGCCTGTGTTGTCAGAATTCGTAAAAGGGTGCCGATGAATCTGCTTTTCGGCCCACCTTCCGATCCTGATGATGCAAACCGTATGATGTCGCTGTTTTTCTCAAAGGAAGGCAAGCACATTATCTGCGGTGGCACAACCTCGTCTATAGCGGCTAAGTATCTCGGCAAAACCGTCAGGGCAAGTCTTTGCTTTGAAAAAAGCGATGTTCCTCCTACAGCGGAAATTGACGGCGTGGATCTTGTGACTGAGGGTGTTATAACTGTCAACAAGGTGGTTGAATATGCCAAGGATTACCTTGGTGAAAACGCCTATTATGAGCATTGGAGCTTCAAACGCGACGGTGCTTCACTTATCAGCCGTCTGCTTTTTGAGGAGGCTACGGATATTAACTTTTATGTGGGCAGGGCAATCAATCCGGCTCATCAGAATCCCGATCTTCCTATTAATTTCAGTATCAAAATGAACCTTGTCAAGGAGCTTACCGAAAGCCTGAAAAAGATGGGTAAGAGAATCAAGGTCAGCTACTTTTAAGGACAGTATAATATGATAAAGCTTGCAAAGCGGCTCGGAATTGAGCCACAGCTTATACACTCACTTGAAAATGTTAGTGCTGAACGCAAAAGCACCCTTGCTGATAAATGCACCGAAAAGGGCTTTCACATTCTCAGGAAGGAAAATTATATAACCCGACTTGCTGTTGTACTCACCCTTGCTGTAAGGATAAAGGCAAGGTATGACGAAGAGGGCGTTGATGAAAAAATCTACTATGACACAATGAGTGACATCCGCATCTGGTGTGAGGAATGCGGCAACAAGGGCTTAAAAAACTACGGATGGCTGAAAAATCACGTCAGCTTTGAGCTTTTCAGGCTTGGCAGACTGCAGTTTCAGCTTTATGAGTGCAACAACAAATCCCTGCCCTACAAAAAGCTTCCCTTTGAATGCGGTGAAAGGGTCATTTATGTTCACATCCCGAAAGGGGAGAAGCTTGAAAAATCAAGGTGTATCGAGTCACTAAACCGTGCTGATGAGTTTTTCGCAAAGCATTTCCCCGACTACATCTATAATTATTACTTCTGTGAAAGCTGGTTGCTTTATGAGGGCAACCGTGACTTTATGGCAGAGGGCAGCAATATTCTTTCCTTTATGTCACTTTTTGATATCCGCTTCAGCATGAAAATTGACAAGCAGGCTATTGAACGCATTTACGGCAAGCGTCGGCTTCTCAAACGCAGCTATCCCGAAGGCACCGACCTGCAAAGGCGGGCAAAGGAATATATGCTCCGTGGTGGCAGAATGGGTGTAGGTGTTGGTGTGATTAAAACAGGTGCATATGAATAAAAGCGGCTACAAACAGCCGCTTTTATATTTTATATTAAGCTTAAACAACCATCACAAACCCGATAAGCACCGCAAGCCCGATTACATTGGCAAGGGTAAAAACGCCCATAAAACGTCCGATTTTTGCCTCAGGAGCCTTGAGGTAAAGCTTGAGGGTGATAAGGCTTGCAAGGGAGGCAACGGGAGTGCCGAGTCCTCCGATGTTAACCCCCGAAAGAAGCTCTCGCCAGTTATCCGTAAAGCCCGAGAGAAGCACGGCGGCGGGAACATTGCTTATTACCTGACTTGCCCCAATTGAGGTAAGCAGGGTGCTTTTTTCGAGCAGGCTGCAAAGGAATTCACGCACCGCTTCGGTTCTGCCGAGGTTTTCCGAAAGCACAAAAAAGCACACAAAGGTAAGAAGGAGCATAAAGTCAACTTCTTTGAACACCCTGCGGTTAATTACGGCAAAAACAAGCACGGTAATTGCCGTTGTTGCCTGGTAGGGGATAACTCTGAAAACCGTGAGCAGGGAAAGCACAAACAGCAGAGCGTAAACCAAAAGTCTCTTTTTATCGGTGACGGCTTCCTTTTTCAGGTCGTCTCTTTCAATGCTTTTGGGCAAAAGTGGGAGTGATGCAATAATCAGCACGGCAAGGCTCACCGCCGTCAGGGGGAGAGTGACGGAGAAGAACTCCGAAGCGGAAAGCTCAAAGGCTGAATACAAAAATAAATTCTGCGGATTACCCACGGGAGTCGCCATGCTGCCGAGGTTTGCGGCAACGGTCTGCATCACAATCACGGGCACAATGCTTTTTCCACAGCCTGAGCCCAGCAGAAGAGCAATTGTAAAGGGAACGAAGATTATGAGGGCAACATCGTTTGTGACAAGCATTGAGCTAAAAAAGGGTAGCACAACAAGGGTAACGCCTAAGGCTTTGCCACTTTTAATTTTGCTCAACAGCTGATAAGTAAGAGCGTTGAACATACCGACGCTTTTGAATCCTGCAACAACTGCCATCAGGCAGAACAGCAGACAAAGCACGCGGAAGTCGACGTAACCGAGGTATTCCTTATCGGGCGGAACGAGAACTATCGTGCCAAGGGCGCAAAGTGCAGAGATAAAGAACACGGGCTCTTTTTTTATAAAGGCTTTAATTTTAGACATCTTTGGTATTCTCCTTGAATATGGCATAAAAAAATCCCGTTCCGAAGAACGGGATTTTTTGGTGCGGGTGCTCATAAGGGATTTACTCAACATTGTAAAACCCGGCACAGACACTATATATTCAGCAACCAAAATCATTTGAGTTTAAAGACAGTGTACCATGGAGGAATACATAATGTCAAATATAATTGAAGAATTATTCTATGTCAACCTTGAGCCGCAAGAACTCACTACCGAAATTACACCAAAGCTAAAAAAGAGGTTAAACGAACTTGTAAAGAAGGAAGAAGAACTGTCCTCAAAGCCCACTGAAGAAGAAAAAAGCTGTTCTCAAATTATGCAAGTGCATACAATGAGTTTTCAAGTATCAGCATTTCTGACGGTTTTATTTCGGGTTTCAGGTTCGGTGCGAGATTTGCGTATGATACTTTTGTAAAATAATAATCTCACACATTCGACAAAAGTCGAGCCTCCTTGTACAATGTAATTACAAAATACGAGGAGGTAAAATTTATGTTCCGTAAGAAAATCAAACTTAAACTTAACAGCTTCGAATGCAATTTACTTATCAACGGTATGAATGAGTTTCGCAATATGCTTTTGGCGGAGGATTTGCCCACAGAGGATGTTGACGAACTGCTTTTAAAACTCATTGATATATATGAAAAATAAGGAGGACAGAACTATGGCAAACAAAACAAAGATAACTTATCGACAGGTTGGGGATTTTAAAATTCCTAATATTATCTTGCCGCCCGAACAAGCAAATGTTACTGTTGGAAAGTGGGGAATGATGCACAAAAACTACCTTGAACATAATAAACGAGGTCTATTTATGCTAATGGTAACTAAATGCACACTTTGGCCGTATCTTGCAGATATTGACCGTCAGGCAAATGAAATGTATGACCTTTTGATTGATCAGATGAAAGATGTAGAAGGCGTCACAGAGCAACTTAAAGAGAAAGACCAGCTTAAATGGGTACAGAGAATGGAAAACATTCAGTCACGGGCAAGAGAAATTGTCTGTGCAGAACTGATATTTGCATAACATAAAACAATAAGGACTGCGTTAATACGGTCCTTATTCTTTGCTCCAATTTATCAAATCATCACTAAATGCTACTGCAAGAGATGCCCCAAAAAGATAATTATCCTCATTATCACCGTGATAAAACATAGCATATTTATGCGGTGAAATACTGCTTGCATCAATAACAAAACCTGCAGTAATTCTATCCTTCGCCCAAGGCTTGTTTTCCTGGTTAAGATACAAAGTCCGGACATCTGTGAATGTTTTAAAATCCTTGGTAGCCATAATGTTTATGCCGTTGTCGGGAGAATTAATGATTAGATATTCGTCATTTTCTTTTATAACACAGACATTCTCACCGCATTCAGTAAAGCCTTGAAACTGCCAATTTGCTAAATCTTTTGATGTACTGTAAGAAACTCCGTTCTGTTTAAAAAAGCAGATAAACTTATTACCGTCATCAAGAAGATAAGGGTCAATCATTCTACCCATATCACATTCGGAAATATCACCCTTGACTTTCAGCAAAACGGGTTTTTCCCAATTCAGTAAATCCTTACTTTTCATTGTAAAGATTCTTGAATTTTCGTTACCTTAAATCTGACCGTCTTTTCTCGGATAGGTTTGCAGACAAAGATAATAGTCGTTATTAAACTTAATAACATTTCCGGGCGACGAATAATTCATAAGATTATCCTTTTCCGTAAGTATCTCAAACTTACTCCAATTAACAAAATCTCTGCTTTGACTCATTGCAACATAAAAATACTGTCTTTCAGGAGTGTTTTCAACTAATGTGAAAAACAGATATATTGTACCGTTTTCTATGTATGCGGCAGGGTCACGATAGGAATAAGTTTTTGTCTGTTCAAAAAGCAGCATTTCTACATCTCCGATCAGGAACAACGTTTTTGTTATTATAACATACAATGTCATAAAATTAAAGAAGTGCAAAGGATAAACCGATGCACTTCTGATTTATTATTCTGTTGTAATTACCGTATCAGCATTTACAGGTGTATCAGTCTCCTTGTTTGATAAAAGATACGACAGTATATCCAGTACAGCCTCAACAAGCAGAGCTATCGCGATATATTTCCAAACGAACTCGGTAGAAGTAAACGGGTTTGTGATAATCGTAACCGAAGAGAAAAGAGTCAGAACAGCACCGATAAGATTTATGTACCAGTACTTCATTTTAAATCTGAAAGCATCTGCTGAACTTTGAAATTTAACAACTCCTAAAAGGAGCATAAACACTCCGTACAGGACTGTTGAAATCGGAAATGTCTTTATGAACCACTTTGAGTTGAAAGCAAAGAACATACCGCCGATAAGACACAGCAAGCCTTTTGAGAGCAGATTAGTCTTCATCGCTTCACTTTTTTCAGTACGGAAATAATTTACCGTGCTGCTTGCTCCGAGTAAGATTAAAACGATACCCAAACAAACAATAATAACCGATGTAAAGCCTTCAGGTCTGAATAAAAGTATCAGACCTATGATAAATTCTATGGCACTTATAAGAGTGCTGTTTTTTGTTATTTTTAAATTACTCACTTGTTTTATCCTCCGTCTTTTTCTTTCTGAGAGAACCGAACTGTCTGAAAACATCGGGCAGATAACTGAAAAAGGCAACAAAGGTAAGCATTGCAGCAATTGAAACAAGAATCATCGTTACACTGTCGGGCAGACAAAAATAATTTCTGAAAGCACCGACCTCCGGTCCCACAGCCATAATAATAACCATTACAACATAAAATGCTGTTGTTGCAACTTTACCGAAAATTTCTGCTGCACAGGGACGAAGACCAATAAGAATCATGATAAAGGCAAAGAATATCATTACAAAATCCTTGATTATGAAAAGGAGAAACACCCATGAAAATGCATTCAGTGTCGGATTCAGAGCCTTATTGAATTTGAGATAAAGTATTATTGCTATTGCAAAGACCGTAAGCTTATCGGCGACGGGGTCAAGAATTTTGCCGAGCTCACTGATCTGATTATACTTTCTTGCTATCTTGCCGTCAACAAGGTCAGACAGACCCGACAAAGCAAGAATAACAGCTGCGGAAACCGTCTGACCGTTATAAAACAAAACGGCGAATACGGGTATAAGCAGTATTCTTACAAAGGATATAAGATTCGGTACGGTCTTCCAATTTTTTAAGTAATAGCCTAATTTATCTTTCATTTCTTGTCATCCTATTCTTCTGTTTTTTTTTGAAATGCTGACATGACCTTGTGCTTAAAAGTCAATGTTTTTTTCAAGATAATCGCATATCTCCCCGACACTCTCAAAGGAAAACTCAGGTGGAAACATAACGCCGAACTCGTCCTCAATAGCAATACCTATCATTATGGTACCTATCGAATCAAGTCCGAGATCATATCTCAGAGAGGTGTTATATGTCACATCGCTCACATCAATTTCCGGCAGAGTCTGAGAAACAATTTCTTTGAGTTTTTCTAAAATATCATCCATTTTTTTACTCCTGATTTCTTGCAATTTTCATTGCACCTGTGCGTTTAAAATCTTCTTTTCTTACAGTGAATTTGGAAACCTTTTTATAATCGGGAAGGGTTTTGTTGATTCTTGACACAACCTCGGAGAAGGCGGAGCTTGCAGCTTCATCACTCATTTCACCTGTCACAAGGTAATCGGGAAGTATCTCAATTGCAATAACGGTTCTTTCTCCGATCTTATCTTCCTTTACAAGGCAGTCCTTAATCATCTCTTCTCTGTCGAAAATCTCTTCAATTTCTTCGGGCGATACATTTTCACCGTTATCGAGAATTATAAGATTTTTGATTCTTCCTACGATATAAATATTTCCGTTTTCATCAAATTTTGCGAGATCACCTGTTTTAAGCCAGCCATCTTCATCAAATGCAGCTTTTGTTGCTTCTTCGTCCTCAAAATATCCGAGCATCAGGTTATCACCCTTGAGAAGCAACTCACCGTCAACCGTTTTAAACTGCTGTTCGGGATAAATCATACCCATGGAATCAGGATTTTCAAGGACAGCTTTGTTACCTGCAGAAAGGTTTGCACCCTCTGTCAATCCGTAGCCTGCGAGAACATTGATTCCGAGTGCATCAAGCTCTTTCATAAGCTTCGGAGAAACCGGTGCAGCACCCGTAACAACGGTCTTTAAGCTGCTGCAGTAATTTTTGCCCATCTTTTTGGAAAGTCCTACTATAATTTCTGCCATACCCGGTACAAGGATAAGGGTAGTGGGCTTGTGCACGGGAATTTCTGCAAACGCCCGCTTTATATCGCGGCATTCGACAACCTGTCCACCGGTATAAAGGCACGAGAGAAATCCTTTCACGAGACCAAAAATGTGAGAGAAAGGCAGAATTGCAATATATTTCTGGTAAAGCACGCCACCGGGAATAAAACAGCCGTTGAAAGCGCCGCGCATAATAGCACCGTGAGTGAGCACAGCACCCTTTGGTGTGCCTGTTGTACCGCCGGTCAGACAAATCGAACATATATCTTCTTTTTTCAAATTGGCGTATTCGCCAAGAGAAGCCACAACAAATTCGGTTGAGCATGATGAAATTCCGTCGGGAATGTTGTCTGCTAGAGTTTTATCATAAAATAAATGTGATATTTTAAATTTTTTACAAAGAGCGAAAAGTGTATTGCTGTCTAATGCAGCAGGCAACATAAGGCTTACATATCCGCCTGTTGTTATTGCAAGGTAAAGCTCCATTGCTTCAACCGTATTCTGAGAATATACGGCAATTCTGTCGCCTTTTTTAAGACCGAGGCTCTTAAGATATCCGCGTCTTACAGCAACTCTTTTTTCCAATTGTTCATAGTCGGTAATGCTTTCACCGTCGGATATTGCAGGTAAGTGAGCATACTCTTTGGCTGCAAATTTCAACAAATCGGCTACAGTCGGAAGATAGTGAAGAAGATCTCTTTCTTCATCTGAAAGCATTGAATAAAAATACTCCTTTTGTTTGTCAGCAATGTTTTGATTCATATTTATGTTCCTTTCATATAATTTCGTTATACATTTCTTTAATAATATTTCTGAATCGGTCAGTTTCGTTCTGAAGATAATCTCTTGAGTATGTGCTGTGTGAAAGCTCTTGCGGAATTCCGATTTTGATTTTCAGCTCTTTTTTGCCGAAAATCTTGTATTTTCCGTTTATAGCAACGGGCAAAACCTTGACTCCTGCCATTTTTGCAAGCAGAGCAAATCCGGGCTTGAATTCGTCGATGGCATTTTCCTTAATAGTAGTACCTTCAGGGAAAATTATTACAGAGAGGCCGCTGTCCAGCTCGCTTTTACAGTCTCTTATCCACTGCGTGCTTGCAACTGAACGGTCAACGGGAATGCAGTCAAGACCCTTCATAACCGTCCTTATTACGGGCTTTTCAAGAATATCCTTAGCCATAAGTGAGCAGACATTTTTGTTCATAAAAACACAGCGAAGAGTAGGCCCGTCAGCCAGAACAAATTTGTGTTGTTTGCTTCTTTTTGTGTGATTACATATAATCACCATAGGCTCGTTGAGGAGCCTACCTTGAAATGTGCTGTCCTCAAAGATAATTTCAGGCTTAAAAATGCCTTCGCAAACACCTTTTACTATCTTTATCCTCAGGCCGGGACCACCACTCATTTTTTCTCGCTTCCTTTTCTTTCTTCCCACAATACCTTGGCGCAAGAACTCCAATTATCTGAATATGCCTTGCATTTCGAACATAGATGTTCAACTGTTTCCGGTGATTCCAAATCTGTACTTTCCGCTCCTGTTTCGGCAATAAGCTTTTCAAGACATTCCGGATTTTCAAGCATCGGACAGGGCATAAGATGATTTTGGTTAAAGGGCTGTCCCTTGCGATATGCCATAAACAACGGACTTTTGAGGATCTCAATAATTGACTTGTTATGAATGTTCGAATCTGAATAGTGGATAAATACACAAGGCTCTGCATCACCTGCAGAGTTAATATGGAAGTAGTTTCTGCCGCCTGCAATACAGCCGCCGGTAAATTCGCCGTCATTCTGGAAGTCCATTGGGAAGAAGGGAATGTTACATTCCTTGCTTCTGACATATCTGATTCGTTTGATCATATATTTTCTTTGCTCAGCAGTAGGCATAAGCTCGGGAACTGCTTTATTTCCTACGGGCATATAGTGGAAATAGAACCCGAATTTTGCACCCATATCCGAAAGCATAGTAAGAAAGCTGTCGCTTGTTACTGCTTCAATGTTATCTTTGGTATAACATATTGATGTGCCGAAAATAATACCGTGCTTTTTCATAAGCTCCATAGCTGTCATAACGGCGTTATAGTGACCGAAGCCTCTTCTTGCATCGTTGGTATCGGGGGAGCCTTCAATGGAAACAAGAAAAGCAATGTTTCCGACCTCTGTAACTCTTTTGCAGAAAGGCTCATCAATTAAAGTTGAGTTAGTGAAAACAGCAAACTGGACATCATTGTGTTTTTCGGCGAGGCGGAGAATGTCGTCCTTTCTCACCAAAGGCTCACCGCCTGTAAGAAGATAAAGATATGTACCTAATTCCTTGCCCTCGGTTACAATCCTGTCCATATCGTCGAAGGAAAGATTATGCTTGTTTCCGTATGTACCTGCCCAGCATCCGGCACACTGCATATTGCAAGCGGAAGTGGGGTCAAAAAGAATAAGCCAAGGGATGTTGCAGCCGTGAATCTCTCTGTTTTTTCTTATGGTTTTTGTACCTCTTAAAAATGCTTCGTAGCCGAGGTTGAGAATGGTTGTCTTTGCTACATTCGGATTGATTTCGTCAAGAAGATAATTGACAATATTCATCCATTTGCTGTCGGTGTTTTTGATTTCGTTTCTGACATTATTAAATTTCTCTTTCGGATAATCTCCGTTCCAGAATTGCTCTGCCATATCCACTGTTTTAAGCAGTGCTTCTTCGCGGTTTTTACCTATTTTGCTCATGGCCATATCAACAAGAGCTCCGACAGCTTTTCGCTGAAGTGAGTGGGATAAAGAGTTAATCATATTTTTCGTCCTTTCTTTTTTATGATGGTTTTATTTTACAGCTGCTGTTTCAATTCATATTCAACTGAATATCAACGAAAATTGATTTTAGGTTGAGGAACCGTTGAAAATAATACTCTAATATTGGTAAGTAAAACCAAAAATATGTGAAAGGATAAATATGATGAAAAGCAAGGTTTATTCGGGAATAGATAACATTCTTTGTGGCACGGCTCCTGATAGTGTAATTGAAGGCTGTATGGTTCTTGAGGGTGGTGCATTCAGAGGCGTATATACCGAGGGTGTTCTTGATTATCTGATGACACAAGGCATAAATATGAGTTGTACCGTTGGTGTATCTGCAGGTGCCATAAATGCGGCAAATTATGTTTCTGGGCAGATTGGCAGAAGTGCCCGTACAAATCTGCGTTTCCGTCACAACAGCGATTATGTAGGCTTAGGGGCAATAAGGAAAAATGACGGAATAATCGGCTTTGACTTTCTTTATAACGATCTTGAAAAAATTGAGCCCCTTGACAGAGAAAGAATGTATGACAAAAGAAAGCGTATTGTTGCCGTTGTAACCAATCTTCTGACAGGCAAAGAGGAATATATTGACAGAGACGGGTGCTCTGATTTTCTGCAGGCAATAAGAGCATCGGCAAGTCTGCCGTTGGTTTCAAAGCCCGTTCCCGTTGACGGCACTCCCTGCCTTGACGGTGGCTGTGTGTGTAAAATACCTTTTGACTGGGCAATAAATGAGGGCTATGAAAAGATAATTGTTATTAAAACAAGAGAGGATTCTTTCCGTAAACCTGATGAAGTAAAGCCGGAGCAAGTTAAAATTGCAAACTTTATATATAAAGAGTATCCCGAATTTGCGAGGGTTCTTCCCTTTAACGATGTGAATTACAATGAGCAGTGTGACAGACTTGACAGACTCCGTGATGAGGGCAGAGTTTTTGTTATCAGCCCTTCAGAGCCTGTGACAATAGGCAGACTTGAGCCCGATATGGAAAAGCTGGGAGAATTATATTTTCTTGGTGTTGAGGATGCCAAAAGGAATTTTGAAGAATTGAAAAAGTATCTTGAAATATAACGGAGGGTAAATATGTTAGAGCTTGCTTATGAATTGGAAGAAAAAATGAACGAATATAAAAAGAGAAAACAAATCCGCAAGGGATACCGTCGCTCACAGTTTATCATTTTTGCGGCAAGAAATATTATCGGTCCAGCTTTTAAGAAAATATGCGACATAGAATGCGATAAGGTCAGAATAAAAGAAGAACCCTTTATTCTTATGGCGAACCACGGACATAACTTTGATGCTGCCGCAGAGCTTGCGGGTATAAGAAACTTTATGCGCTTTGTTATGAGCGACCATCTTACAAGAAAGCCAATTATGCGAGTACTTCTTAATTTCCTTGCAACACCTATTATTTATCACCGTGAAAAAGGCTCCGATTCCCTTTATAACGAGGTTGTAGATAATCTTAATGCAGGTGTTAATGTTGCAATACATATAGAGGGCGGCAAAACCAACAATGGTGAAACAGGCTACATATCAAAGCGTAATGCACAGATGGTAAAGGACGGCAACTGCGCTCTTGTCACATTCAGAAACAAAGGCGGTTATCTTAAGGCTCCCCGCTGGGCAGAAAATAAACGAAGTGGCAAAATCAGCGGTGAGGTTGTCAGAGTTTATTCGAGAGATGAACTCTCAAAGATGTCTGTTGACGAAATATTTGAACATATTAAAGAAGATTTAAGTTTTAATATATATGATGAACAGAAAATCAATCCGCAGATATATTCAGCCGAAAACCCTGCCGAAAGTGCTGAAATAATCCTTTATGCCTGCCCGAAATGCAAAAGAATAGGTACTCTTAAAAGTCACGGTGACACTCTTTCCTGTACTAAATGCGATTTCAAAGCGAGGGTTGACTATTACGGCTTCTGGCACAGTGAGGATATGCCCTTTGACAATATAGTCGAATGGGATAAATTCCAAAAGAGCATACTCAAAGAAGAAATCGAAAATAAGAGAAACACATCGGATTTGATTTTTGCCGACTCGGAGCAAATTATATATACCCTTGAAAATGAAAACAGAGTTCTGAAAAGCGAAAACGGTAAGGTTGTCCTTTTGGGTGACTGCCTTGAAATCAGCGGTGATGATTTCATTGACAGTATACCTTTGGAGTGTATAAAAAAGATAAGCATAGCTTCTAAAATGAATCTTCTTATTGTAACGGACAAAGCATATTATGAAATACACAGCAAGGCTCCCCGTTCAGCAATTAAATATGTGGTTGCACACAGATATCTTATGGGTAAAGAAAGCTATTAAATCGAAAAAAATGAGGTGATAGAATGGAAAAAATCAGAAGCACGGTTTCGTTTCTTTTAACCGTGCTTATCGTCATTTTCACTATGGCTCCTGCCGCTTCTGCGGTGCAAAGCTATCCTGAGGGCGTTACCAAAGAGCAAATGCAGGAAATTATACCGAAGCTTGATACTGCAATAGGTTCACTTTTGGAAAGCACCGGGGACAAGAGTCTCGGTGAGCTTGTTTTGCCCGAAATATATTCGGATAAAACTCTTTCGGCTCTCACGGCGGGAATTTATTCAATGATTGAGGAAAACGCAGAGAGCTTATCCTCGGCAGGGCTTAAGGCTACAACTGCTGATGTGGCAGAGTGCCTCGGCAATTATCCGAAGGTACAAAAGGAGCTTGCTTCCCATCAAAAATGGAGCGAAGTGAATCTTGAAGATGTAAGCTGGGGCGTTACAGGTAAAAATAGCTTCATAAAGGCTTTGGGGTGCATTTGTGCGCCCTTTAACGAGCTTTTATACACTCTGCTTTGTGACGGCAATTATCCTCTTAACAGAGTTATCGGTATCGACGGTGATTTTGGTTATGAGAATGCAATAATTCCCACGTTGAAGGCTCTCGGCTGTGAAAAGATAACCGGAAGCGACGAGTTTTATAAGGATGCAGAAAAGAACCAAAACTCAATGGTGGAAAATATTGCTTCAGATGTGCTGACAATGATTGAAAAGGCTCTTGACACACCCTGTGATAAGCTGACAGAGCTTCTGCCGTCTGTGGCATATTTTATGACAAACGGCGGCTTCGACAGGGCTGTTTCAAAACTCATTGAACCATTAAGGCTTCAGATTTTCAATATAAAAACCTTTATAAAGATAGAAACTATACTTTCCTTCATTCAGAACAGTGAGCAGTATACACAGTCTCTTACCCTCAATCTTAATGACATTCTTGAAGGCACGGGACTTAAAATGGCGGAGATTGACCTTGAGGAGCTTGCTTCTTGCGGTACTGCTTCGGGTGACAGCTTTACTGCCGATAAAGCCGATGCCTTACTTGTTATTTTAAGGTGGCTTATTGATACGCTGAAGCTCAATAAAGACAGCCTTTCGGGTGGTGAAATGCCTGCTGAAATGATAAAGGCTGTTGATTCTCTTATGGCGAAAAGCGCTGATGAAATCATCAAAGGCATCATTTCCGTTCTCACACAGTCCTCGTCAAAGCCTCTTGAATATTCGTGGACTTTTCCTGAATATACTCCCACATCAGTAAAGTACACACCCAACCTCGGTGCGGACAAATATCAAAGGGTTGTTGACGGTATAGACGACCTTATCAATGAATTTATTCTTGAAGGCGGAAAATATAAAAATACAAGAGAAGCACTTGAACCGCAGATTTATTCAAATGCACTTGTAACGGAGCTTGCCAAGAGCGTATACGGTGTTTTTGAGAATGAAGAAATGAAAATGCTTTGCGATTTGCTCGGTATAAATGTCACAACCTACGGTGTTGCAAATAATCTTAAAGGAGCTTCTTATTCTTCGGCAAGATATACTCTTTACCGTACTGCAAAATGGGATAATGTCAGCAGTATTAACTGGGGCTTTAAGGACGGTAACAGAAAAGGCTTTGTAAATGCCCTTTGTGATCTGCTTGTACCCTTTGAGCCTATGCTGAATCTGCTTTTTGCCGAAGGAAAAATAACAGTTCTCGGCAGTATAGATATTTACGGCAGTAACGGCTATAACACGGCAGTTATTCCGATTCTTGAAGCACTCGGCTGCAGTGCTGAAAGCATTAAAACCTACGATGAATATAAAGCATCCGTGTCAAAGGGAGAAGGAATAAAAGCTATTGTCGACACTGTTGTAGCTCTTATCGAAAGAGTACTCGACAAGCCGGCTTATACAATTATGGAAATTCTGCCTAATCTTCTTTGGTTTACTGAAAGCGGCGGTATGAATACGGCGATAAGTAATCTTCTATATCCTCTCACATCAATGCTTAAAGAGCTCGGTATGGAAAGCATAATTGATATGTCTGCCGTTACAGGTGAAATAAATATAAATGAAATACTTTCGGGTATGCTCGGTGACAGCGATATGGGAATTGATGTTTCAAGTCTTGATATTAAGCAGTTTGCTTCAATGGGACAGCTTACAACAGTGCAGAGCAAAAGAACACTGAACGGTCAGCCTGTACAGATTTCTTATGTAAAAGCAGACCAACCTGCCATAGCAGTTACTCTTCTTCGTTTTATTGCAGAAATAATGAAATCTCCCGAAGGCGGAGATATGATGCTCGGACTTATGGGAAGCGGCGATGACAGTATGATGACACAGTTTTCAGGCGGTATGGGAGAAGAACTACAGAATATGACAACAGATGAAACTGTGGAATGGCTATATAAGCTCTTTTTCAGGGAAAGACCTATTGTCGAAGAAAAGGTAACGGAAAAATTTCTTCCTACTGTAATTTACGAGCCCGAAGAAAAGGGAACAAAGACTCCCGTTATTATAATCGCTGCTATCGGCATAGCTGTGGCAGTTATCATTGTGATAAAGAAAAAGAGGAAAGTCGGTCTTTCAGACGAAGACGATTTTGAAACAGAAGAAGAAAAGGATTTTCAGGAGGTGTGACCTATGCTTATACTAAAAAATATTATAAAAGACTATACTGCAGGCGATACGACTGTCAGAGCGCTCAACGATGTGAGCATAAATTTCAGGGAAAGTGAATTCGTTTCAATTCTCGGCCCCTCGGGCTGCGGTAAGACAACAATGCTGAATATAATCGGCGGTCTTGACAGATATACAAGCGGTGACCTCGTAATCAACGGCAAAAGCACAAAAACCTTTACCGATGAAAACTGGGACACCTACAGAAACCATTCTGTCGGCTTTATTTTCCAAAGCTACAACCTTATACCTCATCAGACGGTTTTAGCTAATGTCGAGCTTGCTCTTACTCTTTCAGGTGTAAGCAAAAAGGAAAGAAAAGAAAGAGCTATAGAAGCCCTAAAGCAGGTAGGCTTAGGTGACCATATTGATAAAAAGCCTAATCAGATGTCCGGCGGTCAGATGCAGAGAGTTGCCGTGGCAAGAGCCCTTATAAATAACCCCGATATTATTCTTGCTGACGAGCCTACGGGTGCTCTTGATAGCGAAACAAGCGTTCAGATTATGGAGCTTCTTAAGGAAATAAGCAAGGACAAGCTCATTATTATGGTTACTCATAACCCCGACCTTGCTTATGAATATTCAAACAGAATTATAAAGGTCAGCGACGGTAAAGTAGTTGATGACAGTAACCCCTTCAATCCCGACGAAGCAGACCGACAGACAGAAAAGGTCAAAGCCAGGGAAGAAAGAAAAAAGGGCAAAAAACCCTCAATGAGCCTCGGTACGGCTTTCGGTCTGAGCATTCGTAACCTCGGAACAAAAAGAGGCAGAACCTTTCTTACTGCCTTTGCAGGGTCAATCGGCATTATCGGCATCGCGCTTGTTCTCGCTCTTTCGACGGGTATTCAGAATTATGTTGACAAGGTGCAGAACGATACACTAATGGCTTATCCTATGAGCGTCGAACGTGAGTCGGTAAATACTGATAATATGATGAATGCTATGATGGGTATGAGTGAAGAAATGCTCAACAGTGACAACGAGGAGGATAAGATTTATGTAAACGATATGTTTACACAGATGATAAACACCTTCGTTGCTCAGTCCTCCTCGAACAACATTGAGAGCTTCAAAAAATATGTTGACGATAACAGAGAAGCCTTTGATGCTCTTTGTAATGATATTCAGTTCAAATATTCCACGCCTCTTAATATCTATAAAGCTGATACATCAGATGGTGTTGTTAGGGTTAATCCCAATGTGGCGATGGCAGAAATGTCAAGCAGTATGATGGCTGGAATGGAGGGCTTTATGTCCTTGTCAATGATGGATTCATGGGTAGAGCTCATCGGAGACACAGAGGTTATCTCAAAGCAGTATGATATTATTCACGGCAGACTCCCCGTAGAAAAGCACGAGGTTGTGCTTATGGTTGACGGCAACAATGAAATCAACGAGCTTGTGCTCTACGCTCTCGGCATAAAGGATCAGAAGGAGCTTTCCAAAAACCTTATGGATGCCATTAAAAATTCCGAAGAGCTTCAGACTGCCGAGGATGTGTACACCTTCGAGGAAATCTGCGATATGAGATTTAAGCTCGTGCTCAATTCCGACTATATGAAAAAGGATAAAAAGACAGGCCTTTGGAAGGATATGAGTGCCAACACCGCTTATGTAAAAGAGCTGGTTGATAAGGGACTTGAAATAGAGATTGTCGGTATTCTCCGTCCTAAAAAGGATAATGTTCTTTCCGTCGGTACAGGCGGTGTGGGCTATATGTCAACTCTTATGGACTATGCCCTCGAGCAGACAGAAAAATCTCAGGTAGTACAGGAGCAGCTCGGCTCACCCGACAGGGATGTAATTTCAGGCCTTGAATTTATGGATCTCGGCATCAATGATTTTGACCTTGCCGATATTGATATGAGCCTTATTGATATGAGCTACCTTGATATAACTCCTTTTATGGGTATGGTTGAAAATATCGACCTTGCAGAGGTTGATATTACGGATATGTCCTCACTTTTCAATTTCGGTGAAATGTCCAATCTCCAAAAAAAGCTTATGGAGGGTTATTTAAGCGATGAACAGATAATTGCACTCAAGCAAGCGTATATCGACACAATAAACGCTCAATGCTCCTACGACAAAACAATGGAAACCTTAGGCTATCAGTCTGCCGCCATTCCTACCTCGATTTACTTTTATCCGAAAAGCTTTGAGGCAAAGGATGAGCTTAACAGTATGATTTCATTTTATAACGACAAAGTGACATCAATGGGTCATCCCGAGCATTCAATCAGCCTTACTGACCCCATAGGCGCACTGCTTTCCTCGGTGACAAAGATAATTGATATTGTTACTTATGTGCTTATCGTTTTTGTTGCTGTTTCCCTTGTGGTTTCATCGGTTATGATAGGTATTATCACTTACATTTCCGTACTCGAAAGAACTAAGGAAATCGGTGTTCTTCGTTCAATAGGCGCTTCAAAGAGCGACATTTCAAGAGTCTTCAATGCAGAAACCGTTTCCATAGGACTAACCTCAGGTGTTCTCGGTATTCTGTGTACGCTGCTGCTTGAAATACCCATAAATCTGCTGCTTAATCATCTGACAAACACAGGTGCGGCGGCTCAGCTTCCCTTTAATGCGGCGATTATACTTATTTGCATAAGTGTATTCCTGACCTTTATTGCAGGACTTGTACCCTCAAAGCTCGCAGCAAAGAAGGATCCGGTGGAAGCACTCAGAACAGAATAAATAAATTAAGGAGTTCCGTTATATTTGGAACTCCTTTTTATATATAGTCAACAGTTAAACTTCGCAGTTTACTGCTGAACGGGCTTTAACATCATACCTCACAACATCAAGTATTGTTTCACCGTCAATCTGCATTGAAGCAGGTTTATCAAATCTTACAGAGATTTCATGTCCTTCAAGAACCTCAATCATCTCGGTTCTTTTAATATGCTTACCCTTAAACATTGAAGGAAAAACAAGAAGAGACTTTAGTCTTGATGAACCGTACATTACTACTACAGAGACGGTATGCTTTTCATTAAGTCTGTCCTGATCCGGTGCTGACATAAGACCGCCGCCGAAAAATCTTCCGTTCATTGTAGGTGCAAGCCAAACCTTTTTATACTCCTTTTTAACACCGTCAACTATAATGGTTGCGTTTCGTGGCTTATACGCGTACAAAAGACCTTTTATGGCAAGAAGTGCGTAGTTTGATGATTTGCCTTTTTCCCGTCTTTGTCTGTCGGCTTCTTCACAGCAGTAGCCGTCAAGACCGAAAGAAGCATTATTGAGGAATTTATAGGTTTTACCTTTAACAGTAACCTCAGGGAGATTTTTAAGATATTTTGTTATCCGTACAGGCATGGTGCTGTCTTCGGCATGGATATCACGCAGAAAGTCGTTGCCGCTTCCCGTACAGTAGCAATAAATTTCATTTTCTGTTTTATCTGTGTCAACGCTGTTGATAAAACGGTTCAGTGTACCGTCGCCACCGCAGATGACAATGCTTTCGTCCTTGTCAAGACTGTTTATAAATCCTTGCAAGTCTTCAATTTTTGTCATATCGTGATAAGTTATGCTGCTTTTCTCAAGCATTCGGGAGAGTTCTTTGGCTTTCTCTTCTCCTTTTCCTGAGCTTGCATAAGGGTTATAAAGTATGTGATAAAAGTTCATTTGCTTCTCCTCTTAAAATATGTATTTAATTATTTTATCCTGTAATCAGAATTTTAAGTCCGATAAAAATAAGAATTACACCACCGAGAATACCTGCTTTTCCCGCAAGCTTCGTACCTGCCTTTTTACCTATAAAAAGTCCCGCAAAGCAGATAAAAAATGTTACAACACCGATAAGAAGACAGGCAAGCAAGGCCTCGGGTAAGTTGTAGTCGGAAACAGTAAATCCTACTGAAAGTGCATCGATAGAAGTGGCAACCCCTTGCACAAGAAGTGCTTTGAAACCGACAGCACCTTCTTCGCTGTCATTTTTGTTTTTAATTCCTTCGTAAAGCATCTTTCCTCCTATGTAAGAGAGAAGAACAAAGGCAATAATCGGAATGAATTTCCCGAAAGAAGCAAAATGCTGTGCAAAGGATGAAACACATACCCATCCTATCATCGGCATTCCGAACTGAAAGAGAGCAAAAACACCGGAAGCACCGCACATTTTGCCTGTTTTCATTTTCGGATCATTAAGACCGTTTGCAAGAGATACAGAAAAAGCATCCATCGCAAGTCCCACGCCGAGCATAATACTGTCAAAGAAAAATGTAAAATCCAGATTCATATGTTTTATCTCCGTTTTTTTGTTTGATAAACTTTAAAAAACAGTATATACGACAAAATTCAACTGTTTTTCAATCTATTCTCAACAGATGTTGAACTTTACTTGAATAACAGTTGAAAAATTAAAGTTATTATAAACCGTAAACTCTGAAGTCTTGACACTTTAGATTAAGAAATATAGAATAATAAGAGAATACTTCAGGAGGTGCGATAAATATGTTTAAAATACTTATTGCTGAAGATGACCGTGAGCTGAGAAGACTTTTTGCTCATGTGCTTATAAAAAACGGCTTTGCAGTCAAAGAGGTTTCCGACGGCAAGGAGGCTCTTGCTGCGATGGAAAACGATTATTTTGATATAATAATCTCTGACGTTATGATGCCCAATATGGACGGCTATGAATTTGTCCGTACCCTTCGTGAATACGGAAACAATACACCTGTTATGATGATAACGGCGAAGGATGCCTTTGATGATATGCGACTGGGCTTTCTGTCGGGCTCGGATGATTATATGATTAAGCCTGTCAATGTCAATGAAATGGTTATTCGTGTTCAGGCTCTTTTACGCCGTGCCCAGATGATCAATGAGAGAAGACAAACCATAGGCGATACTGTTCTCGAATGTGATACCTTTACCGTACACTCCCTTGACGGCAGTGTATCGCTTCCGCAGAAGGAGTTTATGCTTCTTTATAAAATGGCATCTTACCCGGGACGGATATTCACCCGTCAACAGCTTATGGATGATGTCTGGGGCTACGATTCTGAAAGCGATACTCATACTATAGATGTTCATATAGGAAGACTCAGAGACAGATTTAAGGATAATAAGGATTTTAAAATTGTCACCATCAGAGGTGTAGGATATAAGGTGAGTAAGATATGAAAAAAGAGAAAAAACGAAAGCTGCGTTTTTCACGTGTAAGCCTTAACACAAGGATTACTGTTATTCTCGGCTGTGTTGTATTTGCCAGTGTAATTGTTGCTTTTGCTATAGTGGCTTTAATAAAAAAGCTTAACCCGTCGGTAACAAGCTTTTCGGTTCTTGTGCAGATTAACATACTGTGTCTCGCAATAGCGGTAATAGCTACACGATTTATTCTGAAACATTTTCTTGAACCGATAAAAACTCTCAGAGAGGCAATGCAAAAGGTCGCAGGCGGAGATTTCAGCACGAGAATTGAAATAAAATCCAACTCTGCCGAAATGCAGGAGCTGTTTTCAGGCTTCAATATGATGGCTAAGGAGCTTGCCTCAACAGAAATACTGCAGACTGACTTTGTTTCAAATGTTTCTCACGAATTCAAAACACCTATAAATGCCATCGAAGGCTACACAACACTTTTGCAAAGCACAGAAAATATTGACGAAGTGGAAAACGAATACATTGAGAAAATCCTTTTCAACACAAAAAGGCTGTCTTCACTTGTCAGCAATATTCTCCTGCTTTCAAAAATCGAAAATCAGTCAATTCAGACCAAACAGGTGAAGCTCAGGCTTGATGAGCAGATAAGGGAAACGATTGTTGCCCTTGAACAGAGCTGGACGGAAAAAGACATTGAGCTGAATGTTGAACTCGAGGAAATTGAATACTACGGTTCAGAGGCTCTTTCTTATCATATCTGGTCCAACATAATCGGAAATGCAATAAAGTTTAGCCCTGACGGCGGTGCTGTCAAAATCAATCTTACTAAGGAGCAGAACAGCATTTTCTTTACTGTTGAAGATAACGGTCCCGGCTTAACTGAAGAAGCAAAAAAGCATTTGTTTGATAAGTTTTATCAGGCAGACTCATCTCATAAGCAGGAAGGAAACGGATTAGGGCTTGCTCTTGTTAAGAGGATTGTTACAATTCTCGGTGGTGAGGTCTATGCCGAAAATCTTGAAAGCGGTGGCTGTAGGTTTACTGTTATACTAAACAGAAATTGAATATATAAATCAAAAAGTGGGCGTCGGCGAATAGCTGATGTCCGCTTTTTCAACAAAAATTGATATTAGGTTGAATATATGTTGAAGTTCTTAATTTATTCTTTATCTGTAATCAAGTAATACAAAAGAGGGGAATTTTATGTTTCTGACAAGAGTTTTGACCGGTGCAGTTCTGACCGTAATTTTGGGTACGATTGTATATTTTTCTCACATTCCCGCAGTCCTAAATACTCTTATCGCCTTTTTATCCGTCAAGAGTATATATGAGCTTTACAAGGCTACGGGACTTCACAAAAACAAAGTAATAACGACAGTTTCCTGCGCTGCTGCGATTGCTTTATCCTTTGTTACAATACCCGGTAATGTTTATATGGTTGCCGTTTTGTTTGTAGCAGCAATTATAATTTTTGGTATGTTAATGTCAAAAATAAAAGCGAAAGAAAAGATTGAGCCCCTGTTGTCAGTAATTATTGCGGTTATGATAACCTTCTTTTTCAAATCACTTTCGGGTATCAGAAATACTGAAAAGGGAGTTTATTTATTAGGCTTTACAATGCTTATATCAGTGCTTACGGATATTTTCGCTTATCTTTGCGGCAAAGGCTTCGGCAAGCATAAGCTTGCTCCTGTATTGAGCCCGAAGAAAACAGTTGAAGGCAGTGTTGGCGGTACGATATGCGCAGTGGTAATACTGATGACAGTCGCATTGATTTTATCAAAGCAGAACATTCTTACCGTAAATTACGGCATACTCGCTGTCTATCTTCTTTCTGCTTCCGTACTCGGACAGTTCGGCGATTTGGCATTTTCTTCGGTCAAAAGAATATGCGGTATAAAAGATTACGGAAAGCTGTTGCCCGGTCACGGCGGTGTGCTTGACCGTTTTGACAGTATGCTCTTTGTAGCTCCGTTTACATATTTGTTCTGTCTTTGTACAGGAAGTTTTATAAATTAGTTTATTGCAGACATTTTAATTAACAATTTTCGTTAAAAATAGGGTAAAAAAACCTTTTTTATAAATATTCAAATAACTTTTTAGGAGGAAAAAATGTTACCGCACAGTGAAACCAAAACAGAAGTTCTGAATAAGCTTTCGACAAATTCCGAAACAGGTCTTAATATCGAAGAAATTCAGGCAAGAAAAAGCAAATATGGTCCCAATAAGCTTCGTGAAAAAAAGAAAAATACTACAATTCAGCGTTTTTTCGATCAGTTTAAGGATGCTATGATTCTTATTCTTATCGCTGCGGCAGTAATATCCTTTGCTGTCGTTTGCGCTGAGCAAAATTGGGGTGAGCTCTTTGAACCGCTGCTTATAGTTGTTATTGTTATTCTGAATGCCGTTATGGGTGTGTATCAAGAGGGAAAAGCTGAAAAGGCATTGGAATCCCTGAAAAATATGTCAGCACCTCATGCCAGAGTAATCCGCAACGGAAAAGAAGAGATTATCGATGCCGCAGACCTTGTTCCGGGCGATATCATAAAACTTGAAGCGGGAGACTTTGTGCCTGCCGACGCAAGACTTCTGCATAGCGTAAGCCTGAAATCCGAAGAGTCTGCGTTGACCGGTGAGTCTGTTCCGTCTGAAAAAGATGCTGAGGCGAAAGTAAATGAGAAGGCTCCCATCGGCGACAGAAGCAATATGGTATTCTCAGGCTGTAGTATTACATACGGTACCGCTTTAGCTGTTGTTACTGCAACAGGTATGAATACTGAAATGGGTAAAATTGCAAATCTTCTCGATAATGAAGAAAGTACTCAGACACCATTGCAGCAAAAATTAGCTCAGCTAGGCAAATATCTTGGCATTATGGCACTTGTTGCATGTGCAATTATCTTTATTGTAGGTCTTGTAAACGGTATTCCTGTTCTCGAAATATTTATGACTGCCGTGTCTTTGGCAGTATCTGCCATTCCGGAAGGATTGCCTGCCATTGTTACTATTGTGCTTTCCATCGGTGTACAGCGTATGGTTAAGAAAAATGCGCTTATCCGTAAACTGCCTGCTGTTGAAACTCTTGGCGGAGCATCAGTTATCTGTTCCGATAAAACCGGTACTTTAACACAAAACCGTATGACACTTACAAAAGCATATGCCGAAGGTTATTCCGCACCTGAAAATATAAGCAACAGCAATACTGAGAATATTAAGCAACTTCTTATGTACGGCACACTTTGCTCTGACGGTTCCGTTATTTTTAATGAATCAGAAGAACAGCATATTGGTGATCCTACTGAGACAGCCATAGTGCTTGCGGCACACAAAAACGGTATGAGCAAAGACGATTTGAATAAAAAATATCCTCGTCTTGCAGAAATACCTTTTGACTCTGACCGTAAGTTAATGACCACAATAAACAGAATTGACGGCAAAAACATAGTTATTGTTAAAGGTGCATTTGATATTATGGCATCACGCTGTATTACAGGTGATCTTGAAAACGCCAGAAAAATCACAGATGCAATGAGCGAAGATGCTTTGCGTGTGTTGGCTATTGCATATAAAGAGATAGATACAGTTCCTGCTGAGCCTACTTCACAAGAGCTCGAAAACGGTCTTACTTTTATGGGACTTGTAGGTATGATTGACCCACCGAGACCGGAAGCAAAGGATGCAGTTGCTGTATGTCGCTGTGCGGGTATCAAACCTGTTATGATTACAGGTGATCACGTTGTTACTGCTTCAGCTATTGCAAGAGAACTGGGAATCCTTGAAAACGGAGACCGTGCAATTACAGGTGCAGAGCTTGATGCAATGACCGATGATGAATTTGACTCAGTTATAGAGAATATAAGCGTATATGCTCGTGTTTCACCCGAAAATAAAATTCGTATAGTCAAGGCATGGCAACGAAAAGGTCAGGTTGTATCTATGACGGGTGACGGTGTAAACGACGCACCCGCACTTAAAGCCGCTGATATAGGATGTGCTATGGGTATTACCGGTACTGATGTTGCAAAGGGTGCGGCAGATATGACTCTGACTGACGATAACTTTGCTACCATCGTTGATGCAGTAAAGGAAGGCAGAGGCATTTATGCCAATATCAAAAAGGTTGTCGGGTTCTTGCTTGGTACAAATATAGGCGAAGTGTTTACCGTATTTGCATCAATGCTTCTTTGGCACAAAACCCCGTTGCTCTCAATGCAATTGCTCTGGATAAACCTCGTTACTGACTCGTTGCCGGCAATAGCGCTCGGCATGGAAGCTGTAGAAAAAGATGTTATGGACCGCAAATCTAAGCCGAAAGATGAAGGCATATTTGCTCATGGCCTCGGCATTCGTGTAGTATTGCAGGGCATTATGTTTGCAATTCTTACTCTGATTGGATTTAAACTTGGCGAAAATGTAACCGGTACTCTCGCCGGCGGTCAGACAATGGCATTTATTATTCTGGCTCTTTCACAGGTAGTGCAGGCATTTAATATGCGTTCTGAACACTCGTTATTCAAAATAGGTGTGTTCTCAAATCATAAGCTCAACTGGGCGGCACTTATATCCGCATCACTCGTAGCACTGGTTATTTTTACTCCTTTGAGAGTAGCTTTTGGCCTTGTTGTACTTCCTGCAAAGCTTTATTGGATTGCACTTGGTTTAATATTTGTTCCGACTATTATTATGGAACTTTCCAAAGCATTAGGACTTATTAAGCACCATAATTAACTGATTAAATAAAGTTATTTAACGAAAGGAGGACTGACAAATGAAAAAGGCTCTTGCTGTTATCTGCCCCGTTGCAGTCATCGGTCTGATTGTTGCAATTGTGAAGAAGAATAAATAAGTAACTTGCAGTGCAGTTTGGCATATAACTGCACTGCATTTATGTGTATTTGTTGCTTAATATTAAAAATACGAGGAGAGGTTTTATGGAACTTACCGCAGAAAAAGAAAAAAGCTTACATTTTGGATTGTCGTCGTTGTTGTTGCCTGTATTCTGATATTTTTAGGAGTTCAGAATATCGGTGTTGTATACAAGGCTGTCAATTGGTGTGTACAGCTTATTTTACCGTTAATTCTTGGTTTTGCACTGGCGTTAATTCTGAATGTGCCTACTCGCTTCTTTGAAGCTCACTTGTGGAAAAATATGAAGCATAAATTTTTAAGAAAATTACGGAGACCTATAGCATTTTTGTTGTCTGTTGTCTCAATTCTCGGTGTAGTGGTCGGTGTTGTATGGCTTGTTGTTCCCGAATTGATAGAAGCAGTTAAAATTATTGTACAGGCTGTTGTCGGTTTTATAAATAAAATCAAGGAAATGCCGGAATCCGAGCTTGCTCAGTTTCCTTTGGGAAATCTGTTGCTTGAAATCGACTGGGATCAAGTGGTTACTCTTGCTTCGTTTTCAAGGATGTAATAATTCAATAATACTCAGAAAAATTTTCAAACACGCCAGTGTCATGCGGCAGATCGCAAAGCAATAAAATCAAATTTTGGCTATATAAATACTGAGTCACATTTTTCTCACTCAAAAAATTTTTTCAATTTTTTTTAAATCATGGAACATTTTACCCCTACTTATGTCGTGGTATATATGGGAGGCAAAAAAGTTTTTTCAAATGCCTAAATCAAATATTATTGACCGTGAAAAAAATTTTAAACCGTTAGACAAATTTCCCGTTGTCAAAATTTTCAAAATAATATATCATACCACCGTCACGATGTTTTTGTTGAGCTTGGCAAAACTACAACTACTTTAATTATGCTTTGCTCAAACAGCCACACACATCGATTTATATTTAGCTTTATTTAAAAGCTGTTACATAGTGACCCAATAGAATATGAGCGCGGTGAGATTTTCTCTCCACGCTTGTTTC
>JAFULG010000082.1 GCA_017473435.1 Clostridia bacterium | reverse complement strand
TGATCCCGTTGATTTCTGCGGAGCAATAACCGAGCTTTGCGGAAGCCCCGAATACAGAAATTCCGTTTTTGAAAAGTTGGATATAAGCTGCAATTCCTGCGCAGATTCTTCGCCAAAAAAATGCCTTGAATGCTTTTACAGAGGCAGTCCTCTTATTAATTAAATACTTGACATTATTATATATATTATATATAATATAACAGAAAATGGATTCCTACAGTTAATTATCAAATCAAAGGAGATATATTGAAATGGAAAAAAAGACTGTCTTTACCCGTGAGGATTATAACAAACTGAGCGAAGAGCTTAACAGACTTAAAACCGAGGGAAGAGACGATATTGCGGAAAAAATCAAAGAAGCCCGCTCCCACGGTGACCTTTCAGAAAACGCAGAATATGATGAGGCGATGAACGAACAGGCTAAAATGGAAGCCGAAATCGCCAAGCTCGAAGCAGACCTTCGCAATGCCGAGATTCTTGACGAAGAAGAAATCTCAACCGAAATCGTTCACATCGGTTCAAAGGTTAAGCTTTATGACGAGGAATATGACGAAGAAGTTGAATATAAAATCCTCGGCAAAAGCGATATCGCAAACGGCATCATCTCTGACCTCTCACCCGTCGGCTCTGCCGTAATGGGCAAAAAGGTTGGTGACACCGCAGAGGTTCACACTCCCGGCGGAAAAATCATCAAAATGAGAATTCTTGGAATTTCAAAATAAATTCAACAGCAGTCAGCGGAGCCCAAAAGGCTCCGTATGTCGCTTTAAAAGAAAGGATTTTTTAGACTATGGCTGAAGAAAAGATTGTTAATGCCGCTCCCGAAGAGGAGCAGGTGCAGGACACCAACGAACTCAGACAAATCAGGGTTGAAAAGCTTGAAGCCCTTCAGGCAGCAGGCAACGACCCGTTTCAGATTACACTTGCAGAGCAGAGCATTCACAATGCTGAAATCATCGAGCGCTTTGAAGAGCTTGAAAACACAGACGTATCAATCTGCGGCAGAATGATGAGCCGCCGTGATATGGGCAAGGCAAACTTTATTGACGTGAGAGACCTCACAGGCAGAATGCAGGTTTACGTTAAGATTGACGAAATCGGCGAAGAAAATTTTGCAGATTTCAAGAAGTGGGATATCGGCGATATCGTTGAGATTAAGGGCTTTGTTTTCAGAACAAGAAGAGGCGAGGTTTCCGTTCATGCAAAAGCACTCCGCCTTCTCTCAAAGTCACTTCTCCCCCTCCCCGAGAAATTCCACGGTCTGACCAACACAGACACACGTTACAGAAGACGTTATCTTGACCTTATCATGAATCCCGATGTTAAGGATACATTCGTAAAGCGTTCGCTTATCCTTCGTGAAATCAGAAATTATCTTGATTCACAGGGCTT
The DNA here is from genome assembly GCA_017473435.1 of Clostridia bacterium. GTDB lineage: Bacteria > Bacillota > Clostridia > Oscillospirales > Acutalibacteraceae > UBA6857. The sequence continues at coordinate 1,290 of JAFULG010000082.1, read as the reverse complement.
CCTTGAAGTTGAAACACCTATCCTCGTTTCAAATGCAGGCGGTGCTGCTGCAAGACCTTTTGTTACTCACCACAATGCTCTTAATGAAGATTTCAAGCTCCGTATTTCACTTGAGCTTTACCTTAAGAGACTTATTGTCGGCGGTATGGAAAGAGTTTACGAAATCGGCAGAGTTTTCAGAAACGAAGGCTGTGATACAAGACATAACCCCGAATTCACACTTATGGAGCTCTACCAGGCATATACTGACTACAACGGCATGATGGATTTGACAGAAAATCTCTACCGTCACGTTGTAAAAGCAGTTCTCGGTACAACTAAAATTTCTTACAACGGCATTGAAATGGATTTGGGCAAACCCTTTGAAAGAATCACAATGATTGACGCTGTTAAGAAATATGCAAATATCGACTGGAACGAAGTTGAAACTCTTGACTATGCAAGAAAGCTTGCTGATGAGCATCACATTGAATATGAAGCAAGACACGGCAAAGGTGATATTTTAAGCCTCTTCTTTGAAGAATATGCTGAAAAACATCTTATTCAGCCTACATTCGTTACAGACCATCCCATTGAAATTTCTCCCCTTACAAAGAAAAAGCCGGGTAACCCCGATTATGTTGAACGTTTTGAGTTCTTCATGAACGGCTGGGAAATGGCTAACGCATATTCAGAACTTAACGACCCCATCGACCAGAGAGAGCGTTTCAAAGCTCAGGAAGCACTTCTTGCTCAGGGCGATGAAGAAGCAAACACAACAGACGAAGATTTCCTCAATGCTCTTGAAATCGGTATGCCTCCTACGGGCGGTATCGGCTTCGGTATTGACAGAATGTGCATGCTTCTTACTGATTCACAGGCAATCAGAGATGTTCTTCTGTTCCCCACAATGAAGTCACTTTCATAAGATGAGTACTCAGAAGAAAATTTCTGTTGTTCTTGCCGCTTACAAAGGTGAAAAATATATTGAAGAACAGCTTTCTTCAATTGTTTTTCAGCTGAAAGATGATGATGAAATTATTGTTTCTGACGATTTGCCCGGCGGAGAAACCGAGAAAATCGTCAGAAATCTGGCAGAAAAAGATGCAAGAATCAGATACATTAAAGGTCCGGGACGCGGACTCATAATGAACTTTGAAAATGCAATAAAAAACTGCACTGGAGATTATATTTTCCTTTGCGACCAGGATGATGTGTGGTTGCCCGATAAAGTTGAAACGGTGACGGAAAAACTCGATGATGGGTTTGTTCTTGTTCTTCACAACGCAATGGTAACCGATGAAAAACTTA
>JAFULG010000081.1 GCA_017473435.1 Clostridia bacterium | reverse complement strand
TACATAAATATTCTTTTTCGGTTTTTCTTTGCCAAGTACCGTCAGGATTTAACGGTCTGACAGTTGCCATAATGTGAGCGTGAGGATTACCTTCTCCCGTATCGTGAATACAGACATCAACACACATACCGTCACGGGCAAGAGCCTTTGCAAATTCTTCTGCCTCTGCAATCTGCCTTTCACGGCTGACTTCAAGGGGCAGAGCAACAATAAACTCTCTTGCCAAACGGCTGTCCCTTGTTTTCTCTGCTTCTTCAACTGCGTTCCACAACTTGCTTCTGTCGCACCATTCAGGCGGAGCATGTGACGGGAGAAAGATTTTCTCATAAACAAGACCGCCTTTGCGGGTGTAATCGTGTTTTACTCCGTCGTACTCGTTAGTGATTTCACTGCAGCTCATATATGCGCTTGCGGCTACGGCTGAGCGACCTACACCACGGGTTATGACTTTTGCTTCAAGGTGATAAATTGCGGGTATCACGTCCTTTCGTAAGTTTTTGAACATAAAAAACACCTGCTACTTTTAAGTAACAAGTGTTTAGAATTTGATATGATTTACTGATTAAATAATACTGTCATCAATGACTGCTTTTGTTTTTCAGTAGGTAGAGTCAGTTTTCCGTTATTAACAAGTTCTTTAAGGCAATGCAGTATAAACCAAGCATCGCTGTAAAAGATGTGCTGTAAGCCGTACATTTTCATATTCTGTAAATGTTTTGGTGTATTCTGAAGTACCGCATTGATATATGCTTCTTTGAGTTTTTTAAATTCATCCTGATACTTTTCTTTTATCTTATCGCCGATAGATAAAAGTTTATTCTGTGATTCTTCATCTTTGATATACACAATTCTCAAGGCAGTTTTAAATATTTCATCAGGCTTACCACTAACAGAAATATATCCTTTTTCCACAAGATAAGCATAATCATCTTCACTCAGAATTACATCGTTGAGATAATTGTAGAGCAAGGTTAAATCACGGACAACGGTTAACTGATAGTTTTCTTCAATGCGATTTTTTGACCATTCAGAATCAACAGTCCAAAGAGTTATTTTATCAGTAAGACCATTCCAGAACGGGCCTTTGAACTTTTTCATTTCTTCGTTATACATTGGCGGGGTCACATCAGGTGTCAAAACTGTTGCATAGCAGATATTTTTACCACCGTCAGGTCTTATGGTGTAAACATCTGAAAAGGCTATACTTTTATCAAGTGTGTTTTCACCGCTGAATGCAGTAATGAATGGTATAAGTGCCCACATAAGAAAATTGTTATCACGAGTATCATTGAAACCACCTAATGCACACTCATCTAACAGCTTTGATTTCATAAGCTCATCATACAACTCATTTGCAAAAATCTTTGCGGCTTTTAAATACATTTCATCGTGCAAGCGGTTGAGCTCTTCCGTCGGTTCAGATATAAGGACGTTGCACAGATATTTATCTTTTTGCTTGAGTAAAAATCCATATTCTTCAAGAAATTCAGCTTCACTTTCAACATACACAGGTGAAACACCTAATTCATCGGCAATTTCATTTATTGTTTTTGCTTCGTATCTTACGGTGTAAACAATGTTCTGTGATATAGCACTGCGGAAGAAATTTGATATATCTCCCTTTGTGCCGATTTTTCCGCTGAAGCTACACATATCAAATCTTTTGGGGTTAAACTTTAATTCGCTCGGTTCTCTCATAATTTTCATACCTCTTTTCAGTTCTTTTTTAGCTTCAAACAGATGCCACTTCACTGTGCCTACAGGAATATTTAACTCTTTTGCTATCTGTTCCTGCTTTTTGTTTTCATAGTAATACATTATTACTATTCTGCGTTGCAACTTTGAAAGGTAGGCTATTTCAGAATACAGCTTTGATATTTCTTCTCGTTCTACAATTAATGCTTCGGCAGTTGGTGTTTCATCACACAGACAATTCTCAACTTCATCAATAGGCACACCTGTAAAGCTGTGCTTATTGTCACGGTAATAATTGCTCAGACAGTTATGTGCAATAGTCCAGATGAATTTCGAAACATCTTCAATATCATCTCGCTTGAGTAAAGCGACATAAACCTTAGCCATAATTTCCTGAGATAAATCCTCTGCGTCTTCTATACTTCTGCACTTTTTCAAAGCAAAACCAAAGACAGGCTTTAAATATTCTGTTGTCCATTTTTCAGCATCTGTTCTGTTCATTTTGACCTCCTTGAAAGCTGCTTTCACTTATATAGACACGGAAGATTGTAAAAGGTTGGAACTAATTGCAATTATTTTAGCATAAAAATATAAACTTTTTCAATATAACTTCATATATGATTATTGTCTGTACCCTCGGAGAGCGCACTGCACCACCTTTACGGTGGTGAGTAAGTGCGCCCTTAAGGGACATATATCAGCCTTTAATTCAGCCTTCCTCGTAAATACCCATCAATATCAGTAAAGCTCATTGTCTTGATTTCAGGTAAAAGCTTCTCTAAAATCGCACCCTCTACAATAAGTCTGTGGTTTCGCTCCGTGCGTTCCTTTTTACGGTTGCGGTTTTCAGCCTGCTCAAGTCTGTGCTTGGCTTGTATGAGCTTTTTCTCGTCCTCGGTCATAAATATCACCTCCAATCTGTTGGCACCGTAAGCGGTGCCGTTTTTTATTGCATTTTTGTCTGTGGCTCCGAAATCCGAATGTTTTGGCACCGTTAAAACATATCAAGAAACGCCAATGCCTCTGCATCATTTTTCAGCTTTTGCTCCTCTGTCAATTCCATATCAATACCAGCCGAAGAATGAGCTGATGCAGTAACTGAAATACCACACAGCTCCTCTTTCAGAATTTCACGGAACTTTCCAAGCAGTTCATCGTCTGCAGTTTGCTTGTCCGCATTAGCAATGGCCGATTTTATTGCATCAATGATAAACTGATTTCTTGACTTGTATTTTTCTTTATCAAGGCTGTTCAGATAATCAATGATTGCCGTGTGCTCTGTGTCGCTTAAATTAAAGCGGACATTTATGCGGTACTCACTCATATCCTGCCCATACTCATCATAGTTTCGGCAAGGTACTCGTAACCCTTTGCCGCCGCACAGATGTCATCAACAAAACGCACTCGGTCTGCATTGAACTTGTAGAAATTCTTAACAAGGCAACCGCCACCACCGGTGATATACAACATCATTGTGTTTTCATCGTAGCCGTGGTCACGAAGCCTGTGAAAGATTTCAGCTACATATTTCTGCACCTCTGCCTTGATAATCTTCATATCCGACTGAACAATGTTCGCAGTACCCTTGCAGAGCACCTCATCAATAATATGCTCATTGATTTCTCTCTGTGTTTTTCTAAGGAAGGCTTCACGGATATCAACAGTACAGAAGTGAGTACCGAACTTTTCCGTGTACATTCTTTCTGACTGCGGCCTGCCGTTAATGACATAGAGAACATTCATAGTGCCGTTACCAATATCTGCAACAAGGTTTACTCCGTCCATTTTGGTTGCAAACTGCGAAACCGCTGCATATCCCTGCGGATAGATACTTGCACCTGCGATTTTGATTTTGTACTCGGTATGCTGCCAAGTGAAAGCTACTTCCTCATTCTTGGTAAGATACGCTTTAAAGCTCTCTTTCTGTCCTGCAGTCCAAGTAAGAGGCAGACCTGCCGCAATGTGAACTGTGGCTTCGGTTAAGTTTTCAACACTTAACTCCTTTGCAATAGCCACAAGTGTGAGGGCATAATAGTCCTCGTCTTTTATTTTGTCGGGAAGAAACTCCTTGTGTCCTTCACCGATAAGATAATACTTTCCACCGTAAACAAGCATATCTTTTGTGAAAAGCGGCTCTGAGTCGTAAGCTGTAAGGCCTGTTCTAAAACAGTGGTTAGCGGTTTTGATGTTGCCATAGCCATGGTCGACACCGATGATGATTACATCATTGAATTTTTTCAT
>JAFULG010000080.1 GCA_017473435.1 Clostridia bacterium | reverse complement strand
AGCGTGAAGCCATCTCCAAGATAAGATATCCCATAGCATAAGCTAGTAAGACCCCTCAAGGACTATGAGGTTGATAGGTTGCATGTGTAAGTGCAGTGATGCATTCAGCTAGGCAATACTAATAGGTCGAGGGCTTGACCAAATCCTTGGTTCAACAGGATACTACAATCCTCTTACATTTACTTCCTTTGTTTAGTTTTGAAGGTACAAACGAGACTGTCTGAAAAGACAGTCTTTTTTATTTTGTATTTCAACCCCGTCGGATTAGCATACTGCTGTCTACGGGAAATTTTTATTTGTTCAGTTAAACAGACTGAGTTTATATGTTTGTTTAGTTGAAACGTTTATCTGCATATGATATAATATCAATAAAGGCGGTGAAAAAAATGGAACATATTAATAAATTCGATGAGCTTAAATTTTTTGCAGAAGTAAAAAAATGTCCTAATTTGTTTTTCGGAAAGCCTTCATTGCTCTCTTTAAGAGACCATATGTTTGGTATGTCTTATGCCTTTTCTGTTTGTGATTATGAAAATCAACTCAGGTATTTTTATCTTTTTACAGATTGGTATTATAAAAATCTGACCGATAAAAACGGATACGCCTGTTGGTGGAATCACATATTGTATATTAGCGGCAACGATGATGCGGCGGCTTTTCATAGCTTCTTCAGAATATTTGAGCAGTATTTGAAAGATGTACATAATGTGAGTTTGCCTGAAGTATAAATCACTAAAAACGAGTAGAGTGTTCAACACACTCTACTCGTTTACTTTTATGGAAAATTACCAAGTGTCAAATAGTATCTTCACCCAAGCATCTCCACTATTTCCCCAAACTCCCGTGTTCCCTTAAACCCCTCGCTCAGCTGATAATGCTCCGTCATTACCGTTTTCATAAACTCCCGTGCAGTCATTTCACGGTATGCTGTTCCGTAATTATAGTACCTTTTCACCTGTTCGGAAAAATCGGGCTGTGAGTCAAGCATTACCGCGAATTCTGCAGCTTTTTTCAGGTTCTCAAGGGCTTTTTCGTCATCTCCTGCCTTGTGATAAAGATGCCCCAGGTGACCGTAATTATAAAGCCTGTTGAAGGAGTTTTTGCCGTAGCTCCCGTCGGGATAAATCAAATTAAGAAGACTTTGCAGAGCCTCGTACTGCCTTATTCGTTCCTCGGGAGAATAATTCATACAGTAGCCGAACAGCTCCTCATGGAGATGAAAGATCAATTCCTCAATGGCGGTTTTGTGCACCTGATAATAGTTCTCTCTGTCCCGAATTGCCATAAGCTCCCTTGAATCAGACAAAGAGGGCAGAGTTTCTGCAATTTCCTTTGCACGGTTAAGATATTCTTCATAAACCTGATATTTGCCTTCCTCGTTGCTGATGCAGTAATATTTCCACAGCAGATGTGAAATCATAATGCGTTTTGACCATATTCTTATGCTGTCATCAGTGCAGTGCTTCTGAATGCTATTGTATATCCTTGAAATTTCCGCAGACAGCTTTTTGTATTCACCCGAAGCAATAAGTTCGAATGAATTTCCGAAAATTCCTGCCTCCTGCAAAAGCTCCATATATCTTATCTGTATACGGAAATCATTGGGAAATTCCTGCGCCGCCTTTTTGTATTCGTCATATACCCGTTGTATGTCCTTGAGCTTCAGTGTGTCATAAAGCTCAAGAAAGCCGTTGATTTTTTCTTCGTTACGGTCCTCGTTAATTCCGAGTAAATCATCAACGCTCACTCCGAAAAAGGAAGCAATCACTGGGAGCATAGTTATGTCGGGATAGCTTTCACCGCGCTCCCAACGGCTTACACTCTGAAAGCTTACACCGAAAATATCGGCAAGAGCCTCCTGCGTCAAATCCCTTTTAAGACGTAATGCTTTTAAGGTTTCACCAAGATATATATTCATTTTATCACCTTCTGATTTTTATGTATTTATAATACTCTAAAAATCTAGTAAAAACAATAACTCATTTTGCGAAAAAAATTCACCTGAAGTGAGAAAAAGACTGCATCAGGAAATACTTGCCTTTAAGCACAGTTTTTGTTATAATAAAACATATAAATTAAAATTGGAGTCTTACATATGAAGGAAGAAAACATTTATCGCCTTGCGCGAAAAAAAGTGGCAGAGGAAAATCCGCTTTTGAAAAGCATTGACACGGCACAGGAGCTTTTGTGCATTGACCGTCTGAGACTGATGAAAATTGAAAACGGGCAGAAAACTCCCGAGCCCGATGATGTTGCGGCAATGGCGAAGGTGTATAACGCTCCCGAGCTTCGCAACTTTTACTGCTCAAAGGAGTGTCCTCTCGGCTGTGACAGCAAGCCCTTTATCTGTGATGATCTCGACAAAATCTCCGTGAGGCTGTTGTCGGCTCTGCATTTTCTCGAAAACGCAAATGACAGAATTTACGCGATTTTAGAGGACGGCGAAATTTCCGAAAACGAGCGTGCCGAGTTCGGCAATATTCTCGAAACCCTTGAAAAGATTTCCTACAGTGCAGGCTCACTCGAACTCTGGGCGAAGAAAAACGGGTTTGAGAAGTAATAAACAATCAAAATTCTTTGGTTACTTTCTTATAAGAAAGTAACGCCACGCGGCGAGCGAAATAAAACAAAATATCATCAAAAAAAGCAGGTGTTTAATTTAAACGTCTGCTTAACTTTATAATTCATCTGATGACCTCGCCGGTCGGGCATTACTTTTTTTGTAAAAAAAGTAATCAAAAAAACTTTGATTGTCCCTTTATATTTCTTTCTTTTTATGCTATAATAAATCAATATGCCAACCGATAAGGAGATTAAGCTATGTTTATAGATAAAGCGACGATTAAGATTAAAGCAGGTGACGGCGGTAACGGTGCCATTGCCTTTCACAGAGAAAAGTTTGTCAATGCAGGCGGTCCTGACGGCGGCGACGGCGGTAAGGGCGGCGATATTGTTTTTGTTGTAGACGATAACCTTTCCACTCTCAATGATTTTAAGTATAAAAGAAAATACAAGGCTCCCAACGGCTGTGACGGTCAGGGCGGCAGAAGAAACGGCAGAAAGGCTGAGGATCTCATTATCAAGGTGCCGAGAGGTACGGTTATACGCGAAAATGAGAGCGGTGTAATTATGGCTGATATGTCAACCGATGAGCCTTTCATTGCTGCGAAAGGCGGCAGAGGCGGTTGGGGTAACAGCCATTTTGCAACTGCTACAAGGCAGACTCCCCGTTTTGCTAAGGGCGGTGCACCCGGTGAAGAATGGGAGGTAACTCTCGAATTAAAGCTTCTTGCCGATGTAGGACTTTTAGGCTTTCCGAATGTCGGTAAATCAAGCTTCATTTCCGTTGTAAGTCAGGCAAAGCCCATCATTGCCGATTACCATTTTACGACAATTACTCCCGTACTCGGTGTAGTTTCAATGGGCGAGGGCAGCTCCTTTGTTATTGCTGACATCCCCGGACTTATTGAGGGCGCAAGCGAGGGTATAGGTCTCGGTCACGCTTTCTTAAGACACGTTGACCGTTGCCGGATGCTTCTTCATATTGTCGATGTTGCAGGCAGCGAGGGCCGTGACCCTATAGAGGATTTTGAAAAAATTAATCTCGAGCTTGAAAGATTCAATCCTGAGCTTGCACAAAGACCGCAGATTGTAGCGGCAAATAAAATAGACCTTGCTACCGATGAACAGAGAGAACGCTTCCGCGCTTATATTGAGGATAAGGGATACGAATATTTTGAAATGTGCGCTCCCATTGTGGAGGGTACGAAAGAGGTAATTGATGCTGTTGCGGCTAAGCTTGCAACCCTTCCTCCCGTTATCCGCTATGAGCAGGAGGAGATCCCTCTTGATATGCTTATTAAAAAGCAGAATACCGGCTTTACAATTACCGTTGAGGATGATGTTTATATTGTTGAAGCAGAATGGCTTATTAAAATTCTCTGCCGTACCGATCTTGACGACTATGAATCCCTTCAGTATTTCCAGAGGGTGCTTATCTCAAGCGGTATTATTGAGGCTCTTCGTGAAAAGGGAATCAACGAGGGCGATATTGTAAGCATTTATGACTACGAGTTTGAGTTTATGGAGTAAAAATGGAACGCTTATTTAATAAAGAATGTGATACGGAAAACTTAAGCCCTCTCACTCTCGCTTTTGTGGGTGATACGGTATTCGATCTTTTTGTCCGTGAGCAGCTTATCTGTGAGGCGAACAGGCCTGTAAATGCCCTTCATTCAAGCGCTACAAGGCTTGTCAAGGCTTCGGCACAGTCAAAGGCTGTTGATAAAATTATTGATACGCTTACAGAAAAGGAGCTTACAATTTTCAAAAGAGGCAGAAACGCACATACAAATCACAGAGCAAAAAATGCAAGTGAGGGTGACTATCACCGTGCAACGGGACTCGAGGCTCTTTTCGGTTATCTCTATCTCAAGGGTGAGATTGAAAGATTAAGAGAGCTTTTCGGTATAATCAGCGAATAAGGAGGAATTCATATGGCTAATAACGACGGCTTCTGGTTAATAAAAACCATTGATAAAAAGGTAAATGTTAAGGGCGCAGCTTATCTCGATATGATGCTTTGCAATAAGGAAGGCGAAATTCCTGCAAAGCTTTGGGATTATAATGAGCTTATTCACGGCGAATATACTCCCGGTGAGGTTATAAAGGTAAGAGGCAGCGTTACTCAATTCAACGGCAACGATCAGCTTCGTGTGGATAAAATCCGCCACGTAGAGGCTAATGACGGAATAAATATTGCCGATTTTGTTCCTACTGCTGACTATAGCGGCGAAATGATGCTCGGAGAAATAATGAATATTATTGCTGCAGTTGAGGATGATGAGCTTCAGCGCCTTACTTACAGTCTTGTAAAGGACTGTGAAAACGAGCTTCTGCATTGGCCTGCTGCCTTTAAACTTCATCACGCAATAAGAGGCGGACTTCTTTATCATACACTTTCAATTTTGCGCCTTTGCGAGGGTGTCTGCAGAATTTATCCCAGCGTTGACAGAGATCTTCTTATGTGCGGTGCAATCGTTCACGACCTTTGCAAGATTGACGAGTTCAATTTAAGCTCTGCAGGACTTGTAACGGGCTACAGCGTCAAAGGTGAGCTTATCGGTCACCTTGTTATGGGCGCAATGAAAATTGAAAAGAAGGCTTCGGAGCTTGGCATCAGGGGCGAAAAAGCAATGCTTTTACAGCATATGGTTATCTCACATCACGGCGAGCCCGAGTTCGGTGCATCGGTAAGACCCATGTTTCTTGAAGCGGAAATCCTCAGCCAGCTTGATAAGCTTGACGCTACGATTTACGAAATCAACGAGGCGGTTTCAGGTGTGAATGAGGGCGAATTCACTCAGAGAATGTGGGCTCTTGATAACAGAAAGCTTTATAATCACGGCAGAAAGGTTGCCGAGGCAAAGGCAAAGCTTGACTGATGTTACGGAATTTACCTTTTAAATTAGTTACAGGGTGCAAAAAAACAGACTTCAGGGCTTGAAAATTAAGTAAAAAGGTAGAAAATACGAAAATAGTGTTGCTTTTTTTCTTCAAAAATGGCATAATATATCGTAAGTTATTGTGTCATGTTATGAAAAAACGGAGGTGTTACTATGAGAGTTATTACAGGCAGCGCAAGAGGCAGAAAGCTTTTAACTCTTGAGGGTACCGATGTAAGGCCCACAACAGACATAGTAAAGGAAGCAATGTTCAGTATAATTCAGTTTGAAATTGAAGGAAGAAAGGTGCTCGACCTTTTCGGTGGCTGCGGACAGCTTGCTATTGAGGCTCTTTCAAGAGGAGCTCACAGCGCGGTGATTGTTGACGCGTCAAAAAAATCCGTTGATGTTATAAGAAAAAATCTTGAAACAACGGGCTTTGACAAAAATGCCGTTGTTGTTAATTCCGATGCGATTTCCTTCCTTTCAAGAAGGGCTGAAAAGTACGATATTGCCTTACTTGACCCCCCTTATTCAAAGGGTCTTATGGAAAAGGCTCTTGAAAAAATCAGCGATGTTATGAATGAGGGCGGCGTAATTATTTGTGAAGCACCTTACGGTGACGAAATGCCTGAAAATGCAGGCACCTTCACGCTTACTAAAAAATACAGATACGGTAAAACGGGACTTTTCCTTTACCGTTTCGCAGGGAATGATTGATTATGGAAAGAATTGCCATCTATCCCGGTTCTTTTGACCCCGTAACAAGCGGTCATCTTGAAATTATCAGAAGAAGTGCAAGACTTTTTGATAAAATTATCGTTGTTGTTATGACAAATTACCGAAAGACCGGCTCCTACGCTTTCAGTGTGGATGAAAGAGTTGAGCTTATTCGAAAATGCATCGGTGATTTGCCTAACGTCAGCGTTGATTCATATATGGGACTTCTCGCCGACTATGCAAAAAAAACGGGCGCAACCGCTATTGTAAAAGGATTGAGAGCGGTTTCGGACTTTGAGGACGAGTTTCAGCAGGCACTTATCAATAAAAAGCTTAACGGTGATGTTGAAACAGTATTTCTGGCGGCCTCTTCGGAGCATATGTTTTTAAGCTCCAGCGTTATCAAGCAGGTCTGTCAGCTTGGCGGAGATATATCCCTGTTTATTCCTAAGGAAATTTCTCAAGAAGTTATTGAAAAGATAAAGAAAGGGTAGGATATTATGTCAAATTATTATGATCTTGAAACAGATCTCGGTGTAGAAGATGTAGCTACCGAGGGCGAATACGAGGATTACGAAGAGTACGAGGAGTATGATAACTACGAGGATGCTTCCGAATTCGGTAACTACAACCCCGAAGAAGCAGACGCAAAATGGGGCGAAATGGATTTCGACCAGCTTGTTGTTGAAATGGAATCAATCATTTCACGCAGTAAGAGATATTTCTTCTCAAAGAAGAAGAGAGTTATCAACGGTGAGGACCTCACACACCTTGCTCAGCATATCCAGAACAAGCTTCCCTCAGAAATTATTGCAGCTAAGGATATCATTACAAGACAGGTTGCTATTATTGATGATGCAAACAGTCAGAAGGCAGCTATTCTTGCAGCAGCACATCAGGAAGAAACTGATACTGTAAACAGAGCAAAGGAATATTACTCAACAACAATCAAAAAGGCTCAGGATGATGCAGCAGGTATCATTGCACGAGCTAACGAGCAGGCAACTGCTATGATGCAGGAAACCAACATCTACAAGATGGCTAGAGAAGAAGCTGCACGCATCAACGATGAGGCTACTCAGAAGGCTGCAGCTATGGTTGAAGAAGCACGTAAGGAATGCGATGCACTCAGAGAGCAGGCAAGAAATTACGCTATCAGCGTAACCGAAGGCGCACACAACTTCATCACAAACAGCCTTGCAGGCTATCAGAGCATTGCTATGACTAACCTTGATACAATCAACAAGGTTAACAGCCAGTTCCAGGGTGAATATGCTGTTCAGGTAAAGACACTCGGCATTGCACCCAGGCAGGAGAACAAATAAAGTTCTTTGATTCTTTCTTACAAGAAAGAATGGCCGCCCGCCGAGGGCAAGATAAAAAAATTAACACCGCTTTGTTTAACAAGGCGGTGTTTTTTGTTGTCATAATTATAAAAATATGCTATATTTAAGAAAAACACTTGACTTTTACCTTGGGGGAAAGTTTAAAATCAGGTAGAAAAGGAGCTGATTATTATGAAAATTAAGCAAGCTTGTGAAATTACCGGGCTTACCGATAAAACAATACGCTTTTATATTGATAATGAGCTGATTACACCTGACTGCACTGAAAATTATCTCGGCCGCCGTTCCTTTACCTTCAGTGAGGAAAATCTCAGGGAGCTTGATGATATAGCAATCTTAAGAAAAGCGGGCTTTTCCGTGGCTCAGATTAAAGAGATTCAAAGTGAAAAGGAAAAGAGCAGGGAAATAATTGCACAGCTTATTGAACTGAAAGAAAAGCAGATTGAGGAAAACAAGCTTATCAATGCGGCACTCAGTCAGCTTGAAGGTGACAAGGCTTATTCGGTAAGGGAAATCGCCGAGGTGCTCCGTGAGCCCGCAAGTGAGGTTAAAGTGTTGAATGATGAAGGCGATATCTGGTATATTCTCTACAAATGGGGTAAATGGGTAATGATTGCACTGTGGCTTTTGTGTAGCTTGTGTGCCGCGGTAACAACTGTAGAATATGCATTTAAGGCTATTATCGCGTATGCACCGCTGTCTGTGAATTTAAACATAGGACGTGCGGTGCTTACATGGTGCGTTATTTTAGTTCCTGTAATTGTTTTTTTAATATCATTGCTGGTAAAAAAACGAAGAAAAATAAAAAGCTTTTCTTTAAAGCATAATATGATAGTTTTTCTGATATTATTGATATTCTTTTTTATTACACCGCCATATCTGCTTGTTTTTTTAGGTGTTTTTCACGATATGGATTATGGTGCACGGACAAGCTCACCTGAAGATTATTTAATAGTTACTCACGAAGTAGAGCAGAGCGATGATTTTTACCGGATATTCCCTGAACAGATTCCTGCATATGTTATGCAGATGTATTATTCGTGTAACCATAAGGGTGAATGTAATTGCAAAAAGCCTGTATATTATTATACGAATTACCTTGACTGGGATGTAGATTTATATGAAATGTATGCTGAATGGATTCTGGATGAGGATGATTTTGCAGCAGAGGTTGACAGGATATATTCTGTGGGAGGAACTGAATGCAACTATGGTGACTATACTGTTAAATATTTTGAATATGAAGAAGACTGGCAAGGCCGCAGCTGTCTTGCGTTTGCTTACAACAGAGAAACAAGGTGTGTAAGATATATTTATTATTACGGATATCGCCCCGAAGGAGAAAAGCCCTACTGTGAAAGGGTTGAGTGGGCCGATTATGGTAGGTCAATGTAAACGGTATATAGTAACTCCCTGCAGTTAGTTTTCTGCAGGGAGTTTTGATGTTTTATATGATAATTTGTTTTATCGCTCGCCGCGTGGCGTTACCTTTCTTGTAAGAAAGGTAACCCAAAGAACTTTTCTTGTTAATAACCGAGCCTTCTCAGTATTTCCTTATCACACTTGTCAGCCATTGAGCCGATCTTATCCCACATAGCATCTGCCTTGTCTTTCCATTCAAAATAACCTGCGGGTGAATCGGGATACTGATTATAAAGATTTGTAACCTCTACCATGCCGAGAAGACCCTTTGCTATTGCTCCAACGGTGGTGGGCTTTATTTTACCTGTAGCAACGCCTGTGGCAATACCTGTAAGAATGTCTGCAACATCCTTGGGTGTGATGTCCAGGTCCTCGCCCTGGTTGCCGAGAATCTTGCGACTGAAAATGATGTCCTTCTTGAAGAGGTATTCTGCTTCTTTGGGGCTGAGAGAAACAATACCCATAAGAAGCGGACGCATAGAGTCAAAGGCAATACCTTGCTTTTTGATATATTCGCAGTTGATTGACCACATATTTTCTCTGGAGAGCGCCTTGTCTTCTTTAAGAAGCCCGTCAATAACATCAACTGCAATTTCGCACTGAACAAGAGATGATGTGCATCCCTCGCCACAGGTGGGTTTTGTAAGGCAGGCGGTGTCACCGAGGGCGATAAAGCCGTCGTCAACAAAGGAGTAAATGCCTCTGTGGTAGGGCGTAAGTCCCTTTTCAACCTTTTCAACCTTGTAGTCGGGCCATTTAACATTCTTTCTGAACTGGGTCTTGAAAATCTCTTCAGCGTAGTCGTAACCGTAGTTGCCGCCGACACCGAGAATAGCGCCGTGTTCCTCGCCTGAAGGAGCTGACCATACCTTGTAGTTAAGGAAAGAAGCGTCAAGGTCACGTGCGCGTACCTTTTCATCAAGATATTTTACATAGTAAAGCACAACGAAGAATACATCTCTGTTAGTAAGCCTGAAGTTTTCAACTGTTGAGGTGTCCGGAAGCTGTCTTCTTGCAAGGGCAGGTATACCCGTACAGTCAGCAACAAGCTTTGCTTCAACCTCTTTTTCTCCCTTTGAGGTCTTGTATTTTGCACCCTTAACCTTACCGTTTTCGCCAAAAACAAGCTCTGTAAATTCAGCACCGCAGACGATTTTTGCACCCGCTTTTTTTGCTTTCTCGTGCATAAAGAGTATGTACTCGTGCTTGTGGAGTCCTACAACAGTTGCGGGCTTACCGCTTTTTGCGTAATTGCCGAACGGGGACATAACAGGAGAGCCTTCAAAGGTAAAGCCGAATTCCTTTGAGCCGGGCTCGGGAATCTCAAGGCCGAACTGGTCCATTTCCTTTTTGCTCATATGAAAAATATCATATGCGCGTGAAATATTCTTTTTCTCCTCTTTTTCAATCATAAGAACCTTATGACCTTTTTCAGCCATTTTTCTTGCAAACCAGCTGCCGGTAGTTGAACCGCCGATAACAAGAACATCATATTTTTCCATATTTTATCTCTCCTTTGATTTAGTTCACTACAATATTAACACTATTAACTAAAATATTCAAGATAAATGAATACTTTTTAATTATTGTACATAAAAATTTTTTTCTATTTCCTGCCATTTTTCTATGAGCCAGAAGCGTATTTCGAATTTTTCCTCTGTGATAAATTTCTGTTCCTTTTCCGTCAGTATACCTTCAAAGCTGATGTCCTTTTTTGCCGCAGGCAGACAAAGGGCAGGGAACATCACGCACCACCAGTTCTGACCTTCTCCCTTTCCGACGGTAACCTTAAGAGCATCGTATATCCCCGCAGGTAGGGTGTAGCCTTCATAGCGTCTTGTGGGGAAACGGGCTTTCCCGAGTGTTACCGTAGCTTTATAGGGATAGCTTATGCTTTCAAGGTAGGCGTTTGCCTCCTCGGTTAAAATTTCAAGTCCCTTTTCAAGCTTGATTTCCGCTTCTTGCTTGGTTTTGCTTTCGGAAAAAATCTCACTTCCCTTTAAAAGAAGCCTGTCCCGAAGCTGTAGCTTTACCTTTTGGTCGTAATCGCTGTCTGAGGCAGCAATTACGTGCAGCCGCAGAATGCTTTCTCTGATACCGTCACATTCCCGGTCAAGATTATAAGCGGAGATAAATACGCATAGAATAAAAGCAATGAGGGCGGCAATTTCAATTTTTACTGTTTTCATTATGTAACCTTCTTTCTCTGTTGTTATTGGCAAAAAACGGAAGCGTTATTCGTTAACGTTATCTGAATATAAGCTTAAAATTCTGACAGAATAGGGATTGAATAAATTGCCCCGGTGTTAACAGCTTTAAACTTTTGTTATTCTATTGACAAAGGCGTAAGCTATGCTTAATATTAAAGAACAGAGTTTTATTTCACAAAGGAGAATATTTATGAGTACTTTTAAAAAGGCTTGCGAAATCATTTCTGAACAGCTCGGACTTTCTGCAGACTTCGATTTTTCCGAGGAGACTACCTGGGAGGAGATTAATGCGGACAGTCTTGACCTTGTAGAGATTGTTATGTCTATCGAGGACGAGTTTCAGATTGAAATTGACGACGATGCTGTTTCCTCAATGCGGAATATGGGTGATCTTGTAGCCTACATTGAGGAAGAAAAATAACGTACGTTTAAACTGTATTTGAAAAGGTGAAGTAAAAAATGTCGGATTATAAATGTATTATATGGGACTGGAACGGAACTCTTCTTGACGATGTTCCCTTGAACATAAGTGTAGTAAATACTCTTTTAAGTGAGAGAGGTTTAAAAACCGTTTACAGTCTTGATTATTATAAAAGTGAATTTTCTTTCCCGATTATCGATTTTTACCGAAAGCTCGGATTTGACCTTGAGAATGAGGATTTTCACCTTATTGCAAGAGAATATGCCCGGCTTTTTGACGAGGGCTATCCCCATGCGGATGTTTTTTCTGATGCCGAGGAGGTTCTGCGCTATATAAAGCACAGTTCAAGAGAACAGCTTATAATCTCTGCTTCGGAGCAGGGCTATCTTTTAAAGCAGGTGGAGTATTTTGAGCTTTCACATTATTTTACCGATATACTCGGTGTGAGTGATGTGCTCGGAAGCAGTAAAATTGAGCGTGCAAAAAGGTGGATGGCTGAGCGTGATATTGATCCGGAGTCTGTCCTTTTTATCGGAGATACGGAGCATGACTGTGACACGGCAAGGGCAATCGGCTGTGACTGTGTTCTTGTTTCAAGAGGACACAATTCAAGGGAAAGGCTCTGCAAAACAGGATGTACGGTGTACGATGATCTCAGCTTTATAAAGGAGCTGTTAAAATGAAAAAAGCAGTAATAGCACCTGACAGCTTTAAGGGGAGTCTTTCTTCTTCTGAAGTTTGCAGAATTGTTGAGACGGTTCTCAAACAAAAGCATAACAGCATAGAGGTCAAAAGCATTCCTGTTGCTGACGGAGGCGAGGGAACAGCGAAGGCTTTTCTCTATGCAGCAGGCGGTGAAAAAATACATTGTACCGTTAAAAGTCCCCTCGGCAGAGATATTGAGTCATACTTTGTTATGCTGAAGGATAAAACAGCCGTTGTAGAAATGGCTCTTGCCTCGGGTCTTACAGTCGAGGCTGAAAATGATGCTCTGCTTGCTTCATCCTACGGTACGGGTCAGCTCATAAGGGCGGCTCTTGACGCCGGGGCGGAAAGGCTGTTTATAGGTATCGGCGGAAGTGCCACAACAGATGCAGGTGCAGGCTGTCTTAATGCGTTGGGTGTTAAGCTTTACGACGCCGAGAACAGAGAGGTTATTCCCTGCGGAAGGAACCTTGAAAAAATAAGCAGAATCGACCTTGACGGTTTGGATAAAAGACTTTCAGAAAGAGACATAACCGTTTTATGTGACGTGAAGAATCCCCTTTACGGCAAAAACGGTGCCGCTTACATATTCGCACCGCAAAAGGGCGCCGATGAAAATGATGTAATCGCTCTTGACAGGGGGCTTGAAGCCTTTGCAGAGGTGAGCAAAAATGTTCTCGATAAGGATCTTTCACATTGTGAGGGCGCAGGAGCAGCCGGAGGCTTAGGCTTTGCACTTGTTGCGTTTATGGGGGCGGAGCTTAAAAGCGGAATTGATATTGTGCTTGACTATTGTAATTTTGAAAATGAAGCAAGTAACGCTGACTTGATAATTACGGGCGAGGGCAAGCTGGACAGACAGAGTCTGATGGGTAAGGTACCCTTCGGTGTGGCATCACGATGTAAAGGTAAAAGAGTAATAGCTCTTGTTGGTGTAAGCGAGGTAAGCGGGAAGGAATGGACTGAAATGGGAATAAGCGAGGTTATTGAGTGTAATCCCGAACACTTGCCTTTTGAGGAGATAAAGCCCGGTGCAAAAGCTATGCTTTGTGCCGCCGCAGAAAAAATAAAGCTGTAAATAACGGGGAATTTTGCCTTTTTCTCTTGATTTATTTTTAATTTTGTGGCTTAATATATAATGTAAAAAAATGAAATAAAAGGAGTACATAAATATGAGCGAAATCAAAAGACTTAAATGCTTTATCAACGGCGAATGGTTAGAGTCTAAAACTGAAAAATATATGCCTGTTTACAATCCCAGCACAGGTGATGTTATTGCTGAAACTCCCTGCTGTACTGCCGATGAGGTAGAAGCAGCAATCGCAGCTGCAAAGGCAGCCTTCCCCGCATGGTCAAACACACCTGTAATGAAGAGAGTTCAGGTGCTTTATAAATTCCGTGAGCTTCTTATGGAGCACATGGATGAGCTTTCAAAGCTCTGTGCCCTTGAACACGGTAAGGTGCTTTCAGAGGCAAAGGGTGATATTCTTAAGGTTAAGGAGCCCGTTGAATTGGCAATCGGTGCACCTATGGCTCTTCTCGGTGACTCAATGAGAGATACCTCAAACGGCTACGACACAACCCTTTACTATGAGCCCGTCGGCGTATTTGCAGGTATTGTTCCCTTCAACTTCCCCGGTATGATTCCTATGGGTTGGATGGTTCCCTGCTGTATCGCCGCAGGTAACACAATCGTTCTTAAGCTTGCTTCAATGACACCGATGACAGCTATGAGACTTAACGAGCTTCTTGTTGAGGCAGGTCTTCCCAAGGGCGTTGTTAACCTTGTAACCTGCTCAAGAGTTGAGGCAGATATCTTCCTTAAGCACCCCGATGTAAAGGGTATCACCTTCGTTGGTTCAACAAAGGTAGGTCTTCATGTTTATAAAGAGGCAGCTGCTACAGGCAAGCGTGTTCAGGCTCTTTGCGAGGCAAAGAACCACGCACTTGTTCTTGAGGATGCCGCACTTGAAAGAAGCGCAAGAGGTATCATCAACTCAGCCTTCGGCTGCGCAGGTGAGCGTTGTATGGCTCTTCCCGTTGTTGTTGCACAGGAAAGCATTGCCGATGAGCTTGTTGCTTACATCAAAAAGTTTGCTCAGGAGCTTAAGCTCGGTCCTGCATATGAGGAAGGCTCAACCCTCGGTCCCGTTGTTACTGCAGAGCATAAGCAGAGCGTTATCAACTGGATCAACAAGGGTATCGAAGAGGGCGCAACAGTTGTTCTCGACGGTAGAGATGCAGTTGTTGAAGGCTACGAAAAGGGCTTCTATGTAGGTCCCACAATCCTTGACAATGTTACAGAGGATATGACTGTAGGTACACAGGAAATTTTCGGACCCGTGCTTTGCATCAAGAGAGTCAAGAACTTCGAGGAAGGTCTTGCTCTTATGAACCGTAATCCCTTTGCAAACGGCTCAGTTATCTTCACTCAGAGCGGCTACTATGCAAGAGAATTTGCAAAGAGAACTGATGGCGGTATGGTAGGCGTTAACGTTGGTATTCCCGTACCCGTTGGTGTATTCCCCTTCACAGGTCACAAGCTTTCATTCTTCGGTAATCTTCATTGCCTTGGTAAGGATGCATTCCGCTTCTTCACAGAGACAAAGGCTGTTACAACCCGTTGGTTTGACGAGGAAGAGATGAAGGCAACAAGCGTTGACACATGGGACGGCTCTGTTGGCGGCGGCATCTGATAAGAACAGAAAACGCAAAGTTCTTTTGTTTCTTTTCTTACAAGAAAAGAAAGCCCCGCGGCGAGCGAAAGAACAAATCAAGCTGATAAATAACGCTCACTTCAGTAATGAGGTGAGCGTTGACTTTTTGCAGAAAAAAAGGTATAATCAGATTTGAAAAGAGGTGCTGATGTGAAAAAAACTTTACGCTCTATACTTATATTCTTTATAGTTACAGCAGTATTGGCAGGCGGTATCTTCGCATATACAACCGTTGAGAGCCGCACCTTGAAAAATACTATGAAATCATATAGTATTGAAGTTTTTGTTCCCTCAGGTATGGCAAATGAGTATGAAGACCTGTTAGCAATGACCTTCGATGACCACAGAATATGGAAATACAGACTGACCGATACAGAAGCGGCGCAAATTACAGAAAACCTTAAAAACGGCATATGGAAAAAATTGCCTGATGATGTCGGAAAAGAGCTTGAGTGGTATCTGCCTGACGGATATTCACCTGAAGTTTCGGGCGGAGAACTTTATTTCTGTGCGTACAGTACGCAGGATGAAAAATTTGATTATAATTTAAGCGGACCTGAAATGCCACCGAGATTTTTGTTTCTTTACGATACAGAAAATCAGATATATTACTGTGTGTCAAAAGAGATATAAAACTTCAGCCGCAAAATCGAGGCTGAAGTTAGTTGATTGGACATATTGACAAATAATATGAAGTAATATATAATATAGTCAAGAGGTAATCGTATAAAGCGGTTAGCTAGTTTAGGTTATTATATTTCAACAACCGTCACTTGGCCGAGTGGCGGTTGTTACTTTTTGTCTTTATATGTATTGTAAAAGTAAATTTACCTACATGAAAAGTTAAAGTAACTGGCATTTCGCATCACTCCCTTCGTAAGAGAGTGCTAACCGCCTTACCGCCTCTTGACTATACCGATAAAATTATACGCTTTGTTTTTTTTGCTTGTCAACTTATAAAAACAACAACACCGCAGGTAAGCCTGCGGTGTTAATTCTACATTTTACAACAGCTCTGCACCGTTCTCCTTGCAGTACTTAACCGTTTCCTCATCCCAGTAAGAGGACTGTACCTCACCAATATGAGCCTTACGAAGGAAGAACAGACACATTCTCGACTGACCGATACCGCCGCCGATTGTGTAAGGAAGCTCGCCTGCTAAAAGTGCCTTGTGGAAGGGGAGGGACTTTCTGTCCTCGCAGCCGCTTTCCTTAAGCTGTCTTTCCATTGCCTCCTCGTCAACACGGATACCCATTGAGGAAAGCTCAAGGGCAATGTCTAGCACGGGATAGTAAACGATAATGTCACCGTTTAAGGTCCAGTCATCGTAGTCGGGGGCTCTGCCGTCATGGGGAGCTCCGTCCTTTAATTTTCCGCCTATCTGCATAAGGAAAATTGCACCGTATTCCTTAACGGCAAGGTATTCACGCTCCTTGCGTGACTTGTCGGGATACTTCTCCTCAAGCTCAGCGGAGGTGATGAAGGTAATCTTCTCGGGAAGCTGTGTGCCGAGGAAGTTATACTCACGGGAAATATAATACTCTGTGTGTCGTAAAGCTGAATAAATGAGCTTTACGGTTTTCTTTAAGTATTTCTCCGTTCTGTCCTCTTTGTTAATTATCTTTTCCCAGTCCCACTGGTCAACAAAGATAGAGTGAATGTTGTCGGTGTCCTCATCGCGGCGGATAGCATTCATATCGGTGTAAAGACCTTCGCCGCTTTCAAAGCCGTACATTTTAAGGGCATATCTCTTCCACTTTGCAAGTGAGTGAACAATTTCAAAATTCTTTCCGCTGAAAACGTCGAAGCTTACAGGACGCTCCTTGCCGCTTAAGTTATCGTTAAGTCCGCTTTCACGGTCAACAAAAAGAGGCGCGGAAACTCTTGTGAGATTAAGCTCGATTGCAAGGTCTCTTTCAAAAAAGTCCTTTACCTTTTTTATAGCAATTTCAGTTTCTCTTAAGTTAAGGTGAGG
The DNA here is from genome assembly GCA_017473435.1 of Clostridia bacterium. Taxonomy (GTDB): domain Bacteria; phylum Bacillota; class Clostridia; order Oscillospirales; family Acutalibacteraceae; genus UBA6857. The sequence goes on along the minus strand of JAFULG010000080.1, from coordinate 67,051 downwards.
CTCGTAGCCTTCGGGAATGTAATGTGGCATTTTATAATCTCCCCATTAAATAAATTCTATTTATTATAGCAAAAGGGGAGTGGGTATGTCAATATAAGAACAATATTTTGCTTTAAGTTAGTTGCTATCTATTGTAAAAATCTTTACATAGTGTTATAATAAATCGAATATGAACATTTTTACTCACGGAGGTAAAATATGATTTCAGTTGCACTTGCCGCCTATAAGGGCGAAAAATATATATACGAGCAGATTAAATCCATTCTTCCTCAGCTTGCACCGGGTGACGAGATTATCGTATCCGATGACAGACCCGGCGGTATAACCGAAAAGATTGTCCGCAAAATGATGGAAAAGGATAACAGAATAGTTTACGTTGAGGGTGCGGGTAAGGGCGTTGTTGCTAACTTCATCAACGCAATAAGACATTGCAAGGGAGATAAGATTTTCCTTTGCGATCAGGATGATGTGTGGCTTCCCGATAAGGTTAAGCTTGTGATGGAGGCTTTCCGTGACGGCGCAGACCTTGTGCTGCATAATGCTTATGTAACGGATAAAAGGCTTAAAATTACGGGTTATTCCTTTTTTGAACAGAGAGGAAGCCGTAAGGGCGTATTGCAGAACATAGTTAAAAATTCATATATGGGCTGCTGTATGGCTTTTGACAGAAAGATGCTAAAGCATATTATGCCTATTCCGAAGAATATTCCCATGCATGACCAATGGATTGGTATTATCTGTGAAATTTACGGTAAGGTTGAGTTTATTGATCAGCCGCTTATTTATCACAGAATGCACGGTTCAAATGTAACGGGTACGTCCGCCACCTCTTTTTCACAGAAAATGGAGTGGAGAAGATATCTTATTACAAGACTTTACAGAAGAGTTCTCTTTAAAAAGTGAGGTGCTTTTTATGGATAAAATAAAAGTCAGCGGTTGTATTGTGACTTATAATGCTAAGGGTAAGGTTGACGCAACAATAGAATCCCTCCTTGAAAAAACCAAGGGCGTGGATTTTACACTTTATGTTGTTGACAATGCTTCTGCAGACGGTACAGCTGAATATTTAAAAGAAAAATATCCCGGGGTAAAGGTTATAGCAAGTGAGACTAATTCCGGCTTCGGAGCAGGTCACAATAAGGTTATTCCCTTCCTGCAGTCGGATTACCATGTCGTTATAAACCCGGATATCCTGCTTAAGGATGACGCTATAACCGAGCTTGTACGCTTTGCGGAAGCTGACAGGGAAATCGGCCTCGTTTCTCCGCAGATACGCTTTGAGGACGGCAGACTTCAGATGCTTGCAAAGCGCAATCCTACAGTGCGCTATCTGGGCAATCATTGGATTCATAAGGGTGATGAGCCCAATAAGCTTATGAGAGAGTACTGTATGCTTGATATGCCCGAGGGCGAGAGCTTTGAAATCACCAACGCAACGGGCTGCTTTATGTTTTTCCGTACAAGGGTATTTGTTGATATCGGCGGCTTTGATGAGAGATTCTTTATGTACCTTGAGGATTGCGACATTACACGAAGAGTAAGCGAAAAATGTAAAGCCGTATTCAATCCCGGGGTTACTGTTTTTCATCTCTGGGAAAGAGAGAGCAAAAGGAATAAAAAGCTGTTTATAATCCATATTATATCAATTATCAAATATTTCCTGAAATGGGGAATTAAATTTTAAAGGAGAGTAAAAAAATGGCGAAGGTATCAGTTATTATACCTGCATATAATTCCGAACAGTTTATTGCCGAAACCCTTGACTGTCTTGTGAATCAGACACTTAAGGATATTGAGGTTGTTATTGTAAATGACGGCTCTACTGACGGCACTCAGGACATTATCGATGCTTACTGTGAAAAGTACAGCATTTTCAAATCATATATCAAAGAAAACGGCGGTGTTTCAAAGGCAAGAAACTACGGCCTTGAAAAGGCTACAGGTGAATACGTTGTATTCCTTGATGCCGATGATACTTACTCTGAAGGCTCACTTGAAGCTTTTTACGAGACTGCAAAGAGGACGGGAGCAGACCTCGTTCTCGGCAGACTTATGAACTTCGGTAAGGATATAGTAAGTAAGCATAATGCTTTTGCTGACAGGCTCGCTTCTATGGATAGCATTGATAATTTTTCAAAGATACTTCTGTGGAGCTTTCTTGTAGGTAATAAGTGCTATAACAGAGAGCGCCTTATAGAAACAGGTGTTCGTTTCCCGGGGTATAAGTATTCCGAAGAGGGCGCATTCTTTATGTCTTACGTTTATACGGGAGCAAAGATTGCAGGAACAATGGATGCCTGTATGAATTACAGAAGACACAGTACCGAGGAAGGCTTATCTGTAAGCCAGACCGTAAGTGCAGAGCTTGCCAGAAGCTTCAGCGGTTCACTTAAGGTTATCTATGACGGAGCACTCAAGGCTCTTGAAACTGCACCCGATTCGGTTGATAAGGAGGATTATATTCAGGAGGTTATTTACAAAACCGCCTACATCCTTATTTCACAGTTCTACCGCCTTTGCTGGAAGGGTGACGACGAGTGTATGGCTTATTGCGCTGAGGAGTTTAACCGACTCAAATCACTTATGACAGAAAAGCGTTTTCAGGTTATGCAGATGACCGACCCGGATCTTCATCTTGAGAATATTTTCTCAACAAAAAAGCAGATTGCGGAAAACCCCAATATTTCCGTAATTGTTAAAAGGTCAAAGCAGGATATGACGGAGCTTTTCGATTCTCTGTACTGTCAGATTTCACCTATGTTTGAGGTGATTGTTCCCGAAAGCATGGTTGAGGCAGGCCTTATTCCTGCAAGATACGTTGAAATGCCCAATGTACGCGTGCTTGCTGATAAGAAGTATATGAAAAGGGCGAGAAAGGCAGCAAGAGCAAAGTGGGTTATCGCTTTCAGAAAGCCGAGGAAGCTCGATTTAAGAGACTTCCGTATTATGTTCAAGGTCAGAAGAAAATTCCCTGCCTTTGTAACAGATATGTTCTTCCCGATTATGCTGCGCGGTATAGATTTTCTTCTTACAAAAAGGATTGTTAAATGATGAAAGAGTTCTTTTATTCTCTTTATGCGTTTTTTTTCAACCTGAGCGTAAGACTTTTCAGATTGAAAAAAAACCGTGTGTGCTTCCTTTCTATGCACAATGAGGGTTTTTGTGATTCGTTGGGCAGTGTCTGTCAGAAGCTTAAAGAAACAAGACCCGATATGGAAACGGTGTTTATTACGCGAGAGGATTTGTCTGTAAAAAATCCCCTCAGATTGCTGTCGTTTTTTCTTGTTAAATCTATGCTTCTCGCAACGTCACAATACGTATTCCTCAATGATAACTTTATGCCGATGGGAAAGCTTAACTTCAAAAAAGAGGCTGTTATAACCCAGCTGTGGCACGCAGAGGGAGCTTTTAAGAAATTCGGCTTCCATATAAAACAGCCCGAAAGTGTACGCAGGGCTGAAAGCGAAGCTAATAAAAAGCTCACTTGGGTTGTTTGCTCCGGTGAGGGCGTAAGGGATATTTACGCCGGCGCTTTCGGCGTTGAGAGAGCACAGGTGCTGGCCTTGGGTGCACCGAGGTGCGATTACCTTTTAAGCGGTGAAAACCGTGAAAACGCGCGTTCTGAGCTTGAAAAGCTTTTTCCCGGAGTAAAGGGTAAGAAGGTTGTGCTTTATGCACCTACCTTCCGTGACACCAAGGAGGAAAACCTTGAAATTCTCCGCCGCTTTGATACAAAAAAATTCAGCGATACTCTTGGGGAGGAATATGCTCTGTTTGTCAAGCTGCATCCTCAGGTGCATGAAAACTGTACCGTTACCGATGCTGTTGATGTTACGGAATATGATGACGTAAGAAAGCTTGCGCTTTTCTGTGACGTGCTGATTACGGACTATTCTTCAATCTGTATGGACTTTTCATTTCTGGACAAAAAGACGGTGTTTTTTGCCTATGACCTTGAAGAATACACCGCAAAGAGAGATTTTTACTTTGACTATAAGAATTATGTGCCCGGCAGAATTGCACGCACCGTTGAAGAGTGTGTTGAGGCTGTCAAGGTAGAATTTGACATTGAGAGGAACAGGCGTTTTAAGGAAATGAATTTCAGCTTTTTTGATGATAAGAGTGCTGAAAGAGTAATTGATACGATAATAAAAAAGTAAAGTTTTTTTGGTTGCTTTTTTTACAAAAAAAGTAACGCCCCGCGGCGAGCGATGAACAATATATTATTGCTTGGCGCGATATATGAATATTTTAAATAAAGATAAAAGAGCTGTAAAACGTGAGTTTTTACAGCTCTTTGTTTGTAGTTTGTTTAAACCAAGAGGGCTCTGCCCTCTTGACTCCCGCAAGCTTTTGTAAAAGCTTGAGCAAAACTTTTCTTTTTTACTTAGCTATCGTATTTCTGAAATAAACAACATCGCCCGTAGTGTTGAATATTACTCCGTCCACACCTTTGCCAAGACCGTAATATGAAGGTGAATCGTAAAGCGGAATAAGCACACAGCTGTCAAGTAAATACTGCTCTGCCTGTTTGGTGGCACTGAGGCTTGTATCAAAACCGGAAGCAGTTTTGATGTCGCCTACAAGAGCGTCATATTTTTTGTCTTCGAAGCCTGCAATGTTTTCCGAGTTGCCCGTTGTGAACTGTAACAGTCCGTTGAACGCCGTAAGGTGGGGAAAGGAGATATCCGTAAAAGCAATCTGCCAGTCTTTACCGTTTTTTACTCTCTCACGGATTTGATCAGCACTTGCGGTTTCAACAAAAACGTTGAATTTTACACCGAGGGTTGCCTGCCATTTTTGCATAACGCTTCTGACAGCCTTCTCTTCATTTTCCGTGCAGAGAACCGTAACCTCCACGTGATCCGCTTCAAGCTTTGTAAGGGTATCCTCAAGCAGCTTTTTGGGATCGTTGTTAGCTGTAAGGTTAACAGTTCCGGCAGCTTCGCGGTATTTTGAACCGGAAATAAGCATTGACGGGGGGATAATACCTTCAACCGAACCTTCTCCGAGGTGAGAGTACAGGAGACTGCGGTCAAAGGACGAGGTGATAGCTTTTCTTATGTTAAGGTTTGAAAGAGTGCTGTCCTGACAGTTGAAAACAAGGCAGTAAAGTCCGCTTTCAAAGGCCTTTACGGTATAGCCGAGCTTACCTGAAAGCTTATTTGCCTGTTCTGTTGTAAGCGGCGCAACGTCGTATATTTTATCCTTGATTTTTTCAAGGCGTGAGCCCTGCTCGCTGTTGATTGAAAAGTATACAGAGTATGGCTTGACGTGTTTGAAGTCGTAGTAGTCATCGTTTGACATCAGAGTTATTGCCGCATCGTCCGCCCAGTTGCTCATATAAAAGGGACCGTTGTACATAAGGAAACGAGTAGAAAGTCCGTACCTGCCTCCTGTTGCCTCGAAAAACTCCTCGTTGCAGGGCATACATTCAGGTTCAAGAAGAACGTAAAGGAAGTCAGGGTCAGGTTGTGTAAGGGTGATTATAAGGGTATGGTCATCGATTGCTTTTACCCCGAGCTCGTTGGCAGAAAGCTTTCCGGAGTTGATAAGCGCGGCATTTTCAATACTGAACAGGTTCTTTGCTCCGGGAGAAATAGTCTCAGGCAGAAGCGCTCTTTTAAGACCGAAGGCAAAATCGTGGGCGGTTACTCTGTCGTTGAAGGTTTTGCGGAAATCCTCACCGAGAAAATCCTCCGAAGCGGACATGATTGCCCACTTTCCGTCCTCTCTTATCTTAAAGGTATAGGTAAGTCCGTCGGGAGAAACGGTCCAGCTTTCAGCATAGCCGGGTTCGATTTTACCGTCATTGTCCAACCTTACAAGACCTTCAAAGCAGTTGGCAATGATGTTTTTTGCGCCGGGATCGGATATAATCTGCGGATCAAGATACCCCGGGTCGTTGTCAATAGGGAAGTACAGATTAGCGTCTGCGCCTTTTCCGGAGCAGGCACTTAAAAGAAAGAGCATCATAAGGCTCATAATAAGGCAGAGGATTCTTTTAATCATTTTTTTCAGTCCTTACTGTTAATATTGGATTATATTTCGTATAACGAAAAATAGTTCTATTCTTTGTTGCTATAATGAAAGGGTATAATATATCTTTCAATGGAGGAAAGGATATGGAAACACCTTTACTTATTACAACACTTATTTTAATTTTTATATCTATTATTATAAGCGCATCTGCTCTGTTTATTTTGACAAAAAAGAAAAATAACAAAGAATATACGGAGCTTTTACAAAGACAGCAGGAAACTGAAAAGAGTCTGGAGCGTATGTGGCAGAATATGTCCCAGAGCTTCCGCAATGAGTTTTCCGCCTCAAGGCAGGAAAACCTTGAGCTTCAGCGTGCTCAGCGTCAGGAGCTTCAGAGTGCAATGAACGATATGAACGTAAGGCTTAACAAGCTGACACGGGATAATTATGAGTTTAACCTTAAGGTGACGGAGCTTATTTCAACCAAGCTGACCGATCTGCAGACAAGCAACGAAAAGAAGCTTGAACAGATGAGAATGACTGTTGATGAAAAGCTTAACGAAACTCTTACAAAGCGTCTTGACTCATCCTTCAAGGCGGTAAGCGAACAGCTTGAAAACGTGTATAAGTCTCTCGGAGAAATGAAGATTCTTTCAAGCGGTGTTACGGATAACGTCGCCTCGCTTAACCGTATTCTTACTAATGTAAAGGCAAGAGGCACCTGGGCAGAGGTACAGCTTGAGGGGCTTCTCAACGAAACAATTCCCGGTATGTTTGACAGGAATGTTATGACAAATCCCGCTTCAAGGAACATTGTTGAGTTTGCTGTGCGTATTCCGTCCGGTGATGATAAGAACGTTATCACTTATCTTCCTATTGACTCGAAGTTCCCCGTTGAGGCTTATATCCGTCTTTGCGATGCCGCAGACAGAGGTGACAACGCTGCTGTTGAAATTGAGCGTAAGAGTCTTGAAACTACAGTGCTTAATCAGGCTAAAGAGGTTAAAAAGTATATCAATGAGCCTGACACAACTCCCTTTGCGATTATGTATCTTGCAACCGAGGGTCTTTACAGCGAAATTATTTCTTCCCGTAACGGTATTGCAGAACGCTGTCAGACAGATTTCGGCGTTATGATTGCAGGGCCGAGCACAATTACCGCCTTGCTTAACTCTCTCTCTGTAGGATTCAGAGCTATGGCTATAAATGAAAAGGCAAAAGAGGTAAGAACACTCCTTGCCGCCGCAAAGGTTCAGTACGATAAATTCGGCGTTGTCCTTGATAAGGCGAGAAAGAAGATCGACGAGGCGGGCAGAAGCCTTGAGGAAGCCCAGGACAGAAACCGCATTATACAGAAAAAGCTCAAGGGCGTTGAGGCGATTGACGGCGACACCGCAACGGAGCTTTTAGGATTGGAAGAATAGGGACGAGAAAAAGATATGATAAGATTTGAAAGTGACTACACTCAGGGTGCAGTACCTGAAATAATTGACGCCCTTGTTAAAACAAATATGGAAATGACACCGGGCTACGGTACGGATGAATACTGTATTTCAGCAACTGAAAAAATCAAGGCGGAGCTTGAATGTGAAAATGCAGACATACATTTTCTCGTAGGCGGAACACAGACGAATCTCACCTTTATTGCTTCGGTGATAAGACCATGGCAGGCGGTTATCTGTGCCGATACGGGACATATAAATGTTCACGAGTGCGGAAGCATTGAGGCTTGCGGAACAAAGCTTTTACAGATTCCCTCTTCGGACGGCAAAATCAAGGCGGAGGAAATTGAGGGGATCGCTTACGGTCATTTCAGTGACCCTATTCGTGAGCATTCTGTTCAGCCGGGAATGGTATATATTTCTTTTCCTACGGAAAACGGAACTCTTTATTCTAAAAAGGAGCTTACAGATATTTATACTGTCTGCAAAAAATACGGCCTGTATCTGTATATTGACGGTGCAAGGCTCGGTTACGGACTTGCCTCAGACAGAAATGACCTTGAAATGAAGGATTTTGCCACTCTCTGCGATGCCTTTTATATCGGCGGAACAAAGGTGGGTGCTCTTTTCGGTGAGGCACTTGTAATTATAAATGATGAATGCAAAAAAGATTTCCGCTATATGGAAAAGCAGAAGGGTGCAATGCTTGCAAAGGGCAGACTTTTAGGTCTGCAGTTTGACGCCCTTTTCACCGACGGACTCTATTACAGAATATCCGACCACGCGGTAAGACTTGCGATGAAAATCAGACTTGCTCTTGAGGCAAAGGGGATTGAGCTGTTATACGATTCTCCGACGAATCAGCAGTTCCCGATTCTTACTGTGGAGCAGGCTGATAAGCTTTCAGAGGAGTTTGCTTATTCAACCTGGTGCAGGGTAGGGGAGAAGGTTGCGGTGCGCTTTTGTACAAGCTGGGCAACGGATGAGAAGGATGTTGAAAAGCTTGTTGAGGCGATAAAAAATATATGAGTAGGGGCGGACCTGTGTGTCCGCCCTTTAGTAGTAAGCGTAGGGGACGCCCTATGTGGCGTCCCGAAAAGGGCCGAGGGCCAAGGGCCAGAGGGCCGAGTAGCAAGAAAATGATCATCCGCAGTTTTTTGTTTTTAAAGTTTAATTACTGTTAAATATTAAACAGTTGCAATATTCTTAAATTACTATATAATGTAACTATCGGAGAAAATAAAGGAGAGAATAAAATGAAAAAATTATACCTTAACACAAAGGAGAAAATCTACCGTGCCACCTCGATAATTTTTATCGTTCAGCTTTTCGGAGCGTTGGGCGCAGGCTTTTTCTTTGTAATTCAGAACATCTTTCAGAAGTATCATATTTTAGGCCTTACAGGTGCAGAGAATGAGCCTACCTTATGGTTTATTCTTTTCTGGGCAACGGACTTTTTCTTTGTAGCCCTTGCGGTGATAGTGTCTTATCTTATTGCAGGTATTCCGGCAATTGCTCCGTCTTTGGCTCTTTCGGTTTATTTCTGCCATTTTACTGAGGCATCGGAAAAAGCGGTGGACATGTACAAGTTCTTTTTTGCAACCCCTGCCAATTATTCAAGGGCAACAGCAATCGGTTATATGGGGTACCTTATTATGGCGGTAATGCTTTCGCTGCTTATAAAGCTGCTTTATGCCGGCTGGGCGGAAGCAAAAATACATGTCGGCAAGGGCTTTGATAACCTTATAGCCAAGCTCCGTAAGAAAATCAAAGCAATTCCCGACACAATCAAGGGAATTGATATAATTGACGGCGTTGACCTTATTGTACTTGTGCTTATTATTCCCGTTGCCTCCTGTGCAACAACCTTTATGCTGATTAAATACGGCATTGAAGTACCCTTTGCTGCTCTCAGCGAGAGTCTGGGCAGTGTCCTTGCCGCACTTTCGGAGAGTAATGTTGTTGTCGCCGCACTTGTAATGGGTCTTATGGTGGGCTTTGACCTTATCGGCCCCGTTTCCCTTTCCGCCTTCGGTGTTGCAACGGCGGCTTACCTTGCAACAGGCAATGCACAGCTTATCACAATTTATTCTGTATGCTTCATCACCGTTGCGTGGACAGCATTCTTCGGTATCCTCAACTGTAAGCTTTTCAAAAAGGGCGGAATAACCGATACAAACGACTTTAACCTTGCAACAACGGGCCCCATCAATGCATTTTTTGAAAACATCAAGCTCACCGTTGCACCCTCAATGCCCCTTGCAATGCGCAGTCCCTTTACAATGATTCCCGGCTTTATGGTCGGCTCTGCCCTTGGTGGTGCGCTGACGGCACTTTTCGGCATTGTGAACACAGCCTATACAGACGGCTCACTTCCCAAGTACACAATAGGCACTTATACCTACGGCGGTGTTGAATATACCTACAGAGAGCTTTTTGAAAGCGGTGAAATTTTCATGAGCTTTACTCTGCCCCTTCGCTCAGGTGATTTTCTTACCTGCCGTCTGCCCCTTGCGCTTATTATTCTTGTAAGTGCCTTTGTCGGCGGACTTGTGGTGATGGCACTTCGTCATGGTGAGTATAAGCTGCTTTCAAAGAGGGGCTGTTATTATGAGCCGAAGGATGACCTTGTGATTGAAATGAGAGAGTATGCGAAGAAATTACGCACACAACTGAAAAAGTAAAAAAGCGAAAAGTTCTTTGGGTTACCTTTCTTACAAGAAAGGTAACGCCCCCGCGGCGAGCGATAGAAAATATTAAACGACCGATAAGAGTTTGTAAAAAATATAATGTCACGGAATTTTATTTTCCGTGACATTTTGCAATATTTGTTTTACCGCTCGCCGCGGGGCATTCTTTCTTGTAAGAAAGAATCAAAGAACTTTAAATTCCTTCAACATCCATCTGTACGGTATAGCTATTACTCGTTCCGTCAGTTTTTCTTACCGTCAGCTTGAAATAAAGATTGTTCAGCAGGTCAATTTCAGCCTCCTCAAGCTTCCTTCCCTCAGTTATAACAGTACCGCCTGAAATTGCGCCAAGGTCACCTGAAATGTTGACGGAGGGGCCTTCTGTTTTATCGTGCATCTCGGAAACAAGAACAGTTCTCTCTTCCCCGTCATCCTTGAGAATATAAAACTCCGAACGGAAGAAGTCAACACCGTCAAAATCAGCGTTGCGGTTAAGCTTAAGGTCGCCGCCGCTGAAAACCTCCTCATCCTCACCGAGGACTATTACACCGTTGACAACATCAAAATATTCGTTGCCGCCGCTGAAAACATAGACAGCGGTTTTGCTTTTGTTTTTTGCACCGCCACAGGCGGTAAGGCTGAAAACAAGCACAAGGGCAAGTAAAATTGCGGTCATTTTCTTCATAGTATCAGCTCCTTTGTTTTTCTGCAAGTACATTTTAGCAAGAGAAAAGGGTATAGTCAATTGTTGTAATCAAATTGAAATAAAGTTGTAATAAATAACAAAAAAAGAGGCTGTAATTTTTTTTACAGCCTCTGATTATTTGTTTTATGACCTCGCCGGTCGGGCATTCTTTCTTGTAAGAAAGAATCAAAGAACTTTACTTTTATCTTCTGCCGCCTCTGCGGTCATCTCTTCTGCCGCCACGGGGACGTCTGGGAGCTTCCTCACCGTCATCCTCAGGAACAAGACCTTCGATTTCAATAAGAGCATCTCTTCTTGAAAGGTTGATTCTGCCCTGATCGTCAATTTCAAGCACCTTAACGATAACCTCGTCGCCGACTGTTACACAGTCTTCAACCTTTTCGGTTCTCTTTACGTCAAGCTTTGAAATGTGAACAAGACCTTCCTTACCGGGAGCAATTTCAACGAAAGCGCCGAAGCTCATAAGTCTTGTAACTACGCCGCGGAAAATTGCACCAACCTCGGGATCGTTAGCGATTGTCTCGATGATTGTGATAGCACGCTTTGCGTTGTCAAGGTCAATTGCTGAAACGAAGATTGAACCGTCCTCGTTAACGTCAACCTTACATTCGCATTCAGCACAGATCTTCTGAATAACCTTACCCTGCTTACCGATAACATCACCGATCTTTTCAACGTCAATCTTTGTTGTGAGCATCTTGGGTGCATACTTTGAAAGCTCTGCTCTGGGCTCTGCAATGCAGGGGAGCATAACCTCGTCAAGAATCTTGCATCTTGCGTCATAGGTTTTTTCGAAAGCTTCCTTAATGATTTCGGGTGTAAGGCCGTGTACCTTGAGGTCCATCTGAATAGCTGTGATACCCTTCTTTGTACCTGCTACCTTGAAGTCCATATCGCCGAAGAAGTCTTCAAGGCCCTGAATGTCAACCATTGTCATGAAGCGGTCACCTTCGCTGATAAGACCGCAGGAGATACCTGCAACGGGAGCCTTGATGGGAACACCTGCTGCCATAAGTGAAAGGGTTGAGCCGCAGATTGAAGCCTGTGAGGTTGAACCGTTTGAGGAAAGAACCTCTGAAACGAGTCTGATTGTGTAGGGGAATTCCTCAACTGAGGGGATAACGGGAACAAGAGCTCTTTCAGCGAGAGCACCGTGACCGATTTCACGACGGCCGGGACCTCTTGAGGGCTTTGTTTCGCCAACTGAATATGAGGGGAAGTTGTAGTGGTGGAGATATCTCTTCTCTGTCTCGTTGTCAAGACCGTCGAGAAGCTGAGCGTCGCTCATGGGTCCGAGGGTTGTTACTGTAAGAACCTGAGTCTGACCTCTTGTGAACATACCTGAGCCGTGTACTCTTGAGAGAAGGTCAACCTGTGCATCGAGAGGACGCATATCGTTGATTCCTCTGCCGTCAACACGCTTGCCCTCGTCAAGGAGCCAACGTCTTACAACATACTTCTGAAGCTTGTACATGCACTCGTCAATCTTTTCGATAACGTCTGCATATTCCTCGTCAAATCTCTCGTGTACCTTTTCGTATACGGGCTTGAGTCTTTCGTCACGGATTCTCTTGTCGTCGGTGTCAAGAGCGAACTTAACATCGTCAATAGCGAATTCCTTGATAGCCTCGAACATTTCGGGAGCGGGATCCTGTGATTCAAAGGGAACCTTTTCCTTGCCTACTTCAGCCTGGATGCCCTTGATGAATTCAACGATTTCCTGGTTAACCTTGTGGGCGTACATGATACCGTCGAACATTGTTTCGTTGTCGATTTCGTTAGCGCCTGCTTCGATCATAGCAACAAGGTCTGCTGTTGAAGCAACGGTAACAGCCATTTCACTCTTTTCTCTTTCAGCCTCTGTGGGGTTGATAACGAACTTGCCGTCAACAAGACCTACTGAAACACCGCTGATGGGGCCGTCCCAGGGAATTTCTGAAATGGAGATTGCAACGGAAACACCGATCATAGCGGTGATTTCGGGAAGGCAGTCCTGATCAACTGACATAACAGTTGCAACAACACCAACATCGTTTCTCATATCCTTGGGGAAAAGAGGACGGATGGGTCTGTCAATAACTCTTGAAGAAAGAGTAGCCTTTTCTGAAGCCTTACCTTCTCTTCTCTGGAAGGATCCGGGGATACGGCCTACTGAATAGAGCTTCTCCTCGTAGTCAACTGAAAGAGGGAAGAAGTCTACGCCTTCACGGGGCTTTGCAGCCATTGTTGCGGTACAGAGAACCTCTGTTTCACCGTAACGGATAAGACATGAGCCGCCTGCAAGACCTGCCATTTTGCCTGTTTCAACAACAAGGGGTCTGCCGGCAAGAGTAGTTTCAAATTTTCTGAATTCGTTAAACATGTTTTCTACCTCGCTTTTCTTTATTGTTTATTTATCTCAATACGAGGGGATGGTTTAGCAATAAATTCAGCCGTGAAGCTGTTTTTCAAGGCTCAATTTAGTGCTAACCCAATGAAGTCCGCCTCGTATTAATTTACGTTTTTCCGCTTTAAATAACGGAAAAATGGCAGACATAACAAATTATGTCTGCCAAAGGAATGCAATTACTTACGAATACCAAGTCTTGCGATGATTGAACGGTATCTTTCGATGTCGTTCTTCTGAAGGTAAGCAAGAAGGTTTCTTCTCTGACCAACCATCATAAGAAGACCGCGACGTGAGTGGTGGTCCTTCTTGTTAGCCTTAAGATGCTCTGTAAGGCTGTTGATTCTGAAAGTGAGAAGAGCGATCTGTACTTCAGGTGAACCTGTGTCGCCTTCGTGTGCAGCATATTCGTTGATAATAGCTGTCTTCTGTTCCTTTGTCATCATGATTTTTCACCTCATAAAAAATATTTCATTCGCCTGACCCCCAGAATGCGGCAGGTGAAATACCCTTTGGGCAAAACCCGCAACCCGAGTAATCGGCATAATGCTTGAAGATTATACCACAGCAAAATCCAAAAGTAAAGAGCAAAACATAAAAAACTTAAGGCGGAAATATAAAAACTTGAGGCGGAAACGCCGTATTTTTTGGGGCTTTCGCTGTAAAAAGCAAAATGCAAAGAGCAAAATGCAAAATTGAGGGTCGCTTCGCTCCGATTATAATGCAATACGGTTCAGGCTGATAGTGTCAGCTTTGCTGCTTTGACAAGTCTTTTATGTTTATTTTATCCCTGTAACAGAATTTTTTACAAATCTTTTTTTGTTAAACTATTTAAATTGTTTATTGGTTTGTGTTATAATTAAAAAAATTGTTCAATTTTCAGGAGGAAAATAAAATGAGTAAAGTTAAAAATGAAGCAAAAATCAAAAACCCCCTTATTGTAGCAGTACGTGAACAGCTTGAGCACAGAGCTACATGGCTCTACCTTCTTTGCGATGAGGCTCAGAAGAGAGGGCTTGATCCCAGAGATTTCGGTTCAGCTGCTGTTAAGCGCTGCGGTCTTATGCAGGGCAAGGGCCTTGTTGAAAAGGGCAAGACAGATTCACTTGTAGGTCTTCGCAAGACTCTTTTCACAAAGGCTGCACAGTGGGTTTTTGAAATGGATATCAAAAACAGCACCGATGACGAGCTTGAAATTCATTTCCACTACTGTCCTCTTGTAAAGGCATGGCAGAAGGCAGGCTGTACAGATGAGGAAATCGCAATGCTCTGTGATGTTGCAATGTGCGGTGACAGAGGTATCGGTGAGCGCTACGGTGCAGAGCTTGATCTTCCCAAGACAATCGCTAACGGAGATGACATCTGCCACCTCAGATATCATAAGAAATAAGCAGTCAGTAGTAAACCCCTCCGTCAGACCGAAGGGTCTGACACCTCCCCTTTCAGGGGAGGTAAGACTTCGCGCCCCTGAAAGGGGAGCTGTCAATGCATAATCATTGACTGAGGGGGGGTAATAAATATAATCAAAGGAGAAAAATCATGTCCGAACAGAAATATCTCGACATTCTTTCAAAGCTTACCCTTGATGAGAAGCTTTCTTTACTTTCTGGTAAGACCTATTGGCTTACACAGGAAATCGACCGTCTCGGTGTACCTTCGGTATGGATGAGCGACGGCCCTCACGGTATGCGTAAGGAAAAGCAGACCGGCGGTACAAATATCATGCAGGAATCCGAAACTTCAACCTGTTTCCCGACTGCAGTTACTACGGCATCATCCTGGGACGTTGATCTTCTTGAGGAGGTTGGTGCAACCATTGCTGACGAGGCAAAGGCTCTCAAGGTTACAACTGTTCTCGGCCCCGGTGTAAACATCAAGAGAAGCCCTCTTTGCGGAAGAAACTTTGAATATATCTCAGAAGACCCCTTCCTCACCGGACGTCTCGGCGCCGCTTATGTTCACGGCGTACAGAAGAACGGAATCGGTGTCAGCCTCAAGCACTTCTGCGTAAATAATGAGGAGCACATCCGTATGTCTATTGACTCCGTTGTTGACGACAGAGCTCTTCGTGAAATTTATCTTTCCGCTTTTGAGCACATTGTTAAAAAGGAACAGCCCACAACAGTAATGTGCTCCTATAACAGAGTTTACGGTACATACCTTTCCGACAACAAGAAGATGCTTACAGATATCCTCCGCGACGAGTGGGGCTTCAAGGGCATTGTTGTAAGTGACTGGGGTGCAGTAAACGACCGTGTTGAGGGAATCAAGGCAGGTCTTGATCTTGAAATGCCCGGCAACAAGGGTATGAATAACAAATACATCAAAAAGGCTCTTGATGAGGGCAGAATCACAATTGAGGATGTTGACAAAATCGTTTACCGTATGATCAAGTTTGCTTTCGAATGTAAGGCAAACGAGGGTGACGGCTATCCTATCGACTTTGCAGAGCATCACAAGATTGCTAAGAAGGCTGCCGCACAGTCAGCAGTTCTTCTTAAGAATGACGGCGCACTTCCTCTTAATGAAAAGCAGAGCGTTGCCGTTATCGGTGCGCTTGCTGACAAGCTCCGTTATCAGGGTGCAGGCTCAAGCCATATCAACGCCTGGAAAACTGTTTCCTTCAAAAAGGCTATGGAAAATCAGTGCAAGGATTTTGCCTATGCTCCCGGTTACACTCTAAAGGGCGACGGCTACAATAAAAAGCTTATAGATGAAGCCTGTGAAGCTGCAAAGGGCAAGGATGCGGTTCTTGTATTCATCGGTCTTACCGATGCTTTTGAAAGTGAAGGCTTTGACCGTAAGCATATGGATATGCCTGCTTCTCACGCTATTCTTGTTGAAGAGCTTTCAAAGGTAAACGAAAACATTATTGTTGTTCTTTCCTGCGGTTCACCTATTACAATCGGTGATTGGGAAAAGAAGACCAAGGCTATACTTAATATGTATCTTCCCGGACAGGCAGGCGGCGAGGCTGCTTATGACCTTGTTTACGGTAAGGTTAATCCTTCGGGTAAGCTTGCTGAAACCTTCCCCCTTGCAAATGAGGATAATCTTGCAGCTGCTTACTTCCCCATGGGCCCGAGAACCGTTGAATACCGCGAGAGCATCTATGTAGGCTACCGCTATTTTGACAAGGCTAAGAAGGCTGTAAAGTATCCCTTCGGTCACGGACTTTCATATACAAAGTTTGAATACAGCGACCTTAAAATTGCCAAGAATGAAATCAATGAGGGCGAAGAACTCACCCTTTCCTTCAAGGTGAAGAATACGGGCGACGTTGCCGGTGCCGAGGTTGCACAGGTTTACGTTGTGAATCCCGAAAGTAAGATTTATAAGGCTGAAAAAGAGCTTAAGGGCTTTAAGAAGGTATTCCTTGAAGCAGGTGAAGAGAAAACCGTTGAAATCACTCTTGACGAAAAGGCATTCAGCTTCTACAACGTGCTTATCAATGACTGGCACGCAGAAAGCGGTAAGTACGGCATCCTCGTAGGTGCATCCTCAAAGGATATCCGCATTGAGGGTGAGGTAAGCGTTGTAACTGCAAAGGCTGACGCACCTGTTCCCGATTACAGCGAAAGTGCTTCCTGCTATTATAATTTGGAAAACACCACCTTCGTTTCCGATGAAGAGTTCAGAGCTGTGCTCGGCAGAGAGATTCCCGACAACAGCGAGTTTGTAAAGGGTAATCTTACAATCAACAGCTCCGTTTCACAGGTGGCTGTAAGTCCCTTCGGTAAGGCTCTTTGTGCAGTTCTCAAGGGCGGTGCAAAGGTTGTTGCACTTACTGCAGAAAATCCCGATATGATTACTGAGTCAATCAAGGATATGCCCCTGCGTTCCTTCAGCGGATTTACAGGCGGACTTCTTTCACCCACAACTGTTGAAGGTATTCTTGACCTTTGCAACGGCACAAAGGGTGGCTTCAAAAAGCTTATTTCAGGCTTTAAAAAATAATTAAAGAGGTAAAGCCAATGAAAAAATTATTCGCAGTATTACTCGTTCTTGCAGTTGTTTTCACTTGCTTTGCCGCTTGTGGCGGAAATAAAGCAACAGACGGTAATGCGCAGGATTCTGTAAGCGACGAGCAGACTACAAGTGCTCCCGTGTATAATCCTCCGTTTCCTGATTTTACAAGTAAGACGATTGACGGCAAGGACGTTGATCAACAGGTTTTCAAGAACAACAAGCTTACAATGGTTAATATATGGGGTACCTTTTGCGGTCCTTGTATAAATGAAATGCCCGACCTTGAAAAGTTAAGCAGGGATTATGCCGACAAGGGTGTTTCGGTTATCGGTATTGTTGCAGACGTTTACGATTATATAAAGAGTGAAAACAATGCTGATAAAATAAAAAAGGCAGAGGATATTATTGCTGATACAGGTGTTACCTATATGAATATTCTTCCCTCTGCTTCACTTAACGAGGCCAGACTTGATTATATCAGCACCTTCCCGACAACGTATTTCATAAATGAAAAGGGCGAAATTATCGGTGAATATATCGGTTCAAGAACCTATCGTGATTGGAG
This sequence comes from Clostridia bacterium, assembly GCA_017473435.1. Lineage (GTDB taxonomy): Bacteria > Bacillota > Clostridia > Oscillospirales > Acutalibacteraceae > UBA6857. Next base: position 49,311 of record JAFULG010000080.1, on the reverse strand, counting down.
TACAATTATTGACCGTATGATTTCAGACTGAAAAGCGCAAGGTTCTTTTGTGTCACTTTTTATACACAAAAAGTGACGACTGCCCGTCGGGGACATACTGAAAAAAGTTAGCGTAACTCAATAATTTAAATAAAAACAAGAAACAGATGTATTTTCAGGCGCTTTTTCAACCTGAATATACATCTGTTTTATTTTTGCTTTTTGTTATGTGATTAATTAAACTCCACCTGCTGTTATTCAATTTCGGCAGCTTGAATAATAAGCTTTATACAGCCCTCGCTGCCGAGAATACTGCTGTCCAGGGCAAGGTGGTAGTTTTCAATTTTACCCCATTCCCGGCCGGTAAAATATTTATAGTTAACGCTGCGCTTGCCGTCCTTTTCTTCAAGGCGTTTCTTAGGGCTCTTATCACGTACTCCGTAAAGCTCGACGATTCTTTTTGCTCTGTATTCGTCGTCGGCGTGAATAAATACGTTAAGACAGTCGTTGCGGTTTCGCAGAATATAATCGGCACATCTGCCTACTATTACACAGTTTCCCTTTTCGGCAAGCTCGGTAATAATACGGCTCTGGGTTGTCCAGAGATAGTCGGTTGCGCTCATATGTCCCGATGAAGCGTGAGGAGTGACACTTCCGAGAGCATAGGAAAGTATACTTCTGCCCGGAGCATACTCACCGGCATCTGCTATATAAGAGGGGTCAAAGCCTGTTTCCTGGGCAACTCTTTCGGTAAGCTCGCTGTCGTAGTAGGAATATCCGAGCCTTGCCGCAAGCTCCTTTGCAATGCTTCGTCCGCCTGAGCCGAACTGACGGCTTACGGTTATTATTTTTTTCATATACCTGACCTCCTTTGCGGATTACATATATATTATACATTTATGCGCTGTGAAATGGCAATATTAAAAATCAACAAAAGGAATGTACAAATATATAGAAAAAGCGGTTTTCAGTGTTAATATCTGCGGTTTGATATATTCTTATTAAGGTAAAATCCGAATATATTCTTTCTGTATTATGTGCAAAACTTACAAATGTAAATTTTTTGAAAAATAATCATTGACAAATATTAGCAGAGGTAGTAAAATAATCTCAGATAAATTTTAGGGGTTGGTAAGCCCCCGTTGACGGTCTTTATTATAGTTTTTGTGAAGGAGTTGTACTATGAACTGGGATATTGCTAAAGAAGTCTGGGAAAGCTTCATAGATTTTATGGAAGCTCTTATTCAGTGGCTTATGTATGTATTTGGCGAAGGCGATACATGGCCTCCCGAGGATGCACCTAATCTTGATTTCGGCATCTGACAGTAAAAATAAAACCGCAGTTTAACTGCGGTTTGTTTTTTTGTAGGGCGTAAAAAATAAGCAGAACAAACAAACTGATTGTGCTTATTATTTTTCGTTGATAATTGATTTAAGAACGGAAGGCTTCCTTGTTGTGATATTATCAGGCTTAAGGCGTATGCAACTGAGCATATTCTTCTTTTTGTTTGCCGTCCACAAGGATACAAGCAGACCTTCGCTTCTGAAAAATCTTACAAGCTCGTCAGAGCAACCGGTAAACTTCATATTTATACCGATTGCGCCACATTCTCTGACCTTTTCAACCAGGGAATTAAGATAGTCGAAATCGGTATTTTTCTTTTTGTCAACGTCGACGTTAAGAAAATAGGGGATACCCGGTGCAGCGGAATTTATAACGGGAACCTTGATTTCTTCAATTCCGGTGAAGAAGACCTTTTCCACAAGGTTATAATTTTTTATAAGGGAATAAACCTCTGCCATATTATCCGTGGCTTTTACGTCAATGTTCATTCGGATATCGAGTTCGCAAAGAGCCTGAAGTGCGCTTTCAAAGGTGGGAAGTTCGGTTTTTCCGTCAGGCTTGTTGTGGCTTAAAACAGGTGTGCCGTCATCAAGGAAATGAAGATCAATTTCAACTATATCTGCACCTGCTTCAGCACCCTTTGTGATGCTTTCAAGGCTGTTGTCCTTTGTTCCCTCACAGCCTGTGTGAGCCGTTACGGTAAAGCCCTCGGGCAGGCGGCGGATGACAGTCTCCTTCACAACTGTAGAAATACATAAAGCGGAGCAGATTGCTGTAACTGTTGCGGCGGATATGAGTTTTATTTTTTTCATACTATCTTCTTCCTTTTTTATTTTGTACAATTATATTATGAGGTATTACAAGGGTTTTGTCAATATGAGAAGAAAGAAAAATGCGGCCGAGCAAAAGCCTGACCGCAGGTGGTTTTAAATTTGATTATTTGTCTTTCTTTGCTGACTTTGCAACGATGCCGCCGAGGGCCACGATTGCAATTACGTTGGGAAGAACCATAAGCTGGTTGAACATATCTGTAAGCTCCCAAACAAGGTCGTTTGAAGCAAGTGAGCCAAGGAAGATAAATACTGTTGCGATGATGTAGTAAATGGGAAGGCTCTTCTTGCCGAAGAGATTTTCAAAGTTGATTTTACCGAAGTAATTCCAGCTGATGATTGTTGAGAAAGCGAAGAAGAACAAGCAGATAGCAACGAAGATTCCTGCGCCTGTTGAGCCGAATACCTTGCCGAAAGCAAGCATTGCCATATTTGTTTTTGCAACACCGTCTGCAGAGCCGGAAGCAAGGATGCCGTCGGAGGTGTAGAGAGTTGAGATAACAACAAGACCTGTCATTGTAAGAACAACAAAGGTGTCAATGAATACACCGATCATAGCTGCAACACCCTGGTCATGGGGCTTCTTAACCTCTGCGAGAGCGTGAGCGTGGGGAGTAGAACCCATACCTGCTTCGTTGGAGAAAAGACCTCTCTTTGCGCCCTGGCTGATAGCTGTTTTGAGGGCGTAACCGATACCGCCACCGATGATTGCATCAGGCTGGAATGCATATTTGAAAATCATACCGATAGACTCGGGGAGGTACTTTGCTCTTGCAATAAGAATGATGATACCGCCGACAAGGTAAAGGATTGCCATAACGGGAACAATCTTTTCTGTTACGGAAGCAATTCTCTTTGCACCACCGAGGAAGATGAGAGCGGAAAGAGCAGCTACAACAACGCCTACAACCCAAGAGGGAATTGAGAATGCGGTTGCCATTGATTCGCCGATAGAGTTTGACTGAACCATTGCGCCCATAAAGCCGAGGGCAAGGAATGCTGAAATTGCAAAGAATTTAGCAAGGAATGTACCGAAGCCGTTGGGGAAAGCCTTTTTGATGTAGTAAACAGGACCGCCTGCATATGTGCCGTCAGTCTGCTTTACCTTTGTATCCTGAGCAAGGACTGCTTCAGCATAGATTGTTGCCATACCGAAGAATGCGATAATCCACATCCAGAAGATAGCACCGGGTCCGCCGACGAGAATAGCGCCGCAGGCACCTACTATGTTACCGGTACCAACCTGAGCAGCAACTGCAGTTGCAAGAGCCTGGAAAGAGTTGATACCTGAATTTTTCTCTTTTTTGAAAATTCCGCCGAACACCTGTTTTAAGCCTTCGCCGAAGCAGCGCACCTGAACAAAGCGTGTTCTTACGGTGAAATAAAGACCTGCACCGATTAAGAGAATGATAAGAATGTAATCGGAGAGGTACATGTTGATTGTCTGAACAATCTTGAGTAATGCGTCCATTTTTTGTCCTCCTTGCGGTTTTTAGCCGCTATAAAATAAAAATAAGTTGCTATATAAACAGCAACTCCGGAAAATCAATATGCATAAACTGACGCTTTTATGCATTAATATTGACTCTATCCTTTTGCCTGAGAGATTCAGCTTTCGCCTTACACCTTCGGCACCCGTTTAACTTAAAGCCACGGGATTCTCCAGAGTTCCCTTCACTTCCTGTTTCGAACGATTCAGAAAGCTTCGCAGGGGTATTTATATATTGTTGTGGATTATAGCACGGTGAGGCAACCTTGTCAATAGAAATTTTAAAAAATTATAAAGAAAAATTCCTCCCGCACCCGACAGGAGGAAAATGCTTTTGCTAAGTTTATTTTTTTGCAGTCTTTTTCTGTAAAAGCTTTGTATACTGATTGATAACGAAGCTGCAACCGAGGTTGAGAATAATCGAGCCGAGTGCAAGTGAGAGTATGTAAGATGGGAGATTTTCAAGCATTACATCAGATTTTACAAAGGCAACGATAAGATAAATGAAGCCTACATTATTAAAGAAAAGGGGAATGCAGGGATGTAGAAGAATAAGAGCGGCAACGACGATTACAAGGGGGATTGAAGCTGCAGTTGCGTGGTCAAGACCTTGCTTCATAAGTGCTCCTACGGTGGCAACAACTCCGCCTGCAAGTAAAAGACCTACCGTACCGCCACAAAGAGTGTGCCAGAAGCGGTCCTTGTAGGATAACTCCTCCTGCATAAAGAAAAGCGTTACTGCCGCAAAGAATGCCCAGTTTTCAACGCCGAGGCTGAGCGATCCGATTTCAAAATGAAGAAGATGTGCGGAATGAAGATACTGGTATATTACATTCCATATCGCAATCCATATAAATACCAGAGTAAGTACCTTCATCTTTGATTTTGACGGCTTATGAAAAAGCTGAAATGTTTCGTTCTGATTTGTTCCGTGACTCATTTTTTTACCTCCAATTATTTTTTTGCAACACGAATACATAAATTATACACGGTGTTGTATTTTTGTCAATGAAAAAAGTCATAATTATCAAATAATTCAATAGTATACAACAATTTTAAAATAAATATTTAAATTATGTAACATAAGGACAATTTACCTTTTTGTATTTTTTCGTTTTAACCTCTTGAAACATAAATAACATAAATGTATAATATAGTTTAATTTAAAAAAATTACCCTAAGGACAAAACGGATGTGAAACCAATGAACAACAGAAGATGCGGCGGCGTGCTGATGCACATTTCAAGCTTGCCGGGGAAATATGCCACGGGTACAATGGGTAAAGAAGCAAAAGCCTTTGCAGACTCTCTTCGGGAGATGGGTTTTTCTCTCTGGCAGACCTTGCCTCTGAATCCCGTTGATATGAGTGGCTCACCTTACTGCTCAAACAGTGCCTTTGCAGGGAATATTGCACTTATTGACCCGTACCTGCTTTTTGAAAGCGGATTCATTACGGAGTCTGAGCTTAAAGAGAACGAGTACAGCGGATCAAGGTATATTGCAAATTACAGCTTTGCCTTTGAAAAAAGGCTTCTGACTCTGAGAAGAGCCTTCAGCCGTATTGACAGCGACACAAAGGCGATTGTCGATATTTTCGCCTCACAGAATGAGTGGGTGCTTCCTTACGCTTATTTTATGGTGCTCAAGGATAGCTTTGAGCTTAAACCCTGGTGGGAGTGGCCGGAAGAATATATTAAGTATGAGGAAGCTCTTAAGCTTAAAGATAAATATAAGAGTGAAATTGACTTTTACATTTTTGCTCAATATATTTTCTTTACCCAGTTCAGAGCGCTTAAGGAATATGCTAACAGCATCGGTATAGAGCTTATGGGTGATATGCCCATATATGTAAGCCGTGACAGTGCTGACCTGTGGGCAAACAGAGATGAGTTTCAGATAAATGAAAAGAGTCTTGCGCCCTCCTTTGTTGCAGGTGTTCCTCCCGATTATTTCTCCGAGGACGGACAGCTCTGGGGTAATCCTCTTTATGATTGGAAGAAAATGGAGAATAACGGCTTCAGATGGTGGAAAAACCGTCTTGCTCATTCGCTTAAGCTTTTTGACCGGATAAGAATTGACCACTTCCGCGCCTTTGCTTCTTATTGGGCAGTTCCTGCCGAAAGCAAAACCGCCAAAAACGGCGAGTGGATTGACGGTCCCGGAATCAGACTTTTTGAGGCATTCAGGGATGAATTTGTAAACCTTCCCATTATTGCCGAGGATCTCGGTACCTTCGGAGAGGATGTTATAAAGCTGCTTTCCGATACGGGCTTCCCGGGAATGAGGGTTATTCAGTTCGGCTTTGATCCCGACGGAGACAGTACGCACCTGCCTCATAACTATCCCTTGAACAGTGTTGCCTATGTAGGAACTCACGATAACAATACAATTCTCGGTTGGCTCTGGGATGCAAGTGAAAGAGAGAGAGCCTTTGCACTTCGTTACTGCTGCTTCGGCGGTAATAACTGGGGAGAGGGCGGACACTACAGTCCCTCCTGCCGTGCAGTAATTGAAGCGGTCTGGCGTTCAAGTTCAAAAATTGCTATTGTTGCCGTTCAGGATATGTGCGGCTACGGTAAGGATGCGAGAATGAACATCCCCGGTACAAGTGAGGAAAACTGGGCTTTCCGCATCGGTGAGGAAGGACTTGCAGGAATTGACAAGAGATACTTTGCAGAGATAAACTGGGTTTATCGCAGATGAACAGGCAGTAGAGCCTGTCTTCAGCAATTGTAAAACAGGAGTAATTATGGAAAGCTATTTCAGTGTAATATTTTTATTTGCAATTCTTTTTATAATTTTCAGACAGCAGAAGCAGTATATTATAAAAAGAATGATAAGCAAAAGGAAAGGAAGCGGAAAGGATATGCTTAAATTAGCTGAACAGTTTATAGGTAAAAGATGTATTTTTTATACCTTTAACAGTCAGGTTGTCGGTACAGTTAAAGAGATTGGTGAAAACGGCATACTTATAGAAGAAAAGGAAAATCTTCAGATAATCAATCCCGATTATGTCAGCAGAATACGCGAATATCCCAGAAATAAAAAAGGTAAATACAAGGATGTAATTTTTGATTAAAGCCCTTAAGAAAGGATGTAAATTATGCTTGAAATTATAAAAAACGGTGTTCACCTTGTAGATGGCAGAACACTTATAAACGGAACAGAACAAGAGCAAAGAGCTCAGCTTGAAGCAATGGGGCTTTGTCCCCGTAAGGACAGAAACGGAACTCTTGCCTATTCAATCCTCAATGCTCATAACACTAAACCCGACGATGAGAAAATGAGAATAAAATTCGATGCTCTTATTTCTCACGACATCACCTATGTAGGCATTATCCAGACAGCAAGAGCAAGCGGTCTTAAGGAATTTCCAATTCCCTATGCAATGACAAACTGCCACAACAGCCTTTGTGCTGTAGGCGGAACAATTAACGAAGACGACCACGTTTTCGGCCTTTCTGCCGCTAAAAAATACGGTGGTATCTACGTGCCTGCAAATCAGGCGGTTATTCATCAGTATGCCCGTGAAATGATGGCAGGCTGCGGCAAGATGATTCTCGGCTCAGACAGCCATACCCGTTACGGTGCTCTCGGTACAATGGCGGTAGGCGAGGGCGGACCTGAGCTTGTAAAGCAGCTTCTTAAAAACACCTGGGACGTAAATCCTCCTGAGGTTGTGCTCGTATACCTTGAAAATGCACCAAAGCCGGGTGTAGGACCTCACGACGTTGCTATTGCACTTTGCGGTGCAGTATTCAAGCAGGGTCTTGTTACAAATAAGGTGCTTGAATTTGTAGGCCCCGGCGTTGAAAATCTTTCTATGGATTTCCGTATCGGCATTGATGTCATGACAACGGAAACTGCCTGCCTTTCCTCAATCTGGGAGACCGACGAAAAGGTTAAGGAATACTTCATCACTCATGCAAGACCCGATGAGTATAAGGAAATGAAGCCTGAAAGGGTTGCATACTATGATATGGCAATCCGTGTAGACTTAAGTAAAATAGAAAGCATGATTGCTCTTCCCTTCCATCCTTCAAACGCTTATACCGTTCACGAGCTTCAGCAGAATCCTGAAATCCTCTACGAGGTTGAAAAAGCTGCAAAGGCACAGTTTGGTGACAAGGTAGACTTCCGCCTTAAGGATAAAATCAGGGACGGAAAAATTATTGTTGACCAGGGCATTATCGCAGGCTGTGCAGGCGGTATGTTTGAAAATATCTGTGAGGCGGCGGCAATCCTTGAGGGTAAGGATATAGGAGACGGATATTTCAACCTTTCCGTTTATCCTTCAAGCACACCTGTTAACCTCGCTCTTATTAAAAACGGTGTTCAGGGTAAGCTTCTTGAAGCCGGCGCAGTATTCAAGCCTTGCTTCTGCGGTCCTTGCTTCGGTGCAGGTGATGTACCTGCAAATAACGGTATTTCAATAAGACACACAACCCGTAACTTCCCCAACCGTGAAGGCAGTAAGCCCTCTGACGGTCAGCTTGCCTCCGTTGCACTTATGGATACACGCTCCATTGCCGCAACAGCACTCAACAAGGGTGTGCTCACTGCTGCAACTGATGTGGAAATCCCCGAATATGATAAGGAATATACCTTTGAAAAGGGTATTTATGAAAAGAGAGTTTATCAGGGCTTCGGTAAGGCTCAGGCAGACTATGAGCTTAAGCTCGGTCCCAATATTACCGATTGGCCTGCGATGTATGAGCTTGAAGAAAATCTGCTTCTTAAGTTAGCCGCGGTTATCCACGATGATGTTACAACCACCGACGAGCTTATTCCCTCGGGTGAAACCTCTTCCTACCGTTCAAATCCTTTAAGGCTTGCCGAGTTTGCTCTTTCTCGCCGTATTCCCGAATATGTAGGCAGAGCAAAGGCTGTTGCAGCTGAGGAAAAGAAGAGAAGAGAAGGTGAAAGCGCAGAGGTCAACGAGATTCTTGCAAGGGTAACAGATAACGCCGATGAAGCAGCAAAGCACACTCAGTTCGGTTCATGCGTGTTTGCCTGCCGTCCCGGTGACGGTTCTGCAAGAGAGCAGGCGGCATCCTGTCAGAAGGTGCTTGGCGGCTTCGGAAATATCTGCTATGAGTTTGCTACAAAGCGCTATCGCAGCAACTGCATCAACTGGGGTATTCTGCCCTTTACTATTGATAAGGACAGAGAGTTCAATTATTCTGACGGTGATTATGTTTTTGTTCCCGGCATCCGTGAAAAGATCAGAAACGGCATTGAGGAAATTCCTGCAAAGGTAATCACCAAGGATGGCGTTGAGGATATCACCCTTTATGTCAAGGGCCTTACCGAGGAAGAAAAGACTATCATCCTCGAGGGCTGCCTTATGAACTATTATAAAGCTCAGAACGACTGCCGATAACGGCACAGAAACAGCGACACAGATTATTAAACAGCAACACAAAAACCCTCGGCTACGGAAAAAATCCGCAGCCGAGGGTTTACAGATATCAGAGAATCAGAAGTTGTTTTGGTTAAAGAAAAGGGACAAAACCATCTTTTCTGTATGATAATATTACAGCTTAATGAGACAAAAATAAAGAGAAATGTTGCATTTTAATTTTTATTAATAGATTTGTTGCGTTGAAATGTAAGCTTAAAGCTTTTGGGGTTAGGTGTATATTAAAAGTATGTGCAACAGCTTGCTTTTGTTTTTGCAGTATGCCGTAATAATGATTGAATATATAGCTGCCGGTTAAATAAAATTATATTAAAAAGGAGCCGTTGTTAAACACAACAGCTCCTTTTACTCATACCGTTCCTATTCTGTTTATCAGCTTCTTATATATACTCGTAAAGAAAAGAAGTGTTGCTGTAAGTGAAGCAATTTCTGCAATGGGGAAGGCAAGCCAAACGTTATTGACTGAACCTGTTTTTGAAAGAAGATAAGCCGCGGGAAGAAGCACAACAATCTGGCGGGCAAAGGATACTATCATCGAATAGTAGCTCTTACCGAGTGCCTGGAAGCAGGAGCCGAGATTGATATTTACTGCTGCAAGAACAAAGGAAAGGCTTATGAAGCGAAGGGCGGGAATACCTATTGCCATCATATCGTCACTTGCTTCAAAGAGTCGAAGCATCTGCTCGGGGATAAGCCACATAAGCAGTGTACCGAAGGCCATAATGCTTACGGCGATTATACAGGAGAAGCGTATTGTTTTGATAATGCGCTCCCTGTTTTTGGCGCCGTAGTTGAAGGCCACAATAGGGATTACGCCGTTGTTGAGACCGAATACGGGCATAAAGATGAAGGACTGAAGCTTGAAGTAAACTCCGAAAACAGCTGCCGCTGTGGAGCTGAAGGAAAGGAGAATCTTATTCAGGAAGAAGGTCATAAAGGAGCCTATTGCTACCATGAGGATTGACGGTACACCGATTTTGTAAATTTCGGCGATGATTCTGAGGTCGGGTCTGAAGCTCTTGAAGGAGATTCGGATTTCCTTGTTGAAATGTCTGTTGAGGATGAGTCCGATAATGAAGGCGAAAATCTGACCGATGACCGTTGCAATGGCGGCACCTTTTGCCTCAAGACGGGGGAAGGGGCCGATGCCGAGGATGAAGAGGGGATCAAGGATTATGTTTACTATTGCACCCGAAAGCTGAGTGAACATTGAAAGGGTAGATTTACCTGTTGCCTGCATAAGTCTTTCGCAGGTAACCTGACCGAAAACGCCGAAGGAGAACATACATACAACTGAAAGATAGTCAACACCGTAGGCGTAAATGGGATCGGAGGGATCAACCTGACCTGCAAAGAATATGCGGGTACCGAAAATACCGAAAAGGAGGAAGATTAATCCGCTCAGAGCTGTGAGAGTGAGACCGTTTGAAGCAATTTTGTTTGCTTTTTCAAAATCCCTTGCACCGAGTGCACGGGAAAGTAAAGCGTTGATACCGACACCCGTACCCGTTGCAACACCTATCATAAGATTCTGTACGGGGAAAGCGAGAGAAATTGCCGTAAGGGCGTCCTCGCATACCTTGGCAACGAAAATACTGTCAACGACATTGTAGAGAGCCTGAACAAGCATGGATATCATCATGGGAAGGCTCATTGTAATTACAAGCTTATTTATAGGCATAACGCCCATTTTATTTTCTTTCACTTGTTTTTTTACCTCCTTTATTCTGTATAACTTAAATTTATATCTGAAGCCGACATATTATAACACAATATAAATTATTATACCACATTTTTCAAAAAAAGGTTTATTAAATTTGCTTATATTAAATCTTTCGACTTTGTGCAAGATGACAAAAATCTTTAACAAATTGTGTTTCTTTTGATTTGATATAAAATTATGGTATAATTACTGTGACTATTTCTGTAAGGAGGTACAGATATGAAAACTCTGAAGAAGACACTTGCTCTGTTATTAAGCATCATTATGGTTTTCTCCGTGTGTTCTGTTGCAATAAATGCACAGGCTGATTTCGGCGAAAAGAAGTCGGAGCTGCAGTTTGCAGTTATGTCCGACCCTCATTACTATCCCGAATCGCTTACGGGAGATAACTGCCAGGCATGGCTTGACTACTGCAAAATGGGCAGTAAGCTCTACCGCCATTCCGACGCTATTGTAAGAACCGCACTTGATACTATGGTTGCGAGAAATCCCGGGCTTAAATATGTTCTGGTTCCCGGCGACCTTACAAAGGACAGCGAGTATGAGGCTCATACGGAGCTTGCAAAAATTTTCCTTGAATATGAGGAAAAGTACAACCTTGAATTTCTTGTAATCAACGGTAACCACGATATCAATTCTCCCAGAGCCGAAACCTTTGTTAACGGCGTCAAGGAGCCCGGCAGATCAATTACCGCTGAGGAGTTCCGTGACGTTTATGCAAATCTCGGTTACGATCTTGCCGTAAGCGAATATGCAAAGAAGGGTGACAATGTACCCGGTCAGCTTTCCTATGCGGCGGATTTTGACGGTGATTACAGACTCATTGTGGTTGACAGCTGTATTTACAGCTTTGATGAGGCAAAGACATACAAGACTGAGGGTATGATAAGCGATGAGCTTATGGTATGGATCAAGGAAATGGCTGACGAGGCGGTTGCTGAGGGTAAGGTTCCTATGATTATGGTGCACCACAGTCTTTCGGCACATATGGAGGTTGAGCCTTCCATTACCTTTGCGTTCCCGCTCAATGACTATATGCAGAAGGCAGAGCAGTTTGCCTCCTGGGGCATACACTACGCCTTCACAGGACACCTTCATACCGATGATACTGCTTGTGTTATCAATGATGACGGTGAAGTGCTTTATGATATTGAAACCTCTTCAATAACGGGATATCCCAACACATACCGTGAAATCACCCTCACCTCATATATGAGCGGTGAAAGCGAAATTAAGGTTGATTCCGTTGACTTTGACGATGCAAAGGAATACACCTTCGACGGCGTTACTTATGACAAAAACAGCTTTAAATATAAGGCGTTTTCCCTTTGCTTCGGCGGACTTACAAGTGAAAACGGTGCACCCGACTGCGGTGAATTCCTTATGGGTATTGTGAAGAGCTATCTGGGAGGCTATATTGAGGATATCGCTGCAAGCGGCAGTATCGGCGAATTCCTTAAAACAATGGGTATCGACCTCGAGGCTCTTCTCAGCGATCTTCTTTCACCTGTTCTCGGTGACGGTATTAAGCTTGGCGGCTTCAATATTTTCAGCGTTGAGAATCTTATGTGGTTCATAGATGACCTCCTCGGTCAGGTTTATGATCTTTATATAGCTGACAGTGATGCCCTTTATGAATTGCTTGAGGATATTATTGATAAGCTTGTGAATTATCAGGTTTCAACTGTTCCCTGCACAAAGTTCATCGATACCTTCGGCTTCGGCAACCCCGATAAGCCCGGCACTCTCGGTGATGCCGTGCTTTCAACTCTTGTTTACTGGACGGGCGGTAACGAGGATATCAGTGACGATGAATTTATGCAGGATACCATCAGATATTTCGATGAGGATGCAACTGCCTTCAAGGGCTTCTTTGATCTCATCGTTGATGTGCTTCTTCACGATCTTATAGAGGACAGCATCCTTGCAAAGCTTGAAATCCGCGTAGATAAGCTTCTTGCTGACGATGAAATTTCAAAGCGTCTGGGCGAAGGTGTAAACTATCTTCTCAATTATGTTTTGCGCGGCGACTTTACTTATATGAATCTTGTCAATACCGTATTTGAGCTTGAAATTCTTCCATGGACTGACCTTTACGATGTACTTGATAAGCTTCTTATGGAAAAATATCTTACCGAAAGTCAGTTTGAGTCCCTCGGTATTTTTGTTGCCTATATTCTTTCTGACTTCAACACCGATGTAAATCCCGGCTTCAAGGGTGACTACGACGTTACTTATAACTCACTTCCCGTAGAGGTTCCTGTTAATCAGGAGAATTTCCGTCTGCCTACAATGATCAGCGTAACCCTTGGCGATGAGAAGAATGAGAGTGCATATATCAGCTGGTTCTCAAAGTCAACGGTAGAAGGTGATATTGAGATTTATAAGGCAGACAGTGAGCCTGAGTTTACGGGCGAGGCAACAGAGGGCATTGAGGTTGTAACCGAAACCGTTACACGTTCCTTCCCCGGTATTGACCTTGGCTTTATCGGCTTTATTACCTATGAATTCCCGATGAACCGTCACACCGTAACCCTTACCGGCCTTGAAGAGGGTGCAACCTATTACTACCGTGTGGGCGATGCCGGAAGAGACTGGTGGAGCGAAACAGGTAAGCTCAGAGTTGCTGACGGCAGTAAGGATGTAACCTTCCTTCACGTTACGGATCCTCAGTCACAGAATGAAAGACAGTACAACCGCGCCTGGGCAAATGTGCTTGAGAATGCATTTGAAAAATATCCTGATACCGACTTTATCATTAACAGCGGTGATCTTGTAGACCACGGCGACAATCAGAAGCAGTGGGCATGGATGTTCAATACAGGTGCTGACTATCTTATGGATACCTATATGATGCCGGCTTCGGGTAATCACGAGGGCATGGGCACAAACGCAACGGTCAACTACTTTGTGCTTCCCAACGTTCCTCAGCAGGATACATCAAGCGGCGTGTACTATTCCTTTGATTACAACAATGTGCATATAGCTGTACTTAACACAAACAATCTTGCAGCGGACGAATCCCTTTCAGCCGACCAGGTTGAGTGGCTTACGGATGATATGCTTAAGAGTGATGCACAGTGGAAGTTTGTAATGCTCCACAAGGCTCTTTACTCTCAGGGATCACATTATGCCGACGATGATGTTTGTGCAATGCGTGCACAGCTCGGCGCTCTTATGCCGACTCTCGGCGTTGATATGGTGTTCCAGGGACACGACCACGTTTATATGAGAACCGGCTCGCTTGTGAATAACGCTCTTACACCTTATGAAAAGGTTTACCTTAACTATGCAGACGATATTTACAGAGCACAGCTTCAGCCTGAGGGCATAACCTATGTGATTTCAGGTACGGCAGGTGTCAAGACCTATATTCAGAATGATGTTACGCTTACGGATAAATACTTCCCCAGAGGCGACAAGATTCTCTCTGTCGATTATCCGATGTATTCCGCAGTAAGAATCGTTGACGGTATTCTTTATTTCGATGCCTATGAGATTACTGAAAATGGCAGCGAAAAGGTTGATTCCATTGCCATTATGAAGGATAAGAGCCAGGGTGACGTAAATAAGGATTATGTTGAACCTGAGACCCCTGAGGTTGACAACGGTGACGCAACAATCAGTTCAGTGCTCGATATTCTCTTTAAGATTCTCAAAATATTACTCAATGTTTTTAAAATTTATATTGCACCTATGATTAAATAATAAATTCAAATGAATTTATCCCGGCTCTTAACAAGCCGACGGTTGGTAATAATACAGGTAAAATTCTTCGGCAAACAAATAAAGCCCTGTAAACCGTCGGCTTAAGAGCCGGGCTGTTTTTCGATTTAATTCTGTGGGTGAAAAATTTCACTTTGACACAAAATAACGGTGAGAAAAATTGCATTTTTTGTCGGCTTTTTAATTGACAATATAAGTGCTCTGTGATATAATTACAAAAATATGATCAATAGCTTATATCAGTATGCACAGCCCCCACACCTCTTGCTGATTTTTCGGCAGGATTTAAGCAGAAAGGAGAACCATTATGACATCTAACATCAAAGCCAACATTATTTCTGCTTCTCTGGGTATTGATTTTGTTGACAGCATTCGTGCTTCTGTTTCCGATTTATCCGCTGTTGATTTTTCCCGTTGTGTTATTTTTCCCGGTTTCTGTGACGTGCATGTGCATTTCAGAGAGCCGGGTTTTTCTTATAAAGAAACAATAGCTTCGGGAAGTCTCGCCTCGGCAAGGGGCGGTTATACGGCGGTATGCACTATGCCTAACCTTAATCCTGTGCCTGACAGTAAAGAGCATCTCAGAATGCAGAGAGATATAATTGAGACCTCTGCCTGTATTCACGTTTATCCCTACGGTTCAATTACCGTCGGACAGAAGGGTGAGGAGATCTCTGATCTTGAAGGGATGGCTAAGGACGTTATAGGCTTTTCCGATGACGGAAGAGGCGTTCAGTCTGACGAAATGATGCGCCGCGCTATGATAAAGGCTAAGGCTCTCGGCAAGCCTATAGTTGCTCACTGTGAAGTAAATGAGCTTCTTCGGGGCGGCTATATTCACGACGGAGCTTATGCTGCTGAGCACGGACACAGAGGTATCTGCTCCGAAAGTGAATGGAAGCAGATAGCAAGAGACATTGAGCTTGTAAAGGAAACCGGCGTAAAATACCACGTCTGTCATATCTCCACAAAGGAGAGCGTTGATATTATCCGTAAAGCCAAGGCGGAGGGGGTTGATATTACCTGCGAAACCGGTCCTCACTACCTTGTAATGGATGACTCAATGCTTCAGGAGGAGGGCAGATTCAAAATGAATCCTCCTTTGAGAAGCAAGGCTGACCGTGATGCTCTTATCGAAGGCATCGTTGACGGCACAATAGATATGATCGCAACCGACCACGCTCCTCACTCCGCCGAGGAAAAATCAAAAGGTCTTGAAAAAAGCGCCTTCGGTGTAGTCGGAATAGAAACAGCCTTCCCCGTTATGTATACTTATCTTGTAAAAACAGGTATTATTACAATGGAGCGCCTCGTGGAGCTTCTCTCAATTAACCCGAGAAAGCGCTTCGGCATTGAGCTTGGTTGTGACTACAGCGTATGGGATCTCGAAGAAGAGTATACAGTTGATCCGGAAGAGTTTATCTCTTTGGGTAAGGCAACTCCCTTCGAGGGCTGGAAGGTCAACGGACGCTGCCTTGCAACCGTATGTGACGGCAAGGTTGTTTATAAAAAGTAAATCCATCAGATTGATTCAATATATATTTCAGAAATTCAGGAGGAAAAAAATCAATGGCTAAAAGAACAGACATCAAAAAGATTCTGATTATCGGCTCCGGACCCATTGTTATCGGTCAGGCCGCCGAATTCGACTATGCAGGTACCCAGGCTTGCCTCGCTCTTAAGGAGGAAGGCTATGAGGTTGTTCTCTGTAACTCAAACCCTGCTACTATTATGACTGACACAATTATCGCTGATAAGGTTTATATGGAGCCTCTTACCCTCGAATATGTGGCAAAGATTATCCGTCACGAGCGTCCTGATGCTATCATCCCCGGTATCGGCGGTCAGACAGGTCTTAACCTTGCTATGCAGCTTGAGAAAAAGGGCATTCTCAAGGAATGTCGCGTAAAGCTTCTCGGTACTTCCAGCGCTTCAATTGAGCGTGCAGAGGACCGTGAAATGTTCAAGGAGCTTTGCGAATCTATCGGTGAACCCGTTATTCCTTCTGAAATCACATATTCTCTTGAGGAAGCAAAGGAGGCTGCTAACCGTATCGGCTATCCCGTTGTTCTCCGTCCTGCCTTCACCCTCGGCGGTACAGGCGGCGGCTTCGCTTATAATGACGAAGAGCTTATGGAAATCGGTGTAAATGCTTTCAACCTTTCACCTGTTCATCAGGTTCTTATTGAAAAATCCGTTAAGGGCTATAAGGAAATTGAGTTCGAGGTTATGCGTGACTCAAATGACCACGCTATCACCATCTGCGGTATGGAAAACATTGACCCTGTAGGTGTTCACACCGGTGACTCCTGCGTTGTTGCTCCTATTATGACTCTTTCCAAGGAAGACGAAAAAATGCTCAATGATTCAGCTATCAAGCTTATCAAGGAGCTTAAGATTGAAGGCGGATGTAACGTTCAGTTCGCTCTTAATCCTCACACTTCAGAATATTACCTCATCGAGGTTAATCCCAGAGTTTCACGTTCATCAGCTCTTGCTTCAAAGGCATCAGGCTATCCCATCGCCCGTGTTACTGCAAAGATTGCTGTAGGTATGGCTCTTGAGGATATTCAGATTGCTAATACAAATGCTGCTTTTGAGCCCAGACTTGACTACGTTATTGCCAAGCTTCCCCGTTTCCCCTTCGATAAGTTTGCTTCAGCTACCAACAAGCTTGGCACACAGATGAAGGCTACCGGCGAAATTATGGGTATCGGTTCAAACCTTGAAGAGGCTCTTCTCAAGGGTATCCGTTCACTTGAAATCGGTGCTAATCACCTCTATCTTTCAAAGTTTGACAAGATGAGCGTTGAGGAGCTCCTTGAGTATATCTCCGAGTTCCGTTCAGATAATATCTTTGCTATTGCAGAGCTTATCTATCACGGCGTTTCAATTGAAAAGATCCACGAAGTTACAATGATTACTCCCTTCTTCCTTCAGGCCTTCAAGAACATCATTGATATGGAAGAAAAGCTTCGCAATAATCAGGATAACGAAACTCTTATTGCTGCAAAGAAGATGGGCTTCGGTGACAAGTACATTGCACGTCTCTGGGGCTGTAAGGAAATTGACGTTTACAACAAGCGTAAGGAAATCGGTCTCTTCCCTGCATTCAGAATGGTTGATACCTGTCATACAAATGCTTACATTCCTTACTTCTATTCATCCTACACCGGTGAAAACACTTCACGTCTTACCGACAAGAAAAAGATTATTGTTCTCGGTGCAGGTCCTATCCGTATCGGTCAGGGTGTTGAATTTGACTATTCCACAGTTCACGCTGTTATGACAATCAAAAATGCCGGTTACGAGGCTATTATCATCAACAACAATCCCGAAACGGTTTCAACTGACTATACAACAGCTGACAAGCTTTACTTTGAGCCTCTTACTCCCGAAGATGTTATGAACATCGTAGAGTTCGAAAAGCCCGAGGGTGTTATTGCTTCGCTCGGCGGTCAGACTGCTATTAACCTTGCACAGCCTCTTCACGACAGAGGTGTAAAGATTATCGGCACAGATTGCGCTGCCATTGACCGCGCAGAGGACCGTAACGCATTCGAAAACCTTCTCAATGAGCTTAATATTCCCCGTGCAAAGGGTAAGGCTGTTACAAATATGGAAGACGGTATTGCAGCAGCTGCTGAAATCGGTTACCCCGTGCTTGTTCGTCCCTCCTTTGTGCTCGGCGGACGCGCAATGCAGATAGTTGCAAATGAAGAGCAGCTTCGCCATTATCTGAGAACAGCCGTTGAAATTGATGAGGACAAGCCTGTTCTTGTTGATAAATACATTCAGGGCCGTGAGGTTGAGATTGATGCTATCTGTGACGGCAGAGATGTGTTTGTTCCCGGTATTATGGAGCTTGTTGAGCGTACAGGCGTTCACTCAGGTGACTCGATTTCCGTTTATCCTCCCTTCTCAATTTCCGACAAGGTTAAGGGTATCATTCTTCAGTACGCAAAGAAGCTCGGTCTCGGTATCGGCATCGTAGGTCTTTTCAATATTCAGTTCATTGTAGATGACAATAACGATGTTTATATCATCGAGGTTAATCCCCGTTCATCACGTACCGTTCCCTTCCTTTCAAAGGCAACAGGCTATTCACTTGCTGACATTGCAACTGAGGTTATTCTCGGCAAGAGCCTCAAGGAGCAGGGCTTCTTCGATATTTATCCCACAGAAAAAGAACGTTGGTATGTAAAGGCTCCCGTGTTCTCCTTCAACAAGATCCGCGGTCTTGACGCTTATCTTTCACCCGAAATGAAGTCCACCGGTGAAGCCATCGGTTACGACCGTACAAGAACACGCGCTGTTTATAAGGCACTTCAGGCATCAGGCATGCACCTTCAGAACTACGGCACCGTATTCTGCACAATTGCCGATAAGGATAAGGAGGAAGCTCTTCCTCTTATCCGCAGACTTTATCAGCTCGGCTTCAATATTGAAGCAACTGCAGGCACTGCAAAGTTCCTCAAGGCTCATGGCATCCGTACCCATGCTCTTGCAAAGCTCAGCGAAGGCAGCGATGAAATCCCCAAAGCATTACGTCAGGGTCATATCGCTTACTTTATCAACACCAAGGATCCCGCTTCAAACAGCGAGTCAGACGGCGCACAGCTTCGTCAGGTTGCAACTGAGTACAACGTAACAATGTTTACTTCACTTGATACCGTTGATGCTCTTCTTGATGTTCTTGAAGAAACAACACTTACTATTTCAACGATTGATGCATAAACAACAATCCATAGGGGAAGAGAAATCTTCCCCTAAAAATACAGTAAAGGAGAAGCAATGAAACAGAGTATTTTTGAAATCCGCAGTAATGAAGCGCTGACGGATTCTGTTTATAAAATGATACTTATCGGTGATACCTCCGACATCACGAACTGCGGACAGTTTGTTAATATTCAGATTGACGGAATGTTCCTTCGCCGTCCTATCTCCGTCTGCGATTATGACGAAGAAACCCTCACCCTTGTTTATAAGGTTGTAGGAAAGGGAACAAAGGCTATGTCTGTCATGGCTCCCGGTACAAAGCTTGATATTCTTACGGGTCTGGGCAACGGATATGACCTTGCCGAAGGCGGTGACAAGCCTGTACTTCTCGGCGGCGGTGTAGGTGTACCTCCGATGTACAACCTTGCAAAAAAATTAAGAGCACAGGGAAAAGAAGTAAAGGTTATCCTCGGCTTTAATACAAAAAATGAAATATTCTACGAGGACGAATTTAAGGCTCTCGGATGCGATGTAACGGTAACGACAGTTGACGGAAGCTACGGTGTAAAGGGCTTTGTAACTACTGTTCTTGAAAATACGGACTATACATATTTTTACACCTGCGGCCCCGAGCCTATGCTCAAGGCTGTTCACAAAACATCCGTTACCTCAGGTCAGATGAGCTTTGAGGAGCGTATGGGATGCGGCTTCGGTGCATGTATGGGCTGCTCCTGCAAAACACTCACCGGTTACAAGCGTATCTGCAAGGAAGGTCCGGTTATGAAGAAGGAGGAAATTTTATGGGAAGCTTAAATGTAAATCTCTGCGGAATTGAGATGGATAACCCCGTAATTCCTGCTTCAGGTACCTTCGGCTTCGGCTATGAGTTTGCAGAGCTTTATGATATAAACGAGCTTGGCACATTCTCCTTCAAGGGTACAACAAGGGATCCTCGTTTCGGTAATCTTACTCCCAGAATCGCAGAGTGCTACAGCGGCATGATCAATGCTGTAGGTCTGCAGAATCCCGGCGTGGAAAAGGTTATTTCCGAGGAGCTTCCTAAGCTCAAGGCTTGCTTCAATAAGCCTGTTATGGCAAATGTATCGGGCTTTTCAATCGAGGATTATGCTTATACCTGCGAAAAACTTGACAAAGAAGAGCAGGTGGGTTGGCTTGAGGTAAATGTTTCCTGCCCCAATGTTCACGGCGGCGGAATGAGCTTTGGCACTCAGCCTGAAGCGGCGGCAGAGGTTACGAAAGCCGTTAAGGCAGTAACCAAAAAGCCTGTAATTATCAAGCTTTCGCCCAATGTTACGGATATTGTTTCAATTGCAAAGGCCTGTGAAGAAGCAGGCGCAGACGGTATCAGCCTTATCAATACTCTTCTCGGTATGCGTATTGATCTTCGTTCACGTAAGCCTGTTATCGCCAATAAAATGGGCGGCTTTTCCGGCCCGGCAATTTTCCCGGTAGCTGTCAGAATGGTATATCAGGTTGCAAATGCAGTAAATATTCCCGTAGTCGGTATGGGTGGCGTTTCCTCTGCTGAGGATGTAATCGAAATGATGTTGGCAGGCGCTACAGCTGTTGAAGTCGGTGCCGCTAACCTTGTAAATCCTTATGTGTGCCGCGATATTATACGCGACCTGCCTGAGGTTATGGAAAAATACGGAATTCAAAATCTTAATGAAATTATCGGAGGCGTAAAATAATGGGTAAAGACGTAATTGTAGCATGTGACTTTGCTTCTGCTGAAGCAACCTTTGCATTTCTCGACAAGTTCGCGGATTGCACTCGTAAACCTTTCGTTAAAATCGGTATGGAGCTTTTCTATGCAGAAGGACCTTCAATCGTGAAAGAAATCAAGGCAAGAGGTCATAAGATTTTTCTTGATCTCAAGCTTCACGACATTCCCAACACAGTAAAGAAGGCTATGGCTGTTCTTTCAAACCTTGACGTTGATATCACAAATCTTCACGCTGCAGGTGCTACCGCTATGATGCAGGGCGCTATCGAGGGTCTTACACGTCCCGACGGCACCCGTCCTCTTCTTATAGCTGTAACACAGCTTACTTCAACTGACCAGGAAACAATGGAAAGAGATATTCTTATCAATCATCCTATAGATGAGGTTGTTATGCACTACGCTGAAACAGCAAAGAACGCAGGTCTTGACGGTATTGTATGCTCACCTCTTGAAGCAGGCAAGGTACACGACCGTTGCGGTAAGGAATTCCTTACTATCACTCCCGGTGTGCGTTTTGCTGACGGTGATATCGGCGACCAGAAGCGCGTTATGACTCCTGCTGCTGCAAAGGAAATCGGCTCAGACTACATTGTTGTCGGCCGTCCGATTACAGCTGCAGCTGATCCTGTTGCTGCTTACGAGCGCTGTGTAGCAGAATTCTGCGATTAAGTAATAAATTAAATAAATTCAGATAGGAGTAAAAAACATGGAAGCTTACAAAAGAGAGTTTATTGAATTTCTGCAGGGTGCAGGCGTTCTTAAGTTCGGCGACTTTACTGCAAAGTCAGGACGTAAAATTCCCTATTTCGTTAACGCCGGTATGATCAAGACCGGTGACCAGATAACAAAGATGGGTGAATTCTACGCTAAGGCTTATTTTGACAAGCTCGGTAAGAAGGAAGCCGTTCTTTACGGACCTGCTTACAAGGGTATTTCACTTTCAATTTCAGCAGCCGTAGCACTTTCAAAGAACGGACTTAACGTTCCCTTCTTCTTCAACCGTAAAGAGGTAAAGGATCATGGTGAAGGCGGTACATTTGTCGGCTATGTTCCCGCAGAAGGTGAAGAAATCGTTATTATCGAGGACGTAATTACTGCAGGTACTGCTATCCGTGAATCAATGGAAATTCTCGGTCATCTTGACGGCACAAAGGTAATTGCTACTTTCATTATGGTTGACCGTAAGGAAAAGGGTCAGACAGAAAAGGGCGCTATGCAGGAAATTGAAGAACAGTTCGGCTTCCCTGTTTATTCTGTTGTTGACGTTTATGACATCATTGAGTATCTTGAAGAAGATCCTGCTAACGAAGAAAATGTTACCCGTATCAAGAACTACCTGGCTGTGAATGGAGCAAAATAATGAAAAAACTTATGAATATTACCGACCTTACGGTCGAAGAAATTGACGAGCTTCTTGCAGTTGCTCAGGATATTATCGCTAACCCCGAAAAATATCAGGACGCTTGCCGTCACAAGCTTCTTGCAACGTTGTTCTTTGAGCCCTCAACACGTACACGTCTCAGCTTTGAATCCGCTATGCACCGTCTCGGCGGCAGCGTAGTAGGCTTCAGTGATTCAAATTCAAGCTCCTCATCAAAGGGTGAGAGTCTTGCTGATACAATCGAGGTTGTAGGCGGTTATGTTGATATTATCGCCATGCGTCATCCCAAGGAAGGCGCACCGGTAGTGGCAGCCCGTCATGCAGATATTCCTGTTATCAATGCAGGTGACGGCTCACATAACCATCCCACCCAGACTCTTGCTGACCTTCTTACAATTCTTCGTACAAAGAAGCGTCTTAATAACCTTACAATCGGTATGTGCGGTGACCTCAAGTTCGGACGCACAGTTCACTCTCTTGTAGCTGCTATGGCACGTTACACAGGGATTAAGTTCGTTTTCATTGCTCCCGATGAGCTTAAGTTTCCCCGATATATTATCGAGGGCGAGCTTGAAAGCCGCGGAATCGAATACAAAGAGGTTTCCACAATGGAAGAGGTTATGCCCGAGCTTGACGTGCTTTATATGACCCGCGTTCAGCAGGAGCGTTTCTTCAACGAGGCGGATTATCTTCGTCTGAGAGACACCTATATCCTCACTCCCGATAAGCTCGTTCCTGCAAAAGAGGACCTTACCATTATGCATCCTCTGCCGCGTATAAATGAAATAAGCGTAGCTGTGGACGATGATCCCAGAGCCTGCTATTTTGCACAGACCAAAAACGGTATGTATGCCCGTATGGCCCTGATTTTAAAAATGCTGGAGGTAAATGTATGATTATCGGACAAATCAAAGACGGCATTGTTCTTGACCACATCACCGCAGGCAATGCTATGAACATTTATGATGTTCTCGGTCTTGGAAAGCTTGATTGCACCGTTGCTCTGATTAAAAATGCAGACAGTTCCAAGATGGGCAAAAAGGACATTATCAAAATCGGTACTGATCTTAACATCGACTTCGATGTTCTCGGATATCTTGATCCCGGAATCACCGTGAACATCATCAAGGACGGTGTTGTAGCGGAAAGAAAAAAGCTCACTCTTCCCGAAAGAGTGGTAGGCGTAATCAAGTGTAAAAATCCGCGTTGCATAACTTCGTGTGAGCGTGAAATCCGCCATGAGTTTATGCTTACAGATCCCGAAAAAAAGATTTACCGCTGTATTTACTGCGAACAGCAGGCTAAATAAAAAATACACATTGAAGGAGCTGTGAAACCTTGCGTTTTACGGCTCTTTTTTTGTAACGGAAAGTCAAAACCCACAACTAAATTGAGCCTTTTTTTCGTTAATTTGTCCTTATTGTCGAAAATGCTTTTAACCTATGTTTTAGGTTGACATTTATTGCCTTTTTGTGTTATAATTTCAACGTAAATTTCGGCGGTTTTTATACCGCTTAATTCCCTTGAAACTGACGGTTAAGTGGAGTTCACCACACGGATCGGGGAAGTAATATAGGTCGACCGTCTGGGCAAACTTGCAAGGGGAAAAAGAATCCCTTTTGTAGGTGTGCCTTTTTTGTTTTGTTAAATAAAAGAATAATCAATAATGCATTTTGCGTTCTGCATTCTGCATTCCAGGTAAGGAGGACAAACCAATGAAAAAAGTAGCAATCATTATGGGTAGTGACAGCGATTTACCTGTTGTTTCAAAGGCAGCCGATACCCTTAAGCAGTTCGGTGTACCCTTTGAACTTCATATTTTCTCTGCTCACCGTACCCCCGAGGAAGCAAGAGATTTTTCCACCGGTGCAAGAGAAAACGGCTTCGGCTGTATCATTGCCGCCGCAGGTATGGCTGCACACCTTGCAGGTGCGATTGCAGCTAATACAACTCTTCCCGTTATCGGCATCCCCATGAAATCAAAATATCTCGACGGTATTGATGCCCTTCTTTCAACTGTACAGATGCCTTCCGGTATTCCCGTAGCCACAGTTGCTATTGACGGTGCAGTCAATGCCGCCTTGTTGTCTATTGAGATACTCGCTGTAAGCGATGCTGACCTTGCAGAAAAGCTTATGGCTAAGAGAAAGGCTGACACTAAGGCTGTTCTTGAAAAGAACGCTAAGGCTGAAGCCGAATTCAACGTATAAAATAAAAAATAATTTATCAAAATAAAAAGGAGCAATAACCATGGAAAAGATTTACACAGGTAAAACAAAGGACGTTTACAAGCTTGAGAACGGCAACTGCCTTCTTAAATTCAAGGATGACTGCACAGGTAAAGACGGCGTTTTCGATCCCGGTGAAAATGCAGTAGGTCTTACAATTGACGGTGTTGGTGATGTTAACCTCCGTATGTCAATTTATTTCTTTGAAAAAGTTAATGCAGCAGGCATCAAGACTCACTATGTAAATGCAAACCTTGAAGATACAACAATGGAAGTTCTTCCTGCAAAGGTATTCGGTCACGGTCTTGAGGTTATCTGCCGTCATAAGGCAGTAGGCAGCTTTATCCGTCGTTACGGTGATTACATTGAAGAAGGCGCAGACCTTCCCGCATATGTTGAAATGACCTTCAAGAACGATGCAAAGGGTGATCCCCTTGTAATTAAGGATGCCCTTGTTGCTCTTGGCGTTATGACAGAGAAGCAGTACGACGACATCAAGGAAATGACTCAGAAGATTACTCAGATTGTTGCTGACGATCTCAAGGAAAAGGGTCTTGTTCTCTATGATATCAAGTTTGAGTTCGGTTACGATCCCGAAGGCAACGTAATGCTTATTGATGAAATCGCATCAGGTAATATGCGAGTTTACAAGGACGGTCAGTACATCGATCCTATGACTCTTTCAGAGCTTTTCTTTGCATAAGTTAAAATGATTATCGGCGATATATTTTAAGGAGCATTTAAATGGGTGGTTTTTTTGGCGCAGTCAGTAAGAATGATACAGTTTTAGATGTATTTTTCGGTACTGATTATCACTCTCACCTTGGAACTCGTCGTGGCGGTATGGCTGCTTATGATGAGAAAAAAGGTTTACAACGAAAAATTCACAAAATTGAAAATTCACCTTTCAGAACAAAGTTTGAAAATATTTCAAATATAATGAAAGGTAAAGCGGCGATAGGGTGCATCAGTGATTCTGATGCACAGCCTTTGCTTGTACGATCAAAACTCGGACTTTATGCTATATGCATTATCGGCTTGGTCAACAACAGAGAAAAGTTGGTTGAAGATTTTCTTTTTTCAAATGGCGGTCATTTCGGTGCAGTTACTAACGAGGGTATCAACTCAACAGAGCTTGTTGCAGCGCTTATCAATCAGAAGGACAGCTTTGCTGAAGGCATCTCCTATGCTCAGAGTCTTATTGACGGCACTGCCTCAATTCTTATCCTCACCGGTGACGGCAGAATTATTGCTGCTCGTGACAGACTCGGAAGAATCCCTGTTCTGATAGGTTCTAACGATGAAGGTTATTGTGTTTCATTTGAGGACTTTGCATACAAAAAATTAGGATATTCTGACTATAAGGAACTCGGTCCCGGTGAAATTGTTGAGTTTACTGAAGATTCCTTCAAGGTACTGAAGCAAGCCGGAACAGAAACAAAAATATGTGCTTTTCTCTGGTCTTATTACGGCTATTCAACATCCTGCTATGAAGGCATAAATGTTGAGGTAATGAGATACAGAAACGGTAAAATTATGGCTGAAGCCGATTGCAAAAACGGTGTAGCCCAGGACATCGACTATGTAAGCGGTGTGCCGGATTCAGGTACGCCTCATGCTATCGGTTATGCTCACGAAAGCGGAATACAGTTTGCCCGTCCCTTTATAAAGTACACCCCTACATGGGCAAGAAGCTTTACTCCCGCTGACCAGAATGAACGAAACAGAGTCGCCAAAATGAAGCAGATTCCCGTTCATGATCTTATTTATGGCAAAAAATTGCTTTTTGTTGATGATAGTATTGTCCGTGGCACACAGCTTCGTGAAACTGTTGAGTTCTTATATGAAAACGGAGCGAAAGAAGTTCATATCCGCTCGGCTTGTCCGCCGATTATGTACAGTTGCAAATACCTTAATTTTTCCCGTGCGACTTCAGAAATGGAGCTTATCGCACGAAGCACCATCGTTGAGCTTGAGGGCGAAGAGGGTATCAGACACATTGATGAATACATTGATGCTTCAACTGAACGCGGTGAAAAATTGAGAAGTTGCATTTGCGAAAAACTGCACTTTACTTCTCTTGAATTCCAGTCAATTGACGGAATAGTCAAGGCTATAGGTCTTCCGGCTGACAAGGTATGCACTTATTGTTGGACCGGTAAAGAATAATAAGAAAAAATACAGGAGAGTTTAATATGGATCACAAAAATTCTTTTTCTGCCAGCTATGCGGCTGCAGGTGTTGATATTACCGCAGGCTACAAATCTGTGGAGCTTATGAAAAAGCACGTTGCAAGAACCCGTAATGAGGGATCGGTGGACGATGTAGGCGGCTTCGGCGGTTGCTTTGACCTTGCTTCCATCGCAGGTATGGAGCATCCCATTTCTGTTTCAGGCACTGACGGCTGCGGCACAAAGGTTAAGCTTGCTATCCTCATGGACAAGCACGATACAATCGGTATTGACGCCGTTGCGATGTGTGTTAACGATATTATCTGCGTTGGTGCAAAGCCTCTTTTCTTCCTTGACTATATTGCTTGCGGCAAGAACTTCCCCGAAAAGATTGCTGAAATCGTAGGCGGTGTTGCAGAGGGCTGTGTGCAGTCAGGCTGTGCTCTCATCGGCGGCGAAACCGCAGAGCATCCCGGTCTTATGCCCGAGGAGGACTACGACCTTGCAGGCTTTGCAGTAGGTGTTGTTGATAAGCCCAAGATGATTGACAACAGCAAAATGTCAGCAGGAGATGTGGTTATCGCTCTCCCTTCAACAGGTATCCATTCAAACGGCTTCAGCCTTTGCCGTAAGGTGTTTGATATTGATAACAATAACCCCGAGCTTTATGTTGCACGTGAGGAGCTTGGCGGTAAGAGCATTGCTGAGGCCTTGCTCGTTCCTACAAAGATTTATGTAAAGCCTGTTCTCGCTCTTATTGAGAAGGTTAAGGTAAAGGGTATCTCCCACATTACCGGCGGCGGCTTCTATGAGAATATTCCCCGTTCAATTCCTGACGGACTTTGTGCAAAGATTGACAAGTCAGCAGTTAAGGTTCTTCCTATCTTTGACGTTATTGCAAAGTGGGGCAACATTCCCGAGCGCGATATGTACAATACCTACAACATGGGTGTCGGTATGAGTATTGTAGTTCCTGCTGATGAAGTTGAGCTTTCACTCTCAATCCTTAAGGAAAACGGCATTGACGCTTATGTAATCGGTGAGATTATTGAAGGCGACGAGAAGGTGATTCTCTGATGGAAAAGAGAATTGCAGTCCTTGTGTCAGGCGGAGGAACAAACCTCCAGGCACTTATTGATGCTGAAAAAAGCGGTATAATCAAAAACGGCAGAATCAGCCTTGTAATTTCCAATGTAAAGGGTGCTTACGCCCTTGAAAGAGCAGAAAAAGCAGGCATTAAAACCGAAACGGTTATTAAAAAGGAGCTTGGCAGTCAGCAGGCCTTTGAAGATAAAATCATTTCCCTTCTTACGGAAAACGGAATTGATCTTATAGTCCTTGCAGGCTTTATGAGCATCCTTTCAGAGGAGTTTACAAAAACATATCCTCACAGAATTATCAACGTTCACCCCTCTCTTATTCCCTCCTTCTGCGGTAAGGGCTTTTACGGACTTCACGTTCACGAGGCGGCACTTGCAAAGGGCGTTAAGGTTACAGGTGCAACGGTGCATTTTGTAAATGAAATTCCCGACGGAGGAGAAATTATTCTCCAGAAGGCGGTTGAAATCAAGGAAGGGGACACCCCCGAAATTCTGCAGAAAAGAGTTATGGTAGAGGCAGAGTGGAACATTCTTCCCGAGGTTGTCAGTCTTTTCTGTCAGGATAAGCTCACGGTAGCAAATAATATCGTACATATAGGAGAATAATATAATGAAGATATCAACAATCGAAGACGAGCTTAACTCACTTGCTTATCACGGCAGAGGTATTATCATCGGTAAAAGTGCCGACGGCAAAAAGGCTGTAACTGCTTACTTTATTATGGGCAGAAGTGAAAACAGCCGCAACCGTGTATTTGTCCTTGAGGGCGATGCAATGCGCACCAAGGCATTCGACGAAAGCAAAATGACTGACCCTCATCTTATTATCTACTATCCCGTAAGAGTGCTCGGCAACAAGACCATTGTTACAAACGGTGACCAGACTGATACAATCTACGAGCTTATGGATAAGCAGATGACCTTTGAGCAGGCACTCAGAACAAGAGAATTTGAGGATGATGCTCCAAACTTCACACCGAGAATTTCAGGCATTATCCGTCTCGACAAAGAGGGTATGAACTACGCAATGTCAATCCTCAAGAGTGCAGAGGGTGATGACAGCTCCTGTGAGCGCTTCACCTACGCTTACTCAAATCCTCTTTGCGGTAAGGCAAAGTTCATCCACACCTACAACTGTGACGGAAATCCTCTTCCTTCCTTCGAGGGTGAGCCCAAAACTCTTGAGCTTCCCGATGTTATCATTGACGAGCTTACTGACCTTATCTGGACAAACCTCAATGAGGATAATAAGGTTTCACTTTTCGTAAGATATATTGATATTGAGTCAGGCGAAAGCGAAACAAGAGTAGTAAACAAGAATAAATAAGAGGAGATAGCACGATGAAAGAATTTGAACTCAAATACGGCTGTAACCCCAATCAGAAGCCTTCAAAGATTTATATGCATGACGGAAGCGATCTTCCCATTGAAATCCTTTGCGGCAGACCCGGCTACATTAACTTCCTTGATGCCTTCAACTCCTGGCAGCTTGTAAAAGAAATCAAGGAGGCAACAGGTCTTCCCTGTGTTGCATCCTTTAAGCACGTAAGCCCCACCTCTGCAGCAGTAGGTCTTCCTCTTTCAGATAAGCTTAAGAGAGCCTGCTTTGTTGACGATATCGAGGGCCTTGATGAAAGCCCCCTTGCCTGCGCTTATGCAAGAGCAAGAGGTACTGACAGAATGTGCTCCTTCGGTGACTGGGTTGCACTTTCAGATGTTTGCGATGCACTTACAGCAAAGCTCATCAAGCGTGAAATTTCCGATGGCGTTATTGCTCCCGGTTATACCGATGAGGCTCTTGAAATTCTTAAGCAGAAGAGAAAGGGCAGCTACAACATTGTAAAAATCGACGAAAATTATGTTCCCGACGAAGCTGAGCACAAGCAGGTCTTCGGCATTACCTTCGTTCAGGGCAGAAATAACTTCAAAATTAACGAGGAGCTTCTCGAAAACATTGTTACAAAGAACAAGGAGCTTCCCGAAAGTGCAAAGCGCGACCTTATCATCGCTCTTATCACTCTTAAATATACACAGTCCAATTCCGTATGCTATGCAGTTGACGGTCAGGCAATCGGCGTAGGTGCAGGTCAGCAGTCAAGAATTCACTGCACACGTCTTGCAGGTACAAAGGCTGACACCTGGTTCCTGCGTCAGGCTGACAAGGTGCTTGACCTTCCCTTCCTTCCCACTCTCGGCAGAGCAGACAGAGATAATGTTATCGACGGTTACATCAATAAAAATGAAGAGGACGTTTGTGCAGACGGTAACTGGCAGAAGTATTTCACCTCACAGCCCGAGCCCTTCACAAAGGAAGAAATGGACGCTTACCTTGCAACATGTAAGGATGTTGCCCTCGGCTCCGACGCTTTCTTCCCCTTCTCGGATAACATTGAGAGAGCTTACAGAAGCGGTGTAAAATACATTGCAGAGCCCGGCGGCTCAATCAGAGATGATGCAGTCATTGAATGTGCCGATAAATACGGTATGGCAATGGCTTTCACCGGAATGAGATTATTCCATCACTGATAAAAAGCCTGTGGCTTTTTAATGAAATATGACCCTGCGGTCATATGAAATACACTTTGTGTATGAAATATCAGCTTCGCTGATTTGAAATATTGCCGACGGCAATATTGAAGGTCTGCGACGCATTTATAAAAGGAGAAACATATGCTTAACTATTTTAACGAGCTTGAAAAATTTGACAGCGAGGTTTTTGCCTTCTGCAACAAGGAATTCGACCGTCAGCAGAGTTTTATCGAACTCATTGCTTCAGAAAACATTGTTTCAAAAGCGGTTCTGCTTGCTGCGGGAAGTGTGCTTACAAATAAGTACGCCGAGGGTTATCCCGGCAAGCGCTACTACGGCGGCTGCCATTGCGTAGACGAGGTAGAGGAAATTGCTCGCGAAAGAGCAAAAAAGCTCTTCGGTGCAGAGCACGCAAACGTTCAGCCTCACTCAGGTGCAAACGCTAACCTTGCCGTTTTCTTTGCACTTCTTCAGCCCGGTGACACCGTAATGGGTATGAATCTTTCCCAGGGCGGACATCTTTCCCACGGTTCACCTGTTAACATTTCAGGTAAGTACTGGAATATTGTTCCATACGGCGTTGACGATGTGACCGAAATGATTGACTACGATAAAATGAGAGAGATTGCACTCGAATGTAAGCCCAAACTCATTGTTGTAGGCGCAAGCGCATATTCAAGAATCATTGATTTCCCCCGTTGCAGAGAAATTGCAGACGAGGTAGGTGCTTATCTTATGGTTGATATGGCTCATATTGCAGGTCTTGTTGCTGCAGGAGTTCATCCCTCACCCGTACCCTATGCAGACGTTGTTACAACAACAACTCATAAGACCCTGCGTGGTCCCAGAGGCGGTATGATTCTCTGTAAGGAGGAGCTCTCCAAGGCTATTGACAAGGCAGTTTTCCCCGGCACACAGGGCGGTCCTCTTATGCACGTGATTGCCGCAAAGGCAGTTGCTCTCGGTGAGGCACTCTCCGACGACTTCAGGGCTTATGCCGAGCAGGTTGTAAAAAATGCCGCAGTGCTTTGCGAAAGCCTGCAGGCTGAGGGTATCGACATTGTTTCAAAGGGCACGGATAATCATCTTATGCTCCTTGACCTTCGTAAGTTTGATATTTCGGGTAAGGAGCTGGAAGCCCGTCTTGACGAGGTTCATCTTACCACAAATAAAAACACAATTCCCAACGATCCCAAGAGTCCCTTTGTTACAAGCGGTCTTCGTATCGGTACTGCTGCAGTGACCTCAAGAGGCTTCAAGGAAGAGGAAATGAGAATGATTGCAAAGTGGATCAAGGCTGTTATTGTTGACTTTGAAAACAGTAAGGAAGCAGTAAAGGCTGAGGTTATGGCACTTTGTGAGAAGTATCCCATCTATTAATTATAGTATAATAAAAGGAGACGTGAAATACCGTCTCCTTAGGGTGTTTTATAAAGGAGATACAATTCAGATGAAAATTATGGTTGTAGGCGGTGGCGGACGTGAACACGCCATCATCAAAAAGCTTAAGGAAAACAAAGAAATTACAGAGATTTACGCTCTGCCCGGTAACGGTGGTATTGCCGCAGATGCTACCTGTGTTCCCGTAAAGGCAACAGACCTTGACGTTATCTGCAATTTTGCTAAGGAAAACGCTATTGACTATGCAGTTGTAGCCCCCGACGATCCTCTTGTTCTCGGCTGCGTGGATGCACTCAGTGAGCTCGGCATTCCCTGCTTCGGCCCCGAGAAGAAGGCGGCTATAATCGAAGGCAGTAAGGTTTTCTCAAAGAACCTTATGAAAAAGTACGGCATTCCCACAGCGGAATATGAGGTTTTCACAGATCTTGAAAGTGCTCTCAATTACCTTGAAACTGCTCCCATTCCCACAGTTATCAAGGCTGACGGACTTGCTCTGGGTAAGGGTGTTATCATCGCAATGACCCGTGACGAGGCTAAGGCTGCCGTAAGGTCAATGATGGAGGACAAAATCTTCGGCGAAAGCGGAAGTCAGGTTGTTGTTGAGGAATTTCTCACAGGTCCTGAGGTTTCCGTGCTTTCATTCACTGACGGTAAGACCGTTGTTCCCATGATTTCCTCAATGGACCACAAGCGTGCTCTTGACGGAGATAAGGGTCTTAACACGGGCGGTATGGGTACAGTTGCTCCCAACCCCTACTACACAAAGGAAATTGCCGACAGATGTATGAAGGAGATATTCCTTCCCACAATTGAGGCAATGAATAAGGAAGACAGAAGCTTTAAGGGTTGCCTTTACTTCGGACTTATGCTCACAGAAAAGGGTCCCAAGGTAATTGAATATAACTGCCGTTTCGGTGATCCTGAAACCCAGGTTGTGCTTCCTCTTCTTGAAAGCGACCTTCTCACAGTTATGAAGGCAACAACAAACGGCACCCTCGCTGAAACCGAGGTTAAGTTTGCTGATAAGAATGCCTGCTGTGTTATTATGGCTTCTGCGGGCTATCCCCAGAAGTACGAAAGCGGCTACGAAATCAAAATTGCCGACGAGGTGAAGGATAGCGTTTACGTTGCAGGTGCAAAGCTTGAGGACGGTATTCTTAAGAACGCCGGAGGTCGAGTTCTCGGCGTGACAGCTGTTGAAGAAACTCTCGAAAAGGCGATTGACAGTGCATACGAAAAAGTGCAGAAGGTTACTTTTGCAAATGCTTTTTACAGAAAAGATATAGGCAAGAAAGCCAAGGAGGCAAAATAAATGGTTTATCGCATATTTGTAGAAAAGAAGGCTGGACTTGACAACGAGGCTAAAGGCCTTCTTGGCGAAGCAAAGCATCTTCTCGGCATCGAAGGTCTTACGGATATCCGTCTTTTCAACCGTTACGATGCAGAAAACATCACAGAAGAATTATTCTCTTACGCTGTTAAAACGGTTTTCTCCGAGCCCCAGCTTGATAATGTTTCCGACAGCGTAGAAATTCCCGAGGCTTATGTGTTTGCAGTTGAGGCGCTTCCCGGTCAGTTCGACCAGAGAGCTGACTCTGCCGCACAGTGTATTCAGATTATCTCCCAGGGCGAGCGTCCTCTTATCCGTACTGCAAAGGTTTACGCACTTTACGGTGAGCTTACAGAGGCTGACATTGAAGCTTTCAAGCACCACGTAATCAACGCCGTTGAAAGCCGTGAGGCTGCAATGGAAAAGCCCGAAACCCTTGCCGCTACTTATGCAGCACCTGAAACAGTTGACACTGTAGAGGGCTTCATCGCTATGGATGAAAAGGCACTCTCCGAACTTCTTGACGAAAAGGGTCTTGCAATGGACCTTGATGACCTCAAGTTCCTTCAGGCTTATTTCAGAGATACTGAAAAGAGAGATCCCACAATTACAGAAATCCGTGTTGTTGATACATATTGGTCTGACCATTGCCGTCACACAACCTTCTCAACTCACATTGACAATGTACGCATTCACGATGAAGCTGTTCAGGCAGCTTATGAGCGTTACCTTGCTGCAAGAGTAGAGGTTTACGGCGAAGAAAAGGCAGCCGCACGT
Organism: Clostridia bacterium; assembly: GCA_017473435.1. Lineage (GTDB taxonomy): Bacteria > Bacillota > Clostridia > Oscillospirales > Acutalibacteraceae > UBA6857. The sequence goes on along the minus strand of JAFULG010000080.1, from coordinate 15,414 downwards.
CCTCAGACCCTTATGGATATCGCTACTATCGGTACAAAAACACTTAAGAAGAGGGGACTTCTTCCCGAGCTTGATGAAAGTGAAGAAATCAACGCTTGCTCAATCCACGTGACTGCAACAGTTAACGGTGAGGATCAGGACTGGCTTCTTATGTTCAAGAACGAAACCCACAACCATCCTACAGAAATCGAGCCCTTCGGTGGTGCGGCTACCTGTATCGGCGGTTGTATCCGTGACCCCCTTTCAGGTCGTGCTTATGTTCATCAGGCAATGCGCGTAACAGGTGCAGGCGACCCGAGAAAGACTATTGCCGAAACAATGGCAGGCAAGCTTCCTCAGCGTAAGATTTGTCAGACCGCTGCTGCAGGCTATTCCTCCTACGGTAATCAGATCGGTCTTGCTACAGGTCACGTTGCAGAAATTTATCACGAGGGCTTTGTTGCAAAAAGACTTGAGTGCGGTGCAGTTGTTGCCGCCGCTCCTGCTTATAATGTGCGCCGTGAGCGTCCTGCTCCCGGTGACGTAATCGTTCTTCTCGGCGGACGTACCGGACGTGACGGTATCGGTGGCGCTACAGGCTCATCAAAGAGCCACAATATGAAGTCACTTACCACAATGGCTTCCGAGGTTCAGAAGGGTAATGCCCCCGAGGAAAGAAAGATTCAGCGTCTTTTCCGTAACGCGGAAGTTACCCGTCTTATCAAGCGCTGTAACGACTTTGGCGCAGGCGGTGTTTCCGTTGCTATCGGTGAGCTTGCTCCCGGTCTTCAGATTGACCTTGACGCAGTACGCAAAAAGTACGAGGGTCTTGACGGTACAGAAATCGCTATCTCCGAATCTCAGGAGAGAATGGCTGTTGTTGTTGAGGCGAAGGATGCAGATAAGTTCATCGCTTATGCAGAGGAGGAAAACCTCGAGGCTTACCGCGTTGCCGTTGTAACCGAGGAAGAAAGAATGGTTATGAAGTGGAAGGGTAATATCATCGCTGACCTCAGCCGTGCCTTCCTTGATACTAACGGTGCAGTTAAGCACACAGATGTTGATGTAACAGAAAAGGATCTTTCCGTTTTAAGTAAGGCAATGTTTGGCTCACTTCGTGAAATGGCTTCCGACCTTCGTACAGCAAGCCAGAGAGGTCTTGTTGAACGCTTCGACTCAACAATCGGTGCAGGCAGCGTTATTATGCCCTACGGCGGTAAGCGTCAGCTTACGCCCGCACAGTCAATGGCGGCTGTGCTTCCCGTGCTTCCCGGTCAGGAAACCGACATGGCAAGCGTATTCAGCTGGGGCTGTGATCCTGATCACCTTTCAGTTGATCCTTATACAGGTGCTCACGCATCAATTTATAATTCAGTTGCAAAGCTTGTTGCTGCAGGCTGTGACTATAAGAAGGCATATCTTACACTTCAGGAATTCTTTGAAAAGCTTAAGACAGAGCCCGAGCGTTGGGGCAAGCCCTTTGCCGCTCTTCTCGGTGCACTTGATGCACAGCTTGAATTAGGTGCAGCTGCTATCGGCGGTAAGGACTCAATGTCAGGCTCATTCCTTGACAAGGATGTTCCCCCCACACTTATTTCATTTGCTATCGCTCCTATTAAAAAGCAGGACGTTATCAGCCCCGAATTCAAAGAGGCAGGAAGTCCCGTTTACCTCTTCGGTGCTACCGATGAAAGCGCTGACAGCCTTAAGGCTACATGGGAAGCTTTCCATGAGCTTTGCAAAGAGGGCAAGGTAAAGGCTTCATGGGCAGTAGAAAGAGGCATCGGTGAAGCTGTGATGAAGATGAGCTTCGGTAACAATATCGGCTTTAAGTCAAGCACCGAGCTCGGTGAAAACTGGCATCTCGGTATGTGGGGCTTCATTGTTGCAGAGCTTACAGAGGACGTTGAAATTCCCGGCGTAATGAAAATAGGTGAAACTACAGAGGAAGCTGTAATCACCCTTGAAAATGACAGCGTAGCAATCGAGGAGCTTTACAAGCTTCATACAGCAACTCTTGAGGACGTATATCCCACAAAGGCAAAGGAAGATAAGGGCGAAATTCCTACCTTCTCCTTTGAGGGCAAGTGCGAAGCAAAGGCTGAAAATAAGGTAGACCGTCCTAAGGTGCTTATCCCTGTATTCCCCGGCACAAACTGCGAATATGATTCAGCTCGTGCAGTAGAGAAGGCAGGCGGCGAGGCAGAGATTTTCGTAATCAGAAACCTCACAGCTGAGGACGTTGCAAAGAGCGTTGAAGGCTTCTCTGAGAAGGTTAAGGAAGCACAGATTATCTTTATCCCCGGTGGCTTCTCCGGCGGCGACGAGCCCGACGGCTCAGCAAAGTTTATTACTGCTTTCTTCCGTAATCCTGCAGTTAAAGAGGCTGTGACAGACCTTCTTGATAACCGTGACGGTCTTATGTGCGGTATCTGTAACGGCTTCCAGGCACTTATCAAGCTTGGTCTTGTGCCCTACGGTAAGATTATCGACACAGACGAAAGCTGTCCTACACTTACCTTCAACAACATCAGCCGCCATCAGTCAAGAATTGTACATACACGTATTGCATCCGTTAAGTCACCCTGGCTTAAGCTTATGAATGTAGGCGACGTTGTAAATGTGCCTATTTCCCACGGTGAGGGTAAATTCCTTGCTTCTGCTGAGCTTATCAAGGAGCTTGCCGCTAACGGACAGATTGCAACACAGTACGTTGACCTTGAGGGCAAGGCTACTGCTGATATCGACTTTAACCCCAACGGTTCACTTTGCGCAATTGAGGGTATCACATCACCTGACGGCAGAGTGTTCGGTAAAATGGGTCACAGCGAGAGAATCGGCGACGGACTTTATAAGAATGTTCCCGGTGAGTATGACATCCAGATGTTCAAGGCAGCGGTAGAATACTTTAAAAAGTAAGAACAACAAGTAAAGTTCTTTTGGTTACTTTTCTTACAAGAAAAGTAACGGCACGCGCCGAGCGAATTATAAAATTGCACCGTCTTGGGAACAAGGCGGTGTTTTTAACCCCATCTTTATTCAAAAATATGAATAAAATATTGACAGCGTGAAAAAAATAGTGTAAAATGTTATTAACCCTATAAAAAGGGAAATCTTAAAAGGAGGACAATATAATGGAAAACCTCAACTTCAAAGCAATCATCGACGCTATCGTTGCATTCCTTAAGTCAATTCTTACAAAGGAATTTCCTGCAATCGGCGGATTATTCGGCGATGCAGAAGAAGCTCCTGAAGAAACTGTATAATTTGATTTAAGTAGAAACTTCACGAAAGGAGTAAATTACAATGTTTGCAGAAATTAAAGCAGCTTTCGAAGCAGCCGACAATAAGCTTCAGGGCCTTCTTGACGCTTTCGCTATTATCCTTAAGGCTATCTTCGGTTTTGTTGAAGGCGAAGTATAATTAACTGATATTCAGGTAATTTAAATAGCATAAAACCTGCCTTTTTTCAGGGCAGGTTTTTGTTAATTTATAACGATATTAAAATACTATTAACAAATTTGTGAATTTTCTATTGACAAAAGAAATAATATGTTATAAAATATAGCTATCCTAGTAATGGGAAATATAAGAAGGAGGATTATACAATGGATTTTCTTAAGAAGTTTGAAGACCTTTTCTCAATGATTATCGATTTCGTTATTGCTATTGTTAAGGGTGAATTCCCCGAAATCGGCGCAGTTCTTGGCGAGAAGGAAGATGCTAACACTGAAGCACAGGGCTAATTTAACATTTAATTAAAATCTTAGAAAGGAGAATATTACAATGAATATTAAGGAAATGCTTGGAAAAGTTTTCGCTGACGGTAAGTTCGACGTAGACGCTCTCATCGATCTTATTGAAGCAGTAGTTGGTAAGATCCTTGGCTTCGTTGCTAAGGAAGAAGGTTACGAGTTCGTAGCATAATTAACCTATTTATATGATTTAAATCGTATAAAGCCCACCCACCACGGGTGGGTTTTTATCTTGCTCTCAGGTCAGAATTTTGAACATTTTGACCAAAGTTTACCTAATTATGAACTATCTATTGACAGATTCAATTTTTTAATATAAAATGGTAATATCCTATAATAGGAAATAACAAAGGAGGTAATGTACAATGTACGATTGGATTATTTCAAGATGGGCAGAAATCGACGCAGCAGTTTTAGCTATTATCGATTTCATCAAGAAGCTTCTTGCTAAAGTTGATGCATAACCCCTTGGTGAAAAAACTTTAAAATAATATAAGGAGGAACCAACAATGGAAAAACTCATCAAAGCTTTCTTTACAGCAGTTAACGCAGTTATCAAGGTTTTTGATCCTGAAAACGCAGGTATCAATGTTGACCAGCAGGTTGAAGATATCCTTAACTGGTTTGAAACAGCTGGCTTTAAGTTCTAATTTAATTTTATATGATTCGAATCGTATAAAGCCTACCCGAAAGGGTAGGTTTTTTATATATATTTATTAAAATAGCAAAAAGGGTTGACTTTTTGCTTCTTTTAGGTTAAAATGTTAACAGCAGTTAATAATTATATTTTATATAGTAATTTAAAGGAGGAAGAATCATGAAAGATATGTTCAAAAATGTAGCTCCCAAGCACATCGTTGCTTACTTTATCGCATTGTTCAATGTAATGCTTGCAACTTTCGGTCTTGAAGGTATTCAGGTTAGCGGTGAAATGGCTGAATCAGTACAGGGTTGGATGGATGCAATTCAGAAGCCTGTAGAAGACTAATGAATAATTATATCCCTTTCCTTACGGAGAGGGATTTTTTCTTTACTAAAAAAATTTAATTTTGTTAAAAAATTATTGACAATTTTAATTTTTGGAGTTACAATATGACCATAAAATATTTAATGGAGGTAGTAACAATGGATCAGAACACAAAGGCACTCATCGAATCACTCTTCGATCTTTTTAAGGACTTCATCGCACTTATCGGTGGCAGCGAAAAGTTCGACACAATCGTAGCTGATGTTAAGTTCATCTTCGGTATTGAATAATTAAAGCTAAAAAAGAAACAGACCGTGTAAGCGGTCTGTTTTTTGTTTGCCGGGTTAAATTAAGGATAAGCCCTGGATAAAAAAATTCCTGTTCCGAAGAACAGGAATTTTTTGGTGATCCATCGGAGATTCGAACTCCGGACACCTTGATTAAAAGTCAAGTGCTCTGCCGGCTGAGCTAATGGATCATCTTTGACAGCTGATATATTCTACCTCAAAATTATGAAAATGTCAATACCTTTTTTAAATTTATTTTTAGGTTGTAAATTACAACCCCTCAGACGGCTTCACCGCCAGCTCCCCTGAAAGGGGAGCTGGCAAAATCTTTGATTTTGACTGAGGGGTTTACGGTCAGCACCTTGCATTTCCCCCTCAATTATGCTATCATATAACCGACACAAAATGAAAGGAATTATAAATATGAAATATATAGTTGTTCTCTATGACGGTATGGCTGACTATCCCGTGCCTGCTCTCGGCGGAAAAACACCGATGATGCTTGCGAAAAAGCCTCTTTTTGACTCCCTCGCACAAAAGGGTGAGGTTGGTCTTGTCAAAACCGTAAACGACGCCCTTAAGCCCGGCAGCGATGTTGCCAATATGAGCGTTATGGGCTTTGATCCTATGAAGTACTACACCGGTAGGTCGCCCCTTGAGGCTGTTTCAATCGGTGTTAAGCTTAAGGATGACGACGTGACTCTCCGCTGTAACGTTGTAACCCTCTCCGACGAGGAAAACTACGAGGATAAGACAATGATTGACTATTCGGCAGGTGACATCAGCAGCGAGGAAGCGGCTGAGATTATCAAGACCGTTGAGGAAGCCTTCGGTAACGAGAAGTATAAATACTACAGCGGCGTAAGCTACCGCCATTGCCTTGTTGTAAGCGAGGGCACAACCGACCTCGGCAATATGACACCTCCCCACGATATCAGCGGCAGAGTGGTAGGTGAGTACCTTTCAACAAGTGAAAATGCAAAGGAGCTTGTCGGTATGATGAAGAAGAGCTATGAGCTTCTCAAAAATCATCCTGTTAACCTTAAGCGCATAAGCGAGGGTAAGCGCCCTGCAAACTCAATCTGGCTCTGGGGCGAGGGCAATAAGCCCATTCTTCCCACCTTTGAAAGCCTTTACGGCTTAAAGGGCAGCGTTATTTCCGCCGTTGACCTGCTTAAGGGTATCGGTATCAGTGCAGGAATGAGCACTCCCGAGGTTGAGGGTGCAACGGGCTATATTGATACTAACTTTACAGGTAAGGCTGAATGTGCCCTTCAGGAGCTTAAGGACGGCAAGGATTTTGTTTACATCCACATTGAAGCTCCCGACGAGTGCGGCCACCGTGACGAGCCTGAAAACAAGGTAAAGTCCATTGAGCTCATTGACGAGCTTGTGCTTGCACCTCTTCTCAAGGGCCTTGAGGAATATGACGATTACAAGCTTATGATTTTGCCTGACCACCCGACACCCATTGTGACCAAGACTCACGCAAGGGATGCCGTGCCTTATATGATTTACCATAAGAGTAAGCCAGTTGACGGTGTTGAAACTATCAATGAGGATACGGCGAAGGCAACGGGTAACTTTATTGAGAACGGCGCAGAGTTAATGCCAAAGTTCCTGGCATAAGGAAAAACAAGTAAAGTTCTTTTGTTTCTTTTCTTACAAGAAAAGAAAGCCCGACCGGCGAGGTCATAATAAAACAATTTGCACCGCTTTGGTTTTTTGCCGAAGCGGTGTCTTAATTTAATTGTCGCTCGCCGCGTGGGGTTACCTTTCTTGTAAGAAAGGTAACCCAAAGAACTTTTCTTGTTTTATTCTTCCATCTGCTTGCTCAGAAAGCCTGCCGCCACCTGCGTAAGCTTTATATCCGTCTGTGACGGAGCAGTGTTCTTACTGTCGGAAATAAGCGCAACCGCACCCATCACATCGCCGCCGCCGATAATCGGATTCATCACCGCAATTTTACCCGCGGGAATCTCCTCACTTATCACAAGCTCGTCCTTGTCCGTGCCAAGTACAAAGGGTGACCGCCTTTCCATATAGCTCTCGAGCATCGGTGAAATACGCTTGCCCACAGCATCCTTTTTAGGCATGCCTGCAACGGCAACAACCTTATCACGGTCGCATATCGCCACAGTCATTCCGCTTGTACGTGAGAGTACGTCAACATACTGCTTTGTGTAGGGCCCAAGCTCACTAATGGGGGAGTACTTTTTGAAAATAACCTCACCCTCACTCTGGGTGAAAATTTCCAGCGGGTCGCCTTCGCGGATGCGGAGGGTACGGCGGATTTCTTTTGGGATGACTACTCTGCCGAGGTCGTCTATTCGGCGTACTATACCTGTTGCTTTCATATATCATATCTCCTTGAATTGCAAATTGTGATGTTAGTATCTGTATTTTGAGGAGATTTATACTGCGTGATTTTACTTTTGAAATGAAATGTGATATAATAAATTAAAGGCGGTGATTTTGTGAAACACTTTTTACCCGAAGAAGAATTAATTGAATATGTAAAGCCTTATTTGAAAGCAAAAGGGTTTAAGAAAAAGAATAAAACTTGGACAAAAGACATCGGTGACTTTACAATTTATTTTTATGTGCAAGGCAGTTGTTTTTCAAAAGAAACATATTATATAAGACCAAGTATTCGTATTAATGGAATTTCGTCTGATATGTATGCTCGCGGTCACTATATGACACAAATCGAGCAAACAACACCTGAAGAAATAATGAAAAAATTTGAACAATGGTGCGAGGAATGGACAAATAAATCTTTAATAAAGGAGCGTTTGCTTGCGTTTATAGAATGGGAAAAACGGAATCCACTTGAAAAGCGTAGAGCAAAACTTGTGGATTATGAAAAAGACCCAGTTCCTGCCGAAGAATTTTTCATGATTGATACACCACCAACAACCCCATCTACCAAGCAATATATTTTAGATAATTTTTAATGCAAAAAGCGGAGTGAGCTTCACTCCGCTGTTGCTATGTATAGGTCAAAATGTGCTGTTTTTTGTCAAAAACTTATACTCTAAAATCGCTTGAAATCCCAGTATTTATAAGGATTTTTCGCATTTTTGTGTTATTATAACACGAGCCTCTATTCGGCGTACTATACCTGTTGCTTTCATATATACATTTCTCCTTAAAGTACAAATTGTGTTGTTAGTATTTGTGTGTTGAGGTATTTTATTCTGTATTTACTTTGCATTTAAAAAATTTCATGCTATAATATAAAAAACAAAGGAGGTCAAACAAAACAATGGTACACATCGGTAACGACTGGGACGAAATTTTAGCAGACGAGTGGTCAAAGCCCTACTATCAGAATTTGCGTAAGTTTTTAAAGGCGGAGTATTCCACTCAAAGAATATACCCCCATATGAACGACATTTTTAACGCCCTTAAGTATACCTCCTTTGAAAACACAAAGGTAGTTATTATCGGTCAGGACCCTTATCACGGGGCAGGGCAGGCACACGGACTGTGCTTTTCGGTAAAGCAGGGAGTAATGTTTCCACCCTCACTCAGGAATATTTTCAAGGAGCTTAATGCCGATATCGGAAAGCCGATACCTGCTCACGGTGAGCTTACCGAGTGGGCGAAGCAGGGAGTGCTTCTCTTGAATAACGTGCTTACCGTGAGAGAAGGTCAGCCGACGAGCCACGCGAAAATGGGCTGGGAGATTTTTACCGACAGGGTGATAAGTGAGCTTAACAGAAAGGAAGAGCCGATAGTTTTTCTTCTTTGGGGTGCTCACGCACAGAAAAAAGCGGAGATTATCACTAATCCGAGGCATTACAAGCTGATGACGGTGCACCCGAGTCCGCTTTCGGCGTCGAGGGGCTTTTTTGGGTGCAGGCACTTTTCAAAGGCGAATGAAATATTAAGGCAAAACGGACTTGCAGAGATTGAGTGGTAAACAAGTAAAGTTCTTTTGATTCTTTTCTTACAAGAAAAGAATGCCCGACCGGCGAGGTCATAAAACAATAAAATCATATAAAACTAAAGCCAACACAGATTTTTTCCGTGTTGGCTTGTTTGTTGTGTTTAGATGATAATTGTTAAGAGCAAGAGGGCTCTGCCCTCTTGACTCCCGCAAGCTTTTGTAAAAGCTTGACCAAAACTTTACTTTCTTGTTTAATCGACCTTGATGATTCTGATGATGTTCTCAATCTCCGAAATCTTCTCAATCAGCTTGTCACTCGCATGCTCGGGAGTGTCAATAATTGTACAGGCATAATTGCCGCGTGAACGGTTAGCCATGTTATCAATGTTGATGCCCTCTGCAGAAATGTGAGTAGTAATCGAGCTTAAAATGTTGGGCACATTCTTGTGGAGAATGAGAAGTCTGCCACCTTCAGCAGTACGTGGCATTGAAATTGAAGGATAGTTTACGCTGTTTGTGATGTTACCGTTCTGAAGGAAGTCGTCAAGCTCGTGAGCTGCCATAACTGCACAGTTGTCCTCGGATTCGGCAGTTGATGCACCGAGATGGGGGATCGCAATAGCATTCTTGCAACCCTTGATTTCCTCGTTGGGAAAGTCGGTAACATAAGCGCTTACCTTACCGCTTTCAAGAGCTTCTCTGAGATCGGCAAAGTTTACAAGGTCGGCACGGGAAAGGTTGATAATCTTTACGCCGTCCTTCATTTTTGCAATGCTTTCTTTGTTAATCATACCCTTTGTGTCCTTCGTTGCAGGAATATGAAGGGTGATATAGTCAGCTTTTTCATAGATTTCATCATAGGTTGAAGCCTTGTTGATTGATCTTGAAAGATGCCAGGCAGCTTCGATTGTGATAAAGGGATCGCAGCCGATAACCTTCATACCGAGGCTCTTTGCAGAGTTAGCAACTAAACCGCCGATTGCACCAAGACCGATAACGCCAAGGGTCTTGCCGAGAATTTCACAGCCGCCGAAGGCACTCTTACCTTTTTCTACCTGCTTTGCAATATCCTCTTCGAGGGTCTTTGCCCATTCAATACCACCTACGATGTTTCTTGAAGCAAGAAGAAGGGAAGCAATTGTGAGCTCCTTAACGCCGTTTGCGTTTGCACCGGGTGTGTTGAAAACAACAATACCCTGCTCTGCACAGCGCTCAACTGGAATGTTGTTTACGCCTGCGCCGCAACGCACAATGGCTGTAAGTTTGTAGCCGAAATCCATTGCATTGAGGTTGGCTGAACGCACAAGAATGGCGTCGGGATTTTCCGCTGTGTCGGAAATAGCATATTTATTCCTGTCGAGCTCATTAAGACCGACGGGAGCAATTTTGTTCATTGTCTGGATAATTTTCATATTAGTATCTCCTCTATCCAAAATCTTGTTGAGTTATGCCTTGGGATTTTCCTCGGCGAATTTTTTCATAAAGGCTACAAGTGCCTCAACACCTTCATAGGGCATTGCATTGTAGATTGAAGCTCTCATACCGCCTACACTACGGTGACCCTTAAGATTCTTGAGTCCTGCGGCGGAAGCCTCAGCAGCAAACTTCTTGTCAAGGTCAGCGTCGCCTGTAACAAAGGTAACGTTCATCATTGAACGGCTTTCCTTTTTGACGGGAGCAATGTAGTAGTCCTGGCCGTCAAGGTAATCGTAAAGAAGAGCAGCCTTCTTTTCATTGAGCTTCTTCATTTCTTTAAGTCCACCGAGCTCCTTGATCCATTCGTAAACAAGCTTTGCAACATAAATGCAGTAGCAGGGGGGAGTGTTGTACATTGAGTCGTTGTCTGCCATAAGCTTGTAGTCAAGCATTGCAGGGGTCTTTTCGTCAGCGTTACCGATGAGGTCCTCGCGGACAATTACAAGGGTAAGACCTGCAGGAGCCATGTTTTTCTGCGCACCTGCATAGATAAGACCGAACTTACTTACGTCAATGGGCTCTGAAATGATGCAGGAGGACATATCGGCAACAAGGGGAATGTCGCCCGTGTCGGGGATATAGTTATACTTTGTGCCGTAGATTGTATTGTTGAAGCAGATATGAACATAGTCTGCATCCTCGCGGAAGGAAGCTCTTGTTGTTTCGGGAATAACGGAGAAGTTTACATCCTTGCCTGAAGCGGCGGCAACAACGTCACCGTACTTCTGTGCTTCCTTGTAGGCCTTTGTTGAGAACTGACCTGAAAGGATGTAGTCTGCCTTTTTGTTTTTGTTCATAAGGTTGAGGGGTACTGCAGCGAACTGGGTTGATGCACCGCCCTGAAGGAAAAGAACCTTATAGTTATCGGGGATTTCCATGATTTCGCGAAGGAGCGATTCTGCCTGCTTGATGATTACATCGTACTCGGGGGAACGGTGGCTCATCTCCATAACGGACATGCCACTGTCGCCGTAACAGCACATTTCCTCTGCCGCTTTATTAAGGACCTTAATGGGGAGCATTGAGGGTCCTGCTGAAAAGTTAAATACTCGTTTCATTTTTTATTCACCTCGTGAAAAATAATATACCTAATATTATACGTTTAATGAAGAAATATGTCAATGAAAACAACGGTTGAGAGATGTTTTTTGTGAATATCTGACAGAAACCTTTGTATAATTTTAAAATAATAAAGTGCTCGTATTGACAGATTTCAAGAAGTATAGTTTAATTATAGCTGAAAGGAGTGATTGCCGTGACGGAAAACACCGTTTTTGCTCTTGCGGAAAGGATCAGAACAGCCGCTGAAAAAAAGAAAATATTTATAGTTGCCGTTGACGGCAGATGCGCTTCGGGTAAGACTACCCTTGCAAAGGTGCTTTCGGAAATGCTTGACTGCAGCCTTGTGCACACCGACGACTTTTACCTGCAGCCTTTTCAGCGGACTCCCGAAAGGTACGCCGAGCCCGGTGGAAACCTTGACCGGGAAAGACTTTTAAGTGAGGTGCTGTTACCTTTGAAAAAGGGCGAGAGAGCAGAATACTGTCCTTTCATCTGTAAAAGAATGAGCTTCGGTAACAAAGTGACTCTGCCATTAAAAGGGATATACATAATCGAGGGCAGTTATTCCTGCCACCCTGAGCTGAGATGTTATTACGATATGGCGGTTTTTGTGACTACTGACAGGAAAACACAGAAAGAACGTATATGTATGCGCAACGGTGAGGACAGGCTCGATGATTTTCTTAACAAATGGATACCCCTTGAAGAAAAATATTTTGAAGCCTTTGACGTAGAGGGAAAGTCAGATGCGGTTATCAGGAGTTAGAAAAAACATCGCGTAGGGGCGACCCCGTTGTAGTCGCCCTTTCATACGCCGTTTTTAACCTTGGGACGCCACGCGGGGCATCCCCTACGCGAATTTATTTCCCCTTGACTTATACCCGTAATTGTAATATAATTAAAAGCTATAAAGATGCTAAATCGCACAGATAAAATATACAGAAAAGAGGCATATACTATGAGCGGTTACAAACTTGCTACAAAGTGCATACATTCGGGCTACGCTCCTAAAAACGGAGAGCCCAGACAGCTCCCGATTTACCAGAGTACAACTTATAAATACGATTCAAGCGTTGAGATGGGTAAGCTTTTTGACCTTGAAGCTTCGGGCTATTTCTACACCCGTCTTCAGAATCCCACCAACGATGCTGTTGCTGCAAAAATCGCAGACCTTGAGGGCGGTGTTGCCGCTGTGCTTACCTCATCGGGTCAGGCTGCAAACTTCTTTGCAATTTTCAACATCTGTAATGCAGGTGACCACGTTGTTGCTTCAAGCGCAATCTACGGTGGTACCTTCAACCTTTTCAATGTTACTCTCCGTAAGCTCGGCATTGAGTTCACCTTTGTAACTCCCGACTGCTCAGAGGAAGAGCTCAACGCAGCCTTCAAAGAAAACACCAAGGCTGTTTTCGGTGAGACCCTTTCAAACCCCTCACTTCAGGTGCTTGATATTGAAAAGTTTGCAAATGCTGCTCACGCTCACGGTGTACCCCTTATTGTGGATAACACCTTCCCCACACCCATAAACTGCCGTGCATTTGATTTTGGTGTTGATATTATTACTCATTCTACAACAAAGTATATGGACGGTCATGCTACCCAGGTTGGCGGTGTAATTGTTGACAGCGGTAATTTTGACTGGACTAAGAGTGACAAGTATCCCGATCTCACAACTCCCGATGACAGCTACCACGGCATTACATATACCGAGCGCTTCGGTAAGGGTGCATATATAACAAAGTGCGTTGTACAGCTTATGAGAGACCTCGGCTCAATTCCCGGTCCTCAAAACGCATTCCTTCTCAACCTCGGTCTTGAGACTCTTGCGCTCAGAATGGAGAGACACGTGGAAAACGCTCTTAAGGTTGCAAAATATCTTGAAAGCAGCGACCTTGTATCCTGGGTATCCTATCCCGGGCTTGAAAGCGATCCGCAGTACGAAATTGCAAAAAAATATATGCCCAACGGTACCTGCGGCGTTGTTTCATTTGGCGTAAAGGGCGGCAGAGAGGCAGCTACGAAGTTTATGGATTCACTTAAGCTTGCATCTATTGTAACTCACGTTGCTGATGCAAAAACCTGTTGCTTACATCCTGCTTCAACAACTCACCGTCAGCTTACGGAAGAGCAGCTTAATGACTGCGGCGTAAAGAGTGACCTTATCCGCCTTTCCGTAGGTATTGAGGATGCTGAGGACATTATTGCTGATATTGAACAGGCACTTATTGAAGCTACAAAGTAAAAGAGGTATAATATGAAACTTGGTATAGTAGGCTTACCCAATGTAGGCAAGAGCACACTTTTTAATGCAATCACAAATGCGGGTGCACAGTCCGCAAACTATGCTTTCTGCACAATCGAGCCCAATGTGGGCGTTGTTGCAGTTCCCGACTACAGACTTGATAAGCTTCGTGAGATGTATAATCCCGTGAAGTTTACGCCTGCAACAATTGAGTTTGTTGATATTGCAGGTCTTGTAAAAGGCGCATCAAAGGGCGAAGGTCTCGGAAACAAGTTCCTTTCACACATCCGTGAGGTTGACGCAATTATTCACGTTGTACGTTGCTTTGAGGATGATGATATTATCCACGTTGACGGAAGCGTTGACGCTAAGAGAGACATCGAAACCATCAACCTTGAGCTTATCCTTTCCGATATGGAAATGATTGACAGAAGAATTGACAGAACAAGCAAGGCTATGAAGGGCGACAAGAGCCTTGCCGCAGAGGTTGAATTCCTCAAGAGAGTCAAGGAAGCTCTTGAAAATGAAAAGCCTGCAAGAAGTGTTGAATGCTCCGACGAGGAGAAGGCAATGCTTTCAGAGGTTGCTCTTCTTACTTCAAAGCCTGTTATTTATGCTTGTAATATGAGTGAGGCTGATTTTGTTTCGGGCATTGATACAAACGCAAACTATCAGGCTGTTAAGGAAATTGCAAAGGCAGAGGGCGCACAGGTGCTTCCCATCTGTGCCGGACTTGAGGCTGAAATTTCCTCTCTTTCCGATGAAGACAAGGAAATGTTCCTTGCTGATCTCGGTGTAGAAAACAGCGGTCTTGACCTTCTTATTCAGAGAAGCTACGATCTTCTCGGTCTTATTTCTTATCTTACTGCAGGTCAGCCTGAGGTAAGAGCTTGGACAATCAAAAAGGGTACAAAGGCACCTCAGGCGGCAGGTAAGATTCACTCCGACTTTGAGCGTGGATTTATCCGTGCAGAGGTTGTTTCCTTTGATAATCTTATGGCTTGCGGAACTCTTGCGGCGGCGAAGGAAAAGGGTCTTGTCAAGAGTGAGGGAAAGGAATATGTGATGAAGGACGGCGACATTGTACACTTCCTGTTCAATGTGTAAAAAACAATAAAATTTTTGGTCAAGCTTTTACAAAAGCTTGCAGGGCATCGTCGCCGAAGCGCCGCCGGTGGCGGATACAGCGAGGCGAGGATGGCGTAGCGGTCAAAATCGCTCGGCGCTCCAAGCCGATAAGCGATTTTGGGAACCGCAAGAAAGCAGAGGGGCAGAGCCCCTCATCTTTTTTTCTTTTTAACCGCGGTGGTTGCTTTTACGTTCTACAGCTTTGACTTGTGCGTTGTGGTTTTTATTTTTAACCGCGGTTGTTTCTTTCAACTCCGTCCCACCGTAACTTGTACGTTGTGCTTTTCTTTTATTCCGTGGTTGTTTCTTCTAACTCCGTCCCGCTCATGCCGCGGAGGCACATCCTTTGCCCAGAGCGGCAAAGGATGCAAAGCGCTCTTTGGTCCGTCAAGGCGGTCCGCAGTGGCGGTGAATTTTTCTGCTATTACCTTTGTCTGAAATTATCCTTCGTTCAGTTCTGTTTGATTGTTATTGAAACAACCTTGTGCTCTACAGAAAAATTCACATTACTACTCGTCTGCCCTACTGGAACAGCTCACGCACCGCTTTAATAAAAACAACCTTTCAACGTCAACAGACCGCTACCGTCCGTGGTGTACCCCTAACTCCGTAATGGTCTAATT
>JAFULG010000079.1 GCA_017473435.1 Clostridia bacterium | reverse complement strand
TATCGGGCTTTTCGGGGACCCCTATATAATGGCACTCACCAAAGAGCGCTTTGCATCCTTTGCCGCTCCGGGCAAAGGATGTGCCTCCGCGGCATGAGCGGGACGGAGTTGAAAGAAACAACCACGGAAAAATAAAAACCTCAACAGAAAAGCCAAGGCTGTAGAAAGTAAAATCAACAACTCAGAAAAATAAAAGTACAACAAAAAAGCCGCCCCTTGGGCGGCGCTACAACGTTCGCACGATGTTGTGGCGAAACCGTGAATCCTCACGGGACGTCCCCTGCACGATCAGACAACCGTTGCCGTGTCCGCAAAAAACACCGCCTTGTTTCCAAGACGGTGTAAGCTTTTCGCTTTATGCCCCGTGACCCTTTTCAAGAATCACATCAACCACGCTCTGAGCAAGGCTCTGACAAAGCTCCCTGTCAGAAGCCTCAACCATAACGCGGATAACAGGCTCAGTACCCGATTCACGCATAAGTATCCTTCCGCTGTCACCAAGAGCCTCAGCAACCTTGCTTGTTGCAGCAATAACATCATCGTCGTTCCTTGCCGCCGCCTTATCCTTAACTCTTACATTGATAAGCACCTGAGGATAAACCCTGAAAGGAGCAGCAAGCTCACTTAAGCTTTTCTTCTGAGCCATAATAACTTCCATTATTTTAAGACTTGTAAGAATACCGTCTCCCGTAGAAGCATATTTTGAAAAAATTATATGACCCGACTGCTCTCCGCCGAGACGGCAGCCGTTTTTCATCATATATTCGTATACATACTTGTCGCCGACATCGGTCTTAGCATAATTTATGCCAAGCTCATCAAAGGCCTTGTAAAGTCCGAAGTTTGACATAACCGTTGTCACAACAGTATTTGAAACAAGCTTGCCTCTCTCCTTCATATATCTGCCGTAGATATAAAGAATAGCGTCACCGTCAACAACATTGCCCTTTTCGTCAACACAAAGGCAACGGTCAGCGTCACCGTCATAAGCAAAACCTACATCAAGACCCTTTTCCTTTACAAGAGCCTGCAGACCCTCAATATGAGTCGAGCCTGCATCACGGTTAATGTTAGTACCGTCAGGCGAAGCGTTGATTACATAGGTTTCCGCACCGAGGGCATCAAAAACAGCCTTTGCAACATTCCAGGAGCTGCCGTTTGCACAATCGAGTCCAACCTTTTTGCCACGGAAGGAATAAAGTCCGAGGCTGATAAGGTAGCCGATGTAACGGTTTCGTCCGGCAACATAGTCAACGGTTCTGCCTATATTTTCTCTGTGAGCAAAGGGAAGCTCGCCCTTTACACCGAAGACATCATTTTCACCGTCAAGGTAAGCTTCTATAAGAGCTATGGTTTCCTCATCCATTTTCTCACCGTCCCCGTTGATAAGCTTTATGCCGTTATCATAATAGGGATTGTGAGAGGCGGAAATCATAATACCGCAGTCAAAGCTGTCCACCCTTGAAATATACGCAACGCAGGGTGTGGTTGTAACGTGAAGAAGATATGCGTCCGCACCCGAAGCAACAAGACCGCCTACAAGAGTATACTCAAACATATAGCTTGAACGTCTTGTATCCTTACCTATAACTATTCTTGCAGGAGTATCATCCCCCGCTCTTCTTTTCTTTTCACCGTAATACCAGCCGAGAAAACGTCCTACCTTGTAGGCGTGGTCAGCGGTAAGGTTCATGTTAGCTTCACCGCGGAAGCCGTCAGTACCGAAATATTTACCCATCACAATTCTCCTTTAAAATGATGTTTTGCTGATTTTTAAAAATGCTGTTTTCGGGCACACTCCCTCTCACGCTTGAAAGAGGATAAATGTTTGAATTCCTGCCGATAACCGTACCTGGATTAAGCACGCTGTTGCAGCCTACCTCAACGTTATCGCCAACCATTGCGCCAAACTTTTTAAGTCCCGTCTCTATTCTGCCGTCAGCTGTCTTAACCGCAACAAGACTGCGGTCACTTTTTACGTTTGATGTAACTGCACCGGCTCCCAGGTGAGACTTATATCCGAGAATGCTGTCTCCGACATAGTTGAAGTGCGGCACCTGAACGCTGTCAAAAATTATAGCATTCTTAACCTCCGTTGAGTTACCTATTACACAGTCCTCTCCGATAAGTGCCGCCGAGCGGATAAAAGCACACTGCCTTACCTCTGTATCCTTACCTATAATACACGGCGCACCAATATAAGCCGTAGGGGCAATTTTTACGCTCTTATGCACCCACACATTTTCGCTTATTTCGTTATATTCATTTTTACTGAGTTCTTTGCCAAGGCTGAGTATAAGCTCCTTTATACCCGAAAGTGCATGCCAGGGATACTCAAACTGTGAGAGATATTCCCCGGCAAGACTTTTTTCAAGGTTGTATAGTTCTTTAGTTTTGTACATATAAATAACCTTCTTTATAAAAAATATTAAAGGCGACATTCTGTCACCTTTAATATTACTTCAACAATATGATAAATATACTAACAAACCGTGAATTATTTATCTATAACTGCGAGTGTAAGCTCTGCGGCGAGAGCAGGGTTATATTCCATCATCATATGTCCGCCCTCAAGGTCCTTTACAACAACTGTACCTTCGGGTGCATTGTCGATGATTGCCTGAAGATTGTCAGCGTTTGCCACACGGTCATCCTTAGCGGTGAGAATCACGCAGGGAATATCAAGCTCTGAAAAAGCTTCAAGATTGCTTCCTCTTGTGTGAGATGCCATAATTGCCACAGCAGGACCCGAACCCTCAATGGTAAAGGGATCGGTAATTCTTGAAAGGTCATAAGCTTCTGCGAATTCCTTATCGCTGAAGCTCATTTCAACAAGAGCACGCACAACAGAGGGGAACAAAAGCGCAAACTTAAGTACCACGCTGTACACGGTCTGCATAATTCCGGAGCGCATAAACATTGCCGCCACACCGCTTGCTTCTGCAGAGGTCTGGGGTGCGAAAAGAACAGCACCGGTTATAAGCTCGGGATAATCCGTTGCAAGGTTGATTGCAATACCGCCACCCATTGAGTGACCGCCTGCAATCCACTTTCCGCCAAGCTCTTTAAGAAGTCCGTAGAAGAGAATCTCTCTGTCTACAAGCTTGGTTTTACTGCTTTCTTTTGTCGAATAGCCGAAGGAAGGTGCATCGGCTACGACAACACGGTAGCCTGCCTTTGCGTATTCGGCGGCAACTCCCTCAAGGCTCACCGTTGAAAGGCAGAAGCCGTGAACAAGGAAAATCTGACCCTTTACTGCACCCTCGGGCTCAAAGGTTCTGTAATGAATTGTGTAGTCGCCTTCGGTATAAAAAGCGCTGTTTTCAAAGGGCTTTTCATCAGCGGCAAATGCCGTTACCGTAAGTGAAAACACCATAAGAATTGCGAGCAATACTGATATAAGTTTTTTCATAATTTATCCTCCTTAATTTTCTTTAATTTATTATATCAATTTTTGATAATATTTGTCAACAAAAAAGCCACAGAAGTTCACTTCTGCGGCAGCTTGTTTTAATAAAATTATTTACCTCTTCTTGTTCCGTTCTTAAAATCAGCGGAACGCTTAAGATCGGAAAGCTTTTCGTCACTTGCCTGCTTGAACTGAGCCATCATATCCTCAAAGCTCATTGCTTCCTTATTCTTTGAAGGCTGACCCTGCCATACGTTAGCTCTGGGTCTGTCATTGTTACGGCGGGGACGCTGAGGTGCGCCCTCCTTCTGCTCACGAGGCTCCTTGGGAGCTTCTGCTTTTCTTATAGAGAGACTGATTTTCCCCTCTTCAGAAATACCAACAACCTTTACCTTAACAATCTGTCCTTCTTTAAGAAAATCCTTTATATCCTTAACAAAGGAAGAGGAAACCTCCGAAATATGTACCATACCGCTTTTTCCGTCAGGAAGGCTCACGAATGCACCAAAGTTTGTAAGTCCTGTAATTTTACCTTCCAATATTGCTCCAATTTCAAGCATAAAAAACTGTTATCCTCCTAATATATACCTTTACTTCAGCCCCGAATCAGGAAACTGTTTTATAAAAAACGTATTCACCGGGTTTAGCGTAACCGTAAACCTCACGGGCAATTTTTTCATAATATGCACTGCGGTCAGTAGATGTAAGCACAGCGGTATACTCGTCATTTTCACCGCTCAACTTGTCAACCTTTTCCTGAACCTCGGCAATCTGTCTTTCATAATCTGCAATAGCGGCATCGTTATTAATTCTTATACCAACGCAGAAAACAGAAACAAACATAAAGAGGATAAGTAAAACTAAATATGTCTTTTTATATTTGATTTTGAACCTTGATTTTGCCGGCCTGAACTCTTTGACAGCCACACAAATTCCTCCCAAAAGAAATTATACAAACACTTCTGTAAATACCAAGTATAATTATACAGATTTGTTTTTATTTTTCAAGTGGATTTTGCTAATAAAATCAAATTTTTTCTTATTTTTTTCTTCGGTTTTCTCTTTACTCTTATTTTTCGATGCATTCACCGTAATATTTGTCTTTATCTCCCTCATTCCGGCTCTGAAATGTCGCCACACGGACCTCACTGGCATAAGAACAAGACCCGTAGCCCTGCTTATACCTTCGGCAATTCTGTTAAGCAGCATCTGCAAATACTTACCTGCGGCAAAGTAAAACACAAAAAAGCCTATTGCCTCACCAAGCACAAGATGAAGTCTTACTCTGCCGCTGTTATAAAGAACCATAAAGAAGAACGAAATAAAAGCGAAGAGCACACAGAAAATTCCGTCAGCAAGATAATAAACACGGTTGCTTTTTCCGAAGAGTCTGAAAAAGCTCTGCACGCCGATATAAACAAGACATAAAACAGCCCCTACGCCGATACTCAAAAAGAAAACCCTTATCTGGTTTATCAGCGGCTCGCTGTAGCTCATCGGAATACCTTCCCGAAAAACGAGGTTGCCTTCGGTGCTTCATCACGGTATACAAGGGAATTTATCCTTCCCTCTACAAGCAGCTCTCCCGATTCAAGAGAAAGCTTTGTAATATGCAGATTTTCACCGCCTATTGAAAGCTCGCCTATATCTGTATAAGCCGTAATACCCGTTTCATCAAAGGAATCGACATCCGTAACACCGCTCAGATGTAACTCCTGTCTGTCCTTTAAAAGTGCGCTGTGAGGCAAAATGATTTTGTCTTTGTTTTCCTGCATAGCTTCTCCCCCTTTTACTTTCATAAAAGTTTATTCGGGGGAAGACAAAAAAATGCAGAATAATATAATTGCTCACAGCAATTATATTATTCTGTACATCAGACCCGCATCGTTTTTTGTGGCATGCTCGGTAACGATAAGCACCTCAGCCTTGAGAATATTTTCACCCATCTGGATTTCGATTACGTCACCTACTTTTACGTCGTAGGATGCTCTTGCTACCTTGCCGTTCACCGTAACACGCTTTGCATCACATACCTCGTTTGCAACGGTACGTCTCTTTATAAGTCTTGATACCTTTAAATATTTATCTAATCTCATTCCTGTTGCCTCTTTTCAAAAAAGAGACTGTTCCTTCCGGAACAGTCTCAAATTATCTGCCGTTAATTATTTAACTGCGTTCTTGAGTGCTGCGCCTGCCTTGAATGAAGGAATCTTTGCAGCTGCGATTTCGATAGCTTCGCCTGTCTTGGGGTTGTGACCTGTTCTTGCAGCTCTTTCCTTAACTTCGAATGTACCAAAGCCGATAAGCTGAACCTTGTCACCTGCAACAAGAGCTTCTTCGATTGAAGCGATAACTGCTGCTACTGCCTTGTCTGCGTCCTTCTTTGAAATTTCAGCCTTAGCTGCTACTGCATTGATAAGTTCTGTTTTATTCATTTTTTGTGTCCTCCAAAAAATATTATATTTTCCATGAGTCTATGCTCAATTGGATCCTAAATTGATTTTCGCCTGATTCCAGAGTTCATCAAGCTCGTCTATGGTTTTCTCCTTCATGTTGATGTCCTTTTCCCTTGCAAGGCGCTCAACCTCAAGAAAACGTCTGATAAATTTTTCATTTGAACGTGTAAGTGCCAGCTCCGGGTCAATTTTCATAAATCTTGAAACATTGACGCAAGAGAAAAGCACATCGCCCATTTCGTTTTCTGCTTCATCAAAAGAGCCGTTATTCATTGCCTCTTTAAACTCCTTGATTTCACTTTCGAGAGCATCAAGTGCACCGCCGATTTCCGGCCAGTCAAAGCCGACCTTTTTAGCCTTGGACTGTATCTTTTCCGCTCTCATAAGTGCAGGCAATTCTCTGGGGATTTTCTCCATTGCAGAGCCCTGGGTTTTCTGACCCTTGCTCTTACGCTTTATGTCGTCCCAATTCTTAAGTACCTCATCAGTACTTTCAACATTGACCGATCCGAAAACGTGAGGATGGCGTTCAACAAGCTTTTTACAAATTCCGTCGCATACATCGGAAAAATCGAAGCTGTTCTTTTCCTTTTCCATCTGAGCGTGAAAAACAACCTGCAAAAGCACATCGCCGAGTTCTTCTAAAAGAAGCTCTCTGTCATTTTTATTGATTGCCTCGATAACCTCGTAGGTTTCCTCAATAAGGCTGTTGCGAATACTTTCATGGGTCTGCTCCGCATCCCAGGGACAACCGCCGGGAGAACGCAAAAGCTCCATAATTCTTAAAAGATCGTTAATGTCGTATCTGTCTTTAAAGTCAAAATTTACCATGTTAAAACCTCATTGGGTCTATTTTACCCTAATAATTTGAATTTTTCAAGGACTTTTGCAATTTTTTCTCCTTTTGGAAGCATTTCTACATCATCTTTTACAATTCCTTTTATTAAAAGCAACACAATTGCATAAATTGATGCACCAAAACCGATAGAAACTATGCAGGAAAGCTTTGAATCAAGACCTGAGCTGCCCGTAAGCAGACCGTAGCTTATATAAGCAACACCGCCGCAAGCCGCCGCCGCAATAAACGGCTTAAGAAAAACCGACACGTAGTCAAGCTTTACGTGAGTTGTTTTTATCAGCTCATAAAGATTGATTGCAACCATTACCACATAGCAGGCAACAGAGCCTCCTGCCGCGCCCTGAATGTTAATTTCAGGATTGCCTATCATAATGTAGTTGTAGATTATCTTTGCAACAGCACCTGCAATAATGCTTATTATAGGCGCCTTTGTGTTACCCACCGCCTGAAGAATGTTTGTCATGGGAGTTGCAACAGCAAAAAGGAACATTGCAAAGCCATAGGTACGAAGTATCGGAGCGGCGATGGGAATAATCTCTGCCGTTGAAGAGTAAAGCAGGCCCAATATAGGCTCACTTAATGCCGCAATACCGAAGCCTGCGGGAAGCCCTATCATCATTGTAACACGAACAGCCGATTCCGTAGAAACCTTTATTCCCTTCATATCCTTTGCCGCCCAGGCTTTTGAAATAACGGGAATTGCACTTATGCCGAGAGTGAGAGTGATTGTAGGAATAAGGTTCTTTATATTTATTACCGAGCCGTGGATACCGTAAAGGTAGGTTGATATACCGCTGTCAAGAGTCTGTGAAGCAGTCAGGGCATCGGCATACATAGTTTTGATAATTTCACCGCCGACCTCAAGGGCACGGTTAAGCCTTGCTCGGATAGTGAAATCGTCAATCATATTTGTAACGTTGAGAATGATTGACGAAGCGGCAACGGGAATTGCTATTTTTAAAAGCTCTTTACGAAGTTCCTTAGGACTTCTTGCCTCGGGAGAATTGACAAGCTCTTCCCTTGTGAATCCGTCACCCTTTCTTTTGTAAAGGAGCCAGAGATAAAACCAGGACGCCACCGAGCCGACGGTTACACCGAGAATCGCAACGGCGGCAGCATAAGGATAAATTGCGCTTAATGCCTCGGATTCGTTACTGACACTTCTGCCGAAAAAGTCAAGCGCACCGTTCACGGCATTTTCATTGTAATAAGAGAGGGACTTGTCCATAAAAATATAGGCACCGGCAAGTCCTATAACAAGCTTGAACGCAGCCTCTATTACCTGAGAAGCACCTGTGGGAGTCATATTGTTAAGACCCTCATAGTAGCCTCTGTAAGCTGACATCAGACAACAGAAAAGCACACAGGGAGCAATGGCAATGATGCTGATAAAGTTATCGGGAGCACCGACAAGCTTTGAATAAGGATAAGCTATGAGCACAAGCACCGCTGTGCAGGCAAGTCCGATAATAAGAAACAGCTTTTTTGAAATCAAAAAAAGCCTCTGAGCATCCTTTACCCTTCCAAGCTCAACATTACGAGAAACCATTGACGCAACAGCAACAGGCAAGCCTGCCATGGAAATTGCATAAAGCGGTGTATAAACCGCATAGGCACCGGTAAAATAGCCGTAGCCCTCGGCACCGATGAGATTTGTAAGAGGTATTTTATAAACTGCTCCGATAAGCTTTACAATAACCGTAGCAACGGCAAGTACGCCTGCACCGGTGAGCAGGGATTGCTTTTTACGTTCAGACAAAATCTTCAACTCCTGTAAAAATATTTCCGTTTTATCCGATAAATTCCCCTAAAAGCGAATCAACCGGCATAAGTTCCCTCTCAACATACCCGAAGCGATTAAGCTTATCTTTAAGTTGCTTTGCATTTTCATAGTATACACTATCTTCGCTGACACGGTCAAGAAGATTTATTGCAGTTTCCTTAAACAGTGCAACCTCATAAGGATGCACAGAATCAATTTTCCTGTCGGCAAGACTGCTGAAGGGAAAGAGATATCTGTCCTCGCCCATTCTTACACCCTTCCACAGATAATAGGTATATTCCACCTCGCTGTTTCTGTGGTAGAAATCCCTTATAAGTCTGCGCACAAAACGTAAATCTCTTTTTGAAAACAATACTCTGTCACCGTCGGTTATCCTTGAAGACACGCTGACATAATATTTTTTCATTTTTTCATCACTCAGCGGTCCGGTTATCGCAGGATTAAGAGCGTGAAGTCCCTCCACGATAACAATGCCATCACCCGGGAGCGTAACCTTTTCGCCGAAGCTTCTCTTTTTACTTTTGAAGCAGAAGTGCGGCATAATGCTTTCACCGCTGTTTATAAGCCGGTGAAGACACGTTGAAATAAGCCCGATATCGAGAGCCTCAACAGTTTCATAATCTACAGTGCCGTCCTCAAAGGTACGCGGAATATCCTGCTCTAGGTAAAAATCGTCAAGGGAAACAACCACCGTATTTCTGCCAAGGGCTGTAAGCTTTTCGGAAATAAGCTTTGCCGTTGTTGTTTTTCCCGAAGAGCTCGGCCCTGCAAGCATAACAAGAGCTCTCCCTTTTTCGCTGTTTATTTCCGTTACAATAGTGTCAAGCTGTCTGCGGTAGGTGCTTTCACATTCCATAATGTATTTTTCACAGTCACATTTTAATTGTCTGTTGATTTCCTTAACATCATAGTTTGCCAATATGTTCACCTCATATAAAACTGTGCAATCTGTTTTTTGCGATTGATTATTTCGTCAAAGTCATTTATATATTCGTATGGGTATTTATAGTTAAAAATTCGTTCGATCTCATTTCCTCGGGGATTTTTTAATTTTGTAACGGCACCTGCACCTACGGAAAGAATTGTATGACACTCTTCCATCATATATACATTGTAAAGCCCCTCATAGCCTTCCTTAGCCCAGCCGACATTTTCGAGGTTGCCCAGGCTCTTGCTCTGACGGTACATATAGTAAGGAATATATCCGTTTGCCGTCAGGGTTTCATAGGTATAAGAAACCATATCGGAAGCGACGCCGCCGCTGTTTGTCTCTCTTTTATCCGTTACAAGTGTTGCCGAGCGCTTAAGAGCCAGGGTATGTACGGTGATATTTTCAGGCTCAAGAGAAAGAACGGTCTGCAAGGTGTTTTTGTAGCTTTCAAGAGTATCCGTAGGAAGACCTGCAATTAAATCCATATTGATAAAGGAGAAACCCTCCTCCCTTGCCTGCTTCATTGCTTCAAGGGTCTGCTCACTTGTATGATTTCTTCCTATTTCCTTTAACACGTCATCGTTGAAGGTCTGGGGATTGATGCTTATACGGTTGCATCCGCAATTTTTCATTATACGGAATTTTTCTTTTGTAACGCTGTCGGGTCTGCCTGCTTCAATCGTGTATTCCTTTACGCCCGTAAGGTCAAAGCTTTCACTTACAGCGTCTGTCACCTTTTTCAGAAGCTCCTCTGTAAGAGCAGTGGGTGTTCCGCCGCCGTAATATACGCTTTCAAGCTTCAGACCAAGCTCCCTTGCAATTCTGCCCGTTTCCTCAATTTCCTTTATCATATACTCAACATACTGCGGCATTAACTTTTTAGCCTTATCGTTTGAATGAGAAATAAAGGAGCAGTAGCTGCACCTTGTGGGACAGAAGGGCACAGAAACATAAAGGGAGAAAGACTTCTCCCCGGAAGCACCGTCAATAATCGGAGCTTCCTTTTTTGAAACACACAGGGCAAGGTCGGTTTTTTCTTTTGTAACCTTAAGCTCACCGCGGAAATACTCCTTAGCCTTTTCCTCACCCATCTGCTGTACAAGCTTACCCATAAGCTTTGCAGGTCTTACACCGGTAAGTATACCCCAGGGCGGTGTATAGGACGTAGCCTTGCAAAGCAAATCGAACATCAGAAGAGCAATTTTTCTTTCAAAAAAGCTCTCCTCGGTATCAAAAGAAGGAATATCCCCCGGGGCATATTCCTTGGTTTTTTCCTTTATTTTTCCGTCAAGGCAAAGCTTTACTCTGATTTTGCCCCCTGCAAGCTCTGTGAGAATATAGTCCTCCCCCTCGGAAACTTCTTCGCTCTGCACTATTTTTTCGGGGAAAAAGAGCCTTAAAAGGTTTTCTGTTTCGTAGTTGAATTTATGGTTAAGGTTGATAAGATACATCTTTAACTCCTCACATATAGGGGTTGTATTTCTTCTCATGCTCCAATGTAGTGCTTACATCGTGACCCGGATAAACGGTATAGTCCTTTTCGAGTGAAGCAAGCTTCTGAAGTGAAGCCTTCATCTCCTCCGGGCTACCGCCGGGAAAATCCGTCCTGCCGATGCTGTTTCTGAAAAGGGTATCCCCCGAAAGCATAATATCGCCGACAACATAGCACACACTTCCCCTTGTATGACCGGGAGTGTGTATAACCTCAATTTCATCCTCACCGAAAGAGAGTCTGTCACCGTCATTCACGAGCACATCAGCAGTAACATCGTGCTGAGGGAATAAGAATTTTGAGGCGAGGGATTTGCTTTTATCGTAAAGGCATTCGGCATCCTCACGGTGGATTACGATTTCACCGCCGAAGTTTTCCTTAAGCTCCTTAACTCCCGAAATATGGTCAAAGTGGCCGTGGGTAAGAAGAATATAACGCAGTTTTTCAACTCCCGCCTCACGCAATGCGGACTCAAAGCGCCTGTTGTAAGCGCCCGGATCAACAACAAAAGCGTCACCGCTTTGCCCGTCCTTTACTATATAACAGTTAGCATACACCATTCCCGGTGCGAAAGTTGTAAGTTTAAGCATATTTTCTGACCTCATTTCAACCATTCATCTGTATTCATAATAATCGTAACAGGACCGTCATTGAGAAGCTCGACCTTCATATCAGCACCGAAAACTCCCTTTTCGACTTTTCTGACACCTTTTTTAATAAGCTCGTCACAGAATGCCTCATAGAGGCGGTTTGCCTTTTCAGGTGAAGCCGAAGGAATAAACGAGGGTCTTCTTCCCTTTTTTATATCAGCGCAAAGGGTGAACTGTGAGACCACAAGCACCTCACCGTCAACCTGATCAAGGGAAAGATTCATTTTGTCGTTTTCATCGGTGAAAATACGGATTTCGGAAACCTTCCTTGCAAGAAGCTCCATTTCCTTTTCCGTATCCTCCTGCATTACACCTAAAAGCACAAGGAAGCCTGTGCCTATCTGTCCTTTTATTTCACCGTCAACGGTGACACTTGCTTTTGTTACTCTTTGTATTACTGCTTTCATTTTAACCTCTTATAATTATAATAGCGTCGCAGACCCTTAACATTTGCCACTTGGCAAATATTTCATATCCGCAGGATATTTCATATTGCGTAAGCAATATTTCATCTGACCGAAGGTCAGATTTCATTGCAACGTCTTTAGGGTAACGAGTATAATCCGAATCCGTTTTTTACGGGCGGATTTCCGCCAATACTTCGTTAAAATACTCGTAAATCCGCGAAAATTCACACTTTTGGGCGGGTTCGGATTATGCTCGTCACCCTAAGGTGTTGCTTACAAGCCTGAACGTTCTGTTGAAAGTACACCCTTGATTTTCTTAAGCTTTTCACATACGCTCCTGAGATGCTCGGCACCGTTTACGGTAATAGTCAGGTAAACCGTGCTTCTGCCGTCATTTGTATCCTTTGTGAAAATCGAATGAATCATAACGTGCATATTTGCAATTACCGCCGAAAGGTCGGCAAGCATACCCATACGGTCAATACAGGTAACGGCAAGAGTTACACGGTAGGAATTCTGAACCTTATTGTCCCAATGGGCGTTAATCCATCTTTCGGGCTCTGCCGCCTTGGAAATATCCTTGGGTACGTTACTGCACTTTCTCGTATGGATCGAAACGCCGTGACCTCTTGTGATAAAGCCGATGATATCATCACCGGGAAGAGGATCACAGCAACGCGAAAACTTGATAAGACAGTTGTCAATACCTTCAACGATAATGCCTTCGGCACTTTTAACGGTCTTTTTAGGTTGAGCTATATTTTCCTGCGGAATCTCCTGGGTCTGACTATCCTTTACAAGCTTCTGATATTCCTCTTTTATACGGGGCAGAAGATTTGTGAAGATAATTCCGCCGTAGCCTATGGCGGCAAAGAAATCATCAAGTGTATTGCAATGCTGCTTTTCGGCAAATTTCATAAGAAATTCAGCCATCTGCTTATCGGGAAGGCTGATATTGTTACGCTTAAACTCACGTTCAACCTCTGCCTTACCTTCAACAATATTTTCCTCACGCTTTTCCTTTTTGAACCAACCCTTGATTTTTGTCCTTGCCGAGGAGGTTTTTGCAATTTTTATCCAATCACGGCTGGGACCCTTATCACGGGACGAGGTTGTCAGAATTTCAATGATTTCACCGTTGTTGATCTTATGGTCAAGGGTACTGATTCTGCCGTCAACCTTGGCGCCTATCATTTTATTGCCGACACCTGAATGAATGGAATAAGCAAAGTCGATGATACATGAGCCCATAGGAAGACTGATAACGTCACCCTTGGGAGTGAAGGCGAATACCTCCTCGGGAATGAAGTCAGTTTTGATTGTTTTTACAATGTCCTCAACATCGTCGCTGTCCTGCTGACTTTCAAGAAGCTGTCTTATCCATGAAAGCCTTTCTTCAAACTTTGCCTTACCGCTCATACCGAGCTTATATTTCCAGTGAGCAGCGATACCGTATTCAGCAGTGTGGTGCATTTCCCAGGTTCTTATCTGCACCTCAAAGGGTATCCCTGCCCTGCCGATAACCGTCGTATGAAGTGACTGATACATATTCGGCTTCGGGGTGGAGATATAGTCCTTGAAGCGACCGGGAATAGGATTGAACATATCGTGAATAACACCGAGACAGCAATAGCACTCGTAAACCGAGTCAACAATGAGCCTTACGGCGTAGATATCATATATTTCGTCGAAGGTTTTACCCTTCATATAAGTTTTTCTGTAAATACCGTGAACTGACTTTATTCTGCCCTCAATGTGAACATTAGGAACCTCCTGCCTTACACGCTCAAGAATTTCATCCTTGATGCTGTCAAGAAAATTCTGACGTGACTCAACCTGACTTTCAAGGTTCTTAGCTATTTCATCATAAGCAACCGGGTCAAGATAACTGATAGCAAGATCCTCAAGCTCATCCTTGAAGGCTCGGATACCGAGACGGTGAGCAATGGGAGCATAAATTTCAAGGGTTTCCCTTGCCTTATAGCGTCTTTTTTCCTCGGGCATATGCATAAGTGTTCTCATATTATGCACACGGTCAGCAAGCTTAATAATTATTACTCGGATATCCCTTGACATTGCAAGGAACATTTTACGCACATTCTCGCTCTGCTGCTCCTCTTTACTGGCAGAAAGGGGTATCTGACCGAGCTTTGTAACACCGTCAACAAGCTGTTCGATGCTTTCGCCGAACTGCTCACGGATTTCCTCTGAAGTAGTTTCAGTATCCTCAACAACGTCATGCAAAAGAGCTGCACAGACGGATTCAGCATCCATACCCATATCAGCAAGGATTTTTGCAACAGCTACGGGGTGAATAATATAAGGCTCACCCGAACGGCGCTTCTGATTGGCGTGGGCTTCGCACGCAATAGCGTATGCCTTTTTGATTTTTTCAATATCAGTCGGTGAAAACGTGTTCTGATAATCGGCTATAAGCTTCTGATAATCCTGTTCGTAGCTTTCCATTGTCAGCTCTCCTTTCCTACCTGCTTAAGGTATTGCATAAGTGCAGAATCCTCGAGGTCAACCTTATTTTGCAAATTAAAGGGAAGAACGGCTTCTCCCTCTTTTCTGAATATACCCAGCTCACAAAGCACATCGATACAGACAAGCACCTTGCAGGCATTACTTCCGTCACCGCCAAGGCGATAACACAGCACGTCGGTATCAAAGTACCATCCACCGCTGTCACGGATGAAGCGGAATATATTTGCAACCTGCTGTCTGTCGGGCAGAGCAAATCTTGCTTCCTTTTCCGTTAGTCTGTCACGGCGCATAATTTTTTCATAAAGACGCTTGCTTTTAAGATAAAGCTCATCGTCAGTGCCTGACATTCTCATCTCTTTTATATATATGCTGACCTTGACCTGACCCATATATTCGTTTCTTTCAAGTCTTACCGCAAGGTCAAGAGTGTCACCGATTACATAAGGCAGCTCCTTTTCCGTTACACCAAAGAGCAGTCCCGTAATATTGGCGTTTCCTTTTCTGAAGGAAAGACGCAGATGCTTACCCCCGCCTATAGGCTGAATACCCGTAAGGCTCATTCCGAAAAGTCCGAACAGAGGCTGGGGATTACCTGCACCGAAAGGCTCAAGAGCATCAATAACATTAAGTATATCTGAATTTATAAAATCGGGACGGAGTCTGCAGTCAAGCTCAAGCTTCGGGAAAGGCATATCCACGGTTTTTGCATAGTCCTCTACTGCCTTTTCAAAAAGAGGGAGATTTGAGCTTTCCATACCGAAGCCTGCAGCGAGGGTATGACCGCCGTAATGTGTAAGCAGATCCTTGGCACTGCTTATACACTCATAAAGTGAAAAGCCGTCTATGCTTCTGGCTGAGCCTTTTGCCTCTTTTCCGTCATCGGTTATTACAAGGCAGGGTTTACCGTATTTCTGAACAAGTCTTGCGGCAACAATACCGATTACTCCGCCGTGCCAGTTTTCACCCGAGAAAATAAGCACACGGTTATTCAGCTTTTCCGGGTTCTGTTCAATCTGTTTTTGTGCCTGAAGAGTTATTTCCTTTTCTATATCCTGCCTTTTTGCATTGGCAGAATCAACCTCTGCGGCAATATCCTCAGCTCTTCCGAAATCCTCACTTAAAAGCAGCTCAAGAGCCCTTGAGGCATGTCCTGTCCTGCCGATAGCGTTTATCCGCGGAACAAGAGAAAACGCAACCGTGGAGCAGTTAAGAAGCTTTTCACTTACTCCTGCAACCTTTTTCAGCTGCTCAATACCGGGACTTGTGCCGTTATTGAGCATTTTTATACCGTACTTTACAATAAAACGGTTTTCACCCGTAAGAGAAACAATATCTCCTATTGTGCCGATTGTCACAAGGTCGGCAAACATAGAAAGTGCCTGATCACCGTCACCGCAAAGAGCGCAGACAAGCTTAAAGGCAACACCTACGCCTGCAAAATGCTTGAAGGCAGAGGGACAGTCGGCTCTGTGAGGATTAACAACGGCAACAGCTTCGGGAATGGTTTCGCCCACCTTATGATGGTCAGTAATAACAAGGTCCATACCAAGCTCTTTTATGTACTGTGCTTCCCCGTGGGCGGAAATGCCGTTATCCACGGTGACAATAAGACTTACACCCATTTCACAAAGACTTCTTATCGCTTCGTTGTTAAGACCGTAGCCTTCGCTGTTTCTGTCGGGAATATAAGGCACAACATCCGCACCATTCATCTGCAGATATTCACACAAAAGAGTTGTGGCTGTAACGCCGTCAGCGTCATAGTCACCGTATACGGCGATTTTTTCGTCACGGTCAAGTGCAAGCTCAATACGCTCTACAGCCTTATCCATATCCTTTAAAGTGAAGGGGTCGGAAAGACCGCCCTCATCGCTGAAGAAGTCGGCTATTTCATCATAATCGGTTATGCCTCTTGAAACGAGCAAAAGAGCGGCGAAAGGATCAATTTCAAATTCATCCGCAATATTGCAGGCAAGTGCCTTATCGATTTCACTTACGACCCATTTTTTACGGCTCATGCAATCAATCCTTTCTTTCAGTCTTTAAAGTGTTAATGATATATTATATCAGTTATTTTTTCTCTTTTCAATATTTTCTTTACAATGTTTGTTGATTTCTCTTATAAAAATCACACCGTATTTTTCAAGCTTTGAAAGGCTCACACCGGGTATTTTTGCAAACCGGTCAAGGGTCCTCGGTTTGATCTTTGCAATACTGATAAGCGTTGCATCAGTGAAAACTATAAAGTCCGGAACGCTCGCCTTTTTAGCACACTGACTGCGAAGCTTTTTCAGCTTTATAAGTAACATAACATCGGTTCTGTGACCTTCTGACTTTTCAGCCGTTCTCTGACGAAGTCTGCGAAGCTGTCTGCCCTCAAAGAGAACAGCCTTGCTTTTTTCAAAAAGAGTCAGCCTGTTTTTTTCATCGGCTTTTATGTATCCTCTTTCGATGAAATAATCAATGTGCTCTTCGATTATGCTTTCGGCTGTATCGCTCATAGCTCCGAAGGTTTTTATTTTATCAAGCTCTCTTTTTTCTATATCCTCCGTGAGCTTGCCTTTAAGCACGTCACAGACCGTTCTTTTTGTTTCCTTGCCCTTTAGTCTTACTATGCAGGAAAAAATCTTCTGTGCCGGTTCTGTAACGTCAATACTGCTTGTAAGTCCCGTACATACGGAACAGTTACCGCAGTTTTCGCTCTTCTGCCCGAAATAAGAAAGAATATATTTCCGCAGACATATCTCTCCCTCACAGTATGCGAGCATAGAAGAAAGCTTCTCAAGACGAAGCTGACGGAGATTTCTCTTATCCTTTTCGGAAAGCTCCGGATTATCCTCGGGGTTATTTATAAAAAACTGCTGTATTCTTACATCGTTACCGCCGTAAAAAAGTATACAGTCAGCATTCCTTCCGTCACGGCCTGCCCTGCCTGCCTCCTGATAATAGCTTTCAAGGTCACCGGGCATATTATAATGAATAACAAAGCCTACATTGGATTTATCAATACCCATACCGAAGGCATTAGTTGCAATTATTATCTCTCTTTCATCATAGGAAAACAGCTCCTGATTTCTCACACGCTCCGACTTGCTCATACCTGCGTGGTACTTTGTAACGGAATAACCCTCGGAAAGAAGGTACTCGTAAAGCTCGTCAACGCATTTACGCGATGAGCAGTAAACTATACCGCTTTTACCCGTGTAAAGATCAAGGTAACGCTTGAGTGCAATACGCTTATCCTTGGGCTTGAGCGCTTCAAAATAAAGATTCTCACGGTCGAAGCTTGTAACAAGCCTTTCGGGATTTTCAAGCTCAAGAAGCCTTTCAATATCCTCTCTTACCCTGGGGGTTGCCGTTGCGGTAAAAGCACAAACTGCAGGTCTTTCGGGAAATGTTTTTATAAAATCCCTTACCTCAAGATAGCTCGGTCGGAAATCCTGTCCCCACTGTGATACGCAGTGAGCCTCATCAACGGCTATAATATCAACCTTTATTTTACTGCAAACAGAAAGAAAAAAAGGTGTCATCAGCCTTTCGGGCGCAACATAAACCAGCTTCACCCTGCCCCTCAGAATTTCTTTAACGGCATCACCTATTTCATCCGCGGTCATGGATGTATTGATGCATACCGAGGGAATGTTACACTGATTAAGCGCGGACACCTGATCCTTCATAAGGGAAATAAGCGGTGAAATAACAACCGTTACACCGCTTACAAGCATTGCAGGAACCTGATAGCAAAGGGATTTCCCTGCCCCTGTAGGCATAATACCCAAGGCATCCCTGCCGGAAAGGACAGCATCAATAAGCTGAAGCTGTCCCTTACGGAATTCTGTATAGCCGAAATACTTTTTCAGCACTTCATGTTTATCCAAAAAGTATCACCTTAATAAAACTTATATTCTGATCAAGCAAAAAATCTCTTTGAAAGATATCTTCTCATGCTATTGCTCTTGTAGCAGTAAGCAAGGAAAGCAATGATACTGAGACACGAAACAAAAACAATTATTCCGATAACGCCTACAACCTTAAGAGAAAGGCCCTCCGCAATGAGAAGTCCGCCGATAAGCGCAAAAACCGCAAAATCCACAAACAGATGCAAGGTTTTGAGAATAATGTGTCTTTTTTTGCCGATTGCCCAGAGCATAAACGTCAGCATCTGCGCAGACACAACACCGATAACAGGAAGAACAACGGTAAGATAGGTGCCTATATTACTTTTACTCATAGCAAAAATAAAGTAAAAGTATGACGCAACCGCTGCAGTATCAAAGGCCCACATAAGATAAGGCTTGCTCTTTTTTGTAAAGAAGGGAAAAACAAAAACAATCCATAAAAGAAGACTTGTGCAAAGAATGTTGAGTGACCATAAGGTCTCGTTGAAAAAAGCAAAGTTTGTTATAAGGCACACTACATTGGGAATAAACATCACAACGCTTACAATGTATGCCACAAACTTACGGGAAATGCTTTTCGGAATATGGCTTTCCATAGCGAAGGGAGTTTCCGCCTTTTTCTCCGGATTAAGATTAGGATTAAGAACCGGTGTATTGCAAAGGACACATTTTTCTGCGCTTGCATCAAGCTCAACGCCACAGTTAACACAATATGACATAATTTTTCACCTCAATCTCTGTTGCTTTCAATTTTCATGTGAACACCCATTTTAACAAGACGGGTGTAAAATTCTCTTTCAAGGTCACTTTCCATGTAGCAGTTTGAAAATGAGAACATCAGCTTATCCTTGAAGGTAAGAGTGGCACAGCGTGAACCGTTGACCATTCCCGCACCTGTGAAGAACATAAGCTTTTCAATATGCTCCTCAACCTCTTCAGGGAATTTTATGACGCCAAGGCTTGAAACGAGGGTGCTTGTCGTCTGCTCTGCAGTAATTGCAAAGCTTATGCCCACACCGAAATCCTTCAAGGGTAAGGGCAGATATTTTAAAACAGTATGACGTTCAAGCTTAAGGTTCTCCGTCATCAGAGCATTGATGAGCTTTTTATCGTTGGCAAGCTTAAGCTGAAGGCTGACGCTTCGTAGTATTTCTTCAAATATGTACTCACCAAGGGTAGGATCAATCACAACACGAAGACACAGCACAAAGTTACGAAGCGTCTCCGAGGGAAAGGCCTTGCGCAGATTTACGGGAATCTGTGCACTTATCTCTCTTTGCTTTTTCTTGCCCTCTTTAAGCTGCTGTCTGTAAAGCACATCTATAACAAGAGCGGCAAGAAACTCCGTAACGGTAACACCGTAGCTCTTTGAAATTTTATGAAGCTGCTCAAAGGGCATTTCAGCCTGAGTGTAATTAGCCGTATGCATAGGCATTTTAGTGCCCTTGTAGTGATAAACCCACTTATCGGGTCTCTTGAACCTTGCCTTTGAATCGGCATATTTGTTGTAGGAATCCTCTAACTCAGATTCTCTCGGAGCCTCACTTGTATCAAGCACAAAGTTATTGTAGGAAATCTCCTCACCCTGAAGCTTAAGGTATTCACCCACAAGTGTACCGAGGAAAACAACCGCGCCGTAGCCGTCACAAAGGGCGTGATAAACGTCAACGTTTATACGCTTACCTCTGTAGTAAACTCTGAAAAGAAAGCCGTTGTTTTCTTTAAAATTGATTCTGTAGCAGATATTTTTAACATCGGGCTTAATCGGAGCTTCACCGGGGTTTTTTTCAAAATAATGCCAGAACGCTCCGTTTCTTATCCTCACGTTGAAGGTAGGAATTCTTTTAAGGGTATTATTCAGGGCAACGCGGAGAATTTCGGGGTCAACCTCACTTTTAAGCTCTGCACCCAGACGGAAAACGTTTGACCACGCACGGGTATTCTGTCCGGGAAAGATTTTAGCCGCATTGTCAAGGCGGAACCAATCAAATGTGTTCTTTCTCATATTTATAATCCTTTTAATTAAAGATTGGGAGTTTTATCAGTAGAGATATTTACCGAGAGCTACCTTTTTAAGGTGAGCGCCGTAGGATGATTTACCGTACATTTCAGCCGCTTCAAGAAGCTGCTCCTTGCTTATCCAACCGTTGATAAAGGCAATTTCCTCCGGGGCAGAAATTTTGACTGACTGCCTTTTTTCAACCATGCGCACAAAATCACTTGCATCGTTAAGGCTGTCAACCGTACCTGTATCAAGCCAGGCAAAGCCTCTGCCGAGAAGCTCAACGGAAAGGCTGTCCTCCTTAAGATATTTTACGTTAAGGTCGGTGATTTCATATTCACCGCGGGCGCTTTTTTCTACGCCCTTGGCGAATTCGCATACGCGTTTATCATAGAAATAAAGTCCCGTTACACAGTAGTTTGATTTCGGGTTCTTAGGCTTCTCTTCAATAGAAACAGCCTTACCTGTCTCGTCAAACTCAACAACACCGAAACGCTCGGGGTCGTCAACATAGTAACCGAAAACGGTAGCAATTCCCTTTTCTGCCTTTTCCTTAGCGCTTAAAAGAAGCTTTCTCAAGCCGTTACCGTAGAAAATATTATCTCCGAGCACCATTGCGCAGCAATCGTCACCGATGAATTCCTCACCGATATGAAAAGCCTGTGCAAGTCCGTCGGGAGAGGGCTGTTCCTTATAAGAAAGCCTGAGTCCCATATTGCTTCCGTCGCCTAAAAGCCTCTTAAAGTTAGGCAGATCGTGGGGTGTGGAGATAATAAGTATGTCTCTTATTCCTGCAAGCATAAGTGTTGAAAGCGGATAATAAATCATCGGCTTGTCATAAACAGGAAGAAGCTGCTTTGACATCACCATTGTAAGAGGATAGAGTCTTGTTCCTGAGCCTCCGGCTAAAATTATACCTTTCATAAAAACATCCCTTTCTAAAAATATTATTTATTTCATTCGCTAACCGAGAATATATTACGTGCAAAAAACAGAATAACGGGAGCAACAATCATATTTACCGCCGCCATTGCCGCAAAGGAGAGAAAAAGGCCCATTCCGAAGGTGAGCATTACGGCAAAAGCAATAATTGACGGCAGGAGAAATAAAAGCCCCGGTAAAATACTCATTGCAAGAAAAACGCTGTTTTTTTCCTTTTCACGGAACACTCTTGCCGTAAGTAAGGCTGTAGCTATCATTACAAATCCTACAGAAAGCCTTGCAACGGTAAGCATAACCGTAGCCGCGGTTGCAAGATGACAGATAAATCCGATGAGGGCACATTGAACCGCGCTTTCGGCAAAAACCTTTATAAGCATTTCTGAAAGAATGTAAAAGAGCTTTTTGGTCGGTGACTCCGGAACAAGGTGAATATAAGGCATAGAAAGCTCCTTTATCCACTTTCCGCTGAGCACGGGCAGAAATGAAACCATACAGCTGAGAAAAAACAGAAGAAAAAGACCTTCATCAAATATAAATCCGTAAACCGCTATAAATACAAGATAAAACAGTGAGGTCGGTGAAAACAGAGAGGTTTTTGTCCGGCGGTTTTCCAGCATATGTACACGGAAAAACACCGATGCACCATTACCGCCTCCGAGTCCTCTGCCGTTGTTTTTTATCTTCACTTTAACAGACGTCGAAGCTTCATTTTTATCGCCTTCCTTTTTTGCCGCGGACAACACCGCGTCCTCGTAATGCCCTTTGCTTGAAAAAGCAACAAGCATACCTGCAAGCTGTGAAAGAACAACAACCGCCGCATAACCGGCAACCGCCACAAGCATATGCTTGTAGGTTACGGGATAAAAAGAACGCAAAAGTGCAAACTGATAAACAAAGGCAAGACTCATAAAAAGCGATGAGCCAAGACGGCTGAGCATTCCGTATACCAATACCGCAGACGGCTTAATCGGCGAGGTGAAAATAAGATTAACGTCCGAAATAGAAAACATTGAACCGCCGCTTTTAAGGCTCTTTCTTATTTCAACAACGAAACAGATAAGATAAAAAGCAAGAATAATAAGCCAATACTCATAAATCGGTCTTACCCCCGAAGGCGAGTTTTCCGAAAGAGTGAAATTCATCACCAGCAAAGCTGCAAAGCCGAAGGTCAGAATAAGCTTAAGCGGCTTGTGCAAAAGCTCAACAAGCTTGTTTTTGCCCTTTATCAGCGCAAGATAAAAGAGGGCACTCATCTACCTTCCACCCCCGTAACGGAGAAAAACATCTCTTCAAGGGTCATATCACCCTCACCCGAGGTCATTTCGCCCTTAAGCTCACCCTCGGAAAGGATGAATGCTTTATCCCAATAATTTTCAACGCTGTCAAGAATATGAGTGCTGATAATAACGGTAACACCCTTTTCCTTAAGCTCGAGGAATATATTTTTCAGAGTCTTGATAGCGTAAGGGTCAAGACCAACCATAGGCTCATCAAAAATCACCAGACGAGGCTCATGCAAAAGAGCACAGCATATTGAAAGCTTCTGCTGCATACCCTTGGAAAGCTCCTTGCCGAGCTTGTTCCTTTTATCGGAAAGCTCAAAAAGCTCAAGAAGCCTTTCCTTCAAAACAGGATTTTTGCATTTATAGGCTCTTTCAATAAATTCAAGATGCTCACCAACTGTAAGATAATCATAAAGAGCAGGAGTTTCAGGCACGTAGCCTATAAGAGCTTTAGCCCGTGCACTCCCCGATTCAAAGCCACCCACGGTAATTTTACCTTCAAAGCCGAGAAGTCCGCATATACACTTTATCAGCGTCGATTTTCCGGCTCCGTTAAGTCCGAGCAGGAGCGCTATTTCACCTTGCCCCACCTGAAAGGAAATGCCCTTATTGGCTTTTACGTCCTTAAAGCTTTTTGTTACGTTTTCTGTTTTAAGCATTCCTTCCAACCTCTCTTATATACAGATATATCTATGGCTATTTTATCACTTAATTGTATCATACTATTTACTGTTTGAACAGATAAAACTAAAAAAAATTAAAATTTTCCTTTATTCTAAGCCCACACATACTGAACGTTTCGATTTTTTTGAAACATTGTGTTGCAATTCTTGTAAAAATACTGTATAATGGCATCAGTAATTAAAAAAAGGACAGGAGAAAACTCATGCAGGATAAAACATCAAAGCCCGACGGACGCAGGGTAAGAATGACAAAAATGCTTTTAAAGCAAAGTCTTATTGAGCTTATGCGTGAAAAATCAATCCACGAAATCAGCATCAAGGATATCTGCAACGGTGCCGACATAAACCGCAGCACCTTCTACCGTCATTATAATACTCAATACGAGCTTTATGACGACATTCTTGAGGACATCACCTCTGATATAGGCGAAATCTTTATCCGCTGTGCAGGTGAAGATTATACAACTCAGCTTTTCCTCAGCGAAGTGCTCAAATATATCGAAAATCGCCGAGACACCTTTCTTGTGATTTTAAGCGGTAACAGTAATATCAGTATGGGTGAAACCTTCAACCGCTTTACTAACCGCTTTATTGATCTTGAAAATGCAAGCGAGCTCAAGGTTTATATCATTCAGTTCATAGCTGCAGGTATGACAAGCTTTATCTGGACCTGGCTCAACAAGGAAACCCGCCGTTCCGCCGAGGACGTTTCTCTTGTTATAAGCTCGGTTATGACTCACGGATTAAAGCGTAGCATTAACTTTGCACAGATGATGCAGGAGAACAAGTAAGGTTCGACCTGTGTGTCATACCACAAGGGCCAAAGGGCCGAGGGCCGAACAACTTCAAAGTTTGAAGCACAAATAAACGGGTTCACCCCTTGTTGAAAAGTAAATTTATTGAGGCAAAACAAAACAGATGTGTTTTCAAGGTTATAAGATACCTGAAAATACATCTGTTTTTTATTCATACTACTGTCGGTACGACTCGCAGGTCGTACACCCGGCCCTCGGCCCTTTGGCCCTTGGCCCTCAATCTCATCAGTCATCCTTATTCGGGAAAAGGAACACGCTTATCGCACGGGGATCAAGCATATCCTTCCAGCGCTTGAGCATATCCTTTGTTCTTCTCTTAAGGCTGGGGTCCCATTCTTCTTCATCCGCCATTTTTACACCGTAGGAAAGGAGCTTTTCATTATAGTCCTTTACTCTTTCACGGAAGGACTTATAATCCTTGTTTTCGCCCTGTGTCCAACCTGATTCCGCACAGGCGATAAGTCTCGGGAAGCACATATAGCACATTCTGTCAAAATCCTCAACGAACTCTGTCCAGATGGGAGTTTCAACGCCGAGAACATTTTTCTTGCCCTTCTCGTCAAGCTTTTCGAGTAAGGGTGAAAAGCCGTAGGTCTTTTTAAGCGGTGTCATACCGTAAGGATAGTCGAGATAATAGTGGTAGAAATCCTCGGCAATAATCTTGCCGCCCTTGTTGGCGTATTCCTCACTCTTTCCCGTTCTGTCCATCCAATCACAGATGATAACGGAGTCTTTTACAATACCTGAATTGAGAGTTTCGTTCCAGGCGAGAACCTCCATGCCCTTTTCCTTTTCAAGGTAGTCTGCTATTCTGTTGGTAAAGTAGCCCTGAAGCTCTTCAACATCCTTGAGACCCTCTTCCTTGATTTTTGCCTGACATTTTTCGCAGTTACACCAACGAGCCTTCGGAGCCTCGTCACCGCCGATATGAATACGCTTACCCGGGAACAGCTCGCAGATTTCATCAAGAAGCTTAAAGCAGAACTCGTAAACCTCTTCCTTGCCTGCGCAAAGGATATCCTTGAAGATACCGCCGTCAGTCTGCACGGGAACCTTCACACCGCGGCAGGAAAGCCAGGGATAGCTTGCAACAATGGCTGTGGTGTGTCCCGGCATATCGATTTCGGGAATAACCTCAATGTGTCTTTCCTCACAAAAGGCAATTATATCCCTGATTTCATCCTTTGTGTAATATCCGCCGTATTCCCTGCCGTCCTTGGAGCGGAAGCCGTGGCAATCACGGTAAGCTCCGACCTTTGTCAGCTCGGGATAGGTTTCACACTCTATTCTCCAGCCCTGGTCATCGCAAAGATGCCAATGGAAAACGTTCATTTTGAACGCTGCGGCAGCAAGGATATACTTTTTCAGCTCCTCAACGGTCTGTATATGTCTTGCAGAGTCAATCATAAAGCCTCTGTAGGAAAATGCCGGCTCATCGGTAATTTTACAAAGCGGAAGCGAGCCCTTTTCGGCAAGCTTCATATAGGTGATATCAGCGTAATATCTGCCCTTTTCACCCTTAGCGGTAATTACTGTTCCGTTTTTCTGTATATCAATTATGTAAGCTTCTTCTCCCAGAGTTTCATCAGTTCTGTAGGCAACGGGCTGTTCCGCAGCCGGAATCTCTCCGCCGTAAAAGTCAACCTTATTCGGCTTAGGTATAATGTTCAAAGTCATATTAACACCTCTTGTTCAGTATTATTTTTATTATAAACCAAAAAAACTTTTATTGCAATAGTAAAATGGAGTGCTGTATGCAGAATATTGTAAACCTTCTTTGCGGTATCGGACTTTTTCTTTGCGGAATAACCCTTATGAGCGAACACGCAAGAGACGCCTTCGGTGAAAAGCTCAGCCATATTCTCGGAATACTTACAAAAAACCGCTTTACCGGTATGCTGACAGGACTTTTTGTAACGGGTCTTATACAGAGCTCCTCGGCAACAACGGTTATGACCGTAAGCTTTGTTGAATCAGGACTTATGAGTCTGTCAAGTGCCGTGGGAATTGTAATGGGCGCTAATATTGGCACAACCGTAACAAGCCTGCTCATCGCCTTTAACTTTTCAGCCCTTGCACCCCTTGCGGTTTTTTTCGGCACCGCTGTCAAGCTCTTTTCCAAAAAGGAAAGAAGCTCACACCTCTCTTTTCTTATAATCGGCTTCGGTCTGCTGTTTCTCGGTATGAACACGATGTCAATGTCCTTTTCTCATCTTAAAGACAACGCCGCCTTTCTTAATCTTGTTTCTGCTTGCGAGGGCAGAATTTCATGTGTTTTTGCAGGCTTTGTTATGACCGCCGTGTTGCAAAGCTCATCTGCTACGGTAGGCATTCTGCAGGCTCTTGCCCTTTCAGGCGTTGTAGACATTCAGAGTGCCCTTTACGTCATCTTCGGACAGAATATAGGCGCGGTAATTCCCACAATGCTTTCCGCCGTCGGCGCTGAAAAAAAAGCAAAGCAGGTGGGAATAATCCACCTGCTTTTCAACCTTATAGGTACACTTATTTTCTTTTTAATCTTTGAGCTTGTACCCTTTCCCTCAATTATTTACCGTGCAGGAAATCCGTCCATGCAGGTTTCCGTTATGCACATTGCCTTCAATGTTCTTTCCACGGTTATCCTTTTTCCCTTCGGCAACCGTCTGATCAGAATAAGCGACAAGCTGTGCAGACCGAAAATTATTTTCCAAAGAAGGGAAAGAAGGTAAACACTGTCTTGACAGTATCAATAATCATCTTAAAGAAATTAATAAGCTTTTCAAAGAAGGTAAGCTCCTTCTCTGCTTCAACAAGCTCAGCATAGCCGGGAAGAGTCACATTACGGTCACCGGGAGCATCATCGTTTGCGAATTCGGTAACAAGAGGAAGAAGAACTGTTGTCATAAGAACCTCAATACCCTCAAAGCGTGTCATACCGTTACCGGCGTAGATAAGGAAATCTACGGGAATTTCAACACCTGCAAGCTTTGTGATAAAGGACATTACTCTTGCATAATCCTCACCGCTTACGTCGCTGAGAGTGTATCCCAGAGCCGCACCGATACCTCTTGTTATAAGAATCACCTCATCGGAATAAGCGGGGTAGCTTTCATCACCGAGGTTGTGAGCCTGATGGATGGTTACTGCAAGCTCAAGAATATTCTTGTACTCTGTTTCAGGAATCGTAAGATCATACTGACCGATAATTGACTCGATGCTCTTTCCCTCTTCTGTTTCGTCAGCCTTGGCAAAGGGCATATTGAGAGCCTCATTAAGCTTAACTGTAACCTTATCAATAATAGCCTTCATTTCGGGGTCGTCCACATTAAGGAAGGATGAAAGGCGCTGGGGCTGAGTATAATGATTGAAAACAAGGTAATAGCTTAAGTTTGTTGAAATTTCCTGATACTTGTAGAAATCCTCCTGAGCGATTGCCTTTGCATTATCGCTGATGCAACCGGGAAGGGTGCTTACATCAATTTTATCTACGCTCTTTGTTTCAAATTTAACCGTATCACCGAAGGTGACTACTCTGTAAAATGAACCGAGAGCATTAAGTGAACCTGTAACCGCGTCATAGATAACGGTTCCGTCCTCTGCGGTATAGGCTGTAATATCATGATCATGGGTATGGCCTGTAAAAACATACTTTATGCCTGCCTTGGCATAAACCTCGGGGGCATTCTTGCTCTTTGCGCTTACAACGCCGTTAGGCTGAACAAGATTTGACATAAGCATGTGGTCAAGGAAATTCTGATGATGCATACCGATAAGCTTCTTACCGTCAGCCTTAGCCTTTTCGCCCTGCTCGGCAATCCAGCTGAGTCTTTCCTCATAAACGCTGTGAGCTCCTGAGCCCTCAGTTGTGGAATCGATAGCGATAAGACGGTATTCATCATTAAGGTCAACAACATATGAAGCAGACTTTGTGTCCTTTTCCTTAGCCTCATTGTATCCGAAATCGGCATAATCAGCCATAAACTGAGCCTTACTTCTTTCAACAACGTCATGGTTACCGGGAACGACATAAACATCTATACCGGCAGCTTCGATTTCTCTGAACAGATCAACCATATAAGCAACCTCAGCTTCTCTGCCGCGGTCAGTAATATCGCCGGGAATAATGAGACAATCGGTATTGCTTGCCTTAACCTGCTCAACAAAAGCATTAATGATAGCCTTCGCCTCATATGGAAGTCTTGTGTCAAGACCTACGTGAGCGAAATCCTCGTTAAGGCTGTTTGCCTTGTGAGAAGACAAAGCTGTATATGTGGTGTTGTAATGAAGGTCATTTGCCACCGTGATTACAAGCTCATCAGCTTCGGCAGCTGAAGCTGCAACACTGCAAAGACCGAAAAGCATAAGTACGGAAAGAAAAACGGATATGATTTTTTTCATGGAATACTCCTCCTCGTATTTTTCGCAACAATTTTAACACCTGCGTAAACAAAAGTCAATTGCTTTTTTCCTGAAAAGAAGGAAAATGTTGATAACAGAAAGCAACCGGGACCAGCTTCATATAAAAGCTTCCGCACTTTTCATTGTGAACGACCGAAAGACAGATAACAGCTCTCTGTCTCCATATACTACAAAACAAAAAGGACGGCGGTGCCGT
The DNA here is from genome assembly GCA_017473435.1 of Clostridia bacterium. GTDB lineage: Bacteria > Bacillota > Clostridia > Oscillospirales > Acutalibacteraceae > UBA6857. The sequence goes on along the minus strand of JAFULG010000079.1, from coordinate 8,747 downwards.
CCTTCATATGTTCAATTATTCGATTGCTTCGAGTCTTGTTCTGAACTCCTCAATCTTTTCCTTTGAGTAGATCTTTGAAAGAACTACCATACCCATGTTAGGTGTAAAGCCCATTGTAAGAGCAAGGTTCTTCATGGGGTGATTCATAATTTCGGGACAGAGATCGTTAACGATTTCCATAACCTGAGGATCCTTCATAAGTACGCTGAATTTTGTGTCAAATGAATACTTTGCCATAATGTTTATCTCCTTTTAATAAAATATTTTATGTAATAAATCCTTACGCGGGAGACCGTTCAGAGGTCTCCCCTGCAAATTTATTTAGCCTGCTTACCGAACTCAATGCCCTTTTCAAGAGCCTTGAGGTTCATCGCAAGAATTTCGGGCTTCTTTTCTCTGAACTTTGCTTCAAGAGAAGCTACGAAAACATCCTTGCTTACAATTTCGGTTGCACCGATAAGAGCACCGATTATAACAATGTTTGCAACCTTGATATTACCCACTTCAAGAGCAATATCGTCAACAGGTACGGAAATAACCTTAACGTCAGTTCTTTCAACGGCTGAAGTAACGCGGCTTGAATTAAGCACCATTACGCCGCCTTCTTTTACATCATCCTTGAACTTGTTATAAGCCTGCTCGTTCATGGCAACAAAGTTGTCGCACTTCTTGGTCAGCGGTGAAACGATTTCACCGTCACTTACAATAACGGTACATTTTGCGCTGCCGCCTCTCTGCTCGGGACCGTACTCGGGAAGGAAGGTTGCGTGCTTTTCCGTATCAATGGCTGCATGGGCAAGCATCATACCTGCTGACATAATGCCCTGTCCGCCTGAGCCTGAAAATACAAATGATTTTTTCATTATCCTTCAGCCTCCTCATCCTTGTAGATTCCCGGCTTGAAATAGGGAATTGTGTTTGTGTTCATATATTCAAGAGTATTGAGAGGACTCATACCCCAGTTTGTGGGACAGTTTGTAAGAAGCTCAATAAATGTAAAGCCTTTACCTGCAAGCTGAAGCTCGAAAGCCTTTTTAATACCCTTCTTTGCATCCATAACGCCCTTGGGGCTGTTAAGTGCATATCTTGCAACAAATACGGGAGCCTTAAGCACGGAGATAAGCTCGCACATCTGCATGGGATAACCCGTTGTTGCGGCATCACGACCAAATCTGGTTGTGGTTGACTTCTGACCGATAAGTGTAGTGGGAGCCATCTGACCGCCGGTCATACCGTAGGTCTGATTGTTTGCGAAAATAACTGTGAAGTTTTCGCCTCTGTTAGCCGCTGACATAATCTCAGCAAGACCGATAGCGGCAAGGTCACCGTCGCCCTGATAAGTGAAAACAAGGCGGTCGGGCATACTTCTTTTAACACCTGTGGCAACAGCAGGAGCACGTCCGTGTGCTGAGCCGATTACGTCGCCTGCCCAGGAATAAAGGTTAAGAGCGGAGCAGCCTACAGAAACAACGTTGATAGCGTTGTTCTTCTGGTCAAGCTCGTCGATTACATCGGCAACAAGTCTTGTTGCAAGAGCGTGAAGACAGCCGGGACAATAACCCGTTGTCATAGGCATAAGTGATGACGGTCTTTTATATGCGGGCATATTATTCTCCTCCCTTCACAATTTCGCTGATTGCATTGTATACACCCTCATCGTCGAGGAGCATACCGCCGCTTCTGCCGTACTCATGTACGGGACAGCGACCCTTTACCTGAAGCTCGATATCATCACGCATCTGAGCAGGAATTGTCATTTCAATATCAATAATACCCTTTACCTTACCGTAATCAAGGTTGTCAAGGCTTGCCTTGGGGAAGGGATAAAGAGTGATAGGACGGATCATACCAACCTTATAACCTTCTTCGCGCAGAGTGTTGATTGCTTCCTTGGCAACTCTTGCGGCAATACCGTAAGCAACAACAACATACTCGGCGTCCTCAAGAAGATATTCCTCAACCTTAACGTCCATCATTCCCCACATATTATAGGTCATACCCTTGAATTTATTGAGCATTTCAAGAGCCATTTCGGGAAGAATGGGGGTAATCATATGTGAATCCTCTCTGCCGTTACGCTTTGAAAGATCCCAATCCTCTGTTACGGTATAGTCAAGCTCCTTCATGGGAGGAAGCTCAACTTCTTCCATAATTGCACCAAGGCAGCCATCCATAAGAATGAGCACGGGGTTTCTGTCTCTTTCGGCATAATCCCAGGCGTTGTAGGTAAGGTCAACTGCTTCCTGAAGAGTCGCAGGAGCGAAAACCATTGTACGGAAGCCGCCGTGACCGAGAGCCTTCGTAGCCTGAAGATAGTCAGACTGTGCAGGCTGAATTGAGCCGAGACCGGGGCCGCCTCTTGAAATATTAACAATAACAGCAGGAAGCTGTGCTGATGCAAGATAGGAAATACCCTCCGCCTTAAGGCTGATGCCCGGGCCCGAGGAGCTTGTCATTGACCTTGTACCTGTTGCAGCTGCACCGTAAACCATATTGATTGATGCAACCTCGCTCTCGCCCTGAACAAAGCTACCGCCCACTTCGGGAAGACGCCATGAAAGGTACTCGGGAATTTCATTCTGCGGAGTTATGGGGTAGCCTGCAAAAAAGCGGCAACCGCCTCTTACAGCTGCTTCAGCAATAGCCTCACAGCCCTTCATGAATCTCTTTTCCATGTCTTATCTACCTCCTTACGCGTTTTTGCCGGCAACTTCAATTGCGGCTTCGGGACACATAAGAGCACAGATTGCACAACCGTTGCATGCGTCCGAGTTTGTCTGTACAGGGTAGAAGTGACCTTTTTCGGAACGCTCCTGACCCATTTCAAGAATGTGCTTGGGGCAGAACTTTATACAGTAGCCACAACCCTTACACATCAAAGGATTAATAGTAATCATTTTCTTTCTTATCTCCTTTATATTGAAATAAAACAAAGCAACAGAGTAATTATATCACACTCTGTTGCTTTTGTAAATGCGTTAAAATATTACAAAATTTAAAGAGTGCTTTTATGCAACTTTAAAGGTAAGTTTACTGTACCTTGCCCTCTGCTCTTGCCTTTTCGGGGTCAGCCTCGGTAATCTTCATAAAATCAATCTTCATCAGCGGTGTCTGAGGAAGCTCGTCCATAAAGATATAATCTCTCGGAACATAGAACTTCGAGAACTCTCTTTCAAGGGTTTCACCTATCTTAGCCTTGAGAGCCTCTTTGTCAGCATTTTTATCCTTAAGTGAAGCATAAAGGCGTACCATTGATCTGCCGTTTTCCCAACCCTGAACTGCACAGCACTCCTTGATTTCGGGGAACTCACCTACAACTCTTTCTATATCTGTAGGATATACATTGTAGCCTGCAATGATGATAAGTCTCTTCTTTCTGCCCGAGAAGTGGAAGAAGCCTTCCTCATCCTGATAACCGAGGTCACCGGAAAGAACCCATTTTGTGCCGTTTTCATCGGTGTAAAGACCGTAATCCTCTGCCTCACCCTCAGCGTAATAGCCCTGCATAATGGTGGGACCTGAAATTACAAATTCACCGACAGTGCCTGCAGGCACCTGTTTTTTATTCTCATCCCAGATCTGTACATTTACACCGCGGATAGCCTTACCGATTGAACCGCGCTTAAAGTCAGAGTAAGTATTCGTTGTACAAACAGAGCCGATTTCCGTAAGACCGTAGCCCTGAAGGAGACGTCCTGTTGCACCCCATTTTTCAAAGTATGAGTTGAACTCATCAATGAAGCCATCGGAAATATCGTCACCGCCGCAGAACATAAGACGCACATTTGCAAGGTGAGGACCGTCAAAGTGCTTGTCCTTCATGAGCTTCTGGAACATAAGTGGAATACCGCCGAAGCCTACAACATTATTCTTACGCATGAGCTTTGTGAAAATCTTTGCATCAAACTGCATCATAGGAATAATACAAGCGCTGTTGCACATTGCCATATGTACTGCGAGGCAAAGACCGAAACAATGGAAAAGAGGCAGAACGATTACCTCATATTCATTACCGGGATCGTGGATTTCGTCGATATCGGAAACTCTCCATGAAAGCTCATTGATAGCTCTTGAAGTAAGCTTGATAGTCTTGCTCTTACCTGTTGTGCCGCCGCCGTTAAGGTAAACAGCAATATCGTCAGCGTTGTTTGTTACAGCCTCAGGCTTATAGAACATACCGATTGCCTTTTTGTAGGGTGTATAATTATTGAACTTGCTTACAAGAAGCTTTTTGACAATGCCCTCACCGAACTTACAGCCGATTTCCTTGATACCATCGGAATAGTCTGATGATGAGCATACAAGGCAGGGAATGCCGAGCTCATTGATAGCATCGATATGTGTCCTGCCCTTTGCAAGAAGAATATCGAGCACCATAACACCCTTTGAGTGAACAAGCTCAAGCTGTTCCTTAAGGTAGTCCGTACCCATAAGAGGATGAACAAAGGATGTAATTACGCCGATTTTGTTAAGAGCGTAAAAGGCAATAATGCTCTGCATTGTTGTGGGCATAAAGATTGTGTAAACATCGCCCTTTTTAAGTCCAAGCCCCTTCTGGAAATATGCAGCAAGTCTGTCGATATCAGCAAGAACCTCAGAACGGAGGTAATTGATGCCGAAGTGCTGCATCATGTACACCTCACCGAAACGGCTTGTGCAGTATTCAAGATATTCTGTACAATTAAGATTACTAGGTGCAGGTAACATTTTCTGATTCTCCTTATTTTTCAACTTTTAGCCAAAACCGACAAAATAAATTAAATATTAAGAAATATTTTGTCACTATCAGCATTATATCATATTCTACCAATCGTTTGTTAAAAATATTAATACTGATAAAGAATTAAGTGTGAAAATTGTTACCGCGTTGTTAACGTTAATTATACAGCAATCTTACCTGTTGCTCTTGCCTGTTCGGGATCAAGCTCGGTAAGCTTCATAAAGTCAATTTTCATAAGCGGAGTCTGAGGAAGCTCCTCAACAAAGATTATATCACGGGGAACATAGAACTTCGAGAAGTTACCCTCGCAAACCTCACAGATTTTCTGCTTGTAAGCCTCCTTATCACCGTCTTTTCTCAATGAAGCATAAAGGCGCACCATGGACTTGCCGTTATCCCAGCCCTGAACCGCACAGCATTCCTTGATGAAATCAAGCGCGCCGACAACCTTTTCAATGTCGGTGGGATATACGTTATAGCCGGCAATGATGATAACTCTCTTTTTTCTGCCTGCAAAGTAGAAGTAACCGTCCTCATCTCTGTAGCCGAGGTCACCTGCAAGAACCCATTTTTCACCGTTCTCATCGGTGTAAATGCCATGGTCTGCAGCTTCGCCCTCCATATGATAGCCTTCCATAATTGTGGGACCTGAAATTGCAAATTCGCCGACCTCACCGACGGGAACCTCCTTGTGGTTATCATCCCAGAGCTGAACTTTAACACCGCGAAGCGGCTTACCTACCGAGCCTCTGCGATAGTCATCGTTGGAGTTTGTTGTACAAACGGAGTTGGTTTCGGTAAGTCCGTAGCCCTGGCGGAGTCTGCCGACAGCGCCCCACTTTTCAAGATAGGTGTTGAATTCGTCAATAAAGCCGTCTGAAACGTCGTCACCGCCGCAGAACATAAGTCGGATATTCTTAAGGTGAGGACCGTCAAAATCCTTGTGACGCATAAGCTTCCGGAACATAAGAGGAATACCGACAACGCCCACAACTCTGTTCTGCTTCATAAGCTTTATGAAAAGCTTTGCATCAAACTGCATCATGGGGATAATTCTGCCGCTGTTACACATTGCCATATGAATACCGATGCAAAGACCAAAGCAATGGAAAAGCGGAAGAACTATAACCTCAGCCTCCTCACCGGGAGCGTGAATTTCGTCGAGGTCGGAAACACGCCATACAAGCTCGTTGATTGACTTTGAGGTAATTTTGATTGTCTTGCTCTTGCCCGTTGTTCCGCCACCGTTAAGATAGGCGCCGAGCTCATGTCCGTTATCCTTGACCTGATCCGGATTATAGCACTTTGCGAGAGCTGCCTTGTAAGAGGTCCATTTGGTAAACTTCTTGATTATAAGGCTTCTGAGAATACTCTCACCGGTTTTACAACCAAGCTCCTTGATACCCTCGGAATAATCCGATGATGAGCAAACAAGGCAGGGAATGCCGCTTTTATTGATTGTTTCGATGTGTGCCTTTTCCTTGAGCATAAGAACGTCGAGCACCATAACGCCCTTTGAATTAACTGCCTCAAGCTGTTCCTTAAGGAATTCCGTTGACATAAGCGGATGAACGAAATTGGTGATAACTCCTATACTGTTAAGGGCATAAAAAGCGACAATGCTCTGCACGGTTGTAGGCATAAAGATAGTAAACACGTCACCTCTTTTAAGTCCGAGCTCCTTCTGAAAAAAGCCTGCAAGAGCATCCATATCCGCAAAAATCTTTGAACGGTAATACTTTACGCCGAAATGCTGCATCATGTAAACATCGTCATAAATTTCAGTACATTCCCTCAGGTACTGATAACAGTTTTTGTTTTCCGGTGAATTTAACATAATATTCTCTCCTAATCTCCGAATAATCGACAAACATAAAAATATTGTCTTCTATACAATTATACAACCCATTTATATACAATTGTTAACCTGTTGTCATTTTTTAATGAATTACAGGTAAAATGCGTAAATAAATTGTAACAAATAGCCAACTGTCTACGAATTTTATAGACACTCGGCTATAAAATGACGATGATTATATTTACAATCCGGAAATTCACAAAAGAAAAACGCCTTCATAATATGGTAATAACGGGCAAAACCCGTAATACGAACAAAGGAGAGATAAATTTGAACAACTGTAATCAGCCCTGCCGTCCCGGACCCATGCCGAGAATGACACGCGATGCTCAGCCGCCTTGCTCTGCGCCCTGCCGCGGAGAGACCGACACATCCTGTGCCTGCAAAAAAGCACCCTTTCCGATGAACACGGCATACGCTATGGCTTATGTTCCTTTTCAGCAGAGCGGTGAGGTTTACACACACGAAAGAGGTCTTGCAAGAGGGACAATGTTCCCCTGCCTTGACAAGCCCTTCCTCAAGGGGTGCTGCAAATGAATAACAGCTTCCTTTGCAATTTTATGGCAGTACGCTTTGCTCTGCTCGATTTGCATCTTTACCTCGACACCCATCCCGACGACGAGGAAAAGCTCTGCCTGCTCAACAGTTATAAAGAAAAATATGCTTCCATGCTTCCCGAATATGAAAGCCTCTGCGGACCTCTTTCCCCGGCTATGGGCTCGGGCTGCTCGTGGCTTACTCCCTTCCCCTGGGTGAAAGGCGGTGTCTGCTGATGTTTCAGTACGAAAAAATTCTCCAGTATCCGGTAAACATTAAAAATCCCAACCCGGCCGCTGCTAAAATCATTATCACACAGTACGGCGGCCCCGACGGTGAGCTCGGTGCATCGCTGCGTTACCTCAGCCAGCGTTTTGCCATGCCCGACCCCAAGCTTCAGGGTCTACTCACGGATATCGGCACCGAAGAGCTCGGCCATCTTGAAATGATCGGCACCCTTGTTTATCAGCTCACACGCAACCTTTCAATTGACGAAATCAAAAAATCGGGCTTCGACGCCTACTTTGTTGACCACACCACGGGCGTTTATCCCGCAAGTGCGGCAGGCGTGCCCTTCACGGCAGCTTATCTTCAGAGCAAGGGCGACGTTATCACCGACCTTCACGAGGATATGGCAGCAGAGCAGAAGGCAAGAACAACCTACGACAACATTCTCCGCCTTGTTGACGACCCCGATGTGTGCGACGTAATCAAGTTCCTTCGCGAAAGGGAAATTGTGCATTATCAGAGATTCGGCGAGGGCTTGAGAATTGCAACGGATAAGATGAACGAAAAGAACTTCTACGCGTTCAACCCGGCGTTTGACATCGGTTGCAAATAACAAATACCCGTACGGCTCAGGCTGTACGGGTAAGCTTATGTAAAGTTGCAGGGTTGTTTCCGCGGTTCGCGGGGAAGGCGGTGCACCGCTTTTACGCAACGCACCGCCCAAGTCACCGTGGTTTATTCTTTTTGGGTGTCAATCATAAAACACCGCATGATTTTTGCATCGCACACAACGGATGAAAACCACTTATGATATAATAGAATAGCAGGACAGGTCGAGGGACGGTTTGTAGATTTAATCACGCCTTTAGAACATGACCGGATTATCTTTGAGTACACAGAACTGCTGATATACAGCGTACGCTAAACTTCTGAAATTCAGATGATCATTCCTGCAATTATTATATCGGGAGTGTGATTATGCAACCAATTTTAGAATGTTGCTGTGGGCTTGATGTTCACAAAGAAATTATTGAAGCTTGTATTATCAAAGGTGTCGAAGAGCCTGAATTTATCAGAAGGCAATTCGGCACTTTTCAAAATGAATTGAAAGAATTTGTTTTATGGTTATATGATAACAATTGTTTTCATATTGCTATGGAAAGCACCGGTGTTTATTGGCGACCTGTGTATGAGGCTATTGAGGAGTATTCTCCGTATTATGAATCTATCATTGTAGCAAATGCTCACCACATGAGAAATATTCCCGGCAGAAAAACAGATGTTAAAGATGCTGAATGGATTGCTACTCTTTTACAGCACGGTTTACTTGAAGCTTCTTTTGTCCCCGAAAGAACAATCCGAGATTTAAGAGAGTTTTCAAGAACCTACAAAAATGCTGTAAAT
>JAFULG010000078.1 GCA_017473435.1 Clostridia bacterium | reverse complement strand
ATAAAAACAACCTTTCAACGTCAACAGACCGCTACCGTCCGTGGTGTACCCCTAACTCCGTAATGGTCTAATTTTCTCGTCAGCCTTTTAACCACCGTATATTCCGACATTCGATAGCCGCTAGGTATGGCTTGGTTGTTTTAGCCCAACCTTGATATAAATAGCGACCTTACTACTTAAACCGTACAACCTTGGAGGACGGATGAAGATGAAACAACTATGGGAGCGGTCTGCGAGAGTCGGGTTGACTGTACCGGAAGGGCAGACGAGAAAATTTGACAATAACGAAGTTTAAATGAAAGCATATATGTAGCGGACTCATTGGTGGAAGTTTTCCTTAAACAGAGTTGTACGTGAACTGCTGTGGTAAATTGAGCTGTAGTAATGTAAATTTTTCCGTAGAGCAGAAAGCTGTTTTTATATAACATTAAATTAATTTGGAAGAGTTGCGATTAAAGCTAACGTAACAGCGGAAAAATTTACCGCCACTGCGGACCGCCTTGACGGACCAAAGAGCGCTTTGCATCCTTTGCCGCTCCGGGCAAAGGATGTGCCTCCGCGGCATGAGCGGAACGGAGTTAAAAGCAACCACCACGGAACAAAAACAAAACCACAACGCACAAGTCAAGGCTGTAGAACGTAAAAGCAACCACCACGGAACAAAAACAAAACCACAACGCACAAGTCAAGGCTGTAGAACGTAAAAGCCACCGCCACGGAATAAAAGAAAACCACAACAGAAAATCCAAGGCAGTAGAACGAAAAAGCAACAACCACGGAACAAAAACAAAACCACAACAGAAAAGCCAAGGCGGTAGAACGTGAAGGTCTCCGCCCACTCTCATTCATATCCCCCTCATAAACTGTATTGAGGAGTGATAATATGGTACTGCATTTAGATAAAAGAAGGCTTGCAGGCTTTCTGTCCCTTATCCTTGCCCTTTTTGCCGTGGTGCTGTCCTTTTATACCAACGTAAGCGCCGAGGCGAGCGGTCAGCAGCAGGAGCGTGATGGGAAAAGCTACATAAAATGGGCAGAGATGAATTTCAGCCTTTCAGCGTTACAGGATACAATGGAGCTTGATATTGAAACCTACGGCAAGCTTTATCATATAAGCTGGATAGATGCCCTTTCTTATCTGGCGTGCAAAAACGGAAACAGCTGGGACGGATACAAAAAATCACAGCTTGACAAAATGGTTGAGGAGCTGGGCGAGGGCAATACCGTTGACGACCTTATGCAGGGAAACAAATACTATACATATTATAAGGAAAGCTTTTCGGCTATGCTTTCAGGGCTTTTGGGCGTTTATGAAAAAGAGGCACCCGACGGAATGGGCGGTAAAAAGATAGTAAGCGGATACGGACTTATCGCCTACAGCCCCATTGCCGAGGGCTTTTCTTATTCCCATTACGATGACTTCGGCGTATCGAGAAGCTACGGCTACAGAAGAAGCCACATGGGTAATGACCTCATGGGCTATGTGGGCACTCCCGTCATGTCTGTTGAGGCAGGCACCGTTGAGGCGATAGGCTGGAACCAATACGGAGGCTGGCGGCTCGGAATAAGAAGCCTTGACGGTAAGCGTTCCTATTACTATGCCCATCTTCGTAAGGGCAGACCCTACGCCGAAGGTATAGAGGTGGGCAGTAAGGTCAAGCCGGGACAGGTGATAGGCTATCTCGGAATGACAGGCTACAGCACAAAGGAGAACGTTAACGGTATGAATGTGCCTCACCTTCATTTCGGACTCCAGCTCATTTTCGACGAAAGTCAGAAGGAGGGCACAAATCAGATATGGCTTGACGTGTATAATCTTGTGCGCTTGCTTTCCAAAAACAAGGCAACGGTGGTTAAGGATGAAAAAACAGGGGAGTATATAAGAAAGTATGATATCACGCTTAAATCTATTGACTTTTGAGTATGTATCGTATTATAATTACACTTGTATACTTGGGTAATTCTGTATAAAAACTTCTTATCAGGAAGAGGTATATTATGCAAGATAATAAAATCATCAGCGAAAGTGAAAATAATGCCGGCTCGGAAAAGGTGCTTTCCTTTGCCCTTGACCTTGGTAAGAGCATGGTGCAATGCGGTGCGGAAATCAACCGTGTTGAGGAAACGGTAAAGCGAGTCTGCTTCGCCTACGGAATGAGCAGTACCCACGTGTTTTCCATTATTTCAATGATTTATGCTACGGTTATTGAAAAAAACGGAAAAACCCATACTCAGATGAGGCGTATCTATTCCTATGCACCTAACTTTGACCGCCTTGAACAGCTCAACTCTCTTTCAAGAAAAATCTGCAAAGAGGTTCCCGATATTGAAAAAGCGGCTCAGGAGCTTAAAAGTCTTTTTGTGAAAAAGAATCCCTTCCGTCCTACGGTGTGCCTGGGCTATATAATTGCCGCAATGGGCTTTACCGTGTTTTTCGGCGGAACGCTCTGGGATGCTGTTGCCTCGGCACCCATAGCCCTTGTGATTTACCTTATGAACGCCTATATCAAATCCACAGGTGTAAATCGCCTTTTTTACACGGCGCTTTCATCCTTTGTTGCAGGCTTTCTGGCTCTGACTTTTGTTCATTACGGCTTCGGTGAAAACGCCAATATGATTATGATAGGTGACATAATGCTGATTATACCCGGACTGATGCTTGTCAACTCCGTAAGAGAAATGCTCTGCGGTGACATTATGTCAGGCCTTCTCAGGCTTCTTGAATCGGTAATCCTTTCAATGGCTATTGCCTGCGGCTTTGCCGTTGCGATTATAATCGGGGAGGGGATTTTCTGATGGTTGCAAATGAAATCTTCCGCCTGATTTTTTCGGGCTTTATCGGAACGGTGGGCTTTACCCTGCTTTTCCGCTCAAATAAAAAAAGAGTAATAATCTCGTCTCTCGGCGGAGCAATGGTCTGCGCGGTTTACGTGCTGTCCTGCCACTTCTTTGAAAGCGAGCTTATACAGAACCTTTTTCCTGCCCTTGCGGCTACGGTTTATGCTGAAATTATGGCAAGGGTGACAAAGGCTCCCGCAACCCCCATACTCGCCTGCTCAATAATTCCCCTTGTTCCGGGAGGCAAGCTGTATTACACCACCTATTATTTTGTAATGGGCGAAAATGAGCTTTTCAGAGAAAGCCTCGGAGCTCTTTTGAGCATTGCAGGCGGCCTTGCCGTGGGGATAATACTTATATCAGCTATTGTTTACGAGTTCAACAGATTTAAGTTCAAGCAAATATTGGATAATGAATAAAGGAGATAAAAAAATGAACAAAGCAGTCGAAAAAATTGTCGGTATAGGTGCCGCAATTTACGGAAAGTTCAACAGCCTTTCCCAAGCGGAGCAGGCGAGAAGTAAGGCACCTAAGGTTATTACAAAGGGTATGCCCGAAATTCTTCGCGATGCCGCTGCTCAGGGCGCAGTTCTGCTTGAAAATGACGGCGTTCTGCCTCTTGAGGAGGGAAGCAGAGTTGCTCTTTTCGGCAGAGTGCAGAAGGATTGGTTCTACACAGGCTACGGCTCAGGCGGCGACGTTAATAAGCCTTATGCCGTTAACCTCGTTGACGCTCTGCGTGAATGTGAGGAGCTTAAAATCAATGAGGCTCTTGCCATTACTTATGAAAACTGGTGCGAGAAAAATCCCATTGACCACGGAGTCTGGGGTCAGTGGCCGAGATTTTATCCTGAAATGCCTCTTACAAAAAGAATAGTTTCCCTTGATAAAAAAGAGGAAGATACAGCAGTTGTTGTTATCGGACGTTCAAGCGGTGAGGACAGAGAAAACGCTCTTGAAAAGGGAAGCTACTACATAACCGATGAAGAAATCGATATGCTTTCAATGGTAACTGACGAATATGAAAAAGTAGTTGTACTTCTTAACATCGGCTGTATTATGGATCTTACCCGGCTTGAACAGTTCGGTGACAGAATTTCCGCCGTGCTTCTTGTATGGCAGGGCGGTATGGAAAGCGGCAACGCCGTGTGCGACCTTCTTACCGGTAAGGTTAACCCTTCAGGTAAGCTTACAGCTACCGTTGCAAGAAGCTATGAGGACTTCCCTTGCTCAAAGGACTTCGGCGCAAAGGATTACAATAACTACACCGAGGATATATATGTGGGCTACCGTTATTTTGAAACCTTCCACAAGGATGGCGTAAAGTATCCCTTCGGCTACGGCCTTTCCTACAGTAAGTTTGAGGTTGACGGTGCAACCTGCAGTGAAAAAGAAAACGGTGTTGAAATCGTTTTCATCGTGACTAACAAGGGCCCTTATTCAGGCAGATATGTTGTTCAGGCTTATGCCGAAAAGCCTTGCGGTCAGCTTGGTAATCCCGTTAGGGAGCTTGCCGCTTTCAAAAAGACAAAGATGCTCAAAAAAGGAGAGAGCATAAGAGAAACAATCTTTGTTCCCTTCGACTCCTTCAAGAGCTATGACGACAGAGGCGTAACGGGTCACCGCTTCGCTTATGTTATTGAAAAGGGTGAGTACGGTGTTGCTCTGGGTGACAACGTACGTGATGCCGAAACCGTATTCAGAAAGGTGTATGAAGAAACTACGGTTATTCAACAGCTTAAGCAGGCTTCTGCACCCCAGAGTGATTTTGAAATCATCACTGCAGTGAAAAACGGCGGTAAGTATGAAATCAAAAAGGAAAAGGCAAAGAAAAGAGAGTACGACCTCAAAAAGATTATTACCGATAATATGCCCAAGGATATTCCTCTTACCGGTGACAGAGGAATTAAGCTTATCGATGTAAAGAACGGCAAAAACACCATGGAGGAGTTTGTTGCACAGCTTGACGACAAAGAGCTTGAAGCAATTACAAGAGGCGCTTATATTATGGGTAGTCCTCTTGGCGTTCCCGGTAACGCAGGCTGCTTTGCAGGTGTGCTTCCCTCACTTCGTCAGAAGGGTGTTCCTGCAGTAACTACAACGGACGGACCTTCAGGTATCAGACTTTCTGCCTGCTGTTCACTTATTCCCATAGGTACATTACTTGCATGCACATTTGATGAGGCGCTTGTTGAAAGAGTATATACCGCAGTATCGGGTGAAATGGCAGACAAGGGCAGCGACGTGCTTCTTGCTCCCGGTATCAATATTCACAGAAGTCCCCTTTGCGGAAGAAACTTTGAATATTACTCTGAGGATCCTCTTCTTTGCGGTAAGATTGCAGCAGCGGCGGTAAGAGGTATTCAGCATAACAACCGTTCAGCCTGTCCGAAGCACTTTGCCTGCAACAGCCAGGAGTTTAACCGTAACAGTAACGATTCACGTCTTTCGGAAAGAGCTCTTCGTGAGATCTACTTAAGAGGCTTCGAAATCTGCGTTAAGGAAGGAAAGCCCAAGAACATTATGACCTCATATAACCTTATCAACGGCGTATGGGGACATTACAACTACGAGCTCTGCACAAGAATCCTGCGTGAGGAATGGGGTTATGAGGGCAACGTTATGACCGACTGGTGGATGAAGAAGAGTAAGAGCCAGGAATTCCCCGAGATGTGTGACCAGGCTTACCGTGTGCGTGCACAGGTTGACCTGCTTATGCCCGGCGGACCTAGAGTTGCAATAATCAAAAAGCCTGACGGTACACTGCTTAAGACCCTCGGCAAAAATGAGGGTATAACCTATGGCGAAATTCAGCGCAGTGCAATGAATATTCTTCGCTTTGCGATGAACAGCTCGGCGATGGAAAGACTGTAAAAACAAAGGAAAACGGAGATTGTATGGAAGGATATAAGCTTTACTGTAAGCCTACATTTGAAAATATCCCCGAGGAAAAGAGAAGGAAAATCCTTGAAATTGCGGTAAGGGAGTTTGCTTATTGCGGCTTTGAAAATGCAAACATTAACGTAATTGCAAAAAAGGCCGAGGTAAGTGTCGGCTCGCTTTACAAATATTTTGATACTAAAACCGACCTTTTCCTTACAAGCGTAAACTACGGAGTGGATAACCTCAAGACCATCATTGATGCGGTTACGAACTCTGACGAGGACGTGATGAAAAGGCTTGAGAAGATTGTACGTATAGCCATTGAGTTTTCGCGTCTTAATTCGGTGCTCATCAAGCTTTACAATGAGGTGACCAGTGAAAGTAACGCGGAGCTTGCAATGCAGATTGCCTCGGATATGGAAACGGTCACGGCGGCGGCATACAGGAAGGTTATTATTGACGGTCAGGTAGCAGGAGAAATCCGTACGGATATTGACCCGGGAATGGCGGCGTTTCTTGTGGACAGCCTGCTTATGAATATACAGTTTTCCTATGCCTGTGATTACTATAAAAAAAGGTATGAAATATTTGCCGGTAAGGACATTTTTCAAAAGGATGAGTTTGCCGTGCGTAATATATTGCTGTTTATAAAAGCGGCGCTTAGAATTTGAAAATTAAAAGATAAAATTTGAAAGGAAGAAAACATTATGAAATACGCACTTGCCTATGATATCGGAACAACAGGCGTCAAGACCTGCCTTTTCGAAGTAGACAAATCAATCAATCTTGTGGCAGATGCCATTGAGGGATATGAGCTTTACATTTATCCCGACGGCGGTGCAGAGCAGGACCCCAATGAATGGTGGGCAGCAATGTGCAAAACAACAAAGGAGCTTTTCAAAAAGTGTGACGTAAAGCCCGAGCAGATAGACGGTATTTCCTTCTGCTCACAGGCACAGGGACTTGTTCTTGTCAACAAGGACGGACTTCCCGTTCGCCGTGCGATGAGCTATATGGACCAGCGTGCAAGAAAAGAGCGTAAGGAGCTTATGGCTCACGGTATTCAGATTGCCGGCGCATCCATTCCCAAGCTTCTTGTTTCTCTTTCAAAGACAGGCGCTGTTGCAGCATCGGTTAAGGACCCCGTTTTCAAGTACAACTGGGTTAAGAATAATGAGCCCGACAATTTTGAAAAGGTACATAAGTGGCTTGACGTAAAGGAAGCTCTTATTGCAAGAATGACAGGTCAGTTCATTATGACTGAGGACTCAGCCTTCGGTACACTTCTTTATGATATTCATAAGAAGTGCTGGAGCCAGGAGGTCTGCAAGATTCTTCACGTTGATATGCGCCACCTTGCAAAGATTATCAAGTCAACCGACATTGCCGGTATGCTCACAGAAAAGGCAGCAGAGGAGCTTGGCCTTAAGGCCGGCACTCCCGTTTTCGGCGGCGGTATGGACGCTTCCCTTATCGGTGTAGGTGCAGGTGCTGTTAAAAAGAATTTCACTCACGTATATATGGGTACATCAGGTTGGGTTTCAACCGTTGTTGACAAGAGCATTGTTGACGCTTCGGCTATGATAGCCGCAGTTGTAGGTGCACGTCCCGGTTACTATAACTATTTTGCAGAGCTTGAAACTGCAGGTAAGTGCCTTGAATGGGTTAAGAATCATCTTGCTCTTGACGAAATCGGTATCTATCTTAAGAAGACTGACGTTGCTGAGGATTTGGAAAGTGAATACACAAACCTCTATCAGTACCTTTCAACAGTTATCGAGAAGGTGCCTGCAGGCTCAAACGGAGTTATTTTCACTCCCTGGCTTCACGGTAACCGCTGTCCCTTTGAGGATCCCAATGCAAGGGGTATGTTCTATAACCTCAGCATTGAAAGCGGCAAGAGTGAAATGATCAGAGCTGTTATTGAAGGCGTTTGTATGCATATGCGCTGGATGCTTGAGACACACGAGAAGAAGACGAGAACATCGGATGTAATCCGTTTTGTAGGCGGTGGCGCACTCAATGATTCCACCAGCCAGATTCTTGCTGACTGTATCGGCAGACCCGTTGAGGTTGTACCCAGTCCTCAGAACGTAGGTGCAGTAGGTGCAGCGGTTGTTGTTGCTGTAGGTCTTGGAGTTATTGAGGATATTGAAGAGGCTGATATGCTTATTGATGCTGAAAAGGTATTCAAGCCCAACGCTGCAAACAAGCCTGTATATGACAAGATGTTTGGGGCATACAAGGAGCTTTATGCCGCAAACAAGAAGATTTTCAAAATGCTGAACGGCTAAAAAATTAAAGTTTTGGTCAAGCTTTTACAAAAGCTTGCAGGGTGAGGGGCAGAGCCCCTCATCTTTTTTTCTTGTTATCCGTGGTTGTTTCTTTTACGTTCTACCGTCTTGGCTTTTCTGTTGTGGTTTTGTTTTTGTTCCGTGGTCGTTTCTTTTATGTTCTACTGCCCTGTGCGGGCGGCACTTACTTTTGTCGGTTGCGACAAAAGTAAGCAAAAGCGCGCTTTTGTTCCAGCATCGCT
>JAFULG010000077.1 GCA_017473435.1 Clostridia bacterium | reverse complement strand
TTCACGGCTGACTTCAACGGGCAGAGCAACAATGAATTCTCTTGCCAAACGGCTGTCCCTTGTTTTCTCAGCTTCTTCAACTGCATTCCATAGCTTACTTCTGTTGCACCATTCAGGCGGAGCGTGTGACGGGAGAAAGATTTTCTCATAGACAAGACCGCCTTTCCTGGTGTAATCATGTTTTACGCCGTCATACTCGTTAGTGATTTCACTACAGCTCATATATGCACTTGCGGCTACGGCTGAGCGTCCGACACCACGGGTTATGACTTTAGCTTCAAGGTGATAAATTGCGGGTATCACCATCCTTTCTGTTTGTTTTTATTTGTAATTAATGCTAAAATGTTTACATAATTATTGAATTCTCATTTTATGTCGTGTACTTTTTCCTTTATCCGAACTACACTTTTACTGAAAGGAGTGCTATCAATGGATATGAAAAAAATAAGTAGCTTTTTAAAAGCCTTGCGAAAAGAGAAAGGTCTTACACAAGAACAGCTTGCTGAAAAACTTGGTGTAGCGGGCAGAACCGTATCAAGGTGGGAAACTGCCTCAAATATGCCTGATTTAAGCATACTGATTCAGCTTGCAGAATTTTATGACATTGAAGTTGGTGAAATTCTTGATGGAGAAAGGAAAGATAAAGTTATGGATAAAGAGGTAAAAGAAACATTGAATAAAATTGCAGATTACAGCAATGATGAAAAACAAAAGGCAGTTAATGTTTATAAATTTTCACTTATGGCGATGTTTTTTATCGGTTTTATAATTGTACTGACAGAATTTGGTTTGCTTGTAGATTTCAGATATATTATTGCGGAAAGTTTGCCCTTATTGATAGGTGGTTGCACTTGCATAATTTTGACAATAAAAAATGGTTTGTGGGACACTTTCTCAAAGAAGAAAATCACCCCTGCAAGAGATGCTGTTACAAGTTTTATTATCACTTCTATTGCTTCAATATTTTGTTATATTATGCTTTTAAACAGAACCGAAGATATAAAGCGTTCAATTACAGTATCATTATGCTTTTTTGTCGCAACTTTTTTGGTCGGTTTTGTTGTTCTTAGGTTCTTAACTATATTGAGCAAAAATAAAGGCAGAAAAAACAAGCGATAAAACTATATTTAAAAACATCTATATGCAAATTCTACGATTCATAGGTTGATAAATTCAGCGTTTTTGTGATATTCTTTTGTAAAAGGTGGTGTTAATATGACCTCAAAAGAATGTGGTAATTTTATTTCTGAACTACGCAAAGAAAAGAAACTTACACAAAAAGAACTCGCAGAGAAAATTAATGTTTCTGATAAGGCTGTTTCAAGATGGGAAACAGGTAAGGGTTATCCTGATGTTACTTCGCTTGTATCTTTAAGTGAATACTTTGATGTTAGTGCAAATGAACTTTTAGCAGGCAAAAGATTAACTGTTGAGGATATAAAAGAAACTGCGGATGAAAATCTGATTTCCGTTTTTGAAGAAGTGCAAAAGAACAAAAAGCAACAGAATCTTCAGATCGCTGTGTATACATCTGTTCTTATTGTTGTTTTACTTCCTGTGTTGATAATAATAGGTAAAGAATTGTTTGTTTCAATGGCAACACAGATACAAGCTGAAAATATAATCTCTGCAGTTATTTCAGCCATTGTCGGTATTGTATTGTTGATTGTCGGAATTTTAATAAGAAAAGGGAATGTTTCTATTTTACATTCATATCACTATAAAAATGTTACTGATATAGATGCTTACTCAAAAGAAATGGGTAGTGCCGTTATGTTTATGTGTATTCCTGCTTGTATAAACGGATTTATGACTTTGTTTGCACATATAAAAATTGTGTCCGTGATAAGCTCAGTTTTGCTTTTTACCGGATTGATTATCTGCGTTATACACATCTTCAAAGTGCAAACAAAACATAACGGCAGTTTGTTTTAAAATAAATATCGTCTGCACCCTCGGAGAGCGCACTGCACCACACAAGGGGTCCCCGAAAAGTCATAGACTTTTTGGGGAGAGGAGGAACAGTGAAGTGAATGAGTTTTCGCAATTTTGCGGAAACGAGTGATACGGAGCTTGTGACAACGAGGTGGTGAGTAAGTGCGCCCTTAAGGGACATATATCAGCCTTTAATTCAGCTTTTCGAGTAAATACCCCTCAATATCAGTAAAGTTCATAGTCTTGATTTCAGGTAAAACTTTCTCTAAAATAGCTCCCTCTACAATAAGTCTGTGGTTTCGCTCTGTTCGTTCCTTTTTTCGGTTGCGGTTTTCTGCCTGCTCAAGTCTGTGCTTGGCTTGCATCAGCTTTTTTTCATTATCGGTCATAAATATCACCTCCAATCTGTCGGCATCGTAAGCGGTGCCGTTTTTTATTGCATTTTCCTCTGTGGCTCCAAAAATCAAATGTTTTGGCACCGTTAAAACATATCAAGAAACGCCAATGCCTCCGCATCATTTTTCAGCTTTTCCTCTTCGGTCAATTCCATATTGAAACTCTCCGAAGAAGGATCTGATACGGCAACTGAAATACCGCACAGCTCCTCTTTCAGAATCTCACGGAACTTTTCAAGCAGTTCATCGTCTGACGTCTGTTTCTCTGCATAGGCAATAGCGGATTTTATCGCATCAATGATAAACTGATTTCTTGATTTGTACTTTTCTTTATCAAGGCTGTTAAGATAATCAATGATTGCCGTGTGCTCTGTGTCGCTTAAATTAAAGCGGACATTTATGCGGTACTCACTCATATCCTGCCACTTTTCATCATAGTTTCGGCAAGGTATTCATAACCCTTTGCCGCCGCACAGATGTCATCAACGAACTGAATACGGTCTGCATTGAACTTGTAGAAATTCTTTACAAGGCAACCGCCACCGCCGGTAATATACAGAAGCATAGTGTTTTCATCGTACCCGTGGTCACGGAGTCTGTGGAATATTTCAGCTACATATTTCTGTACCTCTGCCTTGATGATTTTCATATCAGACTGAACAATGTTTGCAGTACCCTTGCACAGTACCTCATCAATGATATGCTCATTGATTTCTCTCTGTGTTTTTCTGAGGAAGGCTTCACGGATATCAACCGTACAGAAGTGAGTGCCGAATTTTTCTGTGTACATTCTTTCTGACTGCGGTCTGCCGTCTATGACATAGAGAACATTCATAGTACCGTTGCCAATGTCAGCCACAAGATTTACACCGTCCATTTTGGTTGCAAACTGCGAAACCGCCGCATAACCCTGAGGGTAGATACTCGCACCTGCTATTTTGATTTTGTACTCGGTATGCTGCCAAGTGAAGGTTACTTCTTCATTCTTTGTGAGATATGCTTTGAAGCCCTCTTTCTGACCTGCAGTCCAAGTGAGGGGCAGACCTGCCGCAATGTGAACTGTGGCGACCGTTAAGTCTTCAGCACTTAACTCCTTTGCAATAGCCACAAGAGTGAGGGCATAATAGTCCTCGTCCTTGATTTTATCGGGAAGAAATTCCTTGTGTCCCTCACCGATAAGATAGAACTTACCACCGTAAACAAGCATATCCTTTGTGAAAAGGGGCTCTGAATCGTAAGCCGTAATGCCTGTTCTGAAACAGTGGTTTGCAGTTTTGATGTTGCCGTAACCATGGTCAACACCGATGATGATTACATCATTTAATTTTTTCATTTTGAATTACTCCTTTTAATTAAAATTTTGTTTGATAATAGATTTGGGCATAAAAAAGCACCCTCTACGGGTGCGGTGAAATAATGGGTCTGTCGCGAATGTTGAAGATAAACACTCCTTTCATAATGATATTTTTATATGTAAAGTTGGTAGGTGACAATTTTTGTCACTTACCAGAATTACCTGATGTAGAAATTTCCAAGTGCTCGAAATGAACACTTGGAGAATATGGATATAAAATCAAAGGGGTAAAAAGGCCCTTTGATAAAAATGTGACGCAGTATTTATATACCGAGATATAGGGTTTAGATATAAAAAACACCTGTTACAGTTAAAGTAACAAGTGTATGCAAACAGATTGATATTTGTTGTGTTGATGTGATATAATGTTTCATAACAAACGCAAAGGTGGTTAACGGATATGAGGAAATATTTGATAGATAGTGCTGAAAAAGTTAATATAAATAACAATGACTATTATTTAAGATTTCGTTCTCAGAATTCTTCTGCTCCTATTGTTCTGTTTTTACACGGCGGTTGTGGTGCTGCAGACAGACCATTCATAATGAAATGGAATTCTGAATTAGCCGAGTATGCCACTATTATTGCTTGGGATCAGCGAGGTGCAGGTTTAGCATATAACAGAAAAATGGCAAAGACAGAAGTTCTTACAAAAGATTTGTATATTGATGATTTACATAATGTTGTTCAATATCTTAAAAAGAGATTCAACAAAGAAAAGATAATTCTTGTCGGTCATTCATTCGGTTCACAGCTTGGTGTTTGGTATATTCAAAAATTTCCTGAAGATGTTGAATGTTATGTTGGTATCGGTCAGGTTGTTGATGCCGTAAGAAATGAAGCAATATCTTTTGATTTCACTTTAAAAGAAGCAAAAAAGCGTAATGATAAACGAGCAATAAAAGCATTACAGAAAATCGGTCCGCCTGTTAACGGTTTTTATAAAGACGATAAAATGCTTTTACAGAGAAACTACCTCAACAAAATGGGCGGCATCTTATACGGCAAATATGGAAATAGTGTCATAAACACATTGCCCAAAATTCCGTGTATGTTTAAAGAGTATTCTCTTTTTACTATGCTTAAATATGTTATTGCAAATGAATGGTGTTTGTCACAGCCTTTAGGACACGAAAAAGTAGATTTCCTAAATGAAGTTAAAGAACTTTCCGTGCCTGTATATCTGTTTATGGGTAAGTATGACTATAACACAGTAAGTGAGTTAGCCAGAGAATGGCTTAAAAATCTTGAGGCACCTCATAAAGAATTCTTTGAATTTGAAAAATCAGGTCATACTCCGCAATGGGAAGAAGCCGAAAAGTTTAATGAGCTGTTTGTAAAACAGATTTTAAAAGTGCAGTTATGAAAAAGATACTAAACTCAAATACAATAAAAATTATAGCCATTGTTGCAATGACAATTGACCATATTGCTTGGTTAGTTTTCCCAGGATATGATGAAGGTATTATCCCGGTTGTGTTACATATAATCGGTAGACTTACTTGTCCGATTATGTGTTATTTTATAGCGGAGGGTTATCACTACACAAAGAATATAAACAAATACACTCTACGCTTGTTTGCATTTGCGTTTATATCGCATTTTGCTTACATATTCGCTTCTTCATCCTTTGTCGATTGGAAATCCTTCATCCCATTTTATTACGGGGATGTTTTCAATCAAACAAGTGTTATGTGGCCTCTTGCGTGGGGCTTGGTAATGCTCCGTGTGGTAAACAGCGAAAGAATAAAAGCGAGCATTAAAGTTATTCTTGTGTTGCTTATTTGTGTTATTACTTTTCCGAGTGACTGGAGTTGCATTGCAAGTCTTTGTATTATGGCTATCGGTACGAACAGAGGTAACATCAAAAAGCAAATGTTGTGGATGATATTTTATGTAGCTATTTATTCCGTTGTATATTTCTTTGCACTTGATAAACTTTACGGAATTATACAAATGGGCGTTCTCTTTTCAATACCGATTATTATGATGTATAACGGACAGAGAGGTCAAAGCCCAAAGATAAACAAAATTATGAAATGGCTTTTTTACATATACTATCCTCTGCACCTGTTTATTATTGGCTATATTCAATACGTTAGGTGACACACAATCCTTCACTGCTCTCCCCGTGAGGGCAGTTTTTCTTTGCGATTTTGCCACTCTACAATACTTTCCTTCCATCTGAAAACTAATTGGTGGGGGCAGTTTATATAATAATGATTGCAATATATATTTTCCTGTGATATACTGAAAATAATCAATAATTATCAGGGAGAACAGTATGAAAAACAAAAAGTATCTGATACCTGAAATTTCGGCACTCAGTATAATTTCAACCGCCCGCAAAACCGGCGACGGATATGATTTCTGTTTTGATTCAACATCTATCCCGAATGAATACCGCACAGAAAATACTCTGCAGGATGACTGCCCGATTTTTCATCAGGCTATGTGTATCCTTTACGGTGACGATTTTCGTAACAGTGAGCTTCTGTGTGAGGCTCTTCGTGATGTGTTTGTGTATGTAGATTTCTCGGGTATATTTAACCGTATGCCTGTGGGCAGAATACTTGAACTGCAGGAGCTTGCAAAAGAGATATTCAAGCCGAAGGGCATAAGGATTAATTTCGGCAAAGAGGATATGACATACATCGCCTTTGAACGCTCCGCATCTATGAGCCGTGACAACAGACTTTCATTTGTCCGCTCGGATATTTATGAGGCGCTTAAGGAAAGAATGATGCTGGGTATGACTATCGGCAAGTGTCAGCTCAGTAAGCTTTATGCATATAACGCTCTGCTTTTCACAAGCGGCAAAAGATATAACGATGAAGATATCCTTTCCGAAAAGAGAATTATTGTTATTGATAATCCCGAATCGATTGTAAAGGATGTTGATGTTATTACCGTAGCTGATGACGGTACAGATAACCCTGTGCGTGTGTATACAAGAGTACAGAAGAAAACAGATGTTAAGATAACGGAGTTTGACGGTGAGGGTCTGATTTCACCAAGGCTCGCAGGAAAGCTTGAAGCCGGACACCATTGAGCTTAATTATCAATTTCTCAATACTCTTGCCATAATGAATGATGAATTCCGTCCTGCTGATTTACCCTTGGGATGGAATGAAGATCCCGAAGCAGAAAAGCAAAATAGGATTACCAAAACAACGGAAAGTGCATATTTCAGCTTCATCGGTAACCGTGAAGCACGAAAAGATTATCTTCTCGGAAAAGGTGATATTTATTCGGACATCATCCGTAAAAATCCTCTGTTTATGGGTGAAACCATGTTTCAGAAAGAGCTTTCTGATAAGGCTGAAAGCATAGCTGACAAATACTCTATGGGTAAGCTTTTAGTGTCCGGTGATAACCGTTATCTTTCTGATGACCTTATGAAGCTTCTTGCATATATAGTTAAGTCTTCCGAGGGTGAAACATCTGCATATCAGAAACTCCAAAAAGAACAGCTTCACGATAATTTGATGTATGCACCTATGCCTACATATAAAGAAAATGATATCTATACTCTTCTTCGCAGTCCCCATATAGCAAGAAATGAAGAGGTTATTGCAATACCCTTAAAGGTTGTCGGTGAACTTCGTAAAAAGTATCTTTCACATCTTCACTATGTAATAATGGTTGACTCCCGTTCTCTCATTCCTGAAAGGCTTGGCGGAGCCGACTATGACGGTGATATGATTAAAACCGTTGCAGACCCTCTTGTAAATGCTTGTGTAAAAAGAAGCAGTACAATTCTTGAGCGAGTTATAAAATGCGCTGAAGATACTCAGAATTATTATAACGAACAGGATAAAGCAAAATAACACTCAGCCCTCGTTCCGAAATGGAGCGAGGGCTGAGTGTTATTTTATTACGAGAGCGGAGTTCTCACAATCGATCTCCAGGGTCGTTTCGGGTTCGACGTTGCCGCCTATGATAGCACGGGCAAGCAATGTTTCAATCTTAGATTGAATGAAACGCTTCAAGGGTCTTGCGCCGTAGGTAGGATCGTAAGCCGAGTCAATAATGAACTGCTTTGCGTTGTCGCTGACCTTCACGTTAACCTGCTTATCCTTCAAACGCTTGTTGAGGTCTGCGATCAGAAGATCTACGATGCCGTGGATGTTTTCCTTTGTAAGTGGCTTGTAGAACACAATCTCATCGAGACGGTTGAGAAATTCGGGACGGAAGTTGCGTTTGAGCAGTTCGTAAACGGTTTGCCTTGCTTCCTCGTTGATCTCGCCGTTTGCATTGATTCCATCAAGAATTGCACCGGAACCAAGATTCGAGGTCAGTATGATAACGGTATTCTTAAAGTCGACCGTTCTGCCTTGGCTGTCAGTGATACGTCCGTCATCCAAAACCTGCAACAGTACGTTGAATACGTCGGGGTGAGCCTTTTCCACCTCATCGAAGAGGATAACGGCATAGGGTTTTCTTCTTACCGCCTCGGTAAGCTGTCCGCCTTCATCGTATCCTACGTATCCGGGAGGAGCTCCGATCAGACGGGATACAGAGTATTTCTCCATATACTCACTCATATCAATACGGACCATACTCTTTTCGTCGTCGAATAAGGCTTCGGCAAGAGCCTTGGCAAGCTCGGTCTTACCGACACCTGTAGGACCTAAGAAGAGGAACGATCCAATAGGACGGCGCGGATCCTTGATTCCTGCACGGGAACGAAGAATGGCTTCACTGACCTTGAGGACAGCTTCATCCTGACCGATGACTCGCTTGTGAATGATTTCCTCAAGACCCAAAAGCTTTTCTCGCTCGCTTTCCATGATCTTGGATACGGGAATACCCGTCCATCTTG
>JAFULG010000076.1 GCA_017473435.1 Clostridia bacterium | reverse complement strand
TAACGCCACGCGGCGAGCGGATGGAAAAATCAAAGTAACAAATGAGAAGTTGTTAAAATACATATGGTAGGGAGCGACGGGGGCATCGCTCCCTACAACTTCCAATTCAGCTTGACCAATATAAAAACCTAAAGGTCACGGAATTCGTTTTTCCGTGACCTTTGTTATTTATTTAATTGTTTCATCGCTCGCCGCGGGGCGTTCTTTCTTGTAAGAAAGAACCAAAGAACTTTGCTAGTTTATTTCCTTTTATCCTCTCGCTAACCTTACAATCTCCCCTACTCCGTCAAGTATCATCGTAGGACGGTAAGCGTAGGTCTTCACCGTTTCAACCGTCGATACACCCGAAAGCACAAGCACAGTAGATACACCCGTTTCAAGGCCTGCAACAATATCAGTATCCATTCTGTCACCAATGATAACAGCCTCAGCCGAGTGACAGCCTAAAAGCTTAAGTCCCGTTCTCATCATAAGAGGATTGGGCTTACCGCAAAAGTATGCCTCGGCTCCCGTTGCCATTTCAATGGGTGCAACAAGGGCTCTGCAGGCAGGAGCAATACCGTGCTCAATGGGACCCGAAACATCGGAGTTTGCACCGATGAGCTTTGCACCGCCAAGCACAAGGTTCGTTGCCTTGGTAAGGGTGTCAAGGGTATAAGTTCTGCCCTCACCGATAACAACATAGTCGGGGTTGACATCGTTCATTGTACAGCCTGCCTCATAAAGGGCGTTGAGAAGTCCTGCTTCACCCAATGCGTAAACGCTGCAGCCGGGTGCCTGCTCCTTTAAAAATTCAGCCGTTGCAAGGGCGCTTGTATAAAAATGCTCCTCGCCTACCTCAAGTCCCATTCTGTGCAGCTTCTGCTGAAGCTCACGGGGCGTAAATCCGCTGTTGTTTGTAAGGAAAAGGTAGTCCTTCTTCTCCTCGTTGAGCCAGTTAATGAATTCTGCGACGCCGGGTAATATAATGTTCCCGTGATAGATAACTCCGTCCATATCGCAGATAAAGCCTTTTTTGGCATTAAAATCAATCTTTGCCATTTTTTTCATCTCCTTTTTAAGTTACTACAATATATATTATAGACCAGGCAATCGGAAATGTCAACAATTTTTTTGTCTGTTTATCGGCACATTGCACAAAACAGCCTTTTGTTTTGCCTATAAGGAAAATTAACCCTGTTTTTCACCCTTTCACGCTACGGCTCAATGTGAAATAAAGTTGATTTATTCTTCTCAATGTGTTAAAATTTATCTGTATGCAAACCCCACATTTATTTATAGGAGAGATAAATATGATTACAGGTAAAAACATAGTCCTCACAGGCTGTGACAACGGCATCGGACTTGAGGTTTTAAAGCTCCTCAAGGGCAGAAACAAAATTCTCTGCGTTGATAAAAATATCGGCAGACTCGAGCCCCTTGCTGACGAAAAGACTATTATTTTCCAGAA
This sequence comes from Clostridia bacterium, assembly GCA_017473435.1. Taxonomy (GTDB): domain Bacteria; phylum Bacillota; class Clostridia; order Oscillospirales; family Acutalibacteraceae; genus UBA6857. Next base: position 3,562 of record JAFULG010000076.1, on the reverse strand, counting down.
GGATGTTTCCTCAAAGGAAGCCGTTGACGAAATCTTCGAGGTTGCTCTCGAAAAGCTCGGCTCTATTGATATTTTCTACGCCAACGCAGGTTATCCCTACTATGAGGAGATGAACTACTGCGATTGGGACAGAGTCTCCAGAATGTTTGAAACAAACGTATTCTCCCCCATTTATTCTTACCAGAAATATGTAGAATATCTTGCAGGCAGAAAGGGTATTTTTGCAATCACCGTTTCCGCAATCGGCACAATGGCTATGCCCGGCTTTACAATTTACAGCGCATCAAAATTTGCAATGCACGGCTTCCAGGAGGGTATCCGCCTTGAAAAGCCCGACAACGTACAGCTTACCTGCCTTTATCCCGTTGCTACTGACACAGGCTTTTTCCCTGCCGCAAACGAGCTTCCCTTCAAAAAGCCCTTCCCCGTGCAGAAGCCTGACCACGTTGCAAGAAAGATGGTCGAGGGTATTGAAAAGGGCAAGAAGAATGTCAGCCCCTGCAAGCTCTTTGACCTTTCAAAGGTGCTTATGAAGTTCCTTCCCCCCGTCAAAACCGTTTACCTTGCCCTTGAAAAGAGAAAGTTCGCAGAATTCAAGGAAACAGTAAAAAAACATAAAGAAGGTGCTCTCAAATGAGTTATGAAATAATGTCAAGTCCGATGAAAATCGGTAATTGTGAAATCAAAAACAGAATTGTTCTTCCTCCCATGCTTATGGGCTTCGGTCATTTTGACGGCAAGCCCACGGAAAAGCTTATGAACTACTACGAGGAACGTGCAAAGGGTGGCTGCGGTCTTATTATGACAGAGATTACCCGTGTCAACGATCAGACGGGCTCTGCCGCCTTTGCCCAGCTTGCCGCAAGCCACGATTATCACATTGAGCCGCTCAGGGAGCTTGCACAGCGTGTTCAGCGCCATGGAGCAAAGTTCTTCGTTCAGCTTCACCACCCCGGCAGACAGAATGTAGGTTTGCTTGTAGGCACTGTTCCTCTGAGTATTCAGCTTGAAAAGCTTACAAAGGGTGCTTACGGTAAGCTCCTTTACAAGCTTACGCCCAAGGTAGGTCCTCTTCTTCTTGACAGAAATATTGTTCCCTCAAGCGTTGCTCCTTCAAAGTGCGACCCTGCTTACTTTGCCGCAGGTCGAGTAAGAGCGCTTCGCAAGGGCGAGATCAAGGAGCTTGAGCAGCAGTTTATCGATGCCGCAGTCCGTGTATTCAAGGCAGGCTGTGACGGTGTTGAGCTTCACTCTGCTCACGGCTATCTCCTTCAGCAGTTCTTGAGCCCCGTAACTAATCAGCGTACCGACGAATACGGCGGACCTTTAGAGAACAGAACCCGCTTTATCTGCAACATTATCAAGGGCATCAAGGAAGCCTGCGGTAAGGACTTCCCCATCATTGTACGCCTTTCCGCTGACGAATGCTACCGCTTTATCGGTCAGGAGGGCAAGGGCTACACCCTAGCCGAGGGCGTTAAAATTGCAAAAATTCTTGAAGCTGCAGGAGTTGACGCTATTGACGTTTCCTCAGCCGGCTACGACACCTTCAACTACTGGCTTGAGCCCGTTTCCTTCGAGCCCGGTTGGAGAAAGTTTATGGCGAAGGCTATCAAGGAGGCTGTATCAATCCCCGTCCTTGCCGCTAACCTTATACGCTCACCCGAACAGGCAGAAGCTCAGCTTAAGGAAGGTGTTCAGGATTTCGTCTGCCTCGGCAGACCCCAGATTGCCGACCCCCATTGGGCTAACAAGGCTCTTTCCGGCGAAGGCACAATCAAGAGATGCATCTGCTGTCTCAACTGCATCGAGTCAATGCAGAATAACGCATACATAGGCTCTCACGGTGAATGCTCCGTCAATCCCCTTGTAGGTCACGAAACTGAGGAGCTGCCAAAAAACGGCAACGGCAGAAAGGTAGCTGTCATCGGTGCAGGCCCAGCAGGTCTCTGTGCAGCAGAATTACTTGCCGACAGAGGCTTTGACGTACACCTTTACGAAAAAAAGGACAAGGTCGGCGGACAGATCAACCTTGCCTCCGCTCCTCCCGAAAAAGCAAAGACAAACTGGTTTACCGAGGACGCTGTTAACGCCTGCCTTGAAAAGGGCGTAAAAATCTTTACAGGTAAGGAGATTTCAGCTACCGAGCTTAAGGCACTCAACCCTGCCGCAGTAATTCTTGCAACAGGCAGTGAGCCTGTCAAGCCTAAATTCAAGGGCAACTGCACCGGTGAGGTTTACACCTTTGAGGACATACTTTCAGGCAGAATTAATCTTGAGGGCAAGAACGTAGCTGTTATCGGCTCAGGTATGACGGGACTTGAAACTGCCCATTACCTTTGCGAAAAGGGTAACAAGGTTACTGTTGTTGAAATGGCGAAGAAGCTTGCTCCCGGAACATGGATGCAGCACGTTGACGATGTTATGCCGAAGTTGAAAGATGCAGGAACTGTGTTTATGACTAGCGAAAAGCTAAATGAAATAAATGACGGCTACATTGTTACCGAGAACGTAAAGACTGAGGAATACACCCGCGTAAATGTTGACCACGTTGTTCTTGCTCTCGGCTCAAGACCTGTTAACTACCTTGAAGAGGAGCTTAAAAAGAACGGATTTAACCCGATTGTTATAGGTGACAGCAAGAAGGTCGGCAGGATTGCAGATGCGACAAAGTCGGCATATGAGGCTGTAAAGAAGATATAAAAAGAAAAACAAGCAAAGTTTTGGTCAAGCTTTTACAAAAGCTTGCAGGGTGAGGGGCAGCGCCCCTCATCTTTTTTTCTTTTTAACCGCGGTTGTTGATTTTACGTTCTACTGCCTTGGCTTGTACGTTGTGGTTTTCTTTTTATTCCGTGGTTGTTTCTTTTAACTCCGTTCCGCCTTGATTTGTACGATATACTTTTTCTTTTGTTCCGTGGTTGCTGCTTTCAACTCCGTTCCGCCTTAACTTGTATGTTATACTATTTCTTTTTTTCCGCGGTCGTTTCTTTTAACTCCGTCCCGCTCATGCCGCGGAGGCACATCCTTTGCCCGGAGCGGCAAAGGATGCAAAGCGCTCTTTGGTCCGTCAAGGCGGTCCGCAGTGGCGGTAAATTTTTCCGCTGTTACGTTCGCTTTAATCGCAACTCTTCCAAATTATTTTAACCTGATATAAAAACAGCTTTCTGCTCTACGGAAAAATTTACATTACTACAGCTCAATTTACCACGGCAGTTCACGTACAACTCTGTTTAAGGAAAACTTTCACCAATGAGTCCGCTCCGTGTATGCTTTCATTTCAACTCCGTTATTGTCAAGTTTTCTCGTCTGCCCTTTCGGTACAGTCAACCCGACTCTCGCAGACCGCTCCCGTGGATATTTCAATTTCATCCGTCCTCCAAGGTTGTACGGTTTGACGTGGTTGTTTCATCTTCATCCGTCCTCCGAAGTTGTGCGGATTAGAAGTAAGGCTAATTTTTATATCAAGGTTGAGCTAAAACCAAGCTCCACCTAGCGGCTATCGAATGTCGGAATATACGGCAGTTAAAAGGCTGACGAGAAAATTAGACCATTACGGAGTTAG
>JAFULG010000075.1 GCA_017473435.1 Clostridia bacterium | reverse complement strand
GATTTAAGCGTACTTATTCAGCTTGCAGAATTTTATGACATTGAAGTTGGTGAAATTCTTGATGGAGAAAGGAAAGATAAAGTTATGGACAAAGAGGTAAAAGAAACATTGAATAAAATTGCAGATTACAGTAACGATGAAAAACAAAAGGCAGTTAATGTTTACAAGTTTTCTCTTATGACGATGTTTTTTATAGGGTTTATAATTGTACTGATAGAATTTGCTATGCTTGTAGATTTCAGATATATTATTGCGGAAAGTTTACCCTTATTGATAGGCGGTTGCACTTGCGTTATTATGACGATAAAAAACGGATTGTGGGATACTTTTTCAAAGAAGAAAATCACCCCTGCAAGAGATGCTTTTACAAGTTTTATTATCACTTCTATTGCTTCATTTTTTTGCTATATTATGCTTTTAAACAGAACCGAAGATTTAAAGCGTTCAATTATAATTTCATTGTGTTTTTTTGTCGCAACTTTTTTGGTCGGTTTTGTTGTTCTTAGGTTGCTTGCTTTATTAAATAAGAAGAAAAAGCATAAATAAAATTTGTGATTTTCTTATGCCCTCGGAGAGCGCACTGCACCGCCTTTACGGTGGTGAGTAAGTGCGCCCTTAAGGGAATATATAAGCCTTTATTTCAGTTTTCCCCGTAAATACCCCTCAATATCAGTATAGTTCATCGTCTTGATTTCAGGTAAAAGCTTCTCCAAACTCGCACCCTCTACAATAAGTCTGTGGTTTCGCTCCGAACGTTCCTTTTTACGGTTGCGGTTTTCAGCCTGCTCAAGTCTGTGCTTGGCTTGTATCAGCTTTTTCTCGTTATCGGTCATAAATATCACCTCCCAGCTGTTGGCACCGTAAGTGGTGCCGTTTTTTATTGCGTTTTCCTCTGTAGCTCCAAAATCTGCAGGTTTTGGCACCATTAAAACATATCAAGAAAAGCAATCGCCCCTGCATCATTTTTCAGCTTCTGCTCCTCTGTCAATTCCATATTAAAGCTCTCCGAAGAAGGAGAAGGAGCTGTTACGGCAACTGAAATACCGCACAGCTCCTCTTTTAGAATCTCACGGAACTTTTCAAGCAGTTCGTCATCTGCCGTTTGTTTCTCTTCATAAGCAATAGCCGATTTAATCGCTTTAATAATAAAATGATTTCTTGACTTGTATTTTTCTTTATCAAGGCTGTTCAGATAATCAATAATTGCCGTGTGTTCAGTGTCGCTTAAATTAAAGCGGATATTTATACGGTACTCACTCATATCCTGCCACTTTTCATCATAGTTTCGGCAAGGTACTCATAACCCTTTGCCGCCGCACAGATGTCATCAGCGAACTGAATACGGTCTGCATTGAACTTGTAGAAATTCTTTACAAGGCAACCGCCACCGCCGGTAATATACAGCATCATAGTGTTTTCATCATATCCGTGGTCACGGAGTCTGTGGAAGATTTCAGCTACATATTTCTGCACCTCTGCCTTGATAATCTTCATATCCGCCTGAACAATGTTTGCAGTACCCTTGCACAGCACCTCATCAATAATATGCTCATTGATTTCTCTCTGTGTTTTTCTGAGGAATGCTTCACGGATATCAACAGTACAGAAATGTGTACCGAATTTTTCCGTATACATTCTCTCTGATTGCGGTCTGCCGTTTATGACATAGAGTACATTCATAGTACCGTTACCGATGTCAGCGACAAGGTTTACGCCGTCCATTTTGGTTGCAAACTGCGAAACCGCCGCATATCCCTGCGGATAGATACTTGCTCCTGCTATCCTGATTTTATAGTCCTTATGCTGCCACGTGAAAGATACTTCCTTATTCTTAGTAAGATAAGCTTTGAAGCTCTCTTTCTGACCTGCTGTCCAGGTAAGAGGCAGACCTGCCGCAATGTGAATTGTGGCGACCGTTAAGTCTTCAGCACTTAATTCTTTTGCAATAGCCACAAGGGTGAGGGCGTAATAGTCCTCGTCTTTGATTTTGTCGGGAAGAAACTCCTTGTGTCCTTCACCGATAAGATAATACTTTCCACCGTAAACAAGCATATCCTTTGTGAAAAGCGGCTCTGAGTCATAAGCCGTAATGCCTGTTCTGAAACAGTGGTTTGCAGTTTTGATGTTGCCATACCCATGGTCAACACCGATGATTTTGATTTCGTTAAAAGTTTTCATTTGTTTTCCTCCATTAGATTAAAATTTTGTTAGATAATAAATTTGGGCATAAAAAAAGCACCCTCTACGGGTGCGGTGGAAAATGGGTCTGTCGCGAATGTTGAAGATAAACACTTCCTTTCGTAAAAAATTTTTTGTATGTAAAGTTGGTTAGTGGCTATTTTAGCCATCTACCAGAATTACCAGATGTAAAAGTCTCCAAGTGATACCGAGTATCACTGGGCAAAAATCTAACGCAGTATTCACATCCCGAAATTTAGGTTTTTGGATATAAAAAAACACCTAATACTTTTGGGGTAACAGGTGTATGTGAGTATGTATTTTATATAAATTTGTAAAGTTGATTTAAATCGTTTATTACTCTGTATCCTTTGCTGATACTTTTGATTTTTTCTGAAATATATGCTTGCTTGTTCCTACAAAGGAGAACGGTGTTTATACCAACCGCCATAGCACCCATACAGTTTTTCAAGCTGTCATCAATAAATATTGCTTCTTCGGGTTTTATATTTAATTCTTGAAGAGCAGTGTTATACATTTTACTATCAGGTTTTGATGTACCGAGGAAAGAAGATATAACAATCGAATCAAAATATGAAGTCATATTGTTTTCATTGTAAACATCTAAAAGTGACGGCCAAGCATCTGATACGATTGCCAATTTATATTTTCTCTTTAGTTTTGGGACTATTTCAAGTGCATCATCATAGAAAGCATACTTTTTAGGATTGAAAACCAAATCCTTTGCAACATTTTCTATTGCATCAGCAGTGAGTTTCAGTTCGGGTAACTGAGATGAAAATATTTCATAAAACTTTATGAAATGCTGATATTCTTCCTCTTTAGCTGTCATAAGTTTTTGAGCAACTATATATTTATCAGCTTCAGCAAAAGCAGAAGCAATTTTGCTTTTATCAAGAGAATCGAAAACACCTTTGTTGACATATTCCCAAAAGTTAGGTGTTATAAACCAATGTCCCGTAACAGGTCCGTTAAGAACTCTGCCGGAATCAAAAAGAATAGCTTTGATATTTTTCAACTTTATCACTTCCTATCTTTTTGAATTATATCATTCAATCAAAATATTATCAACAGTCTGCCTTTATTTTTTGTGAGGGCAGTTTTTCTTTGCTTCAACTTAAAGTCCGTTTTATGGGACTGTAAAATTTGTATAATACAAACAGGTATGATACAATCATTTTAACCTTGAATTGGTGTGGTTTTCACCTCTCTCTATATAATTAATAGGGAACTTTTGCAAAATCGCCCATTATAGAGTAACAAGTTAAAATTAAAATCCGTAACAAAAAAACAGTAATTTTGTGAAAATACAGTTTTTGACACTTTTCACCCGAAAAAGATAGTAAAATAACCTCAAAAATTCAAAAAAGGAGATGAAAAAGCACTATGGTAGCCTTTTCTGTGACTGTCGCATACCGTGACGGGAGAGCATATTGGGACAAAAAGAACTATCCTGCCGGTATATTCGCAACAAATTTTTTGAATGTTTTTTATAAAAATGATACCGCTGCAAGAATTTCTGTCTTTTCAGACGAAATTAACTATAATATCCTCAAGCAGTTAAGGTGCGGCTATCTCAATATCCGTAATTTTACCGATACAGGCAGAATGATTCTTGAGGAGCTGAAAACTCTGCCAAACATTCCTGTTTATAGTACCCTTGACTTTGATGCCATTCGAGAAAGGGTTACATTTCTGTTCAGTGAAGAAACAGGTCAGCGTATCTGCGAATACTTTGTACGGAGAGCTGAAATCGGTTTAATACCACAAGACGAGGTTATAGTTGACACCGCTTTACGTCGTTGTGATTTTGAGCATATAAACGAGTGCGAAGGTATCATAAATGAGTTAACCGGAATTATTACATTCTTCAATAACATCAGCGATGATATGTACTATGCCCATAAAAACCTTGTTGCCTTTGTTAATTCTTTACCTGATATTGAAAAACACGATGAGGGACATCTCTTACCTGTCGCAAATCGGATATTCGGTGACAAGACATTCTCTGTAAATGAAGAGTTTATTGAGGTCAAGAAAAACATAAAGAGTCAGTACACAACAGTCGCAAGAAAGCTGTACTTTGACAGCTTTTACAGCTTCATTGTTACGGATTTCTTTGAGGGGTTGCACTATGGTCATTACCCTAAAAGATGTGAGATTTGCGGCAAGTATTTTCTTATGCAGAGTGCAAGAAAGCAAAGATACTGTACTAATGGCATAGCACCCGAAAAGATAAACGGTCAGAAGCTTACCTACAGACAGTATGCTGCCGCTATCCGTAAAAAGGAGCTATCCGAAAATAATCCCATTATGGATATTTACAACAAGCGTTGCAGCTGTATCCGTACTGAAGCTTTACGAGGTACCATAACTGCTGAGTTTGCAGAAAAGGCAAAGGCAATAGCAAGGAACCGTATGCTGTTAGCCAAGCGTGACCCTGAATATTTCAAAACACAGTACAAAAAGGATTTAAGCCGTAAAAAGCTTTATGCTGATACGGAGAAAAACTAACGGAAAGGATGTGGCATAATGAAAAAATGGGAAGAAGATTTATATATGTTTTACTGTGCCACGGCACCGAAGGAAAAGAAATCCTTGCAGGAATATATTGAGCTTTACCTGACCGAAAAAGACGAAAGGTATTTCAGTTATTTTCTGCACTTTTATGAGCCAAGGCTCAACGATAAGATTTACGGTATGGTACACAACTATGCTATGCAGGGGCATTTTGCTGATTTGAAAATGGTATTCGTTCACGGTCTTTACAAAGCTTTTGAAAAGTATGATTTATCGCAGAATGTACCGTTCCTGTATTTTGCAAGGTATTATTATGAGCATGAGATTCACGAATATATCCGTTCAATGAGGCACGGTCTTACAATACCAAATGCCGATGAGGACAAAATGCTCCGCAAGGCTATGGCTCTATACAGGGAGTATGGGGAAACGGCTACTCAAGAAAACATTGAAAGGATTGCTGAACAAATTGACCGTTCACCTAAATTCACTTGTGAACTTATTGCCGCCGGTTTACGAAACACCTTGTTTATACCCTTTTACAAGGAATACTGTGACGAAGATTCGGAGGAAACCGCAGAAGATGTAACAAGTGATAACACCTTTAACCCGGAACTTGAACTTATCCGAAAAGAGCAGTCTGAGGCAGTATGGGGAGCTTATAACAAACTTGATATTGGGATACAGCTGATGATTGCTGATAATCTTGCTTTCTGCCCTGAATGTCACAGCATATTTGAGATGCAAAAAGACAAAAACGGCGAACCCGTTAAGGTCCGCCGTAAGAAGAAAACGTATAAAGAAATTGCAACGCTTAATGAATTGTCAGAAGAGGAAAGTGTGAGGATTGCTTTGCAGAAGGGGTATGAGGAGATAAGGGGGAAGTTGATATGAATATAAGAATCCCCGTTGAAGCAGGTTAATGCAACAACAGGGATTACTATAATTTATAATTTAAACAAGTACGAATTTGAGAGTATTTTTAGCGGATTGTTTTTATTACGCAACTCATTGTGTAAATACCGCTCCATCTTTGAGGTTTTCAACGCCGTTGTATTGCGGTACAGGTGAGGAGTTTTCTGCATCAAAGATAAGATTACCCTCTGACTTTCTGAAAGTGAAGAAGTCTGCGGTTTCATCATCTATTATTACGATATTGTTCTCTGTTTCTTCGTAGTCACCATAGTATATCCTTGATGAAAGAGGATGGGCTGTAAACTCAAAGAACTTTGATGAAAGATTAAGAGTAAGCTTTGAATAAAGGCCACACAAGTCACTCTTATACTCACGGCTGCCCTGCAGACTCATTATGAAAGCCATATCCTCGCTTTCAATTTCGGCATAGTAAGGCGCAGAATAAAGCACATTCATTTCATCGCTGAAGAAAATAGGTTTATCATCGAGAATGAATTTTCCGTCAAGGCTCAGCTGAGTTCTGCTTGCATAGTCAGCATTTATCCAGTTTGCAGAATCCATAATTTCATTGAGCCTTTTAATCTCTGATGGGAGAAGATAATGAACCGAGAGCACTACACGGTCACTTTCTGTTTCAAGGACACGCTCCTTATAAAATCTGACTTCATTTGCCCTTACACCTATTCTCACTGTGGGGCCCTCTGCCATAACCAGTTCACGATTACTACTCATTTCAAGAACATAAAGACTACCGAGAGGGGCTTTGAAAGCATTCTGATAAGTCGCAATAATTGTACCCTTGTAAGCCTTTTTGCCGTTTTTATAGAGAGTGAAAGAGATTTCGGCACTGTCGGCAGCTTTACTGCTTTCAGCATCAGATGCAACCGGGCACCAGATCGGAGTGTCTGCTCTGTCATAGGTCATCTCACTGCCTTCTTCGTTCTTTTCACCAAGGTTTTCTTTAACCATTGTACCATCACTGCAGGAAATGACTGCCTTATCGTAATCAACGCTGAAAGTTATAGGGCAAGCATAATACCATGAGGCACTGAGCATAGGTGCATAAGTCCAGTAAGCTATGTGGTAGTAGTTCATTGCCTTAACACGGCATTCGTAGGTGAGAGTATCAGAAAGCTGCTGAGTGTCGTATTCTGCTTTAGAGGATAGCATATTAAACTCTTTTTCAAAATCGACTTCAGTTCCGTCAAGGATGAATTCTTTACAATCTATAAGAGCATAAGTGCCGTCAGATTCTACTTCGAATTCAAGGATAGCCTTGTTGGCTTCACCGCTTTCAAAAAGTTGTCCATCTTCGTAGGTGTATCTGTAACGTGCAAATATTACTGCGTATCTATCAATTGTACCATTTTCTGTTCTCAGACACTGCTCACCGAGAACATGAAAGCTTGCTGCAGTATAGGGCATACCGTCAGCCAAACTACCCTCCGGTGGGTCAAGCTGATTCATAAGTGATGCTTCAATTTGAAAATCACGCTCTGAGGTTTCGGATGAGTATTCTCTTACAACTGTATTTTCATTATAGGTTTCTCCGATATACTGTAGCTTTCTAATTTCGTTTATGGTTATCTGACCGACTTCACCGATTTTTACTTCATCGTCTTCGTCAATAACTCCATCAAGCCATAAGGTAGGTGCATAAGCAACAACCATAAACACTTCGCCATGCTTAGTTTTGAAAATGTAGTGAAGAGTACAGTTATGTATCTGATCTTCGCTATCCCAATCTCTTGCAACTAATGCTGTAGTAATTTTATCGAAATTTGGAACCTCGCTAAGGCAGTTAAAATTTTGCAGTCTGTCATTATCAAGGTCGCTTTTATCAAGCATTCCAATATCAGCAACTATGCCGTTGCCATCTATAACATAAAGTTGATTTTCCACTGTTATGCCATACACATTTTCTGGAATATAATCCGTTACACGTTGGCTGTAGATGAGCTCAGTTTCACGATAATAACCGAGAGCTATTTTATCTGCACTTATAGGATTGGTAAGAAAACATACCGCCGCTACAATACTCGCAATAATTGCGACCATAATAACCCAAAAAGCAGGCTTTTTATAGTTGAGTACAGATTTCACTCTGTCCTTTACACCTACTTCTCCAAAAGCGAGGGGACAAGCCGCAACCATACGGCGATTAACACTGCAAGCCAGCAGAGCCTGAGAATAGTCTGCTTTTTGTACATAATCAAACTCTTTAACAACCTTTTCATCACAGGCAAGCTCGATATCACTGCAAAGCAGAATATATGCAAGCCACATAACAGGGTTAAACCAGTGCAGAGTCAGAATTATAAAACCAAACGGTTTCCATAAGTGATCTTTTCTGCGAAGATGTGCTTGTTCGTGAGCAATAACGTGTTCCATCTCTTGTTCAGCCATATTGAAAGGCAGATAAATTTTAGGTCTGATGATACCCAAAACAAAGGGAGAAACAACAGCTTCGCTCTGATAGATATTGTCACGAAATCTTACAGCCGTACTGACTTTGTTTTTCAGTCGCAGATAACTTATCAGGGTATAAACTAAAAGTGACGCAATACCAATAAGCCAAACCACAGAGATAATCGGAATCAAAATCTGCAACGAATTTGCACTCGCTCCAATTTCAGGTGCGAAAGTATCACTGATTACAGGATTTATGGTACTGTTTAAAATTGGTATGCCCGTATTTATCTCAGGAGTTACATTTGTCATAATTTCAGGACTGATGGTTTGAGGACTTGGTATCAGGCTGAAAACACTCTCTAACGATAACGGCATAATAAGACGAAGTCCTACAATACCCCAAAGAATGCAATTTATCCACTTAGGTGCTTTTTTCAGAACTATTCTGAGCAGCAGTACGGCAAGTACAATCCAGGAAGCAGATATGCTCATATTTACTATCTTTAAGAATAAATCAGCCATTATGATTCTCCTTTCCTGTATCGGTCAATCATCTGTTGAACCGCATCTATTTCCTCCTTGGAAATCTTCTGATGTTTTGTGAAAGCAGCTACAAACGCAGGCAAAGACCCTTCAAAGGTTTTCTCTACCATTTCATTGATTTCAGCCGCCTGCACTTCATCCTTGCTTACGAGAGATGTGACAACTGTTTTTTCGTTCTTTAGAACGCCTCGTTCAGACAGACGCTTGATAACCGTATAGGTTGTAGTAGGCTTCCATCCTAACTGCTCTTTGCAAAGAGTAACAAGTTCACTGCTTTTTACGGGTTCATGCTCCCATAAAATCAAGCAAAAACGATATTCACTTTCAAAAACTTTAGGTGTTTCCATATTGATTTCTCCTTTCTCTAATCTATTAGAGTGCATCTATACTCTAACACAGTAGAGTTGAAATGTCAATATGTTTTCATAAAAATAGCGGTAGAAAACTACATTTCCCACCGCTGCAACTTATTTGTATATTAATTCGGATATAACTATCTCTCTTGCCCTTGCTTCGATATTCTGTATACGGCACACCCACTCCATCTGATTTTCTTCTTTAAGTTGCTCTGTCACGCCTTCAGCTTCTTTCATCTGATCAACAAGAGTATCAAACATATCTCTTGCCTGATTTTCAACCTCGGCACAGTGCTGATAAAGTTTACCTTGACCAAGCAGTAAACTAAAAAACACCTTCTTATGCTTTTCAAGATAAGACTTATGCATCATTCCCCATTTGCCGAGAGTGATATTTGCCTCTTCGGGTGGTAGTTTAAGATTTGGGATTAAATAATCGCCGCCTTACATTACTTAAGGATATTATCATTTATAAATCTGAGCCTGCCTGCAAAGACAGGCTCATTCTAATGTGTGTTAATCAATTCTGCCGACAAAACGGTAATAGATTTCAATATCTCTCGTTGGTTTTCCGTCGGTATCAATTCGTTTTTCGTGAACTACTATTTTTTCAATCAGTTCATTAAGAAGCGGTGCGGTAAGCTCATTGATTTCTGAATATTTGCTGATTAGATCAACCCACTTACGCACATTTTCTTCTGTGGTTTTTGTAGCCGTCAGCTTTTCTTCGTATTGCGAAATTTGTTCTGCAAGCTGTATCTGCTCATTACGGTATTTTGTCCGAAGCATTTCATAATTATCTTCATCAAGCCTGCCGCAAGCAAAATCCTCGTATGTCTTCAAAAATAATCGATCAACATCCTTCTTGCGTTTTGTAGCTCTTTTGATTTCTTTTTCATAATGCTTACGCTCCGTTTCTCGCTGTCTTTCACCAGATTGCAAAAGCCTGTCAAGAATCTTATCCTGATTCTTATGAACTTCGAGCAACCAATACTGTAATCGGAGCAAGACCACACCGTAAAGCAATTTGAACGGAGTGAAATGAATCGTACAAGCTATCTTGCCACGCTGACTGTATTTGGTGCATCGCAAATATTTTGCCTGCTTTTTGCAGTTAGATGAGCTCAAAGACCAACCGCACTCACCACAGTAAACCAATCCCGAAAAAACATTGTCTTCATCTCTTTGAGTTTGTCGCTTGCGGGCGTTCATATGAGTGTGTACCAAATCCCATAAGTCTTTTGAAATAAGCGGCTCGTGTGTGTTCTCTACCCGTAACCATTCATCTTCGTTTGTCATACGGTTTTTCTTGCTTTTGAAAGAAACCTTCTTGCATTTGTAATGAACGGTGTTTCCAATATAGGCTTCGTTAAAAAGAATACCTCGCACAGTTTTAATATTCCATTGCCAGCGAACTTCTTCGGGCTGATTTTCAAATCTTGAAGCTCGTTCACCGTTTCTTTTGTAACGATACCAATAGGGCGCAAAAACCTTTTCCGCAGTAAGCAGTCTTGCTATTGAGTTCTGTCCTTTTCCGTGAGCCGCAAGCTCAAATATCTTTTTCGGTATCCAAGCGGTTTCTTCATCAATTATCAGTTTATTCTTTTGATTCGGGTCAATAATATATCCGATAGGTGCGGCAGGTGCAATAAATTCTCCGTTGTTGAATTTTACTCGCATAGCGGCTTTAACTTTTTTGCTTGTATCTCTTGCCACCATTTCGTTGAGAATATTACGGAAGGGGGCAATATCGCTTTCACCTTTTTCAGAGTCTACATCATCACTGATGGCGATAAACCGAACATTCTTCGACGGAAAATATATTTCCGTGTACTGACCTGTAAGGATATAGTTTCTGCCGAGTCTGGAAAGATCTTTTGTGATAACACAATTTATCTTACCGTCCTCAATATCATCAATCATTCTTTGAAAATCAGGGCGGTCAAAATTTGTACCCGACCAACCGTCGTCAATATATTCACCGACAATATGAAAGCCTTGTTCCGTTGCGAAATCACGGAGCATTTTTCTTTGAGTGCTTATGCTTGAACTTTCACCGTAAAGTTCATCATCACGGGAAAGTCTGCAATACAAAGCTGCGTTATATATGCGTTGTTTCAAAATTTACCTCCTTTTCCGAAAACAACCACACTATATTACGCTGTTTACAGTTTTCATTATAGCATAGCGTTTTCGTTTTTTCTACATC
>JAFULG010000074.1 GCA_017473435.1 Clostridia bacterium | reverse complement strand
ATTTACAGCATTTTTGTAGGTTCTTGAAAACTCTCTTAAATCTCGGATTGTTCTTTCGGGGACAAAAGAAGCTTCAAGTAAACCGTGCTGTAAAAGAGTAGCAATCCATTCAGCATCTTTAACATCTGTTTTTCTGCCGGGTATGTTTCTCATGTGATGAGCATTTGCTACGATGATAGATTCATAATACGGAGAATATTCCTCAATAGCCTCGTAAACAGGTCTCCAATAAACGCCTGTGCTTTCCATAGCAATATGAAAACAATCGTTGTGGAGTCTGGTTATCAGTACCGACTTTCATGCAAGCACTATGCAAAGAAAAGTCTGCTTGTAACACAGAGCGTAAGCAACACATCAAATGTTGTTGCGGTGTAAAATTTGATAAAGAAATGCTTGAAATCGGGCTGTCGCACGAAAGAGTGACAGCTCTTTAATTTTTTTGGTTTAAAGCTAAAGGGTCGTTGAAAAAACAGTGATAATTTTTATAGTGTAATATGCACGCATTTTTTGTACGCTGATACAAGTAAAAGAATAATAAATCGCAAAATACGACAAAAAATTATTTTTTTCTGTTACTTATCTCAAAAACAAGGAATTAAACTTATGAAGGATAATTTAGTTTTTTTAATGTTTCTCAAGGTGTTATCACATCGATAATACGCGAAGGCGTTAAAAATTCATTTTGCAAATAAGTGATAAGAAAGAAGGAAAAATATGAAAAAATCAAGAATGAAACTGCGCAACAATAGATTGGAGGCAGTTAAAAAAGTTGTTCCGAACAAAACTCATCAAATTGCATTTCAGAAGCTAACACCTATTGACAGTGCCAAGGACAATATTTATTCAAAAGCGATAGACTATGCTTTTGATAATTCAGATGTAAATAATGTTGCAATTTCCGGACCTCTCGGTTCGGGTAAGACAAGTGTGTTGGCAACATATGAAAAGAATCATCCTGAAAAAAACTTTATAAAAATATCATTGGCATCTTTTCAGAATAAGGAGATTTCACGTGCTCCTTCTGAGATACCCGTGGTATATGATCCTAAATTGGTTGTTGATCCGCAGGGAATCAGAATGGAGAACGAAAATGAGGAGAGCTTATCGGATAAAGAATCGGAAACCTTGCTTGAAGGTAAAATTATAAACCATCTTATTCATCAAATCCCCAAGAAAAATATTCCTCAGACTTTTTTCTCTACAAAAGAAGATATCAAACGAAAAGATGTTTTTTTGATTTCGGCGATAATAACAACCTGGGCTCTTGCTGTTTTGCATTTAGTATTCGGAACACAGTGGAACAGTTTCACGGGAACAGTATTTAATCTTGATTTTTTGAATAAGATTCTTCCTTTAACATCAAAGCCTGAGGCTTATTTTTTGAGCGGGCTTGTTGTTGTGATTTTATCTTTTGTTATTACAAATTTTGTTGTAAGAGCACAAAAAACCAAGCACATTTTAAAGAAATTAAATGTCAAGGGTAACGAAATTGAGGTATTTGAAGATAAAGAAGATTCGCATTTTGACAAGCACCTTAACGAAATGCTTTACTTATTACGTCATACAAAAGCAGATGCTATTGTCTTTGAAGACCTTGATCGTTTTGATAATAACTATATTTATGTTCAGTTAAGAGAATTAAATGTTCTTTTGAACTCAAAAATCAAACTTGAACTCAAAAACAGAAAGTTTGCTAAGGTACAAGATAGTATGGATTCTTATTTGATGGAAAAGTTCCCTCAATTATACACTTCCAGAAAAAAGAATCAGATAAAGTTCTTTTATCTCTTGAGGGATGATATCTTTTCACCTAAGGACAGAACCAAGTTTTTCGATTTCATTATTCCTGTAATACCTGTTGTCAGTTTCTCCAATTCTTTTAATGTTTTCTTGAGAATTTTCAATAACAGTAAAAGTTATAAAAATAAAATTGAACCTGAATTTCTCAGAAAAATTTCATTATATATTGATGATATGCGAATAATTAAAAATATCTGCAATGAATTTTTTATTTATTACGAAACTCTTGAGGAAATAAATCCCGATTATAATAAAATGCTTGCAATGATAATATACAAGAATTTATTTCCAAAAGACTTTGTTAAGCTTTTATCAGACAGTGGATTTGTTGCTGATTTTTTTAACGAAGGTACAATAGATCTTGATATAGAGCAAAGCTATGATAAATACAAGGAAGTTAATAATTTTTCACATTTCCCACTTTTGATATACCTTATTCGTGATGGTTATATTGATAAAACATATCCTGACTATATTTCTTATTTCTATTCAAATGATATTTCAAGAAATGATAAGCTTTTTGTGAGAAGTGTGAGCGATCGTTCTCCTTTAAGTTCCGCACATTTACTTGATGATCCCAAAAAAGTTTTACATAATCTCAGTGCTAATGACTTTGGTAAAAAGGAGGCATTAAATTATCAGTTGTTCGATTATTTGCTTTCAACAGATGAAAGCAAAGATGATAGTATAGTTCCTAAAAGAAATGCTTTAATTAAACAGATTAAAGACACAAAAAATTATGATTTCATTAGAATTTGCTTTGATTACATAATGAAAGAAAATTCATTAAAAGTAATAATGGAACAGTGGCCAAGTTTGTTTAGTGAATTATACAATAATAATTTTAACAAAGATATTTTACTGAACTTTTCAAAAAAGATATTGTTGCTTCTCGATGAAAATTTAATTATGCAAATCAATTATGACGGTTGTTTGAAAAAATTTGTATCTGAAAAATATGGCTTTATTGAAGACGATGAAGTGAATATTAATAAGTTTATAACATCCTTCAAATTGTTAGATATTAAATTAAAAAGAATCGATTCCAGAAGTTCAAAATCTTATATAAAGCAAGTGTACGAAGGCTCTTTGTACGAAATCAATATGTATAACATAAAATTAATACTGAGTATATTTTTTAATATTAAAGATGTTAAACACAACTGTTATTCGTACATTTTTTCGGATAATGCAACGCCATTACACAATTATATTACTAAAAATCTGAGTGAGTTCTTGCAGGTTTATTTAGAAATCTATAATACAAAAATAGATGATGATGAAAAAGCTGCCCTGTCAATTTTGAATAGTGCTACTGTTTCTAAAGAGTTAAAGATTGAATACATCAATCGTTTAACAACCAGAATATTTAAAATTTGCGATATAACCTGTAAAGATATCTGGAAATCAATTTTTAACTTAAGAAATATTATGCCAAATGAAGAGAATATTTTATATTATTTTGTTCACGTTAATGAAATTGACGAAAATTTGATTGAATATATCAACAACTTTGACTTAGGCAGAACTATTGATTTTTCAGGTTTCCAAGATTTATCTGCTATTCCTTATGACCAAAAAACAAAATCAAGGTTTTATAAAGAGATAATTGTAAATGATTCATTAGACGATGAAAGATATATCCAAATTCTTTCCACCCTTGGCATTAAGAGAAAAGAGTTCAATTATTTAAGTATATCACAAAATAAAATGCAAAAGCTTATCGATAAAGAATTAATAGATTTCAATTCGAAAACGATTCAGTTTATTAGAGAGGAGTATCCCGATTGTATAAATTGGTTTATTGAGAAAAACATTTCTGAATACGTAAAGCTCATCAAATTGGAAAATGCTCCTGTTTCGGAAATTAACTATGTTTTAAGTTCTACCATTAATGATGATAAAAAAATTGAAATAATTAGTAGTATAAAGAATCCGATAAGCATAAAGAATTTAAATGTTTCAGAGAGAGTAAAAACAGCTATACTGAGGAACAATTTTGCTATTAATGATTTAGAGGAACTATGTGTAACTTATAATTCTGAAAATGTTGAGGTTAGAAATTTAATATTAGCTCAAATTAAATCTGATTTGGACAAAACGGCAGAATTTGTTAGAAATGGAGATGGCGAACTCAAAGATGATCTTTTTTCTGATACTGAATTATCGCTTGGTGATAAAATTAAATTATTTGAATCTATTATTGAAAAATTAGAAAAAGAAAAGGCTTGTGAGTTTTTAGGAAAAATGAATTTAAATGATGTAGCAAAAATTCTTATGCCCCGAACAAGACTGAAAGTACCATTCACTAATGAAAACAGAAAGATTCTTGATGCTTTTAAGAGGGTTAAATGGATTGCAAGGTATCGAATTGAAGTTAGTGATGATGGACCGTATTATAAAGTTACTCGAAAATAAGAAAAGGAGCATAGCTTTTTTACAAACTAAAAATGTTTGTGGAAATGTATTCTTTTGATACTCTTTTAACATTATTTCCAATATAATATCCTAAAAATCAACAATGTAAGAATTCAAAATCACACTCCTCTCCACCAACTTTCACCCCTTTTCGACAAACGAAAAATGTATAATAAAAGCAAAAAGGACAAGGTAAGGTAAAACTATGGACAAAGAAATTTTGCTTGAGCTTCTCGGTGTCGGCAAGGAACATACCGCTGAAGAGTACCGCCTGAACTTTTTGAAAGATGATTTTTCTGCTCGTCGGCGGCACAGTGATGAAGATTATGAAAACGGAACAATCTCCCTCGAAGACCAGGAGCATATGGGTAGAATAAGAGAAATTCACGGTGCGGCTTGGAACGGTTTAGCAAGAGAAAAAGGTCTGAAATATGACCCTGCCGCTTATGGAAAAGACAGCCCTTTGTCGGTGCTGCGTGATAATAACGGCATATATGTTTCGGAGATAATATATGACCTTGCCGAGCAGAATCCTGATGCTATTGAAGAGATCCTTGCAGGTGCAATTGAACATCGCCCCGAACTGTTTCTTGAGCCTGGTGCGGCGGATGAGTTTCTTAATCAAAGAATGAGCGACCTTATGGATGCGATGGCTTTTGGTGAGATTGCAGAAACCGTTGACAGTAATCTTACCCACGAGGATTTTTCAAACCGCAAGCATAATTACCCGAAGCAAGACTTTAACCGCAAGTGGAACCATATCAGAACAAAGACACAGGTTGTGTCGATGTCTGATGTTGATGAGAAATATCCTGCAGAAGATGCCTTTGATATTGCCGAAGCAAAAGCAGTAATCGGTGCCTTGCCTGACGAGGACAGAAAAATTCTTTTGCTACACATTCAAGGCTACACTCAAGAGGAAATTGCGAAAAAGTTAGGTTATAAAACTCACAGTGCTGTTGGTAAGAAACTCAAAAAGATAAAATCACAATTGAAAACTACCGTATAAGATTTCTCCACCGATGAAAAAGTCGGTGGAGATTTTTTGTTTACAAAGCAAAACTACCCTCGCGTAGAGAGCAGTAAATAGGTAAATTTTAGTTGGAGGTTTTATCCTCTATCATTTTAATAGTATCAAGATAATCCTTCTCGACCTGACTTAAGGTTTTTTGCTGATACTTTTTGTATTCCTCTGTCGCCTTGTCGATTGCCTGAGCCTGTGAAATACTGCCTGCACCAGTAAGAAGCTGTTCGCCTGACATCGTAAGAATACGGTCCAAATGCTCTGACCAATCCTTCATTGTCATTGTCTGCTCACGCTCTGCCTGTCTTTCGGCAAAGTCAAGATAACCGGAAACCAACTGACCGAGGGAACGAAGCTCTTTTTCATCAAGATAGTTTTTGCCGATTTTTGCATCACTGAGATGCGGTCTGCTTCCCTTGAATGAGGTAAGCCCCATAAACTCTTTTTCGCTGTCGGCACGGTTGTATATAACCTCTGCGGCAGTCTGTCCGTGAACGGCATAGTGAATTTTGTTCTGTACCTTTTTGAAAAAATCAACGGAGATTTCTGCACGGGGGTCATAGTCTATGCTTGTGGCATAGATGTCCAAAATCTGACGGTAAAAGACCTTTTCAGATGCACGGATGTCACGGATTCTTTCCAAAAGCTCCTTGAAATATCCGCCACCGCCTAAGCTTTTAAGCCTTTCATCATCCATTGTGAAGCCCTTGCGGATGTATTCGTTAAGACGCTTTGTTGCCCACTGTCTGAACTGAACGCCTCGCTGTGATTTCACACGGTAACCGACGGAAATAATCACATCAAGGTTATAATAGTCAACCTGATATTCTTTGCCGTCTGCGGCAGTTGTTGCAAAATTTGCAACAACTGAATTTCTTTCAAGTTCACCCTCGGCAAACACATTTTTAATATGCCTTGAAATTGTAGATTTATCCCTTTCAAAAAGAGCTGACATCTGATCTAACGTGAGCCACACAGATTCATCATAAAAGCGAACATCAACAGCTATCTGATTGTCATCGGTTTTAAAAATTACCATACTATTTTCCGTATTCATAAGCTCATCCTCGGTTTTGATTATAGGGGAATTATAGCATACAATTATATTAAACACAAGATAACGTGATACAATTCCTGCGGAATTGATGAAATCACCACACCTATTTTTCTTTTTTAGTTTATTCGTCAAAAACATTAAAAAAATATGTATACTATATTAATAAATCGTGCAGTTTTTTTGATAATTCTCTTGAACAAATAAATCATTAGTGTTATAATTACTAAGACTATGAGGTGGTCTGCCCTTTTGGGGGGAACGCTGAAGAAAAAGGGAGGAGAAAAAACGGAATCTGTTCCCGTTTCGGGAGTTTATATACACGGCAAAAAACAATATTATGAAAGGTGGAAAACAAAAAATGAAAATCAAAAAAGCGCTGAGTATTTTCTTGGCGGCACTCATGCTCTTTACGATGATTCCTATGTCGGTGTTCGCAGAAAGCAGATCTGCCGGTGGACATTATTTTAGTTATGCTGCAGGCGATTCCGGCCTCGTTCTTAATATCGACGTAGACAAGCCTCTCACAAGGGGCGATATGTACACACTGCTTCGTAAGCATTATGACATTGAGCCTAACGAAGGTAGAGTATATAAAGGATATTATTGCAGCACAGGTTCAGTACCAGAAACTGCAGAAATCCATGTGTATAAAAACGATGAAAATGCCGGAGAAGCAGTAACCCTTACTGATAATACAGAATATAAAGTTTGGGTTTCCAAGAAGGCTTCTATTACAGATTGGAGCTTTACTAAAGCTTTGGATTCATTCACAACTTGTTTCTATTCAACTGCTGCAAAAGACAGTAAGCTTGAAAAGAAAACAGGTGTACTTGAAGTTCCTTACATAATCGGCGAAGATAAAGCTACAACTGAAGCAAAGATTTTTGCTGCTGTTATTGATACAGCTAAATCAATTCCTGCAGGTCTTACTGTAAATGATGTTACAATCACATACAAAACAGCAGTTGCCGGATATGCAGATAAGTGGGAAGCATTGGATTATGTTGATGATGGCATTTTAAAGCTTTATCCCAGTTTCGCTAAAGATTTCACTTATGAAAGTGGAAAGACAGAAACTGTAAGAATCAGCCTTAAGGAAGGTTATGAAGGTTACAACACCTCATTTGTTGAAGCTGAAATCAAACTTATAGACGGCAGAGCAAAGTATACTCCCGTTGTAGCGGATATCCCTGCTCTTACAACAAAACAGGATGTTGATGCAGCTATCAAGGCAGCATTCAGCATTCCCGGTCTTACAGCAGACGATTATACATTCTCTTATGAATGTTCACCTGCTATTAAAGATCTTCCCGTAAACGAAGCAACTGACGTTACAGTTACTTATACAGCAGCTCTTAAGGATACAACATATAAGACCCTTACCACAGCTACTGTAACCAAGGCTGTTAATATCACAAACGAAGTTGCTCCTGCAACAATCAATGTTACACAGAACGCAGGCGGTACAGTAACAGTTAACGGTGAAACAGGCTCATCAGTTCATGCCTTCAAGGGTGAAGTAACTGTTGTTGCAACTCCCGATGCAGGCTACTATGTTTCAGCTGTTGAAGGTGCTGAACTTAAATACGGTGACAACCGTTCAGTAACATACACATTCAACGTTGAAAATGAAGGTAACTACACAGTTAATGTTACCTTTGCAAAGAGCGGTCTTGTAAAGAATGAGGGCGTTCTCGAAATTCCCTTTATCATAGGTCAGTCGAAGGAAACAAGCGAAAAGGCCATCTTTGACGCTGTTGTTAACTCAGGTGCTTCAATCCCTGCAGGCCTTACTGTAAATGATGTTAAAATTGAATACAAATCAACATCTGTCATTGGTATAGGTAGTGCTTGGTATGCTATCGGTTCAGACCCCACCGGTATGAAAGCCTTCAGTGCTGATTTCTCATACGAAAGTGGTAAAACTGAAAAGGTAAGAATCACCTACGCTGCAAACAGCATTTATGACAGCTCAGTAATCGAAACCGAAATCAACCTCGTTGACGGCAGAGCAGACGCTACAGTAAACGTTTCTGACGCTGTAATCGAATTCAAGAACAAGGCTGAAGCTATTGAAAAGGCTGCAAAGGCTTTCTCAACAAACGGCGGTGCAGTAACCGTTACCGATATCACAGGTCTTCCCACAGCTATCGGCAAAACTGCAAAGGCTGTTGTTTCCTACGAGGTAGCAGCCACAAACTCACTCAAGGCTACTTCCGGCACAGCTGAAATCAGCTTCAAGCTCCTTGAAACTCCCGGTAAGCTTACTTTTATCGCTCATGGTATTGAAACAGATGCAGAAGGCAATAAGATTCCTGTTGCTCATATCGGTGATATTATCGCATATAAAGATGGTGCCGAGATTTTACAGCTGTCTGAATCAGGTACAGGTAAAATAGAAAAAGATAATTTCTTCGCAGGCGAATATGAGTTTAATGTTTATCCCCAGATAGATTCATATTATATCAAGTCAATCAAGGTTGACGGTGTTGAAATTTCCAATGATGTAACATACAGTGGCTGCGAAACCTACTTCTACCACACCTTCGCTCCCGCTACAGAAGCAAAGGAACACACAGTTGCTGTTGAATTTGCTGAAAGAGCGCTCGTAAGCCTCGGCTCCGACAAGGAAATCAGCTATGTTGCAGGTGCAGAATTTGACACAATCAAGGGTTCAATCTTCAGCTCCGTTGTTGACGTAGCAAAGTCAGTAGGCGTAGCAACAGTTGACGATGTTGAAATCACAACAACAGCTGACAAGGCTGACCTTGTTGAAGGCGCAAAGATCCCCGTAACAATCAAAGCAAAGGCAACAGACAGATATCCTGCTGTTACCCTCGACGAAACAATCGTTATCACTTATGACCGCGGTACTGCAACAATCAATGTTCCCGAAGAGCTTAAGATGAACCTTGCTTCTTCCGCAGACGCAACTGCAGAAAAGATTACAGAATATCTTTCCGCTAACATTAATGCTACATCCGGCGCTGCAGTTTCATTTGAACTCGGCGAAATCGCACTTCCCGTTCAGGGCGGTACAACAAAGGTTGCTGTAACTGCAACAGCTGACGAAACAGACCTTTATAAGGCTGCTTCCGCTGAATTCGAGGTAGAGCTCTACGGCGAAATCAAGGATGCAAGCTTCACAGGTGTAACTCCCGTTATCGAAAACGGTGTTGCAACCTTCACAGTAACTCCTGCAGATGATGAATACATCGACTTTATCAAGGTTAACGATAAGGCTGAAAACATCACAACAAGAAGCCACACAGTTACAATCAATAAGATTAACGGTGCAGGCGACGCTCTCGATACAGCAGCTCCCTCATACAACGTAACAGTTGAACTCAAGAAGTTCAATCCTGCTATCAAAGAGGATGCAGTTGTTCCTTATAATCCCACAAGCGAAGTAAACGATGATTTTGTTGCTGCAACAGAAGCAGCTGTTAAGTCAGCTCTCGGCGTTGCAGATATGAATGCAACAGTTAAGTTCCACCATAACGGTATAGCAGGTGCTTTGGCAGGTTATGCTGAATTCGGTGCTCTCTGGAACGGTGTTTTCAAAGCATACTTCGGTACTGAAGTAGAAGCAAAGGGTACAGATACAGAAAGCATCCAGGTAACAATTCCCGAAAACGGTAAGTATCCCGCTTTCACAAAGGTAGTTACAATTACTCTTACTGATTCAAGAAATGACTGCGGTATCGCATTCAACGCTATTTCTGAAACAATCAGCTATAATACTCCCGACGAAATCAAGAGTGCTATCACAAATAACATCGTTAACCCCAACGGTCTTTCCTATGAGCTTGCTCTTGACGAAGCACAGCTTCCCACGGTTAAGGAAGTTCCCACAGAGGTAAGCGGTACAATCACCTTCGCAGGTAACTCAAGCTACAAGGCAAAGACAATTAACTTCACAGTTACCGTTTCTGCTAAGGTTCAGCCCTGTAACTTCACTCTCGACGGTGCAACAGCTGACGGCACAGTTAAGATCAACGGCACAACTCTTACAAGCTCCGCTTCCGTTCAGGGTAACAGCGCTGTAACAATTACAGTTGCTCCTGCAAAGAGTAAGGTTGTAAGCAAGGTTGAGGTTCTCAATGCTTCAGGCGAAAACGTAGCTTCCGCTGTTTCCTATAACAGCAAGACTGCAACCGTAACTCTTACCTGCGGTGACGGCGAAAACTACACCGTAAAGGTTACCTATGAAGCAAACGGCTCAATCACAGCAAAGGACGGCACAATCAACTACTGCTACGGCAGAGATGACGATGCAAAGCTTAAGGCTCTTGTATTCAACGCAGTTTACGGCTCATCCGTTCCTGCAGACCTCAAGGCTTCCGATGTAACAATCGAATACAAGCCCGTTGGTCTTTCTATCGGTGATCTCGGTTGGAAGAATATCAACGATAGCCTTTCAGTTAATATTAACGGTATCACTCATAACTTCGGTCAGAAGGGTTCTGAAAAAATCAGAATCAAGTACTCTGACGCAAAGTACGGTGAAATCGTTTCAAATGAAGTAACTCTTACAGTTATTGACACAAGCTACAACGTAACAATCAGCGGTCTTGATTCAAAGACTCAGGTAAAGGCAGGCGCAGACATTACTGCTGAAAAGAACGGCCTTTACAGAGAAAAGACAGATTATACTATCGTTGTTACACCCAATGTTCTTTCAAAGGAATATGTTGCTGACATCATCGTTAAGGATGCTGCAGGCAACAAGGTAAACGGCGCAGTTACATACCATAATATCGACGCTACAGCTCTTGAATCAATCAACGCAAAGACAAGCTTCAGAACTGTAACAGACGGCAAGTACACCGTTGAGGTTGTTTACGGCACAGCCGCTATCAACCTTACAGACGATACAGTTGTATTTGATAAGTACGACGGCGTTAACGGCAAGTACAGCGCAAAGGTTCCCACAGATAAGGAAGTATTCGATGCTCTTATCGTATCCGCAGCTCCCGACTTTATGGCTGTTTACGGTGCAGGCCACTCAATCAAGTACACAGTAAACGGTAAGGAAGTTGCTCTTAAGGATGTTGCTGACGGCACAACGGTAAACGTTACAATCAGCTACGACAACGACGGTATTCGGTATCAGGATGTATCAGCATCAGCAAAAATCGTGCTTGTTGATCCCAGAACTGCAACCTCTATTGAAACAGCAGATCTTACAGAGGCTGTAAGATTCTTAAGTGAAGATCAGCTTAAGTCAGTTCTTACAGAAGCTCTTAAGGTAAAGGTTATCGCAGACGGTGAGGAGCTTGCAGATGCAGATTATATCCTTACAGTAGGCGAGGTTGAAGAAGCAGACGGTAAGTCCTATGTTGATGTTACAATCACTTATGACGGTAGCGAAAGCTATAAGCCCGCACAGCTTGTTCTTAACAACATCGAAGTAACTGACGTTCCCGAAAAGACATATGTTACTATCGTTTCCGACGGTGCACAGGTTCTCTTCAACGGTAAGGCAGGCACAAGCTTTGAGGTTGTAGGTAACGTAAACTACACAGTAAAGGCTACACCTGCAGCAGGCTACGCTATTGAATCAATCGTTGTAGCAGGTGATGACAACACTGCAGTTACTCTTCCCCTTTCATATAACAGCACAGCTGCAACAGCTCAGTTTGTTGCTGCAGAGCACGTAAACTACACAGTAACAGTTACAAGTGTTCCTGCAAAGTTTGACCTTGCTGAGGATGCAAAGGTTCCCTTCAGATCAGGTGCAGAAGCTCCCGATGTAAAGGTTATTTATGACGCAGCAGTAAACGCTCCCGCAAGAGAAGACGATGCTGAAATCAAGGTTACATATCTTGCAAGAGAGGCTACTACTCTTGATATCGAAATTCCCTCATTCTCAATCGGTTCAATCGAAATTCCCGGTCAGAAGATTTCTCTTCCCCTTTCAGAGCTCTGGCTTGAAGTAGGCGAGGAAATCAAGGAAGTTACTCTTGACGATCTCAAGAATGACTACAAGAACGCTGAATACCTTAAGTACTACGGTGCAAGAGAATTCGGTTCAAACGGTGACGGTTCAACAGAAAGAATCAAGGTAAGCTATAAGGATGCAAAGTGGCTTATCGGCGAAACAGAAACAACAGTTACAATCAAGGATACAAGAAAGATTGCTGAAATCGCTTCTCTTGATTCAGCAGCAGTTAAGTACGGTGCTTCAGGTGAAGACGTTGTAAAGGCATTTGAAGCAGTTCTTATGTCAGAAGGCACTGAAACCGAAGGCGAAATCATCTGCAAGACAAAGGTTGCAGGTCTTGACGTAGGCAGCTACGAAGCAGTTCTTGCATTTGCAGGTAACGATGACTACAGACCTTGCGAAAAGACTGTAGCCCTCGAGATTGAAAAGGCTCCCTCAAGCGTTACAATCAACTCGCAGGTTGCAGCATTCGGCAGCGACATCAACATTGATCCCGTAACTGATCCCGAAGGCATCAATACAATCGACTTTGTTATCGGCGTTGACGTTGAAAACGACCTCGAAGGTTATGTTCAGCTCAGACTTCCCGGTAAGCTCGGTGAATATTTCAGCGGTGAAATGAGCCTTCAGGAGCTTTCAGAATCACTTTCAAAGATTGCAAACCTCGGCGACGAGCTTCTTGACGGACTTGGCTTCAGCAGTGAAACCGTAAACAGCCTCATCCAGGCTCTTGAATCAATCGCAGAAGGCCTTGAGCTTCCCAACCTCAGAATCAAGGTTAACGGTGACCTTGTTCCCTCAAATATCGGTGTTTACATTGTAGGTGCAGTTACTGCTGACGGTAACTACGAAACATCAGCTGATGTAGGCTACCTTGTAATCACTCCCAACGCTACTCAGGTTGAGCTTGACTGGATCATCAACGATGAAAACGGTATCATCACTCTTCCTGCAGTTCTCAGCGGCGAATACGATCTTTGCGCAACAGTTGTTCAGAACGACCTCAGCGATGAAGACTTTGCACTTGCAAAGGAAGAGGTTGAACACGTATTTGTAGGTGTAAACCTCAACGGTGAGGTTATCACATCAAGAGAGCCTGTTGCTCAGGCAGGTGCTTATGCAGAGCTTGCTTATATGCTTGACTGGGGTAATGAGCTGTTCTATGCAGTTCCCATTGTAAGAGCATTTGTTCTTGCTCCCGAAACAGCAACAGTTAACTTCGTTGACGAAAACAACAATAACGGCTTTATGTTCACCTATGACGGTACAGAGAAGTCAGTTGAGGCTGAAGCAGTTTCAATGGCAGGCGAAGCTCTTCCCTCAGAAAACATTTCAATTCACTACTACGGCGTTATGAACGATGGCACAACCTACAACAGTAAGGAAGCTCCCGTTCATGCAGGTGCATACTCAGCTATCGCAACCTATGCCGAAACAAACGAAAACGGTGACTATGTACGCGTTGGTATGAATGTTGCCGCTATCGCAATCCTTCCCGCTGAAAGCGAAGTAGCAGTTGAGTCCGCTGTAAAGGTTTACGACGGTGAGCCCAAGACTCTCAACGTTACAGCTTCTCCTGAGGAAATTGATGAGTTCATCATCATCACATCAGGTATTAAGGTTGACGATCAGATCGTTACCCTTTCAGGCACAGCTAATGTTGACTTCCCCGAAAGACTTGACAATCTCTTCAAGAAGTACATCCCCGAAGCATACGAAAACGGCGTTAAGCTCTTTGAGGCTCTTCCCGTAATCGAAAAGGTTGAACAGCTTCTTGACGCAGCAAATATCGAGAACGAGGAAATCGCAGTTCTTATTGAAAACCTCAAGGCATTACCCGAAGGTACAACTCTTACCTTCAAGGATAATGCAGAACTCACAGATGTAGGCGCATACCTTGTTGCAGCTATCGTTTGCGAGCCCGATTACATCCCCTCAATTGACGCAGGCGTTCTTGTAATTGTTCCCGACGTACAGACAACAACCCTCAGCTGGAACCAGGTTGACGAAAACGCAGTATTTACAGTTGAAAAAGCAAAGGCATTCGACTTCGGCGCAACAGCAGCTGCTGAAAACGTAACAGTCGGCACAATCTTTGCAGGTATCAACGCTGATGATGTTATCTACCTTTCAAAGGAAGCTTCAGCATCAATCGGTGCATACACAGAGGTTGCTTATACAAATGACATTGATGCAATCACCTATGTAGCAAAGCCCATCATCCGTTCCTACATCATCGTTCCCGAAGCTTACACTGTAGAATTCGTTGACGCTAACGAAAACGGCAAGTTCCTCAGAGAATATGACGGAACACCCAAGGCTGTTGAAGCAGTTGCTTACGATATGAGCGGTAACCTTGCAAACGGCGGTGAAATGACAATCAGATACATCGGCGTTGAAGGCGACTTTGAAATGTACAACAGCACAGTTGCTCCCACAAATGCAGGTACTTACACAGTAATCGCTGACTTTGTAAAGCGTGACGAAGACGGTAAGCTCCTCGGCATGGGCAGCAAGCAGGGCGTTCTTGTAATCACAAAGACACTCCTTGACTTCGACGTTATCGACACAACAGTAACCTACGACGGTAAGGGCCACTTTGCTGATACATCTTCAGCAGTAGCTACAGATTACCTCGCAGCTATCTACTCAGAGGGCAATGTAAACATCATCTTCCCCGAAGATATGAAGAACATCGTTGACCTCATTCCCGTAAAGGATTACACAGCAGCTAACCTTGCTGACGAGTTCAGTCAGCTTGCAGCTAAGGTTGAAAACGCAAACGTTAAGAATGCTCTTAACAAGATTGCCGGTCACATTGCACAGTACGGCAATGCAGGCGTTGTAATCAACGGCGAGCTTCCCACAGATGCAGGCATCTATGAAATCGCAACTGTATGTGTTGCTGAAAACTACATCACAGACCTCAGCCGCGGTACTCTTACAATTCTTCCCAAGGATGTAACAATTACCGTTGATGACGCTGAAAAGGTTGAAGGTGCAGCAGATCCCGCATTCACATACACCGTAGAAGGTCTTGTTGAAGGCGACGACCTCGGTATCATCATCAGCCGTGAAGAGGGCGAAGAGGTTGGCGAATACGCTATCACAGCTTCCTACACAGCTGACAAGAACTACAACGTAACTGTTGCAGACGGTACACTTACAATCACCGAAGGTGAAAAGGAAGAAAAGGAATACCTTGCCGGACGTTCACTCCTCTTCAGAGATATCATCAAGATCCGTTACTATTATGACTTTACAGAATTTGCCGGAAGAATTTCCTCAACAGGTCTTCTCATCTGGAGCGAAGAAGAGTATAATAGCACTGATGTACACGATATCACAACAGCACCTTACCATGTAAGAGATCTTGCACAGCGTAGTGACAACGGTTATTACTACGGCGAGAGCGACGGTATCCCTGCAAAGAACATGATTGACAATCAGGTTGCTGTTGCTTACGTAGTTCTCAATGACGGCACAGTAGTTTACACAGAATCCTGTGTATTCAGCCCCGTTATCTACTGCCAGGCAGTTCTTGACGAGAATGCAGTATATGCTGAAACAATGAAGACCCTTGCCGCAACTCTTATGAACTACGGTGCAGCAGCTCAGCTTCACTTCAAGTATAAGACAGATACTCTTATGAACAGCTGGATGGCAAAAGAGCTTCAGGTTGTTAACTACAGCGATGAGCTTATTCAGGCTCTTCCCGAGTTTGACAGCTCCAAGTTCGCTCTTACAAACGATACAGCATTCGTAAAGTCAGGTTCATCACTTACCTTCGCAGGTAACATCAGACATAACTTCTACTTCGATGTACAGAGCGAAGCAATCGCCGGTGCAACCGAAATGAAGGTTCTTTACTGGAACGAAAGCGAATACAACGCATACGCAGAGCTTACAGTAGAAAATGCTCACATAGCACAGCTCGCTTACGACGCAGATAACAGCGCATCAGCAGGTATCAACTGCTACCGTACAGTTCTCGGCGGTGTTTCTGCAAAGGATCTCAGAGATGCATTCGCAGTTGTAGTTTACTACAAGGATGCACAGGGCAATGACCACTACAGCCAGATCTTCACAGACAGTGCACACGATTATGTAAGAAGAGTTCTCGGAAATAATATTGCAGCTGAAATGAAGGCTCTTGCAAAAGCATTCCTCGTTTACCAGATTGCTGCCGAAGACCATCTTCTTCAGAAATAAAAATAAGTATTTCAATATAAATACGTAAAATGGAGGTGAAACAGAATGAAAAAGACTTTTGAAAATCCCGAAATCACAGTAGAAAAGTTCGAGATGGAAGACGTTATGAACGACAGCACAGGCGTTCTTGATCCCATCGATCCCGACGAAGGCGTAATCATCTAACTTAGTTTTCTCCCGGACGGCGCAAGCCGTCCGGGAATCGTCGGTTTTTAAACAGGGTGATTTATCTTTCTGAGAAAAGCTTTTATGAAAATAAAGCCTTTTCTGAGCAAGAAAAAGGAAGGAGTCCGTATGCTTAAAACTTATAAAATTGCCGGTCTGACGGTTCGTATGGACACCTTCGGCAAAACAGAGAAGCAGGCAGAAAAATTTGAATGTGACCATAGCGACAGCTGTGATATAGCTGTTGACGGTGAAAGGTTTTCAAAGGTCGTTCCCGAGGAGCTTGTAGGCCCTGACAGCGCCGAATATATGAGAACGGGAGCTGATTTTTACAATAAGCTGCTGAATTTTGACGGTATGCTTCTTCATTCCTCTGCCGTTGTTTATGAGGGTAAGGCTTATCTTTTTACAGCGCCCAGCGGTACGGGCAAATCAACCCATACAAGGCTTTGGTGCGAGAATTTTGAAGGAGCTTTTATTCTTAACGACGATAAGCCGGCATTAAGGTCTGAGGATGGCGTATGGTACGCTTACGGTACGCCCTGGAGCGGCAAAACCAACCTTAACGTAAATCTTCGTGTGCCCTTGGGCGGCATTGCGGTAGTTGAAAGAAATAAGGATAATTCGATTGTCCCCTTAAAGGGCAGAAAAGCCCTTTTTGCAATTCTTAATCAGACAGTAAGACCTCACAGCAGCGAGCTGAGATTAAAGCTTACTCAGCTGCTTTCAGACCTACTTACAGAGGTACCTGTATGGCTGTTAAGGTGCAATACGGATAAAGAGGCGGCATTTGTTTCAAAAGAGGCAATGACCCGATTTAAAAAGGATGATATATATGAAAATTAAAAGTGGATATGTTCTTCGCAGTATTGCAGGCGAAACTGTTGTGATTCCCGAGGGTGGACTTAACTTTGACAGTATGATTACTCTTAACGGTACAGGTGCTTTTCTTTGGAAAAAGCTTGAGCAGGAGGTAGCCTGTGACGAGCTTGTCGAGGCTCTTCTTGAAGAGTATGAGGTTGAAAGAGCTACGGCTGAAAAGTGCGTAGGTGAATTTACAGATAAGCTGAAGGAGTCCGGTTTCCTTGAATAATAAGATGACCCGTTTTGCTGATATAATCTCTGTGATAGAAGAGAGTCTTTCCTCCGGTGAAGCAGTTACCTTTTCTCCGTCGGGAGAAAGTATGCTGCCTTTGTTCAGACAGGGGAGAGATACCGTTACGTTAAGCCCCGTAAAGGGCGAGGTCAGAAAAAACGATATTGTTTTTTTCAGAAGAGATGACGGTTCCTTTGTGCTTCACCGCGTTGTACGTGTGGGCGAGACTCTGGAGATAATAGGTGACAATCAGCTTTACCGTGAAACGAATATAAAATATGAACAGCTTATAGGCGTAGTTACCTCCTTTGAAAGAAGGGGCAGATGCTACGGCGAAAAAAAGATGAAATCAAGGCCTTATCTTGCTTATATAAGCTTAAGAAGAATATTAAGAAGGCTTATAAACAAAATACGCAGAATTTTAAAGGGGAGGAACTGAAAGGTGAAGCAAAAAAGCAGTATTCTGCAGATTTTCTCTATGATAAAAAACAGAATACCTGCACTTTTCATTATGGTTGCGGCTAACTGTGCCGTTGCTTCGCTTTCCGTATCCTTTGCTTTAGGCTCAAGGAACGTTATTGATACCGCAGTAAGCGGTGATAAAGACAGCTTTACCGATGCCTGTCTTATACAGGGCGGAATTATCCTTGCTATTCTTGTTTTTTTCGGTCTTTTCCGTTTCCTTAAGGAAAGGCTTATCGGTCAGGTTGACAGAGACCTCAAGCGTGATTTTATGAAAAGCGTTGTTTCTGCCGATTTCAGTAAGGCATCGGCTTACCACAGCGGTGAGCTTATAAACCGCGCTTCAAACGATATAAGAATACTCACCGACGGTATCTTCAATGTAATTCCCGGCTTTGTTTCTATGGTATTAAAAATGGCGATTTCCTTTTTCGCTTTATGGAAGCTTGAAAAAGGCTTTGCCCTTGTGATACTTGCTGCAGGCTTTGCCGTGGTTGCTCTTACCGGTATTATGAGAATTTCCCTTAAGGGACTTCATAAAAAAATCAGCAGTGCTGACGGCGTTGTCACTTCTTTTTTTCAGGAGATATTTGAAAAGCTCATTGTTGTTCAGGCAATGGGAGCTGAAAGGGAAGTGATTGGCCGTGCCGATGCTCTTCTCGGACAGCGTTTTTCTTTGCAGATGAAGAGAAAGAATATCAATATTCTTGCTAATCTCGGTGTAAGCTCAATGTCTTATCTTGCCTCCTTTGCGGCTCTGGCGTGGTGCAGTGTCGGTATTATCAACGGCAGTACAACCTTTGGCGGACTTACGGCTGTTACACAGCTTGTACTGCAGCTTCAGAGTCCCGTTACAAATCTTTCGGGAACAATACCTCAGTATGTTGCAATGATTGCCGCCTGGGAGAGACTTAAAGAGATATTCGATATCAGGGAAGATAAAAGAGAAAGCTTTGCGGATATCCGCGGACTTTACGAAAAAACACAGACGGTCGGCTGCCGTAGCCTCAGCTTTACTTATGACAGGGATACGGTTTTTGATAAGGCTGATTTTGAAATAGAAAAGGGCAGCTTCATTCTGATAAAAGGCTCATCGGGCATCGGCAAGAGCACACTGTTAAAGCTTATGCTCGGTATCTATAAAGCCGATGAGGGTGAGTTTTATCTCAGAAACAGCGAGGGTGAAACAATCCTCAACAAAGAGCACAGAGGAATTTTCTCCTACGTGCCCCAGGGCAATCTGCTTTTAAGCGGAACAATACGCGACAACCTTCTTCTCGGAAATCCCGATTCCGATGAGGAGATGATAAATCAGGCTGTATATGTCAGCTGTATGGACGAATATCT
Organism: Clostridia bacterium; assembly: GCA_017473435.1. Classification (GTDB taxonomy): domain Bacteria; phylum Bacillota; class Clostridia; order Oscillospirales; family Acutalibacteraceae; genus UBA6857. Next base: position 25,362 of record JAFULG010000074.1, on the reverse strand, counting down.
GTCCTCGCTTCCCGACGGACTTGATACGGTTTTAACGGAAAACAGCGGAGGTCTTTCCGAGGGTCAGGCACAGAGAATTGCCATCGCAAGAGCGCTTTTAAGCGGTGCTCCCATAATGCTTTTCGACGAGATTACCTCGGCTCTCGACAGCCGTACAGAGAGTATGGTACTGGAAAGGATAAAGACGCTTAAAAACAGAACCTGCTTTATTGTTACTCACAGACCGGTTTCCGAGGAGCTTTGTGACGGAGTTCTGGAAATAGAAAAAGGCAGAATAAACCTTATAAAATATGAAATATAAAGACTGAAGGAAGGAGGAGAGAATATGACCGACGGATTTATGACGGATATTATCACAATCGTCAGAAGTGCTGTGAAAAACGAAAACGGTGTTCTTTCCTCTGACTGTGATCTGAAAAAGATTTCCCGTATATTAAGGGGACACAACCTTGCGGCGATAGCTCTTGAAGGCGCTCTGTTGTGCGGTGCGGATAAAAAAGACGAATCGATACTCAGGCTTAAAAAAACGGCGTGCACCTATCTTATTTATCATGAGTATCAGCTCAAGGCGGTAAAAGAGCTTACTGAAAGCTTTCAGGATAATAAAGTGGACTTTATGCCCCTTAAGGGTACGGTGCTTAAAGAGCTTTATCCTCATCCCGAGTGGCGCACAATGACCGATGCGGATATACTCATAAGGCCCTCGCAGTATGATAAAATTTCTGCAATTCTCACATCTATGGGATATACACCCGGTGAGGAAAGTGACCACGAATATAACTGGTACAAGGGGAATTTCCACCTGGAGCTTCACAAATTCCTGATACCCTCTTACAACGAGGACTACTTTGCTTATTACGGTGACGGCTGGAGCAAGGCGAAAAAGAGCGAAGGCTCCTGCTACGTGATGAACAAAGAGGATATTCTCATATATATGTTCACCCATTTTGCTAAGCACTACCGTGACGGCGGAATAGGAATAAAGCACCTTACGGATTTATATTTTCTTACCCGTGCAGAGGATATTGACAGAGCTTATGTTGAAAATGAGCTTGAAAAGCTCGGACTTTCGGAATTTTACGGTAATATACTGAAGGTTATTTCCTGCTGGTTTGAGGACGGTACCTTCGACGAAAAATCAAGGTTTATTTCCGAACGGATAATCTGCAGCGGAAGCTTCGGCTCGGCGGAAAAAAATGAGCTTTCCTCGGCTTTGAGAGATGCACAGAAAAGCGGCAGCAGTAAAAAGGCTGTTACGGATAAGAAAATCGGGCTGTTTTTTCCCTCGGCAGAGGATATGAAAAACAAGTACCCCGTGCTTCGGAAGCTGCCCTTTCTTCTTCCCTTGTTCTGGCTATACCGTATTATATGTGCCTTGCCCGAATACAAAAAGCACAAAACAAAAATCACCAATGTAGGTAAACTTAATGAGGCTGATGTTGAAAGGTATGAGGAAAACCTCGCCTATGTAGGACTAAGCTTCAGTTTTGATAAAACTTACTCTGAAAGTAAAGGAGCAGAAAAATGAAAAGAGGATTTTTTAATTCAGACTTCAAGCAGGAAATAACAATTTCCGAAATAATTGAGCTGATGTTTTCAAAGGTAATGTGGATTGTAGTTGCAGGCCTTATCGCCGCAGGAGCTTCGGGCGTAGTTACAAAGGCTTTTATTACTCCTATGTATAAATCCTTCACAACTATGTACGTTTATACAAACCTGCAGTCAAATCAGACAGGTGTTATCAATAACAGTGACCTTGTAGCCGCTGCAAACCTTGCAGAAACCTACAAGCACATCCTTACAAGCAACAAGATTGTTGACGCTGTACTTGAAAATATCAGAACTGAAAACCCCGATGCTTCAGATTTCACCGAGAAGAAGCTCAGCTCAATGGTAAGAGTTTCAAAAATTGAGGGTACACAGCTTATCAAGGTTGAGGTAACATCGGACAGCCCCCAGACCTCGAAAATGGTTGCTGATGCCTACGTTTCAATCGCAGGTCAGGAAATCACACGAGTATTCAAGGGCGGCGGAGTTGAAATAGTTGACAGCCCCGAGCTTCCCACTCAGAAATCCTCACCCAGCCTTACTAAAAATCTTATAATCGGTTTTATTATCGGTGCTGCAGCTATGGCGTTTTTAGTGCTTATCAGATTTATGGCTGACTCAACTATTTATACCTCAGAAGAAATTGAAAGAATTTCCGATCTTCCCATTATAGGTACTATACCTACAATCGAAGATAACGGTTCAAATGCACCCACATGGAATATTGCAAAAGAAAGGAGAGTTCTCAATGGCAACAAAGAAGATAACTAAAAAATCAAGCAAGGAAAGAGCAGCTTCAATAGCAGCCGTAAAAAAGAACCGCGCAAGAATCCTCGGCGCTGATTCTCCCTTTGCCGTTAAGGAATCTTATATTCAGCTGAGAACCAACCTTCTTTTTTCCGTTGCCGCAACGGAAACTGAAGGCGGTAAGGTTTTTGCCGTTACAAGTGCAAACCCCTCTGAGGGCAAGAGCACAACTGCTTCAAATATTGCCGTAAGCTTTGCAATGCTCGGCAAATCCACTCTGCTTATTGACTGTGATATGCGTAAGCCCAACGTTCATAAGCTCTGGCGCATTCACGGTAATAACGGCATGAGTAATCTGCTTACAGGTATTGACAACTGCTATGTAAACGAGGTTGAGGAGCTTCCCCTGAGCATAATTTCTGCAGGTGATATACCTCCCAATCCCTCGGAGCTTCTTGCTTCTTCAAAGTTTGAGGATGTTGTAACCTTCCTGAGAAATCATTTTGATTACATCATCATTGATACTCCTCCCGTAAACCAGGTTGCAGATGCACAGATTATTGCTAAAAACGTTGACGGTGTAGTTCTTGTTGTAAGTTCAGGTAAGACACAGCTCGGTGAGCTTGCTGCGGCACAGAAGGCACTTGATACCTCTGCAGGTAAAATCTGTGGCTTCATTCTCAACAATGTTAACCCCAAGAAGGGCGGATATTCCTACAGATACGGCAGTAAGTACGCAAACAAGTATTACTATTCAAATACCGAAAATTAAGTAAAATGAAAAATATAGATTTTCACGCTCATATTCTTCCTTGCTGTGACCACGGAAGTGACGGCAGCAAAACCTCTTTTTCACAGCTCACCCTTGCAAGGGAAGCTTCAGTTGATATAATCTGCGCAACACCGCATTATTACGGCGAAAAAGAGAATGTAGGGTCTTTTCTTGAAAGACGTAAGGTATGCTTTGAAAGGCTTATGGAAAAAAGAAAGGACAGCTTACCGAAAATTCTTACGGGAGCAGAAATTCTTGCTTTTGAAGGAATTGAAAGGCTGCCTGACCTTGACAAGCTCTGCCTCGAAAACACAAACATACTTCTTATGGAAATGCCCTTTAATCATTGGTCGGGAAAGCTCGTTGACAGTGTAGGTGCTTTATGCGAAAGCGGTGACTATACCGTTGTGCTTGCCCACGCTGACAGATATTCTTCCGAAAAGGTAGAAAGACTTCTCGAATACGGAGCACTCATTCAGCTTAACGCTGAAAGTCTTAGCCATATTATTGTTAAAAAGAGCCTGAAGAATTATATTGAGTGGGATACGGTTTACGCTCTGGGAAGCGACATACACCTTCTCGGCGACGGCTATAACCACTGGAAAAAGTTCAGGACAAGACACAAGGATTTATTTAACAGAATAATGGAGAATACTAACTCTCTTTTATTTTAAGATAGGGGTAAAACGGATGGCGGATACCAGAAAAAAAATACACAATATAACAGTACCACTGATTGATTTACTGCTTTGTGCGGTGATCGGTCTTGTTTGCTGTGCTTTTTGCGGCGCAAAAAGCGACTTTACTATAAGTGTGGTTATTATTGCCGCTGTTATATTTGTGATGCGCTTTATATTGGGCGTATATAAAAATCCTGAGCTTCCTTTTAATAAGCTCTCCTTATTAAAAAGTCTTATTTCTGATTCTGTCGGTGTTCTTATCAGTGTTCTTGTTTCCGTAAATTCCGAAACAGGTAAAGACGCAGGTCTTGCGGTTGTTTTTGCTGTAGGCTTTGCAGCGGTCAGCCTTATAGTGCGCATTCTTTACAAAAAAGCTCTTTCAAAGAAAACAGACAGCGAGAAAATCCCTGAAGCTGATAATACTGATAACGGACTTATCACAGAGCTTGCTTCAAGGGAAAACAAAATCAGCGTTGTAATTGCAACCTACAGAAGAGATGAAACTCTCACAAGAGCAATTTCCTCGGTTTTATCCCAGGATTATGATAACTATGAAATAGTTGTTGTTGACGATAACGCTGACAGCGAGTGGAATTTAAAGGTTAAGTCAATTATTGAAGGCTTTGAAGAAGCTTATAAAAAAGGCATTTTAAAGCTCATTGTCAACAAGGAAAACCTCGGTTCGGCAAAGACCAGAAACGTAGGTGTTTTTGCTTGTGAAGGAGAATATATAACCTTCCTTGACGATGACGATATATATCTTTCCGGTAAGCTTAGCCATCAGCTTTCAGGTATGCTGCATACGGGAGCTGATTTCTCCATAACCGATCTTAAGCTTTACGATGAAAACGATAATCTCCACGATGAGAGAATCAGAAAAAATCTTGTAAGCTATGAAAAGCAGGATTTGCTGAGATATCACCTTATGTATCACCTTACGGGTACAGATTCACTTATGTTCAGAAGTGAATACATCAGAAAAATCGGCGCCTTCCCTCCGATTAATATAGGTGACGAGTTTTATCTTATGCTTCAGGCTATCCTCGGCGGCGGCAGACTTTGTTACGTTAAGGGTTGCTACATAAAGGCTTACATCCACGTAGGCGACGGAGGTCTTTCTTCAGGTCAGGTTAAAATTGACGGTGAAAGAGAGCTTTTCCGCTATAAGCAGCAGTTCTTCCCCGAGCTTGATAAAAAGTCCCGACGCCACATAAAAATGAGGCATCACGCAGTTGTTGCCTTTGCTTATCTGAGAATTAACGATTATGCTCACTTTGTTATAGAGGGCTTTAAGGCGGTTGCGGCTGCACCGTTGGAGGCAGTTGAGCTTCTCAGAAATCTTTAAATAAAACATGAAAGGAGAAAGTATGAAGCTTCTTGTATTAAGCCATAACCCAATAACGACCTATCATAATATGGGTAAAACTCTACTTTCTCTTCTTTCGGGTTTTTCAAAAGACGAGCTTTGTCAGCTATATATTTATCCTACCTTGCCCGATATTGCCGCCTGCGACGGATACTACCGTGTTACGGATAAGGAAATACTCCGTTCCCTTCTTACCTTCAGTAAGCCCGGTGAGGAAATTCCTGTCGGGAAGATTTCAAAGGAACAGAGTATGTATGAAAAGCCAGAGGACGAGGCAGTATACACAAACGTAAAAAATAAAACCACTCACCGCCGTATTCTCAGGGAGATAATGTGGAAGGCTTCCTTCTGGTTCAACGGTAAAATGAAAAGCTTTCTCGATAAGCAGAAGCCTGACTGTATCTTTGTAGCTCCCGGTGACGGTATGTTCCTTTACGATATTGCTCTTAAAATAGCTGATTACTGTAATATACCTATCGTCAGCTATATCTGCGATGAATATTATTTTGTATCTCAGCCGGAAAATTCAGTTGAGAGGTTCAGAATCCGTCTTTTAAGAAAGAAAATCTCCGCACTTATGGAAAAAACAGCTCTGCTTATAGCCATAAGCGAAGAAATCCGTCAGCAGTACTGTGAGCATTTTGGTATAGAGGGTCTTACGGTTATGACGGGTGCCGACGATTCACTGACTCCCGTTGTTCCTGAAAATGAGGGCAGAGTAATGTCCTATTTCGGAAACATCAGATGTAACAGATATATTTCAATTGCAAAGATAGGAAAGACGCTTGACATCCTTAACGAAGGCGACGGTAAAGAAAGAATACTTAACATATATACCTCGGAAAAGGATGAAAAAATCCTCGGTGAGTTTGACGGTATAAGGTCAGTTAACCTTTGCGGCTTTGTTACGGGTGAGGAGTTTAAAAAGGCTCTTCTTTCCTCCGATGTGCTTTTACATACAGAGGCATTTGATAAGGAAAATGCCGAGCTTGTAAGGCACTCGGTTTCAACAAAAATAGCCGACAGCCTTTATTCGGGAGTGCCCTTGTTTGCCTTCGGTCCCGATTATGTTTCCTCAATGCTTCACCTTAAGAGGAATGACTGTGCGGCAACAGTAACAGATGAAAATGAGCTTGCGGAAATGCTATTTAAGATTTTCTCTGACGGCGAGTTAAGAAAAAGCTTATCGGCAAAGGGAAGAGAGACGGCAGAAAAATTTCACAACCGCGACCATAACAGCAGTATTTTATATAAGGCAATAACTAAAACGGCACAAAAGCAGGAAGAAAATTATGAAAGTTTTGCAACTTAACTGTGTATACGGTAAAGGCAGTACCGGCAGAATCACAAAGGAAATACACGAGTACCTTTTAAGTAAGGGTGTAGAGTCCGTTGTGCTTTACGGTAGGGGAGAAAAAATAACTGCTCCCGGTGTAAGCAAGGTCTGCGGAGAAATCTATGCCAAAGCCAACAACCTTCTTTCAAGGCTTACAGGTATTATGTATGCAGGCTGTTATTTTTCCACTCGCCGTATAATAAAAAGAATAAAAAAGGAAAATCCCGACGTTGTGCATCTGCAGTGCATAAACGGTTATTTCGTTAATATATATAAGCTTGTTTCATGGCTTAAAAAGAACAATATAAGAACGGTCATCACTCTTCACGCTGAATTTATGTACACTGCAAACTGCGGACATGCCTTTGAATGTGAAAAATGGCTTACAGGCTGCGGCAGCTGTCCCGTTTATAAAAGGGAAACCTTAAGTATTTTCCGTGACGGTACGGCAGAGTCCTTCCGAAGGATGAAAAAAGCCTTTGACGGCTTTGATAATCTTCGTATTGTTTCCGTTTCACCCTGGCTTTGTGACAGAGCCAAAAGGTCACCTATGCTTTCTGATAAAGAGCACAGCGTTATTTTTAACGGCGTTGATACGGATACATTTACGCCCTCATATAGTGAGAGCATCAGAAAAAAGTATGTAAGCGGAAAGGAAAAAATGATTTTCCACGCTACGGCAGAGTTCAGCAAGGATAAGGAGCACCCCAAGGGTGGCTACTATATTTACGAGCTTGCAGAAAAGCTGAAGGATGACGGCTATCGCTTTGTTGTCGCGGGTAAAAAATCGGGCGAAATAACAAACAGCGATAACCTGATTTATATAGGCGAGGTAAAGGATGCCAAGGAATTGGCACAGCTTTATTCTTCGGCTGACCTTACGGTGCTTACAAGTAAAAGGGAAACCTTTTCAATGGTGGCGGCAGAAAGCCTTTGCTGCGGAACTCCCGTTGCAGGCTTTAAGGCAGGCGGTCCCGAAATGATTGCTCTTCCCGATTACAGTATATTCTGTGATTTCGGAGATGTTGAGGGATTAAAGAAAGAGATAATCTGTCTTTCTCAAGAGGGCAGATTTAATAAAAATGAGATTTCTGCTTTTTCGCAGAAGGTATATTCATCAGCTGTTATGGCTGAAAACTATTTTGAACTTTACAGGAGTATGTTATGAAAGATAAGGGTATAGGCGAGATATTACTGAAGTTAATATTTCTCAATGCTTTTGTCATGCTTATGGCACAGGTGCTGGGTGTAAGTATGATAGCAAGCCTTTGCTTTTATCTGTCCTTTGTTCTTGTAGCAGGACTATGGGGACTTACATCACTCAACAGCTTTACTAAAATTGATCTTGCTCTGGTTTCGATAGCGATTATTTCCCTTACGGGTTTGCTATTGAGCTTTTCGAAGAGCGCCGGCGGAGGCTTTGAGCCTTTCAAAAAATATATAATGTTCATATCGGCGCTGATGTTCTTTGTAACTCTCTATAAAATCAAGATTACCGAAGATTACAGCAGATATATTCATTTTCTCAATTCCGCGGCGGTTATTGTTTTTCTTATAGTTTATTTTGTAAGGGGAGAGGACAACACCCTTTATAACGGCATACTGTCGGACTATCTTCTTTTCGGTCTTGATAACCCCAATAAAACGGCAATGTTCCTTCTGAGTATTGCTATGATGGAGCTTGCCCGTGTTTTCACTGTTGAGAACAGGTTTAACAAGACCTACCACCTTGTCCTTTTCGGCATTGCTGTATGGTTTCTTTGTGAAACCGAGTCAAGAAATTCCCTGCTTTCTCTGATTATTTTTGTAATTGTTATTTTACTGACTTATCTGCCTTTGTTAAAGGAGTTTTATAAGAGCAAAACAGCTGTGCTTCTTTGCGTATTATGGCCTATCATTTTCGCCTTCGGATATATGGCTTTTATCGACAGTAGTTTTATGAGAGATATTTTCTCCTTCGCAGTAAGTGAGGGTAAGGAAATCGACTCGAGAATTTTCATCTGGGAAAAATCCCTTGAGCTTATAGAAGCTAATCCTTTATTCGGCTCCTATTTTGAAATGGCTGATTATGTCGGCTATACCCATATGCACAACACTCATTTCGATATTGCCGTTTCTTACGGTTTGGTTGTGCTTGTGCTTGTTTGCCTTATTCTCTATGCTATACTTAAGCGCTTTTCATCGATGGAAGATCCGAAGGCAAGGTTTTATTATTTCGGCTTCTGCTCAATGCTTATAGTGGGTATGGGTGAATCGGCTATGTTTATCGGAGGCTTCGGTATATTCTTTTTTGCAGGCTCCTTCCTATTGCTTTGCAAAAATATGAGCTGTCGGCAAGCGTTAAAGGGTGCGGATTATGAATAAGCACATTATAAAAAATGCCTCCTGGATTATAGGGGCAAGAATAGTCCAGGCGGTGCTGAATCTTGTTGTAAGCATAATTACGGTGCGTTATCTCGGACCTTCAAACTTCGGTCTTATAACCTATGTTGCTTCGGTTACGGCGTTCCTTCTGCCTCTTATGAATCTCGGGCTTAACAGTATACTCGTAAACGAGTTTGTAAAAAATCCCTCCCACGAGGGTGAGATTATCGGCACATCACTTGTTATGAATTTTGTGTCGGGTATTTTGTGTATAGGCGGAAGCGTTGCCTTTGTAAGCATAGCTAACCGCGGAGAAAGAGATACCCTTATCGTCTGCGCTCTTTACAGTCTGATTTTTATTTTTCAGAGCTTTGAGCTTATACAGTATTGGTTTCAATGGAAGTACCTTTCAAAATATACTTCCCTTACCTTCCTCGGTGCATATACGGCAGTAAGCGCCTATAAGATTTTTCTTCTTGCAACGGGGAAGAGCGTCTATTGGTTTGCTCTTTCAAATGCCCTTGATTATCTCATCATAGGCGCGGCACTGATGTTCTTCTATTTCCGTCTTTCGGGGCAGAGGCTTCACTTTTCCTTTGAAAGGGCGAAGGCGCTTTTTTCAAAAAGCAGATATTATATTGTTTCGTCAATGATGGTTACAATTTTCGCCCAGACGGACAGAATAATGCTCAAGCTTATGATAAATGAGGAGGCGGTAGGCTATTACTCTGCGGCGGTGACAGTTGCAGGTATGACAAGCTTTGTCTTTGCCGCTCTTATTGACTCCTTCAGGCCTGAAATTCTTGAATGTAAAAAGAAGTCAAGCCCTGAATATGAAGCGAACCTCAAAAAGCTCTATGCAGTTATAATTTATCTCTCTTTTATACAGAGCATAGCCGTTACGGTTTTTGCTGAGCTTATAGTCAATATAATGTATTCTTCTGCTTTTTCTGCAAGCGTACCTGCTTTAAGGATAATCGTATGGTATACGACCTTCTCTTATCTCGGAGCTGTGAGAAATATATGGATACTTGCCGAGGGAAAGCAGAAATACCTCTGGATAATCAACCTTTCGGGTGCGATTATGAATGTGGCGCTGAACCTTATTCTTATACCTCGCTTCGGTATAAACGGAGCAGCTGCCGCGTCACTTGTTACTCAGATTTTTACTAATGTCATTATAAACCTCATCCTCAGACCGATGAGAGAAATCAACAGACTTTTAACAGCGGGTCTTAATCCGAAAAATTTAATGGGGATTTTAAAGTATGGAAAACAATCAAGGAGTATCGGAAAAACTTAAAATTGTTGAAAAAGAGATGCTGGAGCATTTTGTCCGTATCTGCGAAAAGGAAGACCTCAGATATTTTGTAGCAGGAGGTACCCTTCTCGGCGCAGTAAGACATAAGGGCTTCATTCCCTGGGACGACGATATTGATGTTCTTATGCCGAGGGCGGATTATGAGCTTTTCCTTAAGAAGGCACAGGCTTATCTTCCTGATAATCTCTTTCTGCAGAGCTTTGAAACCGACAGAGAATATCCCTGCAACTTTGCTAAAATCAGAAACAGCGATACAACCTTTATTGAAAGCACCCTTGCGGATATGAAAATAAACCACGGTGTGTATATTGATATTTTCCCCCTTGACTATTATCCGAAGAAAAATTCAAGGCTGTTCGAGCTTAAAAAGCTTATTCTTACTTTGAGAATATCTGCTGATTTTAAAATAGACAACCAGAAGCTTAAAACAAAGACAGTAAGAAAGCTTTTGAAAATTCTAATGCCTGACAGACAGAAGGCTGTCCGCATGAAGGAAAAGCTTTTTACAGCTGTTCCGGAAAGCGATATGCTTGTAAGCAACTGCGGAGCCTGGGGTAAAAGGGAGATTTTTCCTGCCGAATGGTGCAGTGAATATGTTGATCTTACCTTTGAAGGTGTACAGGTGAAGGCTCCTTATAAATATCACGAGCTGCTTTCGCAGCTTTACGGCGACTATATGAAGCTGCCCGACGAAAAGGACAGGGTAAGCCACCATTACTGCGATGTTATAGATACAGAACGCTCATTTAAAGAGGTGTAATATGAATAAGTTTACAGGTAAAACCCTACTCATAACCGGCGGTACCGGCTCTTTCGGTAATGCTGTTTTAAAAAGATTTCTTACAACGGATATAGGTGAAATCCGTATTTTTTCAAGAGACGAAAAAAAACAGGACGATATGCGTCATGAGTATCAGTTTCTCTATCCCGAGTTTGCTCACAAAATAAAGTTTTATATCGGTGATGTAAGGGACATCTCTTCTGTGAGAAACGCTATGCACGGAGTTAATTATATTTTCCATGCGGCAGCTTTGAAGCAGGTGCCTTCCTGCGAATTTTTTCCTCTTGAAGCGGTAAAGACTAATGTTATAGGTACAGACAATGTTCTTACAGCCGCTATCGAGGAGGGGGTAGAGGTATTTATCGGTCTTTCAACAGATAAGGCAGCTTATCCCGTAAACGCAATGGGCACCTCCAAGGCTATGATGGAAAAGGTTATCGTTGCAAAATCACGTACCGTTTCACCCGAAAAGACAAAAATCTGCTGTACCCGTTACGGCAACGTTATGTGTTCCAGAGGTTCGGTTATTCCCTTGTGGATTGATCAGATTAAAAGCGGTAAGCCTATTACCGTTACCGAGCCTTCAATGACCCGCTTTATTATGGCTCTTGAAGAAGCCGTTGACCTTGTGCTTTTTGCTTTCGAGCACGGTGAATCAGGTGATATTCTAGTTCAGAAGGCACCTGCCTGCACTATTGAAACCCTTGCTACAGCTGTCAAGGAGCTTTTCGGAAGCGACAGAGAGATTCAGAAAATCGGTATCCGTCACGGTGAAAAGATGTATGAAACCCTTCTTACCAATGAGGAATGTGCAAAGAGCACGGATATGGGTAATTTTTACCGTGTGCCTGCCGATAACAGAACCCTTAACTATGACAAGTATTTTTCCGAGGGTGACACAACCCGTAACACCCTTACGGAGTTTAACTCTAATAACACCACCATACTGAACGTTGAGCAGGTTAAGGAAAAGCTTCTTGAGCTTGAATATGTCCGTAACGAGCTTGAAAACGCGGAGAAGGAATAATGAATATACTGATTACGGGCGCAAAGGGGTTTGCAGGAAAAAACCTTGTAGCTGCGCTGGAAAACATAAAAGACGGCAAGGACAGAAGATTTCCCGGGCTTAAGATTGATGAGATATTCTCATTTGATGTTGACTCGGACAGCTCCTTACTTCCCGTATACTGCAGTAAGGCAGATTTTGTCTTTAACCTTGCAGGCGTAAACCGTCCCGAAAATAACGGAGAGTTTATGAAAGGTAACCGCGACTTTCTTTCTCTTTTACTCGATGAACTTAAAAAAAGCGGTAACACCTGTCCCGTTATGCTGTCAAGCTCAATTCAGGCTACTCTTGAAGGAAGATTTAAGGACAGCGACTACGGTAAAAGCAAAAAGGCGGCGGAGAATTTGCTTTTCGCTTATGCAGAGGAAAGAGACGTAAAGGCTCTCGTTTACCGTTTTCCCAACCTCTTCGGCAAATGGGCAAGACCAAACTATAACAGCGCTGTTGCGACCTTCTGTTATAATACAGCAAGAGATTTACCCATAAATGTCAACGATGAAAGCACACTTCTCACTCTCTGCTATATAGATGATGTTGTAGAAGAAATGATTTGCGCCCTTATGGGAAAGGAGCACAGAAGCAGTGTAAACGAAAAGTTCTGTTCCGTACCTGTGGAGCACAAGGTAACTCTCGGTGAAATTGTGAGCCTTCTTAAGACCTTCAGAAGCTTTTCGGAAAATTCTCTTATGCCGGAAATTCCCGAAGGCTCCTTTGAAACAAAGTTATTTTCAACCTATCTTTCCTATCTTCCCGAGGACAAGGCGGTTATAACCTATAAGCCCTCGGCGGACAACAGAGGAAGCTTCACCGAGCTTATCAAAAGCGAAAAATGCGGTCAGATAAGCGTAAATGTATCTCTTCCCGGTATAACAAAGGGTGAGCATTGGCATCACAGCAAGTGGGAGATTTTTATTGTTGTTCACGGTGAGGCACGTATAGATATGAGAAAGGTCGGCTCCGAGGAGATAATCAGCTATACCGTGTCGGGCGACAAGCCGCAGGGTATATATATGCTTCCCGGCTACACCCACAGAATAGTTAACCTTTCCGATAAGGACAAGCTTGTTACCCTTATGTGGGCAAGTGAAAGATTTGACCCGGAAAGACCCGATACATTTTTTGAAAAGGTCAACTGACCGTAGTAAAGGATGATAAAAATGGATATTAAACTTGATTACAGCGATTGTTCCTTCAGAAACAACGGCAAGCTGAAGCTTCTTATCGTTGTAGGCACAAGACCTGAAATAATAAGACTTTCGGCGGTTATAAAAAAATGCCGTGAATATTTTGACTGTATCCTTGCCCATACGGGACAGAACTACGACTACAACCTCAACGGAATTTTTTTCAGGGATTTGCGCCTTGACGAGCCCGAGGTTTATATGAATGCTGTAGGCGATGATCTGGGTGCAACCGTCGGCAACATAATCAACTGCTCCTATAAGCTTATGAAGGCCACAGAGCCTGATGCTCTGCTTATTCTCGGCGACACCAACTCCTGTCTGAGCGCAATAAGCGCAAAAAGGCTCCATATACCTATTTTCCATATGGAAGCCGGTAACAGATGCAAGGATGAATGTCTGCCTGAGGAAACCAACAGAAGAATAGTTGACATCATCTCTGACGTCAACCTTCCCTATTCCGAGCATGCAAGAAGATACCTTCAGCAGTGCGGTCTGCCCGAGGAGAGGACATTTGTAACCGGCTCTCCCATGGCGGAGGTGCTGTCTGCAAATATTGATAAAATCCGTCAGTCTGATATCCTTTCAAGGCTCGGTCTTGAAAAGGGCAGGTACATCCTTCTTTCTGCCCACAGAGAAGAAAATATCGATACAGAGAAGAGCTTTTACATCCTTTTCGGTGCAGTTAACGAGCTTGCGGAAAGGTACGATATGCCCGTGCTTTATTCCTGCCATCCGAGAAGCAGGAAGCGCCTCGAGGAAAGCGGATTTGAGCTTGACAGCCGTGTTATAAGGCATGAGCCTCTCGGCTTTCACGATTACAACTGTCTGCAGATGAACTCCTTTGTAACGGTATCTGACAGCGGTACTCTTCCCGAGGAGTCAAGCTTCTACTTAAGTCAGGGTTGTCCCTTCCCTGCGGTCTGCATAAGAACCTCAACGGAGCGCCCCGAGGCCATGGAAAAGGGTTGCTTTATTCTTGCAGGTATCGATAAGGAAGGACTTCTCGGTGCTGTTGAAACTGCAGTTGAAATGAACAAAAAGGGTCAGCTGGGAGTACCCGTTCCCGACTATGCGGACACTAATGTTTCAATGAAGGTTGTAAGAATAATTCAGAGCTACACGGGTATAGTAAATAAACTGGTGTGGAGAAAATAATCCGCGGAATTTTAAAGGAGAGGATAAAATGAAAAAGCCTTTCAAAAAAGTTATTATTGCAGTAATTGCGGCTGTGCTTGTTCTTTCAATAGGAGCAGGAGCAGTAGTATACAAAACAGTATTCGGCACAATCGGCAAGATTGATAATGCCACTCTTGAAACCATTGCTCCCGAGATGGAGGACTTTGAAACCGACGAAGGCGCTTATGAGGGTGACGTTGCAATCAAGGATATTGAGCTTGAAAGCGTAGAGCTTACCGATGACACAGACCTTATTAATATTCTTCTTGTAGGTCAGGACAGGCTTCCGGGTGAGGGCAGACAGCGAAGCGACTCTATGATTCTCTGCTCTTACAACAGCTCCACCAATGAGGTATCCCTTATATCCTTCCTCAGGGATTTATACGTTAATATCCCCGGCGGTTATTCTGCCAACAGACTCAATGCCCCCTATGTTTTCGGTGGCTTCCCTCTTTTGTATGATACCCTTGCGGAAAATTTCGGCATAACGGTTGACGGCGGTATAGAGGTTGACTTTGACGGATTTATTGAGCTTATCGACCTTGTAGGCGGAGTTGATATAAACCTCACGGCAGAGGAAGTGCCCTACGTATGCTATGACTATGACCTTGAGCCGGGAATGAATCACCTTGACGGTGAGCTTGCTCTCAATTATGCCCGTATAAGAAAGATTGACGACGACTTCGGACGCACAAACCGTCAGAGAACCGTGCTTCTTGCTCTGTTCAACAAGATGAAGTCAAGCGACGTTGAAACTCTGATGAAGCTTCTTAAAAAAGGCCTTTCAATGGTAACCACGGATATGTCCGACACACAGATTATATCCCTGGCAACAAAGCTTTTACCGAAGCTTTCTACACTTAAAGTAAAAACCTATGTTGTTCCCGGAGACGAGAATGACTATTACTATGCAAGCATAAGAGGTATGTTTGTGATTGTGCCCGATCTGCCTGTTATAAAAAACAAGCTTGAAACTGAATATCTGCCTTTGGGTTAAGACTCAAGTAAAAAGCTGCCCCGTAACATTTTTGTTACGGGGCGATAATTCTATTTATTGCTTGCTGAAAGCCTTTTTATAAGCCATTTGATCACGGAACAAAGAAGTATGATAACTAATGAGCCAGCAGCAAAATAAAGGCTCACAACAAATCCGAGGAAGCCATCCTCCGTGCGGTAAAAAAGGTTGACGAGTAAAAAGACAAGGGAAACAGCAACGGGAAAAAGCCACTTGAGTCTGCTTTTGCAAAATCCCGTACCTACGGAAATGACAGCCGTCAGTATGAGCATCACTTCGGCTGATGACCATTGATGGGGGAGAATGCTCGGGACGATAAAAAAGGTCACCATCTGCAGTAAAAACAAAATCAAAAGTCCGACAGAAATTTTTGTCTGACGTTTTACGTCTTTTTCCTTTACCTCTATTACTTTCAAAAGGGTTTCGTCGTTCTTTTTTATTATCTCGGTTACAAGCTCTGCCTGTTCTGTCGGTACTGCTTCGGACAAAAGTCTTTCACCGCGGAGAAGCTCGTTGACAGATACCTTCAGCTCCTCGGATAACGGGATAATGAATGACATATCAGGTAAGCCCTTGCCTGTTTCCCAACGGGAAACCGCCTTGTCGGTACAGCCGATTTTTTCGGCAAGCTCTTTTTGTGTCATGCCCTGTGCGGTGCGTTGAGATTTTATAAATTCACCAATTTTTGCAATATCCATATTTATCACCTCACCTGAATTATAGCCGCAGAGAGTGCGGAATTCAACCTATGAATCGTAGAATGAGCCGTATGTGTAAAAAAAATCCCCGAGAACATCTCTGCTCTCGGGGGTGCGCTTTTGTATATCAGCTTACTTCTCGCTGATAACCTCCTTGAAGGAGGTTGCGAGACCTGCAAGTCCCTGAATCTCTGAGGGGATAATAATCTTTGTAGCCTTGCCGTCTGCGGCTGCTGTGAAGGCTTCAAGGGCGCGGAGCTTGATAACCTCGTCGCTTGCGCCTGCTTCGTTGAGGAGCTTGATACCCTCTGCAGTTGCGCGCTGAACCTTGAGAATAGCCTCTGCCTGACCCTCTGCCTCGAGGATGTGAGACTGCTTCTGAGCGTCTGCACGCAGGATTGCGCTTTCCTTTTCACCTTCTGCGATGAGGATAGCACTCTTCTTTTCACCCTCTGCCTTGAGGATTGATTCACGGCGTTCACGCTCTGCCTTCATCTGCTTCTCCATGGCGTTCTGGATTTCCTTGGGAGGAAGAATGTTCTTAAGCTCAACGCGGTTGATTTTGATACCCCAGGGATCTGTTGCCTCGTCAAGGATTGAACGCATTTTTGAGTTGATGATGTCACGTGAGGTGAGAGTCTGGTCAAGCTCAAGCTCACCGATGATGTTACGAAGGGTTGTAGCGGTGAGGTTTTCAATAGCTGTGAGAGGATGCTCTACGCCGTAGGTGTACATCTTGGGGTCAGTAATCTGGAAGTAGATAACGGTGTCAATCTGCATTGTAACGTTATCCTTTGTGATAACGGGCTGAGGGGGGAAGTCAACAACCTGCTCCTTGAGTGAAACAGTCTTTGCGGCTCTTTCAATGAAGGGGATTTTGAAGTGAAGACCAACGCCCCAGGTTGTCTGATAAGCGCCGAGACGCTCGATTACAACAGCCTTTGCCTGCTGAACAACGCGGATGTTCATTACGAGAACTAAAAGAACGAGAACTGCTAATACGGGTAAAATAATGATCATGATTTTTTTCTCCTTTTTAATTTTTTGTTTTATTTTCAGGCATAATTGCCTTGAATACTGTGGATTTTTTTGGCGGTCACTTGTTCAGAATCGGGGTGACAACGGGCTTGCCCTCTCTGTCGAGAAGGGGAGTAAGACCTCCGCCGTAACCGCTTGAGTGATAAATGTAGTTTACTCCTGTTTCCTTATCTACCCAGATTTGTGTTGCTCCGCTTAAGGTGCTTTGTGAGTAGACCTTTTCAAATCTGTTATCCTTTGCCATAAAAATTCTCCTTTTGCGGGATTATGTTAGTGCTTTTCTGAGGACACGGCACGCCGTGTCCCTACTCGGCCCTTGGCCCTTGGCCCTTACTTGACAATCAGCTTGACACCTTCAATCTGAACGGCGGTCACAATTTCGCCCTCGGCGATGATTTCGCCGCTTGCACTGCGGGCTGACCATTCCTTGCCAAGGCATTTAACTGCACCCGTGCCCTGAAGGTTGTTGATTTCTTCCGTGACCTGTGCCTCTTTTCCGATAACCATATCGGCGTTGGTAGGCTTGTGGCTGTTTTTGCCGAAATACTTTTTTACAAGAGGTCTTGTTGTGATGAGTGTAACAGCAGTCACAACAACAAAAAGTAAAATCTGCAACCACAGGGGTCCGCCGAACAGCGAGGAAATGAGGGCGGCGAGGGCGCCGACTGCAAACCATACCGTCACAAGTCCCACGGTGAGAGCCTCAACAATGCCGAGCACAATCACGGCTACAAGCCAGAAAATTGAAAGCTCATTCATATTTTGTACCTCCTTGTTTTGGATTACACCTATATTCTAAAGCATAAATATGAAAAAATCAATGCTGATTATGATACTTTTTGGGTAAAAAAGTATGTATTTTGATACTTTTTGTTTATTCACGGTGTGGTTTTGATGTTAACTCTGTCCTTTATTTAGCTGTAAGGCTGTACTTTTGTTTTATTCCGTGGTGGCTAATTTTACATTCTACCCGCTCATGCCGCAGGGTTGTACTTTAACAAGTTTCCGTGGATAAAGTATTCAAATCCGTGCTGCCCTGTGCGGGCGGCACTTACTTTTGTCGGTTGCGACAAAAGTAAGCAAAAGCGCGCTTTTATTCCATTATCCTTGTACGAACAAGACCGCAGTGGCGGTGAAATTTTCCGTTTATAGCTTTTACCTAAGCTTCACCGTGACAATATTCCCAACTGTTATTTAAAGGCAAACTTGTACTCTACGGAAAAGTTTCACATTACTCCTCGTCTGCCCTACTTATACAGCTCACGGACAGCTCAAAAAAATAACCGCTCAACGTCAACAGACCGCTACCTCGTCAGCACAAACTCCGCTTATCGTTTTCCTTGCGGAAAAGCTCACCGCTACGTTGTGCTTCCTCCTCCCCAAAAAGCCTTCGGGCTTTTCGGGGACCCCCTTAGTCCCAAACTCCGTTATGGTCTAATTTACTCGTCAGCCTTTTAACTACCGTATATTCCGACATTCGATAGCCGCTAGGTGGGTGTTGCTTTGCTTTTTAAACCAACCTTGAGCTTAAGCCGTACAACCTTGGAGGACGGATGAAACTAAAACAACCGCGTGAGCGGTCTGCGAGAGTCGGGTTGACTGTACCGAAAGAGCAGACGAGCAAACCTGACAATTACGGAGTGTGGTGAGATGATGGGGTTAGCGGACTCACTGTACGGAGTTGCCCTTAAGCTGAGCTGTGCGTGAACTTTAGCGGTAAACTGAGCTGTAGTAATGTGAATTTTTCCGTAGGGTACTAATTACCTGATATAACGAACAAAGGGAAACAGAACATACCTTGCCTACAGCCAAAAGGTATGCGGAAAAATTCACCGCCACTGCGGACCTCCTTGGCGGACCAAAAGGGAGCTTTGGTTACTTTGCCGACCCGGGCAAAATAACAGTCCCCGCGGCTTGAGCGGGTAGAACTTGAAAGTTATCTCCACGGTAAAAAAAGAAAAAGTACAGCCCCCGCGGCTTGAGCGGGTAGAATGTAAAAGCAACCTCCACGGAAGAAAAGAAAAAAGCAGACCGCGGCTTGAGCGGGTAGAACCTAAAAGCCACACCACGGAAAAAATAAAACAGGAAAATCTCTGTAAAGGTATTGACATTTACACCATAATATTGTATAATAACCGAGCTGTGTAAAGCTAAAAGTCTTTACAGCGAGGAGGGTTGAAGTAAAAATGGCAAAAAATCTTGATGTTATTCTGCTTTTTGACATTTACGGCGAAATGCTTACTCAGAAGCAGCAGGATTTCATAAGCTATTATTATAACGACGACCTTTCCCTTGCGGAAATTGCTGAAAACGAGGGCATCACCCGTCAGGGTGTAAGAGATGCTATCAAGCGTGCAGAGGCACAGCTTATTGATTTTGAAAAGCACCTCGGTCTTATGGAGCGCTTTAAGAATATCAACAGCGGACTTGATGAAATCAGGGAGCTTGTTTCTCTTATTGATGAGGTTAACAAAAACTCTCTTCTTTCAAGAGAAATCAACGATGCTACGGCAAGGATTTCTGCGCTTACACAGATGTTAAGATAAACTCCCATAATATAATGGTATATATATTCTTCAGGAAGGATTGATTCAAGTGGCATTTGAAGGTCTTTCAGACAGACTTGAAGCCGCCTTTAAAAAGCTTAAGAGTAAGGGCTCACTTACCGAGGCTGACGTAAAGGAAGCCATGAGAGAGGTTCGCCTTGCACTTCTGGAAGCTGACGTTAACTACAAGGTTGCAAAGGATTTTACAGCCAACGTTACGGAAAGAGCAATCGGTGCAAAGGTTATGGAAAGCCTCACTCCCTCGCAGATGGTTATCAAAATCGTCAACGAGGAGCTTACAAACCTCATGGGCGGAACAAAGGCAAGGCTCAATACCGCCAACCACCCTCCCACAATTGTTATGATGTGCGGTCTTCAGGGTTCAGGTAAAACAACTCACAGTGCAAAATTAGCACTTATGCTTAAAAATCAGGGTCACAGACCTCTTCTTGTAGGATGTGACGTTTACAGACCCGCGGCTATCAAGCAGCTTGAGGTTGTAGGCGAAAAGGCAGGCGTGCCCGTATTCCAGCTGGGCCAGATCAACCCCGTTGAAATTGCAAAGCAGGCTGTAGCCTATGCAAAGGACCACGGTAACGATTATGTTTTCCTCGATACCGCCGGTCGTCTCCATGTTGACGAAGAGCTCATGACCGAGCTTAAGAACATAAAGAGCGAGGTTCATCCTCACGAAATTATGCTTGTTGTTGACTCAATGACAGGTCAGGACGCAGTTAACGTTGCAACCTCCTTCAACGAGGCACTCGGTATTGACGGTCTTCTTCTTACAAAGCTTGACGGTGACACCCGAGGCGGTGCGGCACTTTCTGCAAGAGCTGTTACAGGTAAGCCTATCAAGTTTGTCGGTACAGGCGAAAAGCTCGGAGATCTTGATGTTTTCCATCCCGACAGAATGGCTTCACGAATCCTTGGCATGGGTGACATGCTTTCACTTATCGAAAAGGCTGAAATGGAGCTTGACGAAAAGAAGGCACGTGAGCTTGAGCAGAAGCTTCGTAAAAATAAGTTTGACCTTAACGACCTTCTTGACCAGCTTCAGCAGGTCAGAAGAATGGGTCCCATCAAGGATCTTCTCAAGATGCTTCCCGGTATGGGCAAGAAGCTTGACGAGGTTGAGGTTGACGAAAGGCAGTTTGACCGTATTCAGGCAATCATCCTTTCAATGACTCCTCAGGAGAGAGCAAAGCCCGACATCATCAACCCCTCACGTAAGCGCAGAATCGCAGCGGGCTGCGGTATGCAGGTTGAGGACGTTAACAGACTTCTCAGTCAGTACAGACAGATGCAGAAGATGTTCAAGCAGATGAACGGCAAATCCTCAAAGAAAATGCAGAAGAGAATGCGCAATATGCCCGGAATGATGAACGGCATGGGCGGTATGAACGGCTTCGGCATGTAATTAAGTTAAAGGCACGAAAGTGTTAGTAACTGCTTTTTAAATCGGAGCGTGAATATCATTGAGGAGTTTTTTCGTCAGATTGGCGAAAAAACGCAGGCAATACTTGATGTATTAACGAGTATTTTTCGCCGAAAATGGCGGAAAAAATACCGATGATATTGGCGCTTGAGATTTAAGAGGCAGTTACAGTATAAAAAAATATTATTTGGAGGTCATTATCATGGCAGTAAAAATCAGACTTCGCCGTATGGGCGCAAAGAAGGCACCTTTCTATCGTGTAGTAGTAGCAGATTCAAGATATCCCCGTGACGGTCGTTTCATCGAGGAAATCGGTACCTACAACCCTATGACAGAGCCCTCAGAAATCAAGATCGATGCTGAAAAGGCACAGAAGTGGATTGCTAACGGTGCTCAGCCCACTGACACAGTTAAAGTTCTTCTTAAAAAGTGCGACATCCTTAAATAATTTTCGGAGGTAAGCACTTTGAAAGATTTACTTATATCAATTGCCGCCGGTCTTGTTGACGAGCCGGAAAAGGTGACTGTTGACGTTGACGACATTAACGAAGAAGGCGTAATCGTTTACCACCTTCATGTTGCTCAGGATGATATGGGTAGAGTTATTGGTAAGCAGGGCAGAATTGCAAAGGCTATCAGAACCGTAATGCGTGCAACTGCAAACAGAAGCGACACTAAGATTTCAGTAGAAATTGATTGATGAAGAAATCCCCGTCAGATGACGGGGATTTCTTTATGTGAATTATTGGGTTGTAACAAGATTTTTCCAATCACGTCGGTTGTAGAGAATGCGGAGAATATGTACAGTTTCTGTTTCGTTGTTTACAAAATAAAATATACTGTAGTTTTCAACTATAAGTCTGCGAATACGCATAGGCTTATAAGGCTCTGCATCAATAACTGCACATCTTCCGGGGGCTTCACTAAGTGAGCTTATTGCCTCCGAGATTTTTTTATAAAGCTTAACAGCAACAGCTTTTTCCTGCAAATCAACTGCAATATATTCAATTATTCCGGTTAAATCAAGCTCGGCACTTTCCTGAACAATAACTTTAAATGCTTTCAAATCCGAACTTCCTTTCTATATCTGCAAAAACATCCTCGGCAGGTCTGCCATTACCGCTTTCCATTTCATCATAGCCCTTTTTTATCATATAGTAAAGGCGGTCATCGTTAAGGAGCCTTTCATACTCCGCATTGGAGAGCACAACAAGGTCGCTTCTGCCGTTTTTGGTGATATAAACGGGCTCGTTATATTTGTTGCAGAACTCGGAAATTTCGTTATAGTGGTTTCTTAAATCGGAACTGGGTCTTATATTAGCCATAATGTCACCTCATATATCATTATTATATGCATATTATATCAGAATATTGATATATTGTCAATGGATATTCGCGTAGGGCTCCACATGGGGTTGCCTTGTAAGGTTTTAATCCTCGCCTGACAACGGGACGACACACAGGTCGCCTCCTACATAAACTCACAAAAAACACCGCCTTGTTTCCAAAGCGGTGTAATATATTTGCTTTATGACCTCGCCGGTCGGGCGTTACTTTTCTTGTAAGAAAAGTAATCAAAAGAACTTTACTCTTCTGATACAGTTTCTTCGGTGGGTGTGATTTCAACTCTCACCTTACCGATTCTTCTTTCCTCAACGTTGAGAATAGTAAGCTTGACGTTTTCGTAAATAACCTCATTCATCTCGCCGTCCTTGGGAAGAAAGCCGAGCTGGCTTATAATAAAGCCGCCGAGTGTGTCGTAATCGCCCTCGGGGATAACCTCACCGACAAGCTCGTTAACCTCTTCAATATATGCCGTGCCGTCTACGGTGAAAACGTTTTCGCTTTCCTCAACGATTTCTTCTTCCTCGTCGTCGTATTCGTCACGGATGTTACCCATAATTTCCTCAACAAGGTCCTCCATGGTAACGATACCTGCCGTGCCGCCGTATTCGTCAACAACAACAGCCATCTGAACTCTTTCCTCGGTCATTTCACCGAAGAGCTTACCGCAGTTTTTGCTGAAGGGGACATAGTAAGCAGGACGCATAACGTCGGCAGGCTTTTTGTCCTCGGGAAGAGCCTGTGAAACATATTTAAGCAGATCCTTAATGTAAATGACACCGATAATATTATCCTGGTCCTCGTGGAAAACGGGGATTCTTGAATAGCCGTGTTCGATAGAAAGGTTAACAACATCCTCGAGTGAGTCTGTATCCTCAACGGCAATCATATCCGTTCTGTGGGTCATAACGTCAGAAACGTCGATATCGTCAAACTCAAAGATATTGTTTATCATTTCAGCCTGAAGGTTTTCGATAACACCCTTTTCTTCACCGACGTCAACCATCATAAGGATTTCCTCTTCGGTAACGACCTCTTCGTTAGCGTTGGGGTCAAAGCCGCAGAGGCGTACAACGGCGTTGGTTGAAAGTGAAAGAATCTTTACAAAGGGGGAGCAGACCTTTTTGACAACAAGGAGAACATCCACAACTGCAAAGGCAATTTTCTCAGGCTTCTGCATACCGATTCTCTTCGGTGCAAGCTCGCCTAAAACAAGGGAGAAGTAGGACATAATCAGCGTGATGATAACAACGGAAGCACCGCTTATAATATCGCTGAATTTTGCCATTGAGGGACTGATTGAAAGAATTGCATCGGTAAGCATTGAAGCAAAGGTTGTCGAAGCGCTTGCTGATGTCAGAAATCCTGCAAGGGTTACACCGATCTGAATTGTAGAAAGGAAGTTGCTGGGATTTTCTGTCAGCTTCTTGACCTTCTGTGCTTTTTTGTTGCCCTCTTCAGCCTGCTTGTCAATCATATTATCGTTAAGTGAAATGATTGCAATTTCGCTCATTGCGAAAAAGGCATTGACTAAAATGAGTACGAAAAGTAAAACAATGTTAAAAATTAAACTGCCCGGGTCATCCATTATGGACTGAACTCCTTTCGAAAATAAAAGTATTTATATATCCGTATGATATATCAATTTTATATTATAGCACATTGTGTTGGAAAAATCAAGATGCAGGGGCGGCTGAGGGAGTAATTCCTTACTCACCCAACAAAAAATTATAATAGGTCGGGCCCTCGGGCTCGTCGTATTCCTCGTATTCGTATTCCGGCTCACATGAAATGGGGTGGCCGTACATCAGGGTTTCGATTTTTGATTCGTAGGGAAGAATGTCTGTAAAATAATCGCTGTACACAAGCGGGTCAATGCCGTTTTTGATAATATGCTCACCGATAAGCTTTTTTTCAATCCCCTTTTCTTTTACCGTTTCATCAACCTTATCAATTATTATATTCCACAGTCTGTCATCGCTCGGACCGCCGAAGTCATATCTGTAGCCGTCGGCGAAATTGACAGAGTAAACAAAGTCGACATAAATTTTGGGCAATCTGTGCTGTGAATAGAAGGTTTCTGCATCAAGGCCAACCGTTACCGATTCTGCATCCTCAATTTGGTAAACCTTTGTAACCTGACCTATAAGGTTGTGCTTTGTGATTGTTTCTGCGGTTATCTCTGTTCTTGACGGATATGCGGCATAGGGCAGTATGATGAGCGCAAGAAAGCCGAGGGTAAAATAAGCAATGCCGAGCTTGGTCATAACAAGATGCTTGTTGTGCTTGAAAAACACAATTGCACCGACGAAAAAGGGGAAGGCAAGCAAGAAGACAACAAAGGCCATAAAATCGCCTGTATCAATAATTGTATTTTCCTTGTTCGGAAAAAGAATATCCGCAGCCGCAACGGGGGAGAAATACCACAGGGCAATATAAGCTGCAACCACGGCGAAAAATATGTTTCTGAAGGTTTTTACTTTCACGCCCTTCACCCTTTCTTTTGTACTTTATGGTTATATTATAATGTATATCATTCTGTAGTGCAATGTTAATTTTGATACTTTTTGAGCAGAAAAGTATGAAAAGTGATACTTTTCGAGGTCGGGTTTTGCCCTCTCCGTCAATGCTTTGCATTGCCACCTTTTCCAAAGGGAGAGACAAGCGCAAAAATAAACATCTGCGTAAAGGTAATGCCGTACAACCTTGGCCTACGAACGAAGCTGAAATAACCACGGGAGCGGTCTGCGAGAGTCGGAATAACTTTACCGAAAGGGCAGACGAGAAAATTTGACAATTACGGAGTTTGGGACTAAGGGGGACCCCGAAAAGCCCGAAGGCTTTTTGGGGAGGAGGAAGCACAACGGAGCGGTGAGCTTTTCCGCAAGGAAAACGATAAGCGGAGTTTGTGCTGACGAGGTAGCGGACTCATTTGCAGAAGT
>JAFULG010000073.1 GCA_017473435.1 Clostridia bacterium | reverse complement strand
AGTAGGATGTAAAAGCAATATCCACGGTTAGGTGAAAAGGTACAAAGTTCGGCTTGAGGCAGTAGTATGTAAAAGCAATATCCACGGTTAGGTTAAAAAGTACAAAGTTCGGCTTGAGGCAGTAAAATGTAAAAGCAATATCCACGTAAGATAAAAAAGCAACAGCGTAGCGGTACAAGGCGGTAGAACGTAAAAGTAATAATACGAATAAAGCAGGTGCCAACTGACACCTGCTTCGTTTATTGTTTAATGTGTAAGGGGTTTTGACAAGCTTTTGTAAAAGCTTGACCAAAACTTTACTTTTTATTTTCTTTCTGCACCGTAGTTCACAGTTGCAGTTTCATTCGCTGCGTTCCTGAACTCGGGAATCCAGTGCTCGCCTGCCTTAACAGCCTTGAAGCCCTCGGCGGTAACACCAAGGTTAACCTCGGTAAGTCCTGCCTTGTTGCCGTCAGCGTCAAGCTTTGCACAGTAGGTGAAGCTGTATGCGCCGATTTCCTTGATTGAAGCGGGAATGTAAAGGTAGGTGAGTCCTGCATAGTTGAATGCGTCAAGACCGATAAATTCAAGTCCCTCGGGAAGTGAAGCGTAGGTTTCCTCTCCCTTGTAGGAGACGATTTCCTTGAGAGCCTCTGCCTTGAGGAATGCCATTGCTTCGATTCTCTTAAGTCCTTCAGGAAGGTTAACCTTCTCAAACTTGCAGTCGGAGAAGGCTGAACGGCTGATTACGTCAACCTCTGCAGGAACGGTGAATTCTGTTCCCTCGTAAGCCTTGGGTACGCAAAGGAGTGTTTTCATATCCTTTGTGTAAAGAACGCCGTCAACAGCTGTGAAGCTCTCGTTAGCTTCGTCAACAACGAACTTCTTAAGTGCACGGAGGTTTACAAAAGCCTCACCCTTAAGCTCCGCTACATCCTTTCCGATGTAAACGGTTTCGATGCTTTCATCCCAGGGGAAGGGGTGGTGGGCAACTGATGTAATTACCTTGCCGTCGGCGGTGTCAATCTTAACTTCCTTTGCACCGTCTCTGTTTGTCATAGCTGTGAATTCAAGGGTGCCGTCTTCCTTTTCTGTTAAGGTGAGAGCCTCCTCGTAAATCTTTTCACTGTCAAATACAAGCTCAACCTTCTTGTCGAGAAGACCGCTGTCATATTCGGGAATCCACTGACCGCCGGCTTCAACACTTTCAAATTCTTCCTCGCTCATACCCATATAAACCTTGCCATAGCCGAGGAAGCCGTCACCGCTCTTTTCTGCGGTGTCGAAGAATGCGTGGTGACCGATATACTTTACTGTTGAAGGAATACGAAGAACATCGCCGTCGTCGCAGTAGCTCATTGCATCCGAGCCGATATATTCAAGTCCCTCGGGAAGTGACTTGTAAACACCCTGAAGCTTTGCAATTGCGGAGAAGCCTGTTTCGTCAGCTTCTGCTGTGCTTGACTCATAGGAGTAGATGCCTGTCATCCACCAGTTTCTCATAATAGCCATAGTCTCAATTCTCTTGAGACCCTCGGGCATATAGAGCTTTGCAAGGGGAAGGTCATAGAAGGCAAGCTCGCCGATAGTTTCAACCGTTGCGGGAAGAACGTAGGTGAGGATGTCTGCCTCATATCTTGCGCGGAACTCCATATTGTTTTCACCGTCAGCCCAGATTGTATCGTTGTAGCCGTACTTTTCACGCAGATACTGGGGATGGTTCATGGGATAGAGAATAATCTCTGTCTTGTCCTTGTTGTAAAGAACACCGTCGATGTCGCAGTAATACTCGTTTTCTTCGTCAACGATAATCTGCTTGAGGGTACGGCAGGTGAAGAATGCCTTGCCGTCAATTTCCTTTACATCCTTGCCGATGTAGATAATTTCAACGTTTTCGTCACAGTTGAAGCAGAACTCGGGAATAACGGAGATGGGCTTTGTTTCATCCTTGATGAGGGTGAAGTTTGTTGCTGCATCGGGGTTAGACTTGTCTGTTTCGATTGTTACGGCATAATCAATAGTAAGCTCCTTGATGTAGCCGGTGTTGTTGAATTTTACGAATTCGTATGTGCCGTCACCAACCTCGTTGTACTCAAAGGGAGTACGGGAAACAACTCTTACGCTGAAGTACATTGAAAGACCGACAGCGATAAGAAGAAGCACGGTGAAGATAATTTTCTTAAGGGTGAAGTTTGTGAAGGGCTTACCTATGTGGGGTGCTGAAAGTCCGTCAATCTGATAGGTCCATATTTCATCCTCGGGGATGTCAAGGTGTACATCAACGGGGGCAGTCATACCCTTAAAGACTTTTTCTTTTTTATCTTTCTTCATTGTGTATACCTCCTTTTAACCTATATATCCGCCGCTGACCTTTTCGCCTTCTTCCTCGGCCTTCTTCTGTGTTACCTCGGCACGGCGCTGAAGCACCTGGATAACCTTGGTCTGTTTTTCATTGTCATAGTCCCAGAAGAAGTAGGGGATAGCCATAAGCACGAAGCCGATGATGTCAATGATAAGAGGAATGGCGATAATCTTGAAGCGGGCAGAGTCTATATAGAGAACGTCCCAGTTACTGTTAAAGCCGAATTTGAGAAGCATAAGGGGAATGATAAGGCTGACAAAGGAGGTGATGGGACCTGTGAACCAGCCGAAAACACCTGAGAAGCTTTCAAGTCTTTCACCTGAAAGGTACATCTGATAGTCGCCGATACGTGTACCCATATCGTGACCTGCAGTTGAGGGAATGGTCTTTGTCATTTCCATAAGGAACATAACGATGATACATGCAAGACCGCAGATATGAACGTTGTCGCCGAAGAACCAGAATGCACCAACGAGCATTGCGTTACCTGCAGCACGGGTCAGCTGATAGAAAATCATAATCTGCTTATAGTTGAATCTCTTAAGGAAGTAGGGTGCGCATAAATCGGGGGGAGTACCTGCAAAGGAGATAAGGTTAACGATGATTGTGTAGGGCAGACCTGACAGACGGAAGGTATAAAGATATACAATCTGTGTAATGGCAAGCATACCGTTACCGAGGGAGTCGATAAGACCTACGATGGTGTTGATAAGCAGGTATTTGTTACGCAGAACACCGAACATACCCTCCCAGAAGTTGATCTGTACCTTTCTTTCCAGGGGCGGCTGGGGAATTCTTTCCTTGAGCCTTCCTGCATAAAGCATCGTGATTGCTGCGGGAACGATAAAGGCGATGGGATAAACGTAGCGGTAAAGGTTGATGTCAGCCCACTCGTCCTTGAGTGCGTCAGCAACAACGGGGATGATAATTGAAACGATGGTGTGGATGAAGTGGGAAAGCTTAACGGGATATGTACGTACAAGAAGTCTTTCTTGCATATCGGGGCTGATGGTCTTTGAAAGGGTTTCAAGGTTGTTACCGAAGCCGAAGATATTGAAGCAGGCAAAGAGAAGGTTTGCAGTCCATACTCTTGTAACCATATCGGGGATATTGTAAAGGGGAAGCCAGCCTACAAGGATAACCATGATGCACTTGGGGATAACATCACAGTAGAGGGAGTATTTGTATCTGCCGTATTTCGGGATGAGCTTTTTTCTCCAGAAGATATTTCTTGAGCCTGCCCAGCCGTTCCAGAGGATATGAGTACCGAGGATTTTAAGGGCTGAAGCGGCGGTGATACCGAGGCTCTGCATATTGTTGAGATATACGATAAGGGGATTTGTTGAAGTGTCAAGGAAGGGGAATTTGCCCAGGATCATAACAAGACCTATTACTATAAGAGAGAAATAGAGTCCGTAGAACTTCCTTTCCGTTTTCTTCGGCAAAAAGCCGAGGTTATCGTTGATTATCCAACCGATAAGGGTCCAGATATAGTTAAGGGGCATATTGATGATGCCTATAAACGAGAAGGTGAGGTAGGGCAGCTTATAGTGGTACATAAACAGGTAGCAGCTTGCCCAGAAGCCGATGCTTTCAAGCATTTTTGAGCCTGTATAGTTTGCACCAATACCAAGGAATAAATCCTTGTATTCCCTGTAGGGAACATACTTACCTTCAGGCGGCGTTTTCCAGTGAGTTTTTACTTCGGTGAAAAATGATTTAACTTTTCCCAAGTCAAGACACACTCCTTTCATTATAATTGAAACAATTATATCATATATGTTGCTCCTTTACAACGATTTGCGGTGCTGAAAAAAAGGGAAAATATTTGGTTATTTTGCCGTCAGCTGAATATCTCGCCAACAGTAAATTTGTGTCACTGCAGGCTGTCTTAAAACGGTTTGATGCTGATTGTACGGGGAATTTGCTTGCAAAGGTTATACGGTTTAAAGGTTGTGACAGTATTCGTAAGGGGTGCAGATTTTTTCACTTCTGATATTAAAAAAGGGTTTCCCGGCACAATAACCGGAAAACCCTTTAGTTGTCTTGTTTTGTACGATCTGCGCTTTTTACAGTGCCTTGCCGACTTCCTTATCAGGGAAGGTCGTCCTCGTTCTCAAGGTTGTGCCATACGTTCTGTACGTCATCGTTGTCCTCAAGCATTTCGAGAAGCTTGCCCATGCACTTAAGATCATCCTCGCTTGTGAGTGCTGTTTCTGTGTTGGGAATGTACTCAACCTCAGCAGAAACAAAGGTGTAGCCCTTTGCATCGAGGTCGTCACGTACTGCACCGAAATCATTAGGCTCTGTACGTACTACGAATACATCCTCTTCATCGGTAAGGAAGTCAACTGCGCCTGCCTCGAGTGCGTCCTCCATAAGCTGATCCTCGTCAACATCCTCTTTTTCAATTACAATTACACCGTAGCGGGTGAACATAAAGGAAACACAGCCCTGCTGACCGAGATTACCCTTGTTCTTGTCAAAATAGTGACGCATTTCACCTGCTGTACGGTTACGGTTATCGGTGAGGGTTTCAACAATAACAGCAATACCTGAAGGGCCGTAGCCTTCGTACATAATTGCCTCATAGTTAGCTCCGCCTGCTTCACCGGAAGCCTTTTTGATAATTCTTTCAATGTTATCGTTGGGCACGTTGTTAGCCTTTGCCTTGGCAATAACGTCCTTAAGCTTTGAGTTTGATGCAGGGTCGGGACCGCCGTCACGTACTGCTATTGAAATTTCTCTGCCGATTTTTGTGAAAATCTTGGCTCTTGCACCGTCAGTTTTTTCTTTCTTTCTCTTGATGGTGCTCCATTTTGAATGACCTGACATTTAATTCACCAATCCTTTAGTATAGATATAAATTCAACCTGAATACTTTATCACTTTTGCACTTATTTGTCAAGTGGGGAGGCAGGGGGCATTGGTTGGGGAATTCACCCGAGCCGACCATTGGTCGGCGCTACAAGGTTAACCCTCGGCACTTCTTACAGTATCTCCTGTGAAAGCTCTGCTTTTGCGCAGATGATTTCAAGGTTGCCGTTTCTGCAACGGAGCTCATCGATAAATTCCTTTTCTTTTCTGGGATCCTTAAGTGTAATTTCGTATTTGAGCTTGAAAAGACTGCCCATATTGGTGGTCTTGACGTTGATAAGCTCGTGAGTAGCAAGATATTTTTTGAAAACATCGTTGAAAATGCCGTTGTAGTCGAGGGTTTCGGGTACAACAACGGTGAGAGTTTTTTTGTTTGCGACGTATCTTCCGCCGAAGCCTATTACGCTGTAAAGGATGCTCATTCCGCACATAATTGCCGTGAAGATAAGAGCAAAGGCGATGTATCCCATACCTGTTGCAAGGCCTGAGGCAAGGGCAATGAAGATGTAGCCGATTTCCTTTGCTGTACCGGGGATGCTTCTGAAACGTACAAGGCTGAATGCACCTGCAACGGCAACACCTGCACCGAGATTTCCGTTAACCATCATAATAACAACCATAACCACGCTGGGGAGAAGGGCGAGCGTTACAACAAAGCTGTTGGTATAACGCTTGCTTGTTTTCATATAGGTTACTGAAATGGCTGCACCGATTACTATTGAAGTAATTATACAGGCAAGGAATGAAAAAAGTGAAATGTTGAGTGATAATACTGACTGGAAAATTCCTGACATTTTGAGTTCCTCCGTTTTTTTATGTATTTGTGAAAGACAGGGGACGGTTCTCTGTCTTTTGTATCTACGTTGTTTGCCTTACGCTTGCCGCCACTCGGCCCTCGCCCTTTGGCCCTTGGCCCTGGCTCTGCCGAAACGTATCATTCCCTGTGACAGCATATATTTATAGGCTGTTCCGTACTTTGAGTAGGATGAGGGGTAGATTTTAAGTCTGTCGAGCTCGTGGGTCAGCCACAAGGGCATTGAGTCAATGCACTTGATTTCGAGGATGTACTGACTTTCGTCGAGTATTACTGTTCCGTAATCGCCGCGGCTTATATCAAGCTCGCGGTTGCGGAAGCGGATGTTTGTATCAAAGGTAAGTCTTAATTCGGGATCGGTCTTTGAGTAATAAGCCATTCTGTCATAAAAAAGTGAAACCGCAGGACGAAGCCCCTTGTAGAAGCTGACAAAGGCATCTATTTCCCTTGTGACCTGGGAAGACTCAGGCGGTTCCTGGTGCATATAAAGGTAGCGGATTGCCTCGTCGTAGGTCATATCTACTCTTCTTTTATAGACAATTCCTTTGTATTTTTTCTTAAGCTCAACAAATACATTGCTGTCGGGTGTCGGAATGCCGTAGGAACGTATGCGGAGCTTTTCTTTATAGACAGTAGGCTTTTCTATAGAAGCGCGGATGAGCTGATAGTTAGGCGTATCAAAGTAGATGTTGTTGATTGTGCTTTTGCCGAACTTATCGGGAACGATACGCTCACTCAAAGCTTGAGTTAAAGCGAGGTACTGTTCAGCCGAAATGAGATATTTTTTTTCAAGTCGCTTGAAAACCTTTGTAAAAGCTGCTGCCATAAAATCACCGCCTTTCCTTTTTGTATGAGCCGAGATTTACTTTCGGTAATTCGATTATGTTTTTCATAGGAAGCACAACCTTGAAGGTTATCTCCCTTGTGCCGATTGCAACTGCGCGGATTTTTCCGCGATGCCTTTCGGTTATGGCTTTTGCAACGGAAAGACCTATACCGTAACCGCCTGTTTCCCTTGAACGGGAGGCATCCGCCCTGTAAAAGCGGTCAAAGAGCCTTGATACCGTTGACGGGTCAATGTTTTCGCAGGTGTTATAGCAGTCGATACATATGTTCTTACCGCTTCTGAAAAGGCACAGGCGTATGTTTCCGCCCGGATCGGAATATTTAATGGCGTTGTCAAGAAGAATTGACACCAGCTGTGAAATTTCCTCCTGACAGCCGAAAAATCTGAGCTCCGGTGCAATATCAATCGCGAGGTTTTTGCCGTCGTGCTTTGCCTTTGTCTCAAAGGCGTAGGCTGTTTCAAGCACCGTGTCGCTGATATTGAAGTGCTCTTTTTTCAGTCCGTCGTTTACCTCATCAAGCTTTGAGAGCTGAACAAGGTGTTTAATCAGAACACTCATACGCTGAGTCTGATTTTTTATGCTCGAAAGCCATTCGTTTTCACCGCCCGTCAGCTCTATAACCTCCGCATCGGCAGAAATAATTGCAAGGGGAGTTTTGAGCTCGTGGCCGGCGTCGGTGATGAATTGCTTCTGTTTTTCAATGGCGTTGGCGACAGGCCGTACAGCCATTTTGCAGAAAAGCATAACGGGAATAAGCACGATGAAAAGGGTTAACACACCGACAAGGATAGAAATTGAAATGAGAGTTACTGCGGAGTCGAATTCCTTTTGTGCATCGATAAAAACAAAAATGTGGTCGTTATCTTTTACGGTGTAGTAGTATCTGTAAACACCGAGAAGACCGTATCCCGGCTCCTGCGTAAGGTAAATGCGTGAGGCATATTCACAAGCCATTTTATCCGTTACGGCTGCAACGTGCTCGGTAGAAATATGAGTTGCGGTACCGTTCTGCATTTCAACGACAAAATATCTGGTTGAATAGGGTGTTTCGATATTGAACTGGATAGGTGCAAAGGGATTAGGCAAGCCTTCTAATATTTCGGGGGCTTTGTTCTGCAGATCGTTGGGCAATGAGCCGTTGTTGTCTGCTATAACCTTAAGTATATCGCAAAGCTCTGAGTCGCGCTGATAAATGTTGGCGACATTGACAACAAAAAGCTGAACAATCAGAAGAAAGGAAAGCGCGGTCATTGCAATGAGGACAAAACGCCTCTGCAGTTTTTTCAGCATTTTATTTCCTCCAATGTGTAGCCGACACCTCTGACAGCCTTGATTTCAACCGAGGCATTGAGGGATGAAAGTTTTTTTCTGAGATAAGAAATATATACCCAGACAACGTTGATTTCGGCTTCCGTTTCGTAGCCCCATATTCTTTCCATAAACTGCTCTGTTGAAATGAGTCTTGCCGGGTTTGAAAGGAGCATTTCCATCATCTGGAACTCCTTGTTGCCGAGCCTTACGGAAGCTTCGCCCGATGTAAGCTCGAAGGTTTCTCTGTTAAGTGAGATGTTGCCGAAGGTGAGCAGGTTAGGGGAGTATTCGCTTTTTCTTCTTGTAAGGGCGCGGAGCCTTGCGAGAAGCTCACCCATATTGAAGGGCTTTGTCAGATAATCGTCGGCACCGGTATCAAGTCCTGTTATTCTGTCCTCGATTTCAGATTTAGCCGTAAGGAAGATTACGGGAGTTGAAATACCGTTTTCGCGCAGTCTGCGAAGCACCTCAAGTCCGTCCATTTTCGGCATCATTATGTCGAGAATGATACCGTCGTAGTTTTCGCAAAGGCCGTAATCAAGGGCATCCTGACCGTTATAAACAGGGTCAACGGAATAGTTATTGTGTTTGAGCACGGCGCAAAGAGCTTTGGAAAGCTCTTTTTCGTCTTCAGCCAATAAAAGTCTCACGGTTACCATCCTTTCGCAATTGAACATCTATCATTTTATTTTATCATAATGTTTTTTTTTAAGCAATAAAAAAAATAAAAAATATGCCTTATTTAAGTAACATTTTCTTAATCTTTATAATAACGGCATATATTTAAAGGGAGTTAAAAGAAGACAGAGAGCTGTTTTGTCGTTTTCGTCCAACAAAACGTTACCGTAGGGACACGGCTTGCCGTGTCCGCCAAAACACCGTATATTTACGGTTGGCATTGGGTGGCGACCGGTGGACGGCTCGAGTGAACGAATAATGCAAAAAAAGCCGCCCATTGGGCGGCGCTACAATTTTTTACGACACATTGGGTTGACTATAGAATTTTAACCGTACAACCTCCGTGATTGTTACTTTTACGTTCTACTCGCCCTATGTGGCTACGCTGTTAATTTTTATCTTCCGTGGATATTGCTTTTACGTAGGGTACGCCCCATGTGGCGTACCTTGTTGAGTTCAACGGCGGTATTACGGTTGAGGGCGACCACATGGGGGCGCCCCTACGCGTTTTCTCCCCCCCTGTGTCAACCGCCGTGCGACGTTCCCTGTCTTAATCTGGGAACGTCACCGTAGGGACACGGCTTGCCGTGTCCGCCGAAACCACCGTACATTTACGGTTGACATTGTAGCGCCGACCAATGGTCGGCTTTGTTGCCGTGCAACGTCCCCTGTGTTCCCCGGGCAAAAGAAATAGGGCGGATGATATCCGCCCCTACATGGTATACATCTTTTTTGCCGTCACTCGGGCGACCACATGGGGTCGCCCCTACAGCGGCCCTTTGACCCTGCAGGCCGCCACATTGGGCGGCGCTATGATGTTAGCTGTAAAAAACAACAGGGCTGTTATCTGCATAAAGAGTGGTTTCTTCATAAGGCTCAGCGCTGAGAAAGCTTCCGTCAAGCCAGCCGTAGCTTTCCTTTTCGGGACAGTAAACATAAACCCAGCTGCGGTTGACCTTGCTTCCGCCGAAAATCTCTACCTTCGTAAGGTCAGTCAGGGAGTGAAGGGGAGCGTAGCTGTCGGACGGGCCTTTTCTTAAGGTGAGTCCTGTTCCCGAAAGTATGTATGCCGTAGTCATTGAGTAGTTTATATCGGGAGCAACTATGCTCATTTCGTGGCGGAAAACCTCACCGGTGTTTTCTGATACCGTACTGTCCTTCTGCGAAAGATTCTGCACAAAGGCTGATACGGTTTTTGTTATGCCGAAGTAATCCGCAAGCCCGAAGGCGGTAACGGCGAGGGTGCAGGTGATAAAAAGCAGTACGAAAATTTTGCCGACGGGATTTTTAACTGAGGCGGGTTTCTCCTCAGGCTCCTCTTTTTCCTCTTTTTCATCGAAAATGTCCGTGCTTTTGGCAGGCGGAACAACCTTATGAGGATAATAGGGCGGATAAAATTCAAGGCTTGCAGGCTCTGTTTTAATTTCCGTTTCTTTGGCTTCCGTTTCTTTTTTCACCGTTTCGTTAATCTGTCCGTAGGGCATCGTGCCGCAGTTAGGACAGAAGTTTTCCTTTCCTGAGAGGATGTAGCTGCAGTTGTGGCAAAGCATTGGTAAAACTCCTTTTCTTAATTTTTAAGTAAAGGTGAGTTTACCACCGGGCCGGGAAGAAGTTTGTCGGCTTATGAGATATAAAAAAACAAAACAAAAAGAATCCGAGCAACCTGACCGTTGCTCGGATTCTTTTCACATATTTGAAAGGAGAGGGGGTGCGGTGGGAAGGAGGGATGATACATGAAAAATCGGAAAAAAACATATATCAATTCCCATCGCACAACCATAGTGTAAAAGGCAAACTTAAAATTTACCTAAAAATGAGAATAAATTTGTAAGTTACCAATGACTTGCTCCGCAGTCGCAGGTTTTCTTTGACGGACTGAAAATCATCCGGAAGAAGCACTACGAGGGGATATTTTGTACCCTCCTTGACCTCAGGTGAAAAGGATTTGTATTCGATGCCGTGACCTGAGCCCGATGCCCACTGTGAGTAAAGGGCATCCTTTCCCTGTGAAAGGCTTACAGCTGCGCTTGCTGAAAGGGGAGCGGTGCAGAGGCTTATCATAATTGCCGCGAGTAAAAGTGATATGATTTTCTTCATAAGTAAAGCACCTTTCGGTATTTTATAATTCTATAATATAACTTTGCTGTTTGTTAGTCAATGGCTTTTGCGGCAGCAGAGCACTGTTAATAAATTTTAATATATATAATTGTGACAGTTTTTGACAAAATAAATCTGCGAAATTATCAAAAATCAACTATATTCTACTTGACATATTGTGGTTTTTGTTTTAAAATAAACAAGATAGTGTATCAGTATGGAGAACTTTACGCTATCGTTCGAGTAATATTACTGTTATTCTTTTGATGATGAAGAGCTATGCAAAGGCATAGCACAGCTAACACAAACAGGCGTATGCCGTTATATAAGTAAATATAAGCGGCAGAGCCGAATTTTCAGAAAAAGGAGGTGCTGCTACTTTGGAAGGATACTTAATCACAGTTATTGCTGCCGTTGCTGCCGCAGTTATTTTCGGAGTTCTCGGCTTTGTTTTAGGTCAGGCTCACAGAAAAAAGACCGCAGAGGCACTTATCGGTTCAGCAAATGATGAAGCTGCAAGAATTGTCAACAATGCCGTAAATGAGGCTGAAACAAAGAAAAAGGAAGCAATTCTTGAGGCAAAGGATGAAATTCACAAGTTCAGAAGTGAATCCGAGCGTGAAATCCGCGAAAGAAGAAATGAGGTTCAGCGTCAGGAAAAAAGACTTATCCAGAAGGAAGAAAGTCTTGACAAGAAGCTTGATAACCTTGAAAAGAAGGAAGAAGCGCTTGAAGAAAAAGTCAAGCAGGCAGAAAGCCAGCTTTCCGAAGCAGAGAGCATCAAAAGAAGTCAGTTAGAAATGCTTGAAAAAATATCGGGCTATACAAAAGAGCAGGCAAAGGTTGACCTTATTGCCGCTCTTGAGGAAACACTCAAAAGAGAAAAGGCTGTCAAGGTCATGGAATATGAGCAGATGGTACGCGATGAGTGTGACAACCTTGCAAGAGAGGTTATTGCAACTGCAATTCAGCGCTGTGCCGCTGATCACGCATCGGAGGCTACCGTTTCCGTTGTTGCTCTTCCCAACGATGAAATGAAGGGCCGTATTATCGGACGTGAAGGCCGTAACATCAGAACTCTCGAAACCATCACAGGTGTTGACCTCATCATCGACGATACACCCGAAGCAATCACCCTTTCAAGCTTTGATCCCGTTCGCCGTGAGGTTGCAAGACTTACTCTTGAAAGACTTATCTCCGACGGACGTATCCATCCCGCGCTTATCGAAAAGCTTCACGAAAAGTCAAAGCGTGAGGTTGATCAGACAATCAAGCAGACCGGTGAAAGAGCTGTTATTGATGCAGGCGTAAACGGTGTGCATCCCGAGCTTCAGAAGCTTATCGGTCGCCTTAAGTACCGTACCAGCTACGGTCAGAACGTGCTCAACCACTCCCTTGAGGTATCCTACATCGCAGGTCTTATGGCTGCAGAGCTCGGCGTTGACGTCAAGCTTGCAAAGCGTGCAGGTCTTCTTCACGATATCGGTAAGGCCGTTGACCATCAGCAGGAGGGCTCACATATTGAGCTTGGCGTTGAGTACGCTAAGAAGTACAAGGAAAACGATATTGTGATAAATGCAATTCACGCTCACCACGGTGACGTTGAGCCTAAGAGCATTGTTGCCTGTCTTGTTCAGGCAGCTGACGCAATTTCAGCTGCAAGACCCGGTGCAAGAAGAGAAAATCTTCAGAATTACATCAAGCGTCTTGAAACTCTTGAGCAGCTTTCCAAGTCCTTCAAGGGCGTTGACAATGCCTTTGCAATTCAGGCAGGCCGTGAGGTAAGAATTATCGTTAAGCCTGAGCTTGTAAGCGACGAAGAGATGGTTCTGCTTGCTCACGACATTGTTGAAAAAATTGAGCAGGAGCTTGAGTATCCCGGTCAGATTAAGGTCAACATGATCCGCGAGACTCGTGCGACAGATTATGCGAAATAATCCGGGACTGCCACAATAAGCAGAGAAACAAAAAGCAGGTTTTTTGGTTACCAAAAAATCTGCTTTTTTAAGCCTTTTTCCGCGCTCGCGGTACCCGCGTACAGCTTCGCGCAAAGAAAAGCCTTTCTGCATCTTATTCTGTCAGCCCTCGGTGAGGATTTGGATTACCGTAGTGACACGGCTTGCCGTGTCCGCAAGAATTCGTCCGTGAGATAGGAGTAAAAATATGGAAATCATTTTTGAAGACAGCGACATTGTTGTTGCGATAAAGCCGCCGCAGATTCTTTCTCAGGGCGACGAAAAGGGCAGAGAAAATGCCGTTGACATTTTAAAGGAAATGACGGGCGGGGATATTTTCCCTGTACACCGCCTTGATAAGGGAGTCGGCGGAGTGATGGTGTTTGCAAAAACTGCCAAAGCTGCAGCGGAGCTTTCCCGTCAGGTAAGCGACCGTACTATGGAAAAGACTTATCTTGCTCTTTTGCACGGCGAAATTGAGGCAGAAAAGGGCAGGCTTGAGGATTTGCTCTTTTTTGACAGAGGCAAGAATAAATCCTTTGTTGTGAAAAGGGAGAGAAGGGGAGTTAAAAAGGCTTTGCTCGATTATGAGTGTATAGAAAAGGGTGAGGGTAAGAGCCTCGTCAGAGTGAAGCTTATCACGGGCAGAACTCATCAGATAAGGGTGCAGTTTTCCTCGAGGGGTTATCCGCTTTTCGGTGACAGGAGATATGGCGCAAAGGATGAGGAGAAGGATATTGCGCTTATGTCGAAGGAGATAAGCTTTGTGCATCCGAGGACAAAGGAAAGAATGACCTTTGCTAATGACAAAAAGAGTAGGTTTTTTTGATTACTTTTTTAGCAAAAAAGTAATGCCCGACCGGCGAGGTCGTAAAACAAATTATAAGTTAAATAAGTTAAACAACAAGGTCACGGAAAGAGTAATTCCGTGACCTTGATTTGTTATGTGTAAGGGGTTTCACCCCTTGTCCCTCTTGCGGTTCCCAAAATCGCTTATCGGCTTGGTGACTCCCCACGGTGTGGGGAGATGTCAACCAAAGGTTGACAGAGGGGACGGCCGCCGTTAGCGGCGCCGAGCGATTTTGACCGCTACGCCTTCGTCGGCACAAACTCCGCTTATCGTTTTCCTTACGGAAAAGCTCACCGCTCCGTTGTGCTTCCTCTTCCCCAAAAAGCCTATCGGGCTTTTTGGGGACCCCGTAAAATCTCGCTTCATCCGCCACCGGCGGCGCTT
>JAFULG010000072.1 GCA_017473435.1 Clostridia bacterium | reverse complement strand
GTTTCCTTAGCGTCACCGAGCATCATAATTGTGCTTTCGCTCTCATAAAGAGGATTGGGAACACCTGCATAACCGGGCTTTGTATCAAAGTTACAAATGATTACATTCTTGGCATCCGCTACATTAAGTACGGGCATGCCGTAAATCGGTGTACCCTCTGCAGTATTTGCGGCAGGGTTGATAACGTCGTTTGCACCGACTATGATTGCAACATCGCACTCCTTGAATTCACCGTTGATTGCATCCATTTCGTAGAGCTTGTCGTAAGGAACATCTACCTCGCAAAGAAGTACGTTCATATGACCGGGCATACGGCCTGCAACGGGATGAATTGCAAACTTAACCTCTGCTCCCTTGCTTTCGAGCTTATCACAAAGTGCCTTTACCGTTGACTGTGCCTGTGCAAGTGCCATACCGTAGCCGGGTACGATAATTACCTTCTTAGCGTCGGAAAGAATATCCTCAACTGTGATTTCAGCTTCAGCCTCTTCCTCAGTTTCAACAGCTTCTTCCTTTACGGATGTAACCTCAACCTTAGGCTTGGATGCCTTTTTCGGAGCACTGCCAAAAAGTATACTGATAAGACTTCTGTTCATTGCTTTACACATAATCTGTGTAAGAAGAAGACCCGAAGCACCTACTATACCGCCGATAGCAACAAGTAATGGGTCACCGACAGCAATACCTGCAATACCGCCTGCAACACCGCTGAGAGAATTAAGCAGTGAAATTGTAATAGGCATATCTGCACCGCCTACACGAATAGCAAAGGCAACGCCGAAGAAGGCAGAAAGAATTGAAATAAGCCAGATACAGTCGGGTATTAAAATTATTGCGGCAAGAGTAGCAATAAGAGTAACTGCAACAATAAGTGAGTGTGCCTTCCATACAACAGGCTTTTGCGGAAGGAGCTTATGAAGCTTACCTGCAGCAACAAGAGAACCTGTAAAGGTTACCCAACCAACAAGAAGAGCAACGGCACCGACATAGATTGCAAATTTATCGTCAGTTGCCTGCTGAATTGTTAGAATTGCAACCAAAGCACTTGCAAGACCGCCGAGGCCGTTGAGAAGTGCAACCGCCTGAGGCATCTGAATCATCTTAACCTTATAGGCTCCGATTATACCTATAACAGCACCGATAGCCATACCGAGCCAAGCCTGCCATGCTGCAAGAATCTGATTGTCGTACAAAACAACTACTATTGCCAAAAGAGTGCATACGGCAGAAAGTGTATTACCTGCATTTGCAACCTTTACCTTGCTCATCATGCTTATGCCAATAAGTACGCCTAAAACAATAATACCGCTGATAATATAATATACAGTTGAGGGAATCATTTCTTATCTTCCCCCTTCTTTTTGAACATTTTAAGCATTCTGCCTGTAACAGCAAAACCGCCTGCAACATTAATCATAGCAAAGGCAATAGCCGCTATGCCTATAATTACACTAACAACAGGAGCTTCTTCTTTGAGTGCTACCGCAAGGACCGTGAGGGCACCGAGAACAGTAATACCTGACAGTGCATTCATACCTGACATAAGAGGAGTATGAAGAAGAGTGGGCACCTTGTTAATTATGAAGTAGCCTACTATTGCGGCCACAACAAAAATAAGAATCAATAACCATCCGGGCATTGAAAATTCTCCTTTCAATAAGAGGAATGCCGATAATCACAGCCGATATATGTAACGGCAGATTACCGGCACCTTTATAAATTTACTTATCGCATCATAAAAAGCTTATGCACCCATTGCTTCAAGAGCACCCTTATGAACAATCTTACCGTCGATTGTGGTCATAATGCCCTTTACGATTTCATCGTTCATATCAAGGGCGATGGTACCATCTTTTTCGAGGTACTTAACAAGGTTGTAAATATTGTGTGAGAACATCCAGGTTGAGCTTGTGGGAAGAAGACCGGGTATATTCTTAATGCCTTCGATGGTAACCTTATGCTTAACTGCTGTTTCACCGGGAACAGTAATTGCACAGTTACCGCCCTGGTCAATAGAAATATCAACGATAACAGAACCGGGCTTCATTGATTTTACGATTTCCTCTGTGAGAATGATGGGAGCAAGCTTACTGGGAACAAGAGCTGAACAGAAAACGATGTCCATATCCTTAATTGTATCTTTAAGGTTATCTCTTTCAATCTTGAGCCATTCTTCGCTAAGTGCATTTGCGTAACCGCCCTCACCTACTGCAACCTCAGCAGGAACGCCTGTATCAACAATCTTTGCGCCAAGGCTCATTGCCTGCTCTGCTGCTGCAGGACGGATATCTGCTGCATATGTAACTGCACCGAGTCTCTTTGCTGTAGCAAGAGCCTGAAGACCTGCAACACCTGTACCGATAACCATTGCATTACAAGGCTTAACCATACCTACTGCGCAGAAAAGCTGAGGCATAAATTTAGCAAGGTCATTAGCAGCCATAAGGATACCCTTGTAGCCTGCGCAGGTACTCATTGAGGTAAGAGCATCAAGATTCTGCGCTCTTGAAATACGGGGAACACCGTCAAGTGTTAGAGCAATAACACCCTTTGCTGCAAGATTTTTAACCATTTCGTGATTAACAGGTGATGCGGGGTGAATAAATGTAATAAGATACTGACCTGCATGCATCATATCAACCTCGTGAACACCCTTCGCTGTGTTGAACTGAGGCTCCTTAACCTTAAGAATAATATCAGCCTTTGCGTAAAGCTCTGTAACATCTGCTATCATAGTAGCGCCTGCAGCTGCATATTCTTCATCACTGAAAAATGCGCCTTCACCTGCTGTGTTTTCGACTAAAACCTCAAAGCCGTCAGCCTTAAGCTTTGCAACTGTTTCGGGGATCGCCGATACTCGTCCTTCTCCGTGCATAATCTCCTTAGGAATACCAATAATCATAACTTCAAACCCTTTCTTCATATATATTTTTTATTTTCAACCCGTTTCAGAACGGATTATTTACTTATTTCAGGAAGCATGCAAACTTCATTTTTATTCGTTGAGAGCACAACTGATGTTCTCGTAAGAGAAACACCTTCAATTGATTTGATATAATTCAGAATATCCTCAAGGCTTTGTGCATTTTTTGTGATAATCTTTATTATAAAATCAAAGTCACCGGCTATATAATAGCACTCTGCTATTGAATTGTGTGAATTTATCAGTTCAACAAAATTTTCATAATACTTCGGGTGCTCAAGGCGTACACTTATAAAAGCCATAAGCTCGCCGCCGAGAGTCTGTTGGTCTAACACTATTGTATACTGTTTAATAAGCCCTGATGCTTCAAACTTTTTTATTCTTTCTATAACCGCTGAGGTTGAAAGATTGATTTTAGCACCGATATTAGTCGCATTTTCACGGGCATTTTCTTTCAGACACGAAAGAATTTCGTAATCGATTTTGTCCATTTATATATCACCTTTCTATCAATTAAATTATATACCAGCCGAATAAAAAAGTAAAGATTCAAGAAAAATAAATATATTTTTCGGCAATAAAGCAATACCTCAGAAATATTTTCGTTACACTGAAATTATAGTACCGCTAACAATAATTATTTCGGTATTTCTGACGATTATAATAAATGCACTAATTTATGTCTTGCGGACACAGCAAAAAACAAAGGACTTCTATTGAAGTCCTTTGTTTTTTTCAGTACGTCTCATTTTGGAACCGTTTAAATTGAATAATAAAATCCGTATAATATATTTGTTTCTGTATCAAAGATAAACAAATCAAAATCTCTATCATCTACTTCGTCATATTCAATAAACCAATAATCATTTATATCAATTATCGATACGTCAAAATCATAATTTTCATAAAGTGATTTATCCTTTTCATCTTCACCGGATGATGAAACCCAGAATTCAAACTTAGAAATATTATGTTTAATTTGACCCATATCATTTTCTGTAATTCGGGTTAAATATTCATTGTTTAAATCGGCAGATTTATATGCATATTTTGAGTAGGTGGCACCATCTTGCCACCTACCATACCTATAATGTTCTTCTGTGGTAAATTCACCCATAGAAGTTAGAAGCAACTCAGATTTGCTTGGTTCAACGCTACTGTCTAAATAAGAAAACAAACCAATAATCGCACCATAAATAGCTAACGCTCCGCAAATTAAAACAACAAGGAAAATTATAATGTTTTTTGTACGCTTTTTAGTTTTGTTGTTCATACATATAACACTCCTTTTTATTTATCTTTAAGAGTTTTACAACTTGCAATTAACATTCTTCTTGTTCTGCCACAAAGATTTCTGTTCTTTTTATATGTATCTTCATCAATAGACTTAGTATTAAACAAAAGTTGTAACCAACCCTCTGTTTATCTACACTCTTTTAGTGCTATTTCAAATTTAGAAAGCATATCTGCCCTACTCTGAACGTAATTTGCTTCACGAATATTTACATAAACACTACTTGAACTTTTACGGATTTGAAACAGTGTATTTGACGGTGCTTTAATATTTTGACAAAGCAATTCAATATCCGTTGCTAACTGCTCCGAATATATAAGCAAATAATTCTTGGATACATAAAATCATTTCCTTGTGACGATTATACTATAAATTTACATAAAATCAAGGCGAAAGCCTTTGTATATCATCAATTCCGTAAGGAATTGCATATCATCAAAACGCAGTTTTGTATATCATCAAGCCGACAGAATACACACCTGAAGGTGTGATGAGATACAACACGGCTATGCCGTGTTGATGATATACACGCTAAAGCGTTATGATATGCCAAGCCTGTCGGCTT
The DNA here is from genome assembly GCA_017473435.1 of Clostridia bacterium. Classification (GTDB taxonomy): domain Bacteria; phylum Bacillota; class Clostridia; order Oscillospirales; family Acutalibacteraceae; genus UBA6857. The sequence goes on along the minus strand of JAFULG010000072.1, from coordinate 56,584 downwards.
GTATAAAAAAATCCTCGTTCCGAAGAACGAGGATTTTTTGGAGGTACGTCTCACTTTAGAACCTATAATTGATAGTTTTAGAATTGTATTTCAAGGTAAAAACTAAGCTAATTAAAACAATTCAAGCACATAAAACTAAATTTTATATGTAGCAATACAACTAACTATTTGAGTAACAGAATTTTTAACACCTATAATTGAAAAACTATTCTTAATCCATAGTTTGTGTGACGGAATATTATTCTTTTGATAGTAAGCTATTATCTGATAGCTACCATTTCGTCGAGCTTCACTTATAATGTGCTGTACTAAAGCACTTGCTATGCCTTTATTTCTATTTTCTTCTTTGAAAACCTCAATCACTAATATCAAATCTTCTGTTTTATTTGGTTCGTTGACTATTTTTCTTTGTTGAACAAAAGCGAACCCCCTACATTCATCATTAATCTTATCGACATAAAGCGTACCTTTTCTTTTTAAATAAGGTTTTGTATAAGAATAAGATTTTATTATCTGTTTTTTATCTCTGTAAGAAGCAAGTTCAATCATAAATGCACCACCAAATTCATATTTTGCGATATAATTATATCACACATAATGCGAAATTACAATCGGTGCGGGTGTCCCGCCTACAATTATTCATTATTCATCAGCGGAGCGTCTTCATTTTTCATTATTCATTTGAAAATCCGTTCTGCAGAAATGAATAATGAATGATGAATATTGAAAAATGAATAATACAAAAGAGAATCCGTCCTCTCACGAGAACGGATTTTCTTTTGTGTTTACAGCTTAAAATGGCAACAAGCCAAATATTCACTCATAAATTCTTGAATAAACAACCATTCCGACTCCATGATCCTTCACCAGAATATCTTCAGGAAATCCTGAAAACTTAGCTGTAACAAAAAAGTCACCTGCTGCACCTGAGATATTGAATATCTGCAAAAAGTAAACCACCCATATCCATTCATATGGAACACAGAAATTTATCACAGCGAGGACAATTCCCCACAACACTACCGGTGCCAAAGCAATGAAAATGTATGGCTTTTTACCGTAATAATCATCACTGCCTGCAAAGGCATACATACCCGTAAAGCCATATTTGACTTTTTTAGTACCGCAAAGCTTCATTGAAATTCCGTGCACCAATTCATGCAGAACCATATAAATAACCGTCAGCACTGCAATTGACAACATTCTTATCATATACTCTGCCATACCGTTTTCCATAGAGAAAAGTGTTGATATTGGCACAAAAAAGTTCATTGGTATAAACATCAGCAGACCGATAACAAGAGCGATTCCATTAACCAGAAGGGACATTTTTTTGTCCTTCTGTAAATCAACTGAATAAAACTCCTTATAGCCTTCGGGTAAAATATTTACTGATTTCATATAATCACCTCTGAAAGCATTATATCAACTTAACCTTAAAAAATCAAGGCGAAGCCTTGTATATCATCAATTCCGCAAGGAATTGCATATCATCAGCTTCGTAAGAAGCTGAATATCATCAATGCGAAGCATTGCATATCCTCAAGCCGACAGAAATACACACCTAAAGGTGTGATGAGATACAACACGGCTATGCCGTGTTGATGATATACACGCTGACGCGTGATGATATACCAAGCCTGTCGGCTTGGATAAAAAAAATCTTGTTCCGAAGAACAGGATTTTTCTGGAGGTACCACCCAGATTTGAACTGGGGAATAACGGTTTTGCAGACCGTGGCCTTACCACTTGGCTATGGTACCATATGGAGCGGATGACGAGGCTCGAACTCGCTACCTCCACCTTGGCAAGGTGGCGCTCTACCAGATGAGCTACATCCGCATATTTAATTGGCGACCCGGAACGGGCTCGAACCGTCGACCTCTAGCGTGACAGGCTAGCGTTCTAACCAACTGAACTACCGGGCCATATGGTGGGAACAACAGGGCTCGAACCTGTGACCCTCTGCTTGTAAGGCAGATGCTCTCCCAGCTGAGCTATGCTCCCACATTCTTGCCACCGCTCTCGCGACGACTCGTATACTATACAACAAAAAAAAGATTTTGTCAATACTTTTTCAAAACTTTTTTATTTTTTCTGCTGTTTACCAATTGAAAATCCAGAAAAGTCCTGACGTCTCTCTCTCTTGTGTTGTTGCAGGCAGATAATTGTATGTCAACATAACGCCTATTGTCTTTACACGCTGAATAAGCTCATCAAAAACAGTCATAGTTCTCTGTATAAAATCCATACTCTTACCGCCTTTCTTTTTTTGTATATAGTATATTATTATTGTCTGTTTGTCAATAATATTCACAGAATAATCAAACACTTTCCCCGATTTTGACGTTTTTTTGTCACAATACGAGGAAAGTGCCACGCTGTATTAACATTATGTTAAACAAAAATCAATATGCATATGCAAGGTCAAGTATAAGTCTCTCTGTCTTTTCCCAACCAAGACAAGGATCAGTAATGCTTTTTCCGTAAATGCCTTCACCGATTTTCTGAGTGCCGTCTTCAATATAGCTTTCAATCATAAGACCCTTTACCAGCTTATCTATATCAGAGTTGTGGCGACATGAATGCAGAATCTCCTTTGCAATTCTCGGCTGTTCAAGATGCTTCTTGCCGGAGTTTGCATGATTGGTATCAACAATGACTGCAGGATTTTTGAGATCGCTGTGCTTACTATAAAGCTCTGAAAGCTGAGCAAGATCTTCGTAATGATAATTTGAGAAGGACTGACCCTTATCATTGACATAACCGCGCAATATAGCATGAGAAAGATCATTTCCGTGGCTTTTTACCTCCCAGCCTCTATAAATAAAATCGTGGCTGTGCTGTGCGGCAGTAATAGAGTTCATCATAACCGAAAGATCTCCCGAGGTGGGATTTTTCATACCTACAGGAATATTAAGACCGCTGGCAGTCAGTCTGTGCTGCTGGTCTTCAACGCTTCTCGCTCCTATTGCCACATAAGAGAGAATATCTGAAAGGTAACGATGATTTTCAGGATACAGCATTTCATCGGCGCAGGTCATACCTGTTTCGTTAACCGCTCTCATATGAAGCTTTCTGATAGCAACAATGCCCTTTATGAGATCGGCTGCAGCATTAGGATCAGGCTGATGAAGCATACCCTTATAGCCGTCACCGGTTGTGCGGGGCTTGTTGGTGTAAATTCTCGGAATAATGAATATTTTATCCTTCACCTGCTCCTGCAATTTCGCAAGGCGACAGATATAATCCATAACGGAATCTTCATTATCCGCTGAGCAAGGACCGATAACAAGAATAAGCTTACGCTCCTTGCCTTCAAAAATGTCTCTGATTTCTTTATCTCTCTGTTTTTTGATTTCAGTTGCTTTCTCTGTAAGCGGATATTCTTCCTTGATAAGCTTCGGAATGGGAAGCTTGCAAACAAAATCCATATTCATAATTTTTCACCTCCGTAGTTATTTGTCAAATTTTCTTCGCCGTTCAGTTGATGTGATCATCATCCGCTTCATACCGTCAACATCGTCATTTTTGAGATATTCGTGAAGCTGACTGAAATTCTTCTGAAAAAGCTCAATCTGTTCAAGAAGAGCAGGCTTATTCATAAGAAATAGCTCACTCCACATTGTTTCGTTAATATTGGCTATTCTTGTCAGATCCCTGAAGGAGTCCGCAGTATACCGTTCGAGCCTCTCGTGCTCATAGCAGTTCATAAGACTTACAGCTATAAAATGAGTAAGCTGAGAAACAAAGCCTATCATTTCATCATGACCTTCGGGTGAGATTTCACTTATTCTGCCGAAGCCGAGAATTTCACCTATACGTTTACAAGCCTCTATGCCCTCATCGGTGTTGCGCTGAGTAGGAACAACAAGATAGTTTGCACCGTAAAAAATTCTCTCATCGCTGTTTTTTATTCCGTAAACCTCACGTCCTGCCATAGGGTGAGCAGAAATAAACTCAACGAGCGGCGGAAGCATATTCTGAATTTTATCAACAATACACCCTTTTACGCCTGTTACGTCGGTGATAAGCGTACCCGGTCTTATCTGAGCACCGTGTTCTTCAATCCAGCTGACAAAAACGTCAGGATAAAGAGCAAATATAATCACGTCAGCGTTTTTTATCATTTCACTATCAACTTCACAAGAACACTTTTTAACCATTTCATGCTCAATAGCAAAGTCGCAGTCCTCTTTATTTTTCGTTATCGCTTCAACATAGTAGCCCTTTTCCGTAAGACCTCTGGTATAGCTTCCGCCAAGAAGTCCGAGACCTACTATAAGAAATTTAGTGCTTTTATTGATTACCATTCTTCCGTTACCTCCAATCCGAGTTTTCCGACAGCTTCAAAAAAATCGGGATAGCTTTTTCTTACACTTTCGGCGCCTTCAATTACGCCCCCGTAAACAGAGGCAAGCACAGCAAGACTCATTACAACACGGTGATCATTGTGTCCGCACAGAATTTCTGAAGGCTTATAAAGCCCACTCTTAAAAACCGTGATTCTGTTTTCCTCTGTTTCAATTTTTGCGCCGAACTTTGAAAGTTCACGCTTCATCACCTCGCCGCGGTCGCTCTCCTTTATTTTAAGCCGTCTTGTGCCTACAAGCACCGCGCCGTTGAGAGCGCTTGCAAGAGTCATAAGCACCGGCGCAAGGTCAGGACAATGAGAAACGTCAAGAGTAGGAGTTCCCTGCTTAAGAAGCTCAAAATACTTCTTATACACTCTGTCGCCTTGCAGGCTGTTTTCGTCGAGTCCCTGAACCTCCGCAGCTCCGCCGATGTAATTAAAGGCATCAAGGAAAGCTGCATTGGAATAGTCGCCCTCAACGGTAAGCTGTCGCGCTTTATATTTCTGCAACCCTTTAACATAAAGGATGTTTTCTTTTTCTTTTTTTATCTCTATGCCGAATTTTTTAAGAGCATCAACGGTCATATCAATATACCCTAAGCTTTCTGTTTTGCCCGTAAGAAGAATTCGGCTGTCCCCTTCTGCAAAAGGCAAAGCAAATAACAAGCCTGTAATAAACTGACTGCTTATATCTCCCGGAATCTCAATGTTTCCGCCTTTAAGCACACCGGAAAGACTGATACCGTCTGCCCCTTTTTCATAGAAAAGTCCGCAATCAGCACAAAGTCTTTCATATATCTCCATAGGTCTTTCCATCAGTCTGCCATAGCCTGTAAAAAGAGATCTGCCCTTTGAAAGCAAAGCAAGAGGAATGAAAAACCTCAGCGTGCTGCCGCTTTCACGGCAAGGAAAAACGCCGCCGTTAAACTCTGAAATATCAGCACCTTTTATGTATACTGTGTCGCCCTCTTTTTTTATATCTGCTCCAAGTGTCTCAAGGCAATCGAGCGTTGCCAGAACATCCTGACTGAACGCGACATTCTTTATTACACTTTCACCCCTTGCAAGACCGGCGCATATCAAATACCTGTGCGACATACTTTTTGAGGGCGGAGCCTTTATCGCGCCCTTTAAAAGGGAGGGCTTTATTTTTACTGTCATATAATCACCCGATATAATCAATAAGAAAATCAATTCCCCTTAAATACCCGTCAGTACCGAGACCGGTTATTGTTTTAACACAGGCAAGCCTGATGTAGCTTATCTGACGGAACTCCTCACGCTCCTCCACCTTGGATATGTGAACCTCAACAGTAGGAATACTGACAGACTTCACCGCATCGAGCAAAGCTATGGAGGTGTGGGTATATGCTCCGGGATTAATCACAATTGCGTCAAAAACACCGTAAGCTTCCTGAATTTTATCCACAAGGTTGCCCTCGTGATTTGACTGATAGCATTCGCAGTAAACGCCCTTCTTATCACAGTAGCTTTTCACCTTGTTCACAAGGTCAGCATAGGTTTCTCTGCCGTAATGGTCAGGCTCTCTTATGCCGAGCATATTCAGATTCGGTCCGTTTATAACAAGGATTTTCATCTTAACTTCTCCATAATTCTGCTGACAGCATTTTCAACATTACCGTCAATCTGTATTTCATAATCCGCCGAAGCCTTATATATGTCATATCTTTCTTTAAAACGCTTTTCAAGAGCCGCACGGTCACTTGAAAGCGGTCTGTCCGCTGTAGGTATTATATCCTCAAGAGGTCGGTTTAAAAAGAATATATCACCGTTTTGTCTTAAGGCTTCAATATTTTCTCTCCTGAGCACGGCACCGCCGCCCGTGGCTATCACTGTACCGTTTTTAAGGGAAGCTTCCTTAACCTTTTCAGCCTCAAGCTCTCTGAAATATTCCTCGCCCTTCTGAGCAAATATATCTGAAATAACACCGTGGGTTTCTGCTATCATTTCATCCGTATCAATAAAGCTTTTCCCGGTTCTTTCGCTCAGAGCCTTACCGATTGTTGTTTTTCCGCTACCAGGCATACCTATAAGAACAATGTTTCTTTTTTCGCTGAGTATTTCTCCGAAAACCTCGTCGGTTACTTTTTTTATATCAAGTGAGCTGTCAAGGAATTTTTCGCAAGCAAATACAGCCTGAGCCACAAGCATATAAAGTCCGCCCTCGGCTTTTATCCCTCTGTCAACAGCTTCAAGACAAAGCCTCGTTTTAAGAGGATTATAAACCACATCCGTTACACCCTTAAGCTTTTTGAAAAAAGAAAGGTCAACGGGTGAGAACAGGTTATCGGGATACATTCCCACGGGAGTAGTGTTTATTATATAATCAGCATCCGCGTGAAAAGTATAGAGGTTACTGTAATTCACCTCACCCTTGCGGCTGACAACTACAATCTCTTTTGCTCCGAGGCTCTCACAAACCGCCACAGCTGTTCTTGAGGTTCCGCCCGAGCCAAGGACAACCACCTTTTTACCTGTAAAATCAAACCCCTGCTTTTCGACGAGCATTTTCATACCGAAAAAATCAGTATTATAGCCGTAAAGTCTGTTAACACGATTGGAAATAGTGTTAACTGCACCTATTTTTTCGGCTATGGGGTCAATATAATCCAGGTAAGGAATAACCTGAGTCTTATAAGGAATAGTCACATTTATCCCTGAAAAAGCCCTTTCCTTCATAAAACCGTCCAGGTCCTGCGCGGCGATTTCTTTAATTTCATACTCATAACCGCCGATTTTTTCGTGTATAGGCTTGGAAAAGCTGTGTCCGAGCTTTTCTCCGATAAGTCCGTATTTCATTCTGTCACTTCCCGAAAAACTGTGTGCCGAAGCGAGTAATAAGTAAATCGCAAAGAATAATAGCAGTTACGCTGTCAACAACAACCCTTGCTCGATGAATTATTGCAGGATCATGTCTGCCGTTGATTTCAAGCTCAGCGCTTTGCGCAGTTTTAAAATTAACCGTATTCTGCTTTTTATAAATTGACGGTGTGGGCTTTACGGCAACGGTAAACTCAATAGGCATACCGTTAGTGATGCCTCCGTTTATACCGCCGTTATTATTTGTTACAGTAACTATTTCACCGTCAACCACGGTAAATTCATCATTGGCATCAGAGCCCATCATTTCAGCAAAGCCGAAGCCCTTACCGAACTCTACACCCTTTACGCCGGGAATTGAAAAAAGCCCGTGAGAAAGCATACTCTCAACGCTGTCAAACCAAGGCTCCCCAACGCCTGCAGGCATACCCGTTACAACAGTTGTAAGCGTTCCGCCTACGCTGTCACCCTCTTTTTTCGCTTTTTCAATATATGAGAGAATTTCCTTCCCTGCCTTTTCCGAAAGCACCGGAAAGCTTAGATTTTCAAGCTGTCTTATATCCTCAGCTAAGTTGCCGAACTCTCTGTCCTTTATTTCACCGCAGGATGAAATGTGTGTAGCTATTTCTATTCCCTTTTCTCTAAGCATAGACAAAGCAAGTGCACCCGCGGCAACTAAAGGAGCAGTAAGCCTGCCGGAAAAATGTCCGCCACCGCGGTAGTCCTGAAAACCGCCGTAACGCTTTTCTGCCGTATAATCTGCATGACCGGGTCGGGCAAGATCCTTTGTGAGAGAATAATCCTTGCTTTTTATATCGGTGTTTTCAACCATAAAACAAATCGGTGTGCCCGTAGTTCTGCCTTCAAAAACTCCGCTTAATATTTTAACTGTATCAACCTCACGTCGAGGGGTTGATATACTGTTAATACCCTTTCGTTTTTCCATCTGGCGTGCAATAAATGCTTCATCAACGGCAATACCTGAAGGTACTCCGTCAAGAACAGCGCCTATTGCTTTACCGTGGCTCTCACCGAAAAGTGTAATACTGAAATTGTTTCCAATGGTGTTTTTCATTTTTTCACACCCTTTAAATAAGATTTACAATATCTTCTGCTGTCATTTCATCAAAATAAAATGAACCTATTTCATCGCATTTTACAACGCTTATTTTATCCCCTAGGGATTTTTTATCGTGGCTGATGATTTCCCTTACCTTGCTTTTAGCAAAAATATATTCAACGGGAAGACCGGCATTTACAAGCACATTTATAACCTCATCGCGAATTTTTTCACCGCACATGGGAGGAATTCCCAGAGCAACGCACTCACCGTGGAGTAGCTCACCGAAAACCGCACCCTCAATACCGTGGCCGATAGTGTGTCCGAAATTAAGGCTTTTTCTAAGTCCTGCTTCTTTTTCGTCCTCTTCCACCACACGCTTTTTTATTCTGAGTGAAAGCTCTATAATTCTGTCGATATGCTCCATATAGTCAGCTTTTTTAAACAAATCAAAAAGCTCCTTATCAAAGCACATTCCCATTTTTATACTTTCGGCTAAACCGTTTTTAACATGACGCTCAGGCAAAGTCAAAAGCACCTCAGGATCAATTATAACTCCCTTAGGCTGATGAAAAGCACCGATAATATTTTTCACATTTCCAAGGTCAATGGCTGTTTTTCCGCCGATTGATGAATCGACCTGTGACAGTACTGTTGTAGGGATATTATAAAAATCAATACCTCTCATATAGGTTGCCGCCGCAAAGCCTGCCATATCACCCGTAACGCCGCCGCCTACAGCTATAACCGCATCTTTTCTTGTAAAAGATAAGGCAAGCAGCTTTTCGCAAATACTTTTATACGTATCAAAATTTTTACTTTGCTCCCCCTCGGGGAAGGTATAAATAAAGCTTTGCGCAAACTGTTCTGCAACGGCACATGAATACTCCGCGGGAACCCCCGAATCAGTAACCACAAGCACCTTGCCCTTTATTTTAAATATCTCCGACGCTTTTTTTAAAGCTCCTCTTTCAAGGGTAATATCATAGCTGTCAGAACCGAGATTAAGAGGAATAACCATAGCGTTCACCTCATATTTTACAGTTATCTTTGAATGTACCTATCATTTTAAGCCTGTCACAGCACTCTGAAAGCTCATCGAGCATATACTTACCGCGCTTTGACTGAAGATCTCCCGTAATTTCAACATAAAAGTAATAGGTCCAGATAAGATCCTTCATTGCACGGCTTTTTATGCTCCTCATAGAATAGCCGTGGTGACCGATAACATTGATTGCGTGAGCAAGAGCACCAGCCTTATCCGGTACAGTAAAAACTATTATAGAATGATCTCTCTTTTCCTTACAAAGAGTTCTTGAAAGCACAACAAATCGGGTAGTGTTGTTTGAGGCTTCGTTTATATTTTCTCTTATAACCTTAAGTCCGTAAAGCTCCGCCGTTTCTCTGCTTGCTATTGCAGCAAGAGTCGGATCACCGGCCTGTGCAACATGCTTTGCCGCCATTGCAGTATTTTCAAAGGATTCGCTTTTGTATCCCTGATTTCTGATATAATTCGCACACTGATCCAAAGCCTGCTGATGGCTTATTACCTTGGTAATATCCTTTTCTGTAACACCGTTAAGTCCGATAAGGTTATGCCTTACATCGAGACTGTACACTCCGTTTACATAAAGTGAGCCTGAAAATAAAAGATCAATTACCTGACCTACCTCACCGGCGCGGCTGTTTTCTATAGGAATAACCGCTGCATCGCACTCCCCTTTTTCAACTGCCTCATAGGCAGCCTTGAAGTCGGGATAGGAAATTCTGTTACCGTCGGGAAAAATGCGACCTGCGGCAATATAAGCAAAAGCACCCTCCACTCCGCTGTAGGCAATATTAGCACCTTCAAGTATACGGTGCTGAAAGCGCTTGGAGATTTCCATTGTACCTTTTATAAAAGGAACATAAAATTCCTTGATTTCCTCATTATCAATATTTTCAAGACTGTTTTTTATAACCTCGTTCTCTCTCGACGAGTCAAAAATCGGCAGTCCTCTTTCCTTTTTATATTCAGCTACAAGGCGCACAGCCTCCATTCTTTTTTCAAAAAGCGCTGCTATTTCCTTGTCTGTTTCACTTATTATTTCTCTCGCTTTCAGAAGCTTATCCATAAATTACACCTGATTACTTTAAATTATATTCCTTTGCAAGCTTTTCAAAGGAGGGTAACGACCTTTTTATCATATCCGTTGAGACGCAGTAAGCAAGACGCACAAATCCGGGAAATCCGAAAGAATCGCTGGGCACAAGGAGAAGATCGTACTTCTTAGCCTTTTCACAAAACGACATAGCATCAACCTCAGGAGATTTCATAAACAGGTAAAAAGCTCCGTCAGGCTTTGCAACCTCAAATCCGTATTCGCTGAACGCCTCGAGAAGAATGTCACGGTTCATTTTATAAACAGAAACATCAGAGGTCTGACCGACACACTTAGTAATTACTCTCTGCATAAGTGAGGGTGCGCAGACATAACCGAGTGCTCTGCCCGCTCCGCAAACTGACTTATAAACAAGCTCAAAGTTACTTACCTCATCAGGCACAAGAATATAACCTATTCTGTCACCGGGAAGTGAAAGAGATTTACTGTATGAATAGCATACGATTGTGTTATCGTAATACTTCGTAAGATAAGGAACATCCACGTCACCGTAAACGAGCTCGCGGTACGGTTCATCGGAAACAAGGAAAATTTCTTTTCCGTACTCCTCCTGCTTTTTGCGGAGAATATCACAAAGTCCCTTTACCGTCTCCTCACTGATTACAACACCGGAGGGATTGTTAGGAGAATTTACAACTACAGCCTTGGTATTCACAGTAATTGCCTTTTCAAAGGCTTCAAGATCAATTTGCAAATCGTCAGCCTTACATTTTACTTCTACAGGCTTTGCACCCGCCGAAGAAATAAAAACCTTGTACTCAGGAAAATAAGGAGCAAAAATAATAATTTCGTCATCCTTTTCAGCAAGGGCACGGAAGGTGATACAAAGAGAAGCTGCCGCGCCTGCAGTCATATAAAAATTGTTCATTGTAAAATTCGTGCCGAAACGCTTGTTAAGATCGTCAGCAATGGCCTGTCTTGTTTCGTTATCACCTACTGCAGAGGTATAACCGTGAAGATCGCAGGAATTCATATTAAGCGTAAGCTCACGGATAGCTTCGTTAACGCTTTCAGGAGCCGGAACGCTGGGGTTTCCGAGGCTGTAATCGAAAACATTTTCTCTGCCGATTTCAGCAGCACGCTTTTTACCGTATTCAAAAATCTCTCTTATAACAGAACTTTTTGCTCCGAGTTCATACATTTCATTTGACACCATATTTTTCACCGTCTTTTTTAAAATTAACTAATATTATACACCTGTAGATTTTTCAGGTCAATGAAAAGATTAAAATTTCTTACTATACAAAGATTAAAATTTCTTACTATAAAAGGAAGAAAAGTCTCTGCATATTACTTTAATCCTTTAAAGTTTAGAAGTTTAAATTGATATGGATATATTAGCACTGTTTTTCAGAAAAATCAATAGGTTTTATAAAAAAATCACGGCACATCTTAAATGTGCCGTGATAAAATCACAAAGCTGAAAATTATACGATTGTTTCGCCCTTGCCGATAACGCCGTCAATCTTAAGGAAAGCAAAGATCTTATCGAAAAGCTCATCAAAAATATCTGAGAGCATTTTGATTACATCCTGGAAGCTATCAACAAAGTTTTTCTTTTCCTGATCTCCGAAAACCTTATCAAGGTAAGAATCAAGCTCATTACCGGTCTGGTTCTTTGTTTTGCAATGAACGCAGCCGCAGTTACAGTCACAGCCGCCTTTCTTTGCATCGAAAACACCTGAACATTTTTCACAGCAAAGCTTATCCTCTTCACGATTGTAGCAAGCAAGAAGAGCTGATGTGTCAATATTGGGGCAATAACGGCAGCATCTGCATTTCTCACCGTCAGTATGAACGCCTTCACCGCAGGTGCAAGAACCCTCAGCAAATGAAGCAAATGCAAAGCATGACATAAGCATAACAGCTGCAAGAATGATTGAAATTACTTTTTTCATAATAAATTTTCCTCCTTCAGAAAATTACGGTAAACAGCTACCTCATAATATAATTATTATAATGAACTTTTTGTTAAAAGTCAACTGTTTGAAAATAATTTATTAAGATTTCTTCTTTCTGAAAATAACAAGCTTTGAAAAAACATAATTGAGAACTACCACTATAACAGCAAGAACAGCCTTCGCTATAAGCTCTCCTCCGAGTTCAAAGGACAGAATTTTAAACGAGATATCCTTGAAGGAAAGAAGGTCTACGAACACAAAAAGTCCTGCCTCTTCAATTAAAAAGGAAAGAACCCTCGCCGCAAAGAAAGAGGGAATCTCCTTAAGCAGCACCCTGATATCCCAGCTCTTGCTTTCAAACACCCAGAGCTTATTGGTGATATAAGCAAAAATCACAGCAGCAAACCAGGCTATAATATTTGAAATGAGATATCTTTCATCTCCGAGGACCATTCCGCTGAGAGTAAACACAACAAGGTTTACAACCGTAGTAAGACCGCCGAAGATAACATACACAATAAGTTCTTTATATTTTAAAATAAGTTCTTTAATCGTTTTCATAGCTTAAAATCTCTTTTGCAATATAAATCGGCCTTTCCTTGACCTGAGTGTGAATTTTACCAACATAATATCCCATAATTCCGAGGAATACACAGATAACAGCTCCCACAAAGAGCACAAGCGCTGAAGCATAACCTACAGCGGCGCTGTAATCAGCAACAAAAATATCAGCAAGGAGCACCGAAATAAACACAAGCACCGAAATAATTCCCATAGCTCCGCCTGTATAAACCGGAAGCTTAAGGGGCATATCCGTGTAGGCAATAATTCCGTCAAGCGCATATTTTAAAAGCTTAATAAAATTCCATTTGGTTTCTCCGCTTTCTCTCTGTCTGACTTCATAAGGAATAGCCGTAGTATTGTAGCCGACCCAGGAGAAAATACCCTTTGAAAAGCGGTGGTATTCAGGCAGGGCAAGAATGGTTTCAACAACGCTTCTTCTCATTGTTCTGAAATCACTTGCATCGCTGATGAAATCAACCTCAGTCATCTTATTGATCGCCTTGTAAAACATCGTTTTGCAGGAAGAAATAAATTTACCTTCTTTTCTCTGCTGCTGAAAAGCGGCAACCATATCGCAATCGGGATTCTCGTCAAGGAGTCTGCCCATCTGCACGGCGTAAGAGGGGTCCTGCTGTAAATCAGCATCTATAATTGTAACGTAATCGCCTGAGGCCTGTGTAAATCCGGCGTACATTGCCGCCTCCTTACCGAAGTTACGCGAAAAATTGACAACCTTGATTTTAACATCCTTGTTTTCCTCAAAAAGCTTGCGAAGCTTAAGAGGAGTTTCATCACGGCTTCCGTCATTTACAAACACTATTTCATAATTATCGGTGTATCCAAGCATTGCCTTTTTCGTTACCTCGAGGAATTTTTCTACATTCCCCTCCTCATTGTAGCAAGGCACTATCAAGGAGTGTTTTACAGCCATTAAAAATCCTCCTTTAAAATAAACTTCTCACGGTATGATACCATAATCCGAAACAAAAAAGCAAGTCTAATGCACAAAAAGGCACCGTAAGATCCGCTTCTGCTCAAAGCAGTTTTATGCAAAAATTACTTCTTGTCTCTTTCTCTGATTACAAAACGGGTAGGTGTACCCTCAAGGCCGAAAACCTCACGTATCTGATTGTCGATATATCTTTGGTAGCTGTAATGGAAAAGCTCCTTATCATTGACAAAGCAGACAAATGTCGGCGGTCTTGTTGAAGCCTGAGTCATATAATATATCTTAAGGCGCTTACCCTTATCTGTAGGAGGCTGAACACGTGCCGTTGCAGAAGCAAGCACGTCATTAAGCTTACCTGTGGAAATACGCATGGAGTTCTGCTCATCAACAAAACGTATAAGCTCAAAAAGACGGTCAAGACGCTGACCTGTTTTTGCAGAAATGAAAATAATCGGAGCGTAAGACATAAACGAAAAGTCTATCATAAGCTTCTTTCTGTAAGAATCCATGGTTTTACCGTCTTTTTCAAGGGCATCCCACTTGTTAACTGCAATAATACAAGCCTTGCCCATTTCATGAGCAATACCCGCGACCTTTGAATCCTGCTCGGTAAAGCCCTCAAGAGCATCAATCATAATAACACATACCGATGACTTTTCAACCGCCATTTTTGCTCTTATTACCGAATACTTTTCAATCTGATCTTCAACCTTACTTTTGCGGCGCAGACCTGCAGTATCAATGAACATAAAGTCTCCGTGCTCATTGGAAATATAAGTATCCGTAGCGTCACGGGTAGTACCTGCAATATTGGATACAATAGCTCTTTCCTCGCCTGAAATGGCGTTAATGAGAGAAGATTTGCCTACATTAGGCTTACCGATAACGGCAACCTTAATAAGATTACTCTCCTCTTCCTCCTCTTCCTCTTCGGGAAGGTATTGCATAACAGCATCAAGCAGATCACCCGTACCGTGACCGTGAACAGAGGAAACAGCAATAGGATCTCCGAGACCGAGATTGTAAAACTCATAGAATTCAAGAGGTGTTTCACCAACGGTATCACACTTGTTTACACAAAGAACTATCGGTTTACCGCTCTTTATAAGCATAGCGGCAACATCCTCATCGGTAGCAACAACGCCTGAACGAAGATCGGTTACAAAAATAATAACCTCTGCGCTGTCAATAGCAAGCTGAGCCTGACGGCGCATCTGCATCAAAATTATATCATCGCTTTTAGGCTCTATACCGCCGGTATCAATAAGAAGAAAATGACGGTTAAGCCACTCACAGTCACCGTAGATTCTGTCTCTGGTAACACCGGGAGTATCATCAACAATTGAAACACGTTCACCTATAAGCTTATTAAAAAGGGTGGACTTACCTACATTGGGTCGTCCCACTATTGCAACAACGGGTCTTGCCATAATTCCGCCTCCTTAATCCATATCAAGTATATCTTTTATAAGCAAAAAGCCCGAACTTCCGCTTACTGTACGTATTCTTACCTTAAGCTCCCTTTCTGCATCCTCAAGGGAGACATTGTCAAGGAATAAATCTCCCTCGCTTCTTAGCATAACGTCAGGAATAATAAGCTCCTGACCGAGATTTTTATCCTTAAGCTGACTTATCAGGTCACCGCCGGTTATAAGCCCCGCAACGGTAACGCTGTGTCCGTAGAAATCATTTTTGATTTCATAGGTATTGATTTCAAGACCGGGATAAATCTCCCTGAGCCTTTCTGCCGTTTCTTTTATAAGGGGATATGCTGCTGTTCCCGTGGCAAGGCTAACGCTTTTTTTAACCTCAGCTTCTTCATCAAGCTCTCCGATAGCATCCTCCGCCTCATCCTTAAAGGAGGTCCACATTCCGACACCGTTTTCAATCTGAGGGTAATCCTCATAATAATCAGCGTCGGGAACAGCTCTGCCTGCCTTGAGGTAGAACTCATCAGCCGCATAAACAAGACGTGTACCGTGCTTGCTTTTAAGCTCATCGCCCATACGCTCAATAATATCTATCACCTGACCTGCAGTATCTTCATCATATTCGGGCATATCAAAAAGTCCGTCACGATACCTTGTAACACCTACAGGAACCGCTGCTATGCTCCTTACCGCAGGATAAAGCTTGCTTAACTCGCTGATACTGTATTCAAGCTCCTTACCGTCATTTATACCCGGGCAAAGCACAAGCTGTGTATTAAGCTCAATGCCCGCCTCGGCAAGACGGTGTATATAAGAAAGACATTCCCCTGCCCTTTTGTTTTTCATCATTTTCACGCGCAGCTCTTTGTTCATCGTATGAACCGAAACGTTAACAGGGCTTATATGCATTTTTATAATGCGCTCAATGTCGTTATCTTCAAGATTAGTAAGAGTAATATAATTACCGAAAAGAAAAGAAAGACGCGAATCGTCATCCTTAAAATAAATGCTGTCTCTCATTCCGACGGGATTCTGATCAATAAAGCAGAAAATACACTTATTCTTGCATCTTCTCTGCTTATCCATAAGATAGCTTTCGAATCCGAGCCCGATATCATCCTCGGAGCTCTTTTTTATTTTTGTCCTTTTAACCTTGCCTTTATGTTCAAACTCAAGGTTAAGCTCTTCTTCTTTTGTATAAAAGTCATAATCAAGAAAATCGTTAATTTCATTTGAGTTGATACTCAGAAGCCTGTCCCCTGCCCTGATTCCTTTCAGGAAGGCAACGGACAATTTTTTTACACTTTTAATTTCAACAGACATTGTTGTCCTCCTTATCTGATACTCAGGCAGTAAGCTTTTGCAGAAACGAATTTGTGTGTCAAATAAAAAAGGTAGAGCAGCAATAATATTGCCTCTCTACCTCTCAAAGTTCCAAAGGCTTAGTCTTCGTCCTTAACAACAACCTGCTTGCCCTTGTAATAACCACATTCAGCACAAACCTTGTGGGGAACTGTGTATGCACCGCACTGCTTGCATCTTACGAGTGTGGGAGCGTCGAGCTTCCATACGTTTGAACGTCTCTTATCTCTTCTTGCCTTTGATACTCTTCTCTTTGGTACTGCCATCGTCCAGCACCTCCTTATAAAATAATAATAATTTAAAATAACCTTGTTTACCGGTCCGTCAGTCGAAAAGACCTGCCCATCTGGGATCAATCTCTTTCCGGCAATCGCACGTACCTTCATTTAAGTCCGCTCCGCAGGTCATACAAACGCCCTTGCAATCTTCCTTGCAAAGGATTTTGCCCGGCAAAGCGAGATAAATGTCCTCTGACGTGAGCTCCTCTATGTCAAGCTTCATACCCTCAACGAGAATGTAATCATCATTTTCCTCATCGTTGAGCGATGCCACAAGACCATGTTCCATTTCAACCTCGAAAGGTAATTTAACATTGGCAGCACATCTGTCGCAACAGGTTTCAAGCACAAAGCTTATCTTTGCACTTACTGTTACAATTCCCGCCGTGTTAGTGATTTCACCTTCGAGCTTAACAGGTGTTGTGAATGGAAACACACCGCCGAACTCGTGGTCGGAAAAATCAAATTCATAGCTGAGAGGAACAGACTTTATTCCGCCGTTAAATAAATTTTCAAGTGCTATAAACATAACTCACCTCATATTAACGAATAACATTATATAGATATACCTTCGATTTGTCAAGAATAAAAATGAAAATAACTTGAATTTTTATTTTTTATTGTGAAAATTCAACCGAATTTGTTGAAGCAACAAGGTTTTCGGAATTATTATCCGCCTGCACTCCTTCTTCAGACTCGTTCACACCGGAAAAAGCTGACGCTTCTTCTACAATTTCGGGCTCTGTAATCTGAATATGGGAAGCCAGAGTTCCGCAATCAAAATCGTAAACGTTATTGGATTTATTAACAACTCTTCCGTTTACAACTACGGTTGCTAAAACTGCATACCTCTGCTGTGTACCCGGAGCAAGGCCCGTAATGTCAAAGGTATTGTTCGCTGTTGTCACTATAAGCTCGTATCTGGATGTTTCAAAGTTATAACGGTAAAGATAATATCTGTTCACCGCTGTAGAGGATCTGTTCCAGGTAAGAGTATAAGAGGTTTCCGTTATTCTGTCCTGGATAAAGCTTGTGACTTCAATGGGGGTTGTTGTAAAATCTTTACTTGTGTATCCTCCGCCGGGAGTGCCCGTTGAATTTCTGAAATATGCCCTTACGGCAACATTATTCGCTGTGCAGTCCTTAAGACCCGTAAGTGTACAAGAATTGGTTGTAACCGTATTTTTAAGAACATATTTACCGTTTTCTCTGAGATATACTCCGTAACAGTCAGCATTCTTTACCGCATTCCATTTAATCTCAGCCCTGTCACTGTATGCCTTAACGGTAATACCCGTGAGTGTACCGGGAAGAACTGATGAGGTAAAGGTAACCGACGGCTGACTTTCATAATATCTGTTACCCTGCTTAAATACTGCCGTGATATAAAACTGACCCTTTGAAGATTCGGGAAGGAAGGTGACGTCACAGTAATTTGTTACAGGTGAAAGCGCCTTTTTAAAGGAGCCACCGTTATTATAATAGAGATTATAGTTAACAGCACCCTGAAGCGCAGTCCATGTAAGACGGAAGGATTTTGTCGTAACGGCAGAGGCCTTTATACCCGTAACCTCAGGAATGACCGTTGAAGCTGCTACCGAGGCAGGTATATCCGATTCGATGTAGCTTCCGTTTACAAGCTTATAGCCTCTTATCATAAACCTGTAGGTTGTAAGAGGTGTAAGACCGCTGATTCTTACGCTGTTTCCCGTAAACACAACCTTATTGCCAAGTACCTTTCCGGAAGTGTTCAGCCAGTAAACCCTGTAAGCATTCAACGAGGCATCAGCCTTCCATGAAAGATCTATATAATTATATCCCTGCGAGGTTACAGCAAGATTCTGTGGCATGGCAGGCTTGGTTCGCACACCTACGGCAGCGCTCAGTTTACCTGTTACGCTCTTTGTGCTGACAGTTGCACTCGCTGAAACAGCGAAATAATATACTGAATAGCTATCGGCATTGTTAAGCGTGTATGAGGAACTGCTGACCTTCACGGTTTTTACCGGCTCACCTGCTTTTCTGTAAAGCAGATTATAATGCTGTGCTCCGCTTACTGCTGACCAGGTTACGGTAACCTTATTACTTCCTGCCACAGCCTTAATATTACTTACGTTTTCAGGCAGAGTTGCAGCTAAAATTGTCTCTGAAAAGTCAGAATAAAGCTTTCCGTAGGGCTTGTTTTTAAAGGAACGGACTTTAAAATTGAAGCCTGCCGCACTTCTTAAGCCTGTAAAATTAAGAGATGTACCGGTAACCTGCTTATGAAGCTTATAGGTATCCGAGTTAATAAGAGAGAAATAAACCTCGTAGCCGTCACAGTCCTTATTTCCCGTCCAGGAAAGAGTATAGCCGGAAGAGCTCAGGGAAGAAACTTTAAGTGCTGTCGGTGTGAAAGGCTTTTCGGAAAGACTTATCATATTTGAATTGCCGCCGAAGGTAGCAACACCGCCATATCTTGTATAAGCTCTTACCACAAAATCATCGGCAGCCGCCTGATTTGCCGTGAGAGTACAGCTGTTATAGCCGAAAGCAGTCTCCGTTACCAGACTGTACTTTTTGGTATTTCTGTTATAAGCGAAAATCTGATAACCCGTAGCGTTTGATACAGGATTCCAGCTGAGAGTAGCTCCGCCTGAAGAATTTTTCAAAAAGGTAAGATTATTCACAGTTTCAGGCTTTGTAATCACTATCTGTTCTACGGTTTTTGTAACAGCGTACTTACCATACCAATTCTGCACATAAGCAATATAAGGTGTACCTGTTTTCAAGCCTTCAAAGGTACGCGAATTATTGGCAGTAAACTCTGCCTTTTTTATATTGCCCCAGATATCCGACAAGGCGTAGCCGTAAGCCTTTGCGCTTGTATGAGCTGTAGATGAAACGGCAATTTTTGTATCCGCAGCTGTCGCCTTTACACCGGTAGCATAGTAAGAAGCGTAGCTACCTACCCTGAAAAGAATCTCCTCAATATGACCGTAGGAGTCATAAAAATACAAGCTGACTGTTCCGTTTTTGAGAAACTCTACCGTATTTTCATCAATGATTTTTACCATTGACGGCTTTGATGCCACGATTTTATTTTTCACGGAGGATGTTTTCACAAGGGATATATCAGTTCTGCCTTTAGCTACATAAACGGCAGTTTTCACCTCTATTTCATCACCCGGGATGTAACCGGTATAGGTTTTACCCGAAGAGGTAAAGGAAACTCTGTACCAATAGGGATCGGAAAGAATTTCCTCATAATAATAAGCATCGGTATCAACCTTATCATAGATTCTGACCTCATCCCCTCTTTCAAGATAAAGCTCTTCACCCGAGGCATCGGTCACAATACCGTGATCAACAGACGGTCCCTTTCTTACATAACGGAAAGACGCTGTCACATTGCCGTACTGCTCTGTGCTTTCTGCACCTACAAGCTTACCGTTACCGTTCACGTCACTCATATTTCTGTAAACGGGAATTGAAAAAGTAAGGTTTGTTTTGAGCATATTCATATCTCTGTAGGATCTGTAGGTGGAATAGCCCTGAGAAAGAGCACCCGTAAGGTTAGACATATATTGATGGGAATACAGGTTATAGTCACTTTCAGGGTTTACATTAAAGCGCTGAAGGTAGCCCGTAAACTGTCCTGCGGCAATATACTCCTCGGCAAGGAACTGCGCACCGCCCAGAATTGACTTATAGGGTGTTGTCCAGGAACGTCCGTAATAGGTTGAGCTGCTTGCTCCGCCCTTTGCCCATAAAAGACCTCTTTCAACTGCACCTGCTCCGTCCGTAGCACCGATATTATAAAAGTTGTAAATACCGGGATAGGATTTATTCGTACCCGATACGCTGTCGCTTCCTTTACTTCCTACCTCATTAAGAATTTTCGAAGCAAGAAAGCAGGGATTGATATTATAGGTTCTGCCTGCCTCATATATTGCCTGGGCATAGGTTTTATTGTCCGTATATTTTTTACCTGCTGCATCAACATAGGTCATTTTACTCTCACCCATAAATGAGCCGTCGAGTACCGCCTCAACCATATCAACCGTATAAAGAGAGCTGAAATTCAGTACCTCAAACTGAAATATTCCGCCCTTGTCAAGGAAGTTTCTCGGGTCCATAAAATATTCAACCGCAGCACGGCTCGCAGCTACAAAAGAGCCGTCTTTATAAACAAATCTGTCCTCAGATTCTATATAATCATCAGGATCAAGGCTTTTAAAAATTCTCGCCGCATCGGGATTATAAACAAGAGCATAATCATCATGCTCATTATCAATTACGGTATTCCAGTCAAGACCCGTTTCAAAAGGAACAAACGTCCAGGTGGGATACTGAGCGTGAAGCTCTCTCAGATAAGGCTTATAGCTTGCAGGAAAAGCTGATATCTGCTTTTCAAAGGCATCGTCAGCCGCACTTGCGGACAAGCCCCCTGAAATCAGCAACAAACCCAATATAAAAGCCGAAAGCATTGATATAATCTTACTGATAGATTTCATCTTTTCACCTCTACAACAACGAAATCCTGCATACGTCAATTAAGGAATGAAAGTCCGCCAAGAATATCAGAAACGGTATCCTCTGTCTTTTTAACC
Source organism: Clostridia bacterium (assembly GCA_017473435.1). GTDB lineage: Bacteria > Bacillota > Clostridia > Oscillospirales > Acutalibacteraceae > UBA6857. Next base: position 35,091 of record JAFULG010000072.1, on the reverse strand, counting down.
TCTTCGATCTCGGTAATTACACCGTTCTCTGCCTTATCTTCAAAAATGAAGGAAAGTGATGAAAGAATACCGTCAACCAGGCTTTCCTCAGCAGGCTCATCTTCATTGCTTATAGCAACAGGAGCATCGGAAGAAATAATATCCTCGCTTTTTTCAAAAAGACCCTTTCGGCTGAGCTTGTCCATAAACTCTCCGAGACTTCTGCAAAGTTCATCTGCAACAGCCTTAAGGTGCTTTGTAGCGTCATTTATGTCACTCATATTTTCTTTCGCTTCTGAATCTTTTACTTCTTCGTCAGCACAGGCAATGTCAACCTCCATAAGTCTTGCCGCATTTTCAAGCTCCACTATTTTTTCATTAAGGCTCCTGACGGTTTCCTCAACCTGCATTTTATATTCATAGGACTCATTGCGCATTTTTTCAATGTAGTTGATTACATCTTTTCTGTTAAAGCCTCCGAAGGTTGACTTTCTGAAGGTGCTGAATTCCTTTTCCATATTTTTCACTGCCTTTTTTATCATTATTTGTCAACATAATTCTATCATAAACAAGGTTATAATTCAACCGTATTGAAAAAATTTCACAATATAGTGTATAATAGGTAAAACACAAAATTGCACGGGAGGTGTCGTAGTGAATTTTCTTTCACAGGAAGCTTTGTTTATAATAAGAGAGCTTGAAAAAAACGGTTTTGAAGCCTTTGCAGTAGGCGGTTGTGTAAGAGATTACCTTATGGGCACGGGTGTTAACGACTACGATATTACAAGCAATGCCTCAACAGATGAAATAAAGGCTGTTTTTTCAGCCTGTAAAACAATTGACACAGGTATTAAACACGGTACAGTTACGGTACTTGTTAATAATATCCCCTTTGAAATAACAACCTACCGCCTTGAAACAACCTACAGCGACAACCGTCATCCCGATAATGTAATTTTCACAAAAAACCTTGAAGAGGACCTTTCACGGCGCGATTTCACCGTTAACAGTATAGCTTACTGTCCCGATAAAGGCTTTGTTGACCTTTACAATGGCAGAGATGACATTGCAAATAAGGTCATCCGCTGTGTGGGTAATCCGGAAGAGCGTTTTAAAGAAGACTCTTTGCGCATACTCCGCGGTCTTAGATTTGCAAGCGTGCTCGACTTTACGGTTGAAGAAAAAACTAAAAATGCTATGCTCTCCTGCCGTAAGCTTATCAAAAACATTTCAAAGGAGCGCATCTTTTCAGAGCTTTCCAGGCTACTTTGCGGTAAAAACGTAAAAGCAATCCTCACTGAATATGCTGATATTTTCGGAGAAATCATACCCGAAATAAATAAGATGAAAGGTTTTGACCAACATAATTTTCACCATATATATGATGTCCTTACTCACACAGCTGTTGTAACAGAAAGCACGCCCCAGGTTCTCCACCTCCGCCTTGCGGCTCTTTTTCACGACAGCGGTAAGCCCTGCTGTTTCTCTCTTGATGAAACCGGCACGGGACACTTTTATAGTCATGCAAGCAAAAGTGCCCTCATTGCTGAAAAGCGTCTTGCAGACCTACGCTGTGACAATAAAACTAAGGATGCCGTAATCAAGCTTGTAAAGCTACACGACACTCCCATTGAGGAAAGTGAAAGGATAGTAAAGCGCCGCCTTGCATCCATGGGAAGCGAACTTTTCTTCGATCTTATATCACTCAAGCGCGCCGACACAGCAGGACTTGCCCCTGAATTTTCCGCAAGAAACAAGCACTTTGACCGCCTTGAGGAAATGGCAAGGGATATACTGGAAAAAGAAGAATGTTTCTCCTTAAAGCACCTTGCAGTCAACGGAAACGATTTAAAACTGCTTGGTTTAAACGGAAGAGAAATAGGTCAAGGGCTTGATTTTTTACTCGGGGCAGTTATTGACGGTAAGGTGAACAACAAAAAAGAAGAGCTCATAGCGTATCTGAAATCCGATATCATGCCGAATTTATGATTTTGCATATATAAAAGGGAACTGTATTTTTTTACAGCTCCCTCTTTTATTGAAGTTTATTTAATGACCTCGCCGGTCGGGCGTTCTTTCTTGTAAGAAAGAACCAAAGAACTTTTCTCTTTCGGTATATATTATTCTACAATATACACCTTTACGCCGTGACCCTTTGTTGTTGCAAAAACACAGGAAACGTCATCGTAATGCTTTTCATCCCACACATCGTATGCCTTATAGTATTCCTTTTCGGGAAGGTTGACATAACCGAGATTTGAAAGCTGCTTAAAGTCAATTCTTGTGGTTGCTTCCTTCTTACCCTTATTGAATACACAAACGGCAATTTTTGAGTTTTCAAGAGGCTTTACAAGCACATCGCAGATACCGAACTTTTCTCTTCTGCACTGCACACCGAGAGCATCCTGGTTAATACCTATCATTGTTTTGTTGGTAAGAATCTGATAGATCTTGTTTTCAGTATCAACTGTTCCGTCCTCTTTAACAAACTGTCTTATGTCATTACCGAGAATAAGAGGAGCACACATCATACACCAGAGGCTGAAGTGAGAAAGATTTTCGTTAATTGTGAGATTTCCGTTACCTACCTCAAGCATATCAGGATCATTCCATGCACCGGGGCCTGCATACTTTGCAAGAGGAATATTACGCTCATAGATAGCGAGGAAGGATGCCCAGGAAGCACCGATATCGCCGGTTGTACGCCAGAGATTGCCTGCCTCCGCACCCCATTTCCAGGGACGGTTGAAGCCCCATTCGCAGATTGAGTAAACGATAGGCTTTTCAGGAACGCCGTTTTCCTCGGCGATTTTTTTTGTTGCACGCTTGAGCTCACGGCCCATAAGCTTATACTGGATTGCGGCGCTGTCAGCTCTTGAACCAACAGGGTTAATAAGCTCAATAGTATTTTCACCCTCATCAAGGCAAACAGTTTCCATAAGCTTACCCTCAGGAGTCCAGTTTTTACGGCTGGGACAGTAGATATGACTCTCTTCTCTGCCGTTAACCTTTACCATCATAAACTTGCCGCCCTTACGGGAATCCTTTCTTATATCAATGTGAATAAGATATCTTCCCGCCTTTTCAGCGTTAAAGTTAACAACAATACTGCCGGCGCCTGAATCAAGTCCGTCAACATACTGCTTTGTATCACAGGTTTCATCGGGAACAATACGTGCCATTCCCTTAAGCTGCATTTCATTTGACTCATAACGTGCAAGAACCTTACCGCTGTCATTATCTGCAACGGAAACGGCAATAATTCTCGGGCAAAGTGAGGAAATGGGCTCATTATGGCAGAAGTCGTATTTGAAATATTCGATACCCCATTCCGCAAAGGTTTCTGCGTCAATTCGTTCATGGCGGAGGCTTGCAGGGTAATCCTCGCAGGTGTGTGTACCGTTTGAAGAATAAATGCCAAGTTTTACTCCTTTGCTGTTAACATAGTCGGCAAGAGCCTTTATACCACTCGGGAAGTTCACCTTGTCGCACATAAGCTTACCGTCAGCATCTCTTGTGGAGGCCTGCCAGCAGTCGTCGATATTCACATATTTATAACCGCATTCTGCAAGACCGCTATCAGCCATTGCGTCAGCTATTTCCTTGATAAGATCTTCATTTATCTTATGTCTGAAAAGGTTCCAGCTTGACCAACCCATAGGAGGAGTAAGAGCAACACCGTTGTTGTAGCCCGTCTCGGTGCACTGGCTGATTTTAACCTTGCTTGCAAGCTTTTTCACCGTGCATACTGGACAGAAGGTTTTTTCCTTGATTTTTTTACCTGCAACTGCTGCAGAAGCAACTGTAGCTGAAGCGGCAACCGCTTTGGCTGTTTTTCTGATATCAATTTTCATTTCCGTTTCTCCTTTTATCATACTTATAATTTTTATATAATTGCAAAGCTTTTCATTACAAAAACAATAACGTAAATTGTCAGCATAGAAACAACGCTTGTCCACACAACAAGCTGTCCGGCAAGCTGTTCATCACCGCCGATTTCACCGACCATAACCGCACTTGAAACCGCTGTCGGCGTTGCAAACAGCGAGATAAACGCGGGATATTCAACGGGAGTAAAATTAAAGAATTCTGTACATTCACTTAAAAGAATAGCCAGACCCAGACCTATTACGGGAGCCATAACAACCCTCATAAGAGTACCGATTATAATTTCCTTTTTAAGGTTACCTACGGCACCGAAGTCAAACCTTGCGCCAAGAACGATAAGGGCGACAGGCGAAGCTGCAGCGGCGAGATTTTTAAGAGCCTTGTACACAAAGGGCAATGTGCCTTCAATGGAAAAAGCAAGCTCCCCTGCCTCATTTACGGGGATAAAGGAACGTGCCGCAAGGACTGCAATACCGAGGAATACGCCGATAATAAGCGGATTTTTCACCGTGCGGATAAGGGTCTTTTTAACCGCTCCCTTTTCCTTTTCGGCGCTGTAGTGAGAAAGGATGATAACGGCAAGGATGTTGAAAACAGGTACCGCCACCGCAGAAAGCACGGAAGCAAAGGCTACCGCCTCCTCACCGCCGAGAGAAAGAGCAAGCGGTATACCGATAATTGCATAGTTTGACCTGAAGGAGCACTGAGTGAGCACACCCAGGTGACAGCGCTTTTTTGTCACGAGATGAGCAATCAGATAGCCGCAGAAGAATATAAGAAAAATTGCCGCAACACAATAAAGCACCGCGTTGAGATTAAGACTTTTAAGGCTGTCTATTTCATAAATATTGACAAAAAGCAACACGGGAAGAAAAATTCTGAAAACCATTGTGTTTGCTTTTTTGAAAAAGCCGTCATCGGCAAATTTAATTACACGCAAAAAATAGCCGAGAAACACAAGAAGCAGTATCGGCATTACGGCGTTAAAAGAAAAAAGGAAAATTTCGCCCATTTGTCTACAATAACCTCTTTTTTGATAAATTCAATTCATTATAGCACAGTATTTTTAAAAAATCTATTTTTCGCAAAATAATTTTTTCAAAACTACAAAAAACAGATGCAGCCGAACCTCATCATTTCAGTTCATATGCATCTGTTTTGTTTTTTTACTTTAGTAACACTTACCTGCGGACACTTTAAGTCCGCTCTCAATCAAGGATTATTTTGATAACAGCTGTGTCAGAGCGTCAAAAACTGTTTTCAACCACTTGAACAGTGATTTGAGCAATGAGAAAAGCTTCTCTTCCTCAGTTTCAGGATTGTCTATCGCGTTGTTGGCATCACCCCAGCTTTCCGTGTTGCAGTTTTCCTCTGTCATAGGTGCAAAAGCAACCGTGTCATAGCTGAAAACGATGAACTGTGTCCACGGGAAATCATTTACGGTAAGCTGTCTGTCGGCATCAATGGTTGTAAGGATAAGGTCTCTTTCATTTGTTGAATAGAAGCCGTGTGCACAGCCCTTGACAAACCATGTGTAATCCCGGAAAAGACAGGTTGAAGCATCAATCTGCTTATCGGGTGAGATATATTTTCCGTAGCCGAGCTCGGTTCTTTCAGCTATATATTCATCGGAAAGGGTTTCGTAAAGTGTTGATGTTGTTGCACCGAAGGATGACTTTTCAACAGAAACATACTGGTCAGCCAAAGTACTTCCGTCCTTAAGCACGGGAACCATCTGTGTTCCATACTTTGAAATAATGCAAAGGTTAACGCCATCAGCACTTGCTTTCTTGAGTATATCGTCAACATTAACCTTAATTGTATCATTATAAATTGTTACTTTTTCAATAAGGCCTGCATATTTTACTCTCTTTTCACTACCCTCTTCGCCGAAAACATAAGTAAGAGCCGTATCAAAATCCTCAGAGGAAACAAGAGCCCAATAGCAAGGGAAGGTAAGGAAGGTTGCAGTTGCAAGAGCTGAAACAATGCCGTATTCAATTTCAGCATAAAGCTTACGACGAGCTACATCAGTGAGAGTATCAAGAACACCCGTATTTGAAAGAAGCTCAATGGTTGAGGTAATAACGGGGCTTACGTTAAAGCCTTCTTCAACGCTCTGAAGGTCCATAAGCAATCTTACAATTGCATTTCCGTCAATGCCGAAATCACCGCTGATGATGCCGGAAAGGAAGTCTGCACCGTTTGAGGTTGCAACATCAATACCAAATCCCTTAAGACTGTCGGTTCCGTATTTTGCAATATAAGCAAGGGCAACATTTGTGCCGAGGCAACGGCAGTTAAGTGTTACCTTATCGTGACCGGTGTAGTCTTTTATTTCTTCGATATACTCGTGAAGTTTATCAGCAAGCTCTATGGGATCAAGACGCCAGTCATAAAAAAACTCGTAGGTTTTTTCGCCGTATTTGCCGTTTCCGTCCTTTTTGTCATGGGTCATATTATACTGCATGGTAGCAGTACGTTCCTTGCCGATTCCGGAATCGGAGCCTTCGGGAATATTACCGTTTTCATCAAGTTTGATAGGCTCAAAAAGGTCGCCTATTTCTTTTTCAACTGCGGCATAGTAGTTATCCCATTTGCCACTTATAATACCTTCAAAAATAAAGGGTAAAAGAATATTCATCGTTGCTTCAAGAACTTCACCGTCGTCTTCTTCCTCTTCCCCTTCTGCAGGCTCATCACCGATGCCGAGGAAGGATAAGATGTCGTCAATTTTAAAGCTTTCGGTGTCATCGTTATAGTAAATTCTGTTACTGTCACCCGAAATGTAAATTGTCGGAGCCTCGCAGGTCACCGTGGGCTCAGTATCGTAAGCAGAAGCCGCCGGGGAGGCTATTGCAAAAACCATTGTGATAACAAGAATAACCGATAATATTTTTTTCATTTTCCTCATATCCTTTCGGTATATTGTTAACTTCATTTTAACATTTAGAATTATATTTGTCAATATATTTTCTCTTTAAACTATGAAAATGTTGCAGCCTGTAATAAAAATTACGCTTTGATGATTTATGTAACAAAAAATACACCCGCAGAAAAGTCTGCGGGTGCTGTAAGGTTAAATTTTATCAGCCCAAAAGGTTTGAAAAATCAAGCTCGCCCTTGAAAAGCTTTGTAATGAAATTGAGAATCATCGTGAAGAAACGCATGAGTGCAGCAAGCCTTGTTTCTGTTGTGGGCTCCTCAACGGGCTTTGTGATAAAGTCATACTCTGCACAGTTTTCCTCTGTCATGGTTGAAGCGGTAAGGGTTTCATAATCAAATACCATAAACTGTGAGCCTGATGTTACTGTATGAACTGTTTCGTTTGTACCGTTAAGGAATTCCCAGATAACAGGCTCCAGACAGTCAATAACATCATGGTGAGCGTTCTTGAGAATCCATGTTGTATCGGGTGAAACACAGGTTGAAAGGTCTACCTGCTTATCGGGAGCAATGTACTTAAGATTTTTCTCGGAAACGCCTGCAAGATATTCCTCAGAAAGAGTTTTGCCGACAGGAGCGGTTGTTGCGCCGTAAGCGGCGTGCTTAAGGCTTACAAGAGCGTCACTTAGAAGATCAGCATCAACGGTAAGAGGGAAATTCATAAAGCCGTACTTTGCAACAAAGCCGTAATGAATACCTCTTTTTTCAAGCATATCATAGAAGCCGTCAATATCTGATGAAACATGCTCATAGTAATACTCAATCTTATCAATAAGACCTGCATACTTTGTACGAAGCTCTGAGCCCTCCTCACCGTAAATAAGGTCAAGTGCGGCTTTCATATCGTTTTTGTTAACCTCTGTCCAGTAGTTGACCTGAGTAGCCATACCGAAGGCATGGAGAAGTGAGGGCATAAGTGCCTTGTAGAGCTTTTCATAAAGCATCTCAACACCGTCAAGAGCCTTATCGGTAACATTTACCTGATTGAAAAGATCCATTGTTCTGAAAACGATTTCGTAAAGCACTTCACCGAATTCAAAGCCTACGCCGTCACCGGTTTTACCGCAGAAATCAAGCTGACCTGCGTATTTTTCGATGATGCCTGCGTCAAATTCAATCTGACCGCTGAAGGCCTTCGAGAAAATTGTTGCCTCGTTTGAAAGCGCATCGCAGAAAAGGACATTCTTTATCTTATCTGTATCATTTTTTTCATCAAGGTATTCAAGATATGCCATAAGAAGGCTACCGCCCATGCAGCGTGCATACATGGAAACCTGCTTCTGACCTGTTATTGCAAGCACCTGATTTACGTAAGCGTCAAGCCTTTCAACATGGTCATAGGGTGAAAGTCGCCAGTCATAAGCAAAGGCATACTGACCGTTGACATTGTAGTTATAGGCTGATTGTGATGCAGCTATTGAGTTAGCCATAGTCTGCGGATGAACACCGGTACCCTTGGTGGGGTTGCCGTTATAATCAAGACCTGCATCGGGGAAAAGGGGCTTGAGCTCTTCATAGATAGCTCTGCCGTAATTATCCCACTGATCAAACATCATACCCTCGAGAACAAAGGGCTTAAGAATGTTCACAACAGCTTCAACAATTGCATCCTTGCCGGATTCACCATCGTCACCGCCGAGGGAGAGATCCTCAAACTGTGCAACACAAAGTGTGCCGTCGGGATAGTAAAGTCCGTCACCGTTACCGCGGATATACACAATAGGGGTTCTTTCATTTGCTGCCGATGCAGTAGCCATAGGAGCCATAACTGCAAAAAGCATGATTGTTACAAGGAATAATGAAATTATTTTTTTCATCTTCAGCACTGCCTTTCCGTTTGTTTATTCATATTATTTTAACACTTTTTATTTCCTCTTGTCAAGATAAAAAACAAGCAAAGCACCCCTGAAAGCGAATTTCAGAGGTGCGGTTCAATTTACTTTTTGCCCTTACGCTCCACCTTACGTTTGTTGCCCTTCTCGTCAACGATATAGGTATTTTCAAGCTGACCGACAAGGCTTTCCTTAAAGGAATCGATATAAAGTCTGCGAAGCTTCTGCTGTTCAAGCTTTTCCTCCTCGGTAAGACCCTCAGGGGTTTTTGACTTTCTTGCAAGCTCATTTATTCTGTTAATCTGCTCTTGTGTTACCATTATTTCTCCTCCTCCCACTTTTTCCATTCCTCGGGACAATAGCCGAGAGTTGCTTTTTTACCGTTGCGTACAATCGGTGTTTTAAACATATCCTGATTTTCAAGAAGCTTTTCAAGCTTAGCCTCCTCGGAAGCAAGATATTTTATAAAGGACTTTTCATAAGCCTTACTTTTTTCGTTAACAAGATCTTTCAGGGAGCATTTAAGGCTTCGCTTTATGCTTTCATATTCACCCTTACTCATGCCGAATTTTGCAAGGTCAACAAACTGAAATTTGATACCGCGTTCCTTGAAATATCTCTGTGCTTTTTTAGTATCAAAGCATTTGCTTGTTCCGTAAATCTGAATATTCATTTATTCAACAGAACTCCTTTCTGCTTATTTTCGATATATTTTAACGGAAAAAGCCATTTTTGTAAAGACTTTTTATTGAATTAAATAATTTTATGTGGTATACTAATGTAAATGCGCTTGAAGGCGTATCCAAAGTATTGAGAATTAAGGAGTATACAATGGAAAAAATCTGCTACATCATCGGAGCGGGCGACGTACCCGTAAGAACAAAAATCAAGGCAAGCGATGAGGACTATATCATCTGTGCCGACAGAGGCTTTGCTTACCACTCTCTGCTCGGAAGAAAGTGTGACCTTGTTGTAGGTGACTTTGACTCCTACGGTAAAACACCCGAGTTTGAAAATTTGCTTGTCCTCCCCTGCGACAAAGACGACACCGATATGAAAATTGCTGTTGACGAGGGTCTTAAGCTCGGCTACAGAAACTTTGTAATTTTAGGTGCTCTCGGCGGTGACAGAGATGACCACTCCGTCGCCAACATTGCCTTGCTTTCATACATCTGTTCAAAGAATGCAAGAGGTACACTCTTACACGAAAACAAGCTTTTCACCGCTTTTGCCGACGGAGAAATCACACTTCCTGCTGAAAACAAGGGTTACATTTCCGTTTTCTCACTCTGCGATGAAAGCGAGGGTGTTACCATCAAGGGGCTTAAGTACAAGGCTGAAGATATTGCCTTAAGATTTGATACACCTATCGGTGTAAGCAATGAGTTTATCGGTGAAGAGGCTCACATCAGCGTTAAAAAGGGCAGGCTGATGGTTGTCTATAATCAGTAAGAGAAAAAAGAAAAGTTTTTTTGGCATCGTCACCGAAGCACGTCCTGCGGACGATAAAGCGAGGTGAGGATGGCGTAGCGGTCAAAAATTCCGTGCCGCTCCAAGGCACAAGGAATTTTTGGGAACCGCAAGAGGACTACTTTTTTTACAAAAAAAGTAACGCCCGACCGGCGAGGTCATAAAAGAATATTGCAAACAAAAAGTCACGGAGTTTTTCATCCGTGACTTTAGTTTTATTATTCGCCAAGGGGCTTTGCCCCTTGAACCCCACAAGCTTTTGTAAAAGCTTGACCAAAACTTTACTTGTTTTGTTTTTATGCACCGATAAGTCCACCGATTGCTTCCGTTACAGGTGCAAGCTTACTCTTAAGGTCAAGTCCGTCAATCGCAATTACTACCTTTTCAAGAATTGTGATAAGTGAGTTTACAATATCGGGAGGAAGGAGAAGCTTGTCGTTAAGGAAGGAGCCGATTGCAGTAATATTACCCTCTGTTGCTGCTACATCTGAAATGAAGCCTGAAAGTGCAACAAACACAGCCTCTCTGTCACCGAGAATTTCAAAGCGCTGACCGCTGATATCTCCGCTTGCGGCTAATCTTGCTGTACCGTACTTGGTAACTGCTGCATAGTCAAATTCGGGAAGAACAATGCCGTAGCCTTCAACTATTGAAGCAAGAAGCTGGCCTATAGGCATAAGATTCATACCTGCCTTTGAAAGTATGTCGGGATTTGCTGCTGCAACCTCAGATGCTCTCGTATAGCTTGCAATAAGGTCAGGAAGCATCTCACAAAGATAAGTGATAGGTGCCGCAAGGAGGGGCTCCATAATGCCGAGAATATGCTCAACAAGAAGCTCCATTCTCTTTGCGCCGTCAAGCTTTGTGGAGAAAATGAAATCCTTGATAGCCGGCATAGGACCTACATGAAGAGCTTCAAGAATAGGAATAAGAGCCTCTTCGTAGGTTGTGGGTGCAACAAGCAGACACATAGCAAGCGCGTCACCGAAATGCTCCGAGCCGGCGGCACATGCCTTTATAAACATATCTCTGTCACCTGCAGAAATGCCGAAGGGAATAACATCAATGTCGTTCCAGGTTTTACCTGCAGCCTGTGCATCCATCATATACTTATAAGCTTCGGGGAAGCTCTTACGAAGTGCATTAAAGGTAAGGTCGGAAATTTCCTTTGAGCAAAGAGGTCCTGTGATTTTTGCAATTGCCGTTGCAAAAGCATCACTGAAAATTATACCGTCAATATTAAAATCGGAAAGTGAACCGATTATTATTGCATCAAGAGCATCAATTGTGTTTGAAACATTATCCTCGGTTGCAGGCCATGCGAAAAGCTCGCTGAAGTCCTTGTTTTCTGCATTGTAAGCGTCAACCTGAGCCTGAACATCGGGAGCAGTTCTGCCCTGAATCTTTGAAAGAAGGTCAACGAAGTCTGCAAGGAATACATTGAAGACATCGCTGTTCATGATTTCACCGATAAGGCCGTTCTGTACCTCGTCAGTCTTGATATCCTTTGTGAGAAGCTTGTCAACGAAGTCAAAGTTATTCTCATAAACAAGTGTGTCAAGAATATATCCGGCAAAGAAGGAGAATACTACCTCTCTGTCACCGTCGATTCTTACTCTCTGACCCTTGTTTGCACCGCTTGCATCAACGCTTGCAGTACCCATTGAAGCAACCTTAGCTGTGTCAAGAGTGGGAGCCTTAAGACCTGCACCTGCAAGAAGCTTATTGAGGAATTCCTCAGCTGTAGGCATTACAAGGTGCGCTCTCTTTTCAACGCCATTTTTGCCGTTGAGGAACTCTGCAGCTGCAGAATAGTTCTTGAAGAAATCGGGAGCTATCTCACAAAGATATGTAAGAGGAGCTGCCTCGAGAGGCTCAACGATTGAAAGAATTTTTTCAACGAGGAACTCCATTCTGGCACTGCCGGAAAGTCCTGTTTCCTTTACGAACTCACCGAAGGTAGGCATTGCACCTGTATGTAATGATTCAAGAGCAGGAACAAGTGCATCGTTATAAGCAGAGGGAGCATTGAGGATAACCTTGAGAAGATTTTTACCGAAAGCCTCTGCACCGGCACCGCAGGCCTTGATGAAGGCTTCCTTATCCCCTGCTTCGATACCGAAGGGAATTGTTCCGAGGTCTGCCCAGGTCTTGCCTGCTTCCTTAGCTGACTTTACAAATTCGTAAGCCTCGGGGAAGCTCTTTTTCATTGACTTGAACTTTGTGTCGGCAAATTCCTTACCGATAAGCTCTGCAGTAAATCTTGCAACAAGAGTTGCAACCTCATCTGTATAAAGCATTGAGTCAATGTCAACCATTGAAATGATTCCGACAAGCTGAGCATCAATTTTATCAAGACGCTTTGTAAGCTCATCCTCACTCATGCTTGTAAAGTACGGACTGAAATCCTTTGCTTCGCCGTTATATGCGGCAACCGCTTCCTCGCAGTTGATTTTCTTACCGCCGATTACGTTCACGGCAATTCCCACAACGGAGGTAAGAACAATGGCAACAACAAGAACTATGCTTACTATTTTAAGGAACTTGTTGTTGTTCATGAGATTTTTAATATAATCCATGATACCACTCCTTTTTTGCACATAATAATTCAATATATAAAATACCTAGTATATTTATAACAAAATACACAAGGAAAGTCAAGGAAAATATTAAAATAACGACAGCAAAATGCATATTTTTTTATAATATTTTTACTGCTCACTGTTTCCTGCCCTCTACTAAAAAAGACACTCCCCTGAGGAAGTGTCTTTTAATCATCAATTCTTATTTAACAATGCTTTCGCCTGTCATTTCAGCGGGCTGCTCGAGGCCCATAATCTTAAGCATTGTGGGAGCGATGTCGCAAAGCTTTCCGCCCTCACGAAGCTCACAATCATAGCCGCAAACAACAAAGGGAACGGGATTTGTTGTATGAGCTGTGAAGGGTGAGCCGTCAGCCTCATACATCTTATCAGCGTTACCGTGGTCAGCTGTAATGAGCATTACGCCGTCCATTTCCTTAACTGCATCATAAACCTTGCCTACTGACTGGTCAACAGCCTCAACAGCTGCCTTTGCGGCATCAAAAATACCGGTGTGACCAACCATATCGCAGTTTGCAAAGTTAAGGATGATAGCATCGTACTTACCTGTCTTTATAGCCTCAACAACCTTGTCTGTTACCTCGTATGCGCTCATTTCAGGCTGAAGGTCATAGGTTGCAACCTTAGGTGAAGCAACAAGAATTCTGTCCTCGCCCTCGTACTGCTTTTCAACACCGCCGTTGAAGAAGAAGGTTACGTGAGCGTACTTTTCTGTTTCGGCAATGCGAAGCTGTGTCTTGCCCATCTTTGCAAGGTATTCGCCGAAGGTGTTTTCAAGAGTCTGGGGCTTGAAAGCAACGTGTACGTTGGGCATTGTTGCATCGTACTGTGTCATACATACATAATAGAGAGGGAAGAAGCCGTTCTTTCTCTCAAAGCCGTCAAAAGCTTCATCAACAAAGGTTCTTGTGATTTCTCTTGCTCTGTCGGGACGGAAGTTGAAGAATACAATGCTGTCATTCGCCTTGATTGTTGCGTTTTCTGCACAAACTGTGGGAAGAACAAACTCGTCGGTAAGGTTCTTGCCGTCAGCGTCAACTGTTTCGTAGCTTTCCTTGATAGCAGCAACGGGACATTCAGCCTTAACGCCCTCACCGTAAACCATTGCAGCATAAGCCTTGCCGACTCTATCCCAACGGTTGTCTCTGTCCATTGCGTAGTATCTTCCCATTACAGTAGCTACCTTGCCGAGACCGATTTCCTTAAGCTTATCGCAGGTCTCCTGAACAAAGTCAGCACCTGATGCAGGAGGAACGTCACGACCGTCGAGGAAGCAATGAACAAACACTTCCTTAACACCCATCTTCTTAGCCATTTCAACAATAGCATACATATGAGTGTTGTGTGAGTGAACGCCGCCGTCACTCATAAGACCCATAAGGTGAAGTGCGCTGTCATTCTTAAGGCAGTTTTCCATAGCACCCTTGAGTGCTTCGTTTTCAAAAAAGTCGCCGTCCTTGATGGACTTTGTGATACGGGTAAGCTCCTGATAAACAACACGGCCTGCACCGATATTTGTGTGACCTACCTCACTGTTACCCATCTGACCGTCGGGAAGACCTACGTCCATACCTGATGCACCGATAAAGGTCATGGGATTTTCGCTCATAATTTTGTCAAGGTTGGGAGTTGCGGCGGAATAAATTGCATTACCGTAATTGTCGTCATTTCTGCCGAAACCGTCCATAATACATAATAAAACGGGCTTTTTCATTATTACTTACATTCCTTTCTGAATTACCCCATCCGGCTTATTTACAATAACCACCTCGTTCAGAGAAAATTTATTCTTCCCCTGAAAAAGAGGTACCGAAAGCAAAGGGGTCCACCTATAAAAAGGGGCTCTGTGAGCCCCTTTTATTTCTGCTCGGATGCTGCCTTAACGATAACTGAGAAGTCAGCTGCCTTGAGTGATGCGCCGCCGATAAGACCGCCGTCAACATTCACCTTAGCAACAAGCTCTGCTGCGTTACCTGCGTTCATTGAGCCGCCGTACTGAACTGTAACAGCTTCAGCAGCCTCTGCACCGTAAGCTTCAGCTATAGCTGCACGGCAGTAGCCGTTACCCTCGTCAGCCTGATCAGCTGTAGCGGTAACACCTGTGCCGATTGCCCATACAGGCTCGTAAGCGATAACAACGTTCTTAAGATCTTCAGCGCTTACATTTGTAAGAGCCATCTTTGTCTGATACTTAAGAAGAGTTTCTGTGTAGCCGAGCTCTCTCTGCTCAAGAGTTTCACCAACGCAGATGATGGGCTTGAGACCTGCCTTGAGAGCTGCAAGTGAACGAAGGTTTACAGTCTGGTCTGTTTCACCGAAGTACTGTCTTCTTTCGCTGTGACCTACAACAACATATTCAACGCCGCATTCCTTGAGCATTTCAGCTGAAATTTCACCTGTGAATGCGCCGGAAGCCTTGAAGTGTACATTTTCTGCACCGATTTTGATATTTGAGCCCTTAGCTGCTTCGATTGCTGTAGCAATGTCAACGAAGGGAACGCAAAGAACAACTTCACAGTCAGCACCTGCAACGAGGGGCTTCATTTCTTCGATAAGAGCCTTTGCCTGTGAGGGAGTCATATTCATTTTCCAGTTACCTGCAATAACTGCTTTACGTGTAGCTTTGTTCATTTTAATTACTCCTTTGTATATTTTATTTAAGCTTTCCGAGGGAGACCACACAGGGGTCCCCCCTACGCGGTTTAATTATTTATCGTTGAGAGCAACAACACCGGGAAGGTCCTTACCCTCGAGGAATTCGAGTGAAGCACCGCCGCCTGTTGAGATGTGGCTCATCTTGTCAGCAAAGCCGAGCTTCTGAACTGCAGCTGCTGAGTCACCACCGCCGATGATGGAGATTGAGCCGCTTTCTGCAACTGCTGTTGCAACAGCAATTGTACCTGATGCAAAGTTCTTCCATTCGGAAACGCCCATAGGTCCGTTCCAGATAACTGTACCTGCGCCCTTGATAGCGTCAGCGAAGAGCTTTTCTGTCTTAGGACCGATGTCAAGACCCATCCAACCGTCGGGAATGTTATCTGAATCAACTGTCATTGTCTCTGTATCCTCTGCGTATTCCTTACCGAGTCTGTTATCAACGGGGATAAGGAACTTAACACCCTTAGCTTCTGCTGTAGCCATTATTTCCTTAGCCATTTCAATCTTGTCTTCTTCACAGATTGAAGTACCAACGCTGTAGCCCTTTGCAGCAAAGAAGGTGTAAGCCATACCGCCGCCTACGATAAGGGTATCAACCTTATCCATAAGGTTTGTGATAAAGCCGATCTTGTCACTTACCTTTGCGCCGCCGAGAATAGCAACAAGAGGTCTTTTGGGATCTTCGAGAGCGCCGCCGATGTATTCGAGCTCCTTACGGATAAGGAAGCCGCCTACTGCGGGAAGATAATCAGCAACACCAGTTGTAGAGCTGTGAGCTCTGTGAGCTGAACCGAAAGCATCGTTTACATAGATTTCAGCAAGGTCTGCAAGTGCCTTTGAGAATTCGGGATCATTCTTTGTTTCTTCCTTGTGGAAACGTACGTTTTCAAGAAGAAGAACTTCACCTTCCTTAAGGTCAGCTGCAAGTGCCTTTGCACTTTCGCCTACAACGTCCTTAGCCATCTTTACTTCGATACCGAGAAGCTCACCAAGTCTTACTGCAACGGGAGCAAGTGAGAATTCAGGCTTGAACTCACCCTTAGGTCTGCCAAGGTGTGAGCAAGCAATAACCTTTGCACCGTTGTCAAGGAGATATTTGATTGTGGGAAGTGAAGCAACAATTCTCTTGTCGCTGGTGATAACACCGTTTTCCATCTTTACGTTGAAATCACAACGGATGAGGACTTTCTTGCCTCTTACGTCAATGTCTTCAACTGATTTCTTGTTTAATACGTTCATTGTTTTCTGTCCTTTCATAAATAACTTTTGTAGAATAAAAAACACCACTTGTCATTTTATAACATTCTTGCATTTTTTTCAAGTGTTTAGACATAAAAAATATACATAGCGTAATGTATTATTTTGTATAGCGGATAAATTACAGCATTCTTATTATGCTTTCTGTTTCAAGGCCGTAGTCTCTGAGAGCTTCAAGTCCTTTTTCAAAAAGCTCATAATCAAGATACGCCGACGGATCGTGAGCATCAATACCCATTGTCACGGGAGGCTTGATTTCTCCGGCAAGCTCCCAGAAATCAGGATAGGGATAGCCTTGCTTGCCGTCGTTTTTACTGTGGCTCAGACCGAGAAGATTATATTCGAGAGGAACGCCCGTCTGCTTTGACTTTTCGATGATATCCACGGATATTTTTTCGCAATGCCTGTCAAAGCCGGGATATCCTCTCATAAAGATATCGGGATGAGCTATATAGGAAAACATACCCGTTTCCATAGCTTCAACAATATCATCCCTGTATCTGTACAGCTCCTGCGGCTTTGTCATATTACCGTTATAAATACTTCCCGGCTCATCAACACAGAAATGGTGCCCGCAGATTATAAAATCAATCCCGTGCTGTTTTATCTGTTCTTTAAGCCACGGCATATATTTCGGGAAGTATTCACACTCAAGCCCCAGCTTTATGCTGATCCGGTCCTTGTACTTTTCCTGCAGACTTTTAATACTTCTGCAGTAGCCCTCCAATTCCTCAGGTAACATTCTTATATGCGAAACAAAGCCGTTTTCATAAGGCCATGGGCTGTGATCGGCAAAGCCGATTTCGTCAAATCCTGCCTCAATGGCGGCAAGGACATATTCCTCGTTTGTTCCCCTTGCGTGATTGCAGAGGGTTGTGTGTGTATGGTAGTTATATTTCATCAGTTACACCTTCATTATCATCGATAGTCAGGACGGCACACAGGTCGCGCCTTAACCTATTCCGCCGAGAATTGCTCCTGCTATAAGCACAAGAAAGCAGATAGGACAGAATACGTATTTTGCAAGAGGGATAATGTACCCGGGCAAAGGCTTTTGTCTGCC
The DNA here is from genome assembly GCA_017473435.1 of Clostridia bacterium. Classification (GTDB taxonomy): domain Bacteria; phylum Bacillota; class Clostridia; order Oscillospirales; family Acutalibacteraceae; genus UBA6857. The sequence goes on along the minus strand of JAFULG010000072.1, from coordinate 17,395 downwards.
CTTTGAAATTTCCTTTTCCGCAACCTTCTTTCCGAGCACCCAGAAAAACATTATACCTGCAAGTCCTGCGCCGAGAGGACAGATATAGATTGAAATAATGTCCATCCAGTCAGAAACAATGTGCTGAATAAGAAGAGAAACACCAAGTCCGAGTGCTCCTACGATAATACAGGCAGGCAATCTCTTTATCTTAAGGCGCTCCTGCAAGGTTGCAATGGGTGACTCGTAGAGATTTATAAGTGATGTAAGACCTGCAAATGTAACCGCAACAAAAAACACTACTGCAATTATATTTCCGCCGGGCATAGTTCCGAAGAGATTAGGCAGGAAAACAAACATCAGCATCGGTCCGCCCTGATCAAGCTTTGCTCCGGCTGTAGCCATAGCAGGAATAATTACCATAGCCGCAAGCATAGCAGCAACTGTATCAAAAAATGCCACATTTCTTGCAGAAGCAGGTATATCCTCCTTATCGGAAAGATAAGAGCCGTAAATAAGAGTACCGTTACCTGCAACAGAAAGCGAGAAGAACGCCTGACCGAGAGCATATATCCAGGTCATAGGGTCAAGAAGCTGTTTCGTGTCAACGGTAAAAATATACTTGTAGCCGTCAATTGCACCCGGCTGAAAAGCAATATATACACCAAGCCCAACAAAAAGGAAGAAGAAAATCGGCATCATAATTTTATTTGCCTTTTCAATTCCCGAGCCGATACCGAAAACAAGAATTACAGCCGTAAGCAAAACTGCCAGAATCTGCCACGTATTATTGCCGAACTGCGACGCCATTGCACCGAACCGCTCAGTAAATTCATCAACATTCTCAGCCTTGAGCAGAGTTCCCGAAACAGCTGAGAAAGTGTATTTCAATATCCAGCCCATTACAACGCTGTAACCGATAGCAAGAGCAAGTGAGCCGAGAGTAGGAACAACTCCCAACGCCTGACCGAGCCTCCTTGAGCCTCTTGATTCCGTCGCCTTCCCGAAGGCATCAATAGGACCTGAGCGCGCCATTCTGCCAAAGCTCATTTCACCGATTACACCGGTAGAGCCGATAAGCACAACGAAAATCAGATACGCTATAATAAATGCTCCGCCACCGCTGCCTGATACCCTTGCAGGGAAAAGCCATATATTACCCATACCTACCGCCGAACCTATACAAGCCATAATAAAGCCCCAACGTGAGGCAAAGGAATCTCTTTTCTGTTCCATAAAAAAACGACCTCCGAACTTAAATAACGAGTTTATAATAACACAGATAATATAAAAAGGCAAACAATATTTATTTATATAAATCCGTTGCAAAAATAATCATAACGTGTTATAATAACTTAGATTTTAAATACAAAGGGGTAATTTTTGTGAAAGTTATTATTCTTGAAAATGCTTACGAAATTTCAAAGCAAGCGGCAGAAATCTTTATCAAGCAGATCAACAAGAAACCCGGAAGCGTTCTCGGCTTTGCTACCGGTGCTTCTCCCGTTGAAACCTACAAGCGTATAATCGAAAGCTACGAAAAAGGTGAGGTAAGCCTCAAGCACATCACTACCTTCAACCTTGACGAGTACGCTGACCTCGACAGAGAGAATGTAAACAGCTACTATTATTTTATGAAGGACAACCTTTTCGGCAAGACCGACGTAGATTTCAACAAGGTCAACTTCCTTGCAGGTGTAAAGCATGAGGATGCTGAAGCCGAGTGTAAGAGATACTATGAAAAAATCAAAGAGGAAGGCGGTATTGATATTCAGCTTCTCGGTATCGGCACAAACGGTCACATCGGCTTTAATGAACCGGGCGAGGAATTTATGGATACACCCTTCCTTGTAAAGCTTACTCAAAGCACCATTGATTCAAACAAAAAATATTTTGAAGCAGTAGGCACCGAAATGCCCGGCTATGCCCTCACAATGGGTGTTGGCGATATTATGCGCTCAAAGAAGATTGTGCTCATTGCAACAGGCGCATCAAAGGCAAAGGCAATCAAGGAGCTTATTGAAGGTGAAGTTACTCCTCACTGCCCTGCATCAATACTCAAGCTTCACAGCGATGTAACCGTTTTCCTCGACAAGGAAAGCGCATCCCTTCTCGGTGACAGATGATGGCAGATACAAATTTAAACAAAAAGCTTACAGGCATCCCAAAAATAACATCAATCGGTGCAACCCCTGAAAAGCATGTACAGTTCAGATGGGCAAAGATAAATCTTGCAGAAGTATATGATATTCAGCGTTCCACAAGACACGACTGTGATTTTGAGTACATAGACTCAACTACAGATTTATGCTTTACGGACACAACCGCTGAAGAAAATATCACCTACTGGTACAAGGTTATTGCCCACAAGCGTTTAGAGGGCGACAAAATCTCTTCCGTTTTCGGTACCGCAAAGCCTGTAACGGTTTCAGATATTCCTGCGGTGAAAAATCTCCGTGCTGAAGAAAAAGGCGGAAAAATCCACATCACCTGGGACAAGGTTGAGGGAGATAAGTTCTACATATACAGAAGAAGCGACTTTTTCTCACGCAAAATATGCATCGGTGAATCGGAAAGCTGCTGCTTCTGCGATGAGCATCCCGTATCAGGTCAGGCTTATCACTATGCCGTTCAGGCAGTAAAGCTTGCAGACGATAAGGAGCTTCACGGCAAATTCAGCGGTGAAGCCGACTGTGTTTTTATCGACACTACAGAAATCCGATCCATAAAAAAAATCATCGGCAAAAAAGCATTGATTACAGTAAGAGTTGTTGCCGGCGTCGACGGTTACATTTTTGAGAGATGTGATAAAAAGGGTGGCGAGTTTACGGAAATCGGCAGAACCGAAGGCACTACCGAGGTCAAATTTGAAGACAAGCTATCCGGCCGTTTTGCCTCATACAGCTATCGTGTATGCGCTTACAAAAAGGTCGGTAAAAAGGAATTCAGAGGCAAATATTCCGAAGTAAAGCACTTATAAAAAAATTAAGCGTACGGGCTGGACCGTACGCTTTTTGTATACTTTTAAATACCGATATCATTGATATCATAGGGTGTCTGCTGATAAACAAAGTAGTTGAGCCAGTTTGTGAACATCAGCGTTCCGACGTTTCTCCAGGTCATAATAGGCTTTTTAGTCGGATCATCATCAGGGAAGTAATTATAGGGCACCTTTATGTCAAGCCCCTTTTCAACATCGCGGAAATATTCCTTTGCAAGAGTATCGGCATCGTACTCCGAGTGACCTGTTGCGTAAAAATTACGGCACTGAAGGTCGGAAACAAGGTGAATGCCTGCCATATCGGAATAAGAAAGAATCTGCAGATCCTTACAAAGAGCAACATCGTCAAATTTTACGTCCGTATGTCGTGAGTGAGGCACAAAATATGTATCGTCAAAGCCTCGCATAAGCGGATGATAAAGGTCAAGAGGTCTGTGTGGGAACACGCCGAACATCTTCTCGTCGAGCTTATGCTTCTTGATACCGTGGTGGTAATAAAGACCTGCCTGAGCGCCCCAGCAGATGTGGAAAGTAGAGTATACATTAGTTTTTGACCACTCAAAAATCTGACAAAGCTCGGGCCAGTAGTCAACCTCCTCAAACTCCATAAGCTCAACGGGTGCACCGGTGACAATCATACCGTCGTACTTTTTATCCTTAACCTCGTCAAAAACGTGGTAGAACTTGCTCAGGTGATTCTGTGATGTGTTCTTTGAGCGGTGGGTCGCCATCTGCAGAAATTCAACATCAACCTGAAGCGGTGTGTTACTCATAAGGCGAAGAAGCTGGGTTTCCGTGACTATTTTTGTGGGCATAAGGTTGACGATGAGAATTTTAAGCGGACGGATATCCTGACTTGCAGCACGGGATTCCGTCATAACAAATATATTTTCATGCTCAAGCAGCTCCCTTGCGGGAAGGCTGTCATTTATTTTAATAGGCATAGTGTTTCTCCTATAACAAAATTCTTTTAATATTTTATCACAGGTAGGAATTATAGTCAACATTAATTTGTCTAATCATAGCAAAATAGACGATAGCAAAAAAAACCGACGAAGCAGTACTGCTTCGTCAGTTTTTTTGCTTAATTGACAACCTACGTTATTCGCTTATAACATATTCTGTTTTGTCGCACACCACATCATCGGTTTCAAAATTGCTTTCGACCGTGTAGATATAGCTTCCGTCCTGCAATAAATCGTTTTCGAAAGTCACAGTTGCACCTAAGTTTCTGCGGTCAACCAAGGAAAGAAAGCTCAGGTCTTCAACAACTCTGAAGCTGTAGGTTTCTTTGATGCTTTCCCCATACTCCACGGACAAAGAAGAAAAATCTGAAACCTTTTTCATTTTCTTCAAGACAGCTTTTTTATCTTCACCAGGCTTTAACGCTTCAAACAATTCAATAGCTTTATCCGCGTCGTCTTTCTTCGTATAATAATCATAAGCTTCTATGATTTTTTTGTATTTGACCTTACCGCTTTCAGAAGGATAAAAAATTAAACATTCATTAAAATACGATATGTAATCTCCGATAGGCTTCGTGTAAACAATTTCGCCCTCACGCTTCGAGATATAATTCTGAAGTTCATCCGCCAAATTGTTCAATTTCTCCTCATCGCTTAAATGTTTATCCATCTCTGTATGCGGTATAAAACCTTCTCCCTTCAACAGTTCATCTGCCTGAGTAAAGTCCGTATCTCCGGTTATACTTTCAAAAAGCCGGTCTATTTGGTCGCTCTTTAACGGCTGGAGCAACTGTTCATCAACCAGATCAGCAACACCCGAATAGTTAAAATATTCAGAAATAGGAGTATTACATACATACCATCCGACCGTACTAATAACAGCAAAGAAGAGAGCATAAATACCGATAAGCTTTCGGAAGCTGATTTTCCTGCACCTGCTTTCTGCCTTGCCTTTTTTCAGCTTAAAATATAAAGCAAAGCTGAAAATACATACGGGCACAGAAATAATCAATGACAGATAACTGAACATTGCACTACTGAAATAATGTCCCTCTTCACCGACAAACAAGTCATTGAAGGCCTCCGTCAGCAAAAAAGCAAAAGGCCAATAAACCGAATTTGCAAAAACCGTAAGTAAAGACATTATCATGTTAGCAAAGCCTATTGCTTTAAGCTTTTTAGGTTTATTACGCATATAAGCATAATGAATTGTAAAACAGGTAAAGCATACAAAACAGGCGCTTACCAAAAGACTTTCAAATGTCAGGTGCATAATATATCCAAGAACAAAGCTCCACGCAGCTGCACCGCCAAATCCTGAAATTACTGCCACCAAATCTATAAACAAGCTTGAAACAAACAGCAAAACTGCCTTAGATGTACTGTCATTATAAAGCGACTCAAATTCAACCTTAACCTCTTCACCCTCGCCCATCTGCTCAATTGCCTTTTCAAAAGCGGCGTCCTCATCGTAGCCGATTTCCATATAAAAATCTGCTCTGTCATAAATATGACACTCTATTTCTGCACGAAGGCGCTTTTTTGTGCTTTCGGATATTTTTTGCGGAATAACGCTGTCAAGGTAGTCTTCAATTATTTTACGCTGTTGCATTAGCAACACCCCCGATAACCTTGCTGACAGCCGTGGAATAAGCTGCCCACTCCTGCTTATGCTTCTGCAATTCTTTAATGCCTTTTTTAGTCAGGTGATAATATTTTCTTCTTCTCTCACCCTCTTCGCCTTCCCAATAGGAATCAACATAACCGTCCTTTTCAAAGGCGTGCAGTATAGGATAGAGAGTTCCCTCCTTCAGAGAAAAAACATATTCTGAACGCAGTTCAATTTCTTTGATTATCTTATAGCCGTACATATCGCACTTTTCAAGCACGGAAAGAACAAGCAATGCGGAGCTACCCTTCGTAAGTTCTTTTTTTATGTCCATATTTTCACCTCTTTCTTTACAGCAGAACACTATACCTCGGTGTTCTATACATAGAGTAGCACAGTATTACTCTTTTGTCAAGGTGTTATTGCATATAAAAAAATCCGCACACGGTTGTGTACGGATTTTCAGGTTAAATAATCTTACTCTGCCTTTGCGTCAGCGTTACGCTTTGCGTTAAGCTCGGAGAGAATTCTCTTGTGCTCGGCATTTGAAATTTCATAGTTCTTCATGGGGATGCAGGAAAGAAGGCAGGTAACAGCTGCGGGAATTGAAACGAGGAAGAACATACCAAAGCGGTAGGGCTCAAACTCGGGTGCGGTTGCAAACATATAGTCGCTTGCAGGTGAAGCGGCAAGAGCCTCATTACAAGCGGCAACATTGTCACCGCTGAAGCCAACTGCGGCAAAAACAATACCCTGAATGAAGGAGGAAAGACCTGCACCGAGCTTTGTGATGAAGGACTGACCTGAGAAGAATACACCGTCGGGACGGTAGCCTGTTCTGTGCTCGTCATAGTCAACACAGTCAGCAATCATAATGGACTGGATAACCATTGATGCACCCATTGCGGCACCTGCAACGGCAAAGAGAATTGCAAGGATAACCATCCAGAAGGGCTTGTAAAGACCTGTGCCGTCAATAAGATAGCAGACGAACACGCCCGCAAAGGGAATTGCACCGATGATGTTGCAGAGATTGTAAACCTTCTGCTTTTCAAACTTTTCGCAAAGCTTGGGAGTGAATGCCATTGCGCCGAACTGACCGACGAAAAGTCCGCCGCCGAGGCAGATCATCTGCAGAACATAGCCCTGACCGTCACCGCCGTTATCACCGAAGTAATAGGAAAGAAGGGTCATTGCAACAATGGAGAGAATCTGCATAGGAGCCTTGATGACACCTGAAATGAGGAGTCTTCTGAAGGGCATACAGCCCCACATGATTTTAACGTTATCGATAAAGCCCTTTGCTTCATCGGAGGGCTGCTTAACACGCTCCTTTGCAAAGCATGCGCACTGGAAAAGAAGCGAGCCTACAAGGGTCATTATACCGCAGACCACAATAAAGCCCATCTGTGTGCCCTTTTTCTGACCCATTGTTTCAGCAAAGCCTGCACCAACACTCTGTGAAATGGGCATAACGGTAAGAAGCACGGCACCGCCGCCGATACCGGCAATTATTCGTGCAAGGCCGAGAAGCTTTTCTCTGTCCTTTGCACTCTCTGTCATAAGTGAGGTGATTCCCCAGATGGGAATGTCACCTGCAGTGTAGGTCATACCCCAGAGGATGTAGGAAATACCTGCCCAGGCAATGATTATTGCATTTTTTGCAGGTGAGTTGTCACCTGAATACTGACCGTTGACAAAGGTAAGGAAGGTTGTAACCATAACGATACCGGGAACATAGAAGAGATAGGGACGGCATTTGCCGTACTTGCTTCTTGTTCTGTCAACAATTGTACCCATCATCGGGTCGTTGATTGCGTCCCATACACGGGCAACGCCCATAATAACGCTGATTGCCATTGCAGGGATAAAGATAACACTCTGGAAATAGAATGTCATGCCTGTTGCGATAATATTGTAAATCACGTTCTGACCCATAAGGCCTATGAGATACATATTACGCTCTTTTGTGGTGTAAGTGTTCATATTATCCTCCTTTTTTAAAATCCAAAATCCTGAAAACAGATGTTTTTCAGGATCAGGACTTTTTACTATTCGATTATATCACAATATTTTACTTTTTCAACCAAAAAAGACCATTTACAGCCTTGAATATTTTTCCACCCATTCGCTGACCGCTTCCTTACTGTACTCCTCAGGCATCTGAGCCGCAACGCTGTCAATTGAAGGAATCGACTTAAGATTATTCACAAGGGGCGGAACAAGGCCGATAAGCGGCATACCCACCGCAATAATATGAAGAATAAACTGCGGCGTGATGTTTATACCCTTACCGAAATCGAGCATTTCCTCGGTGAGAATCTTCTTTTCAAGGAAATAGTCAATATCCTTTTTCTTGCAATGGGTAAAGAAGTTTTTCAGAATGTCAATCATTACAAGATCCTTACCGAGAGTCTGAAAATACTCATACTGATAATTCCAGAGATTTTCGATTGAGAAGGCATCCGCATCACAGCTGATAATTTTGTCTGCAAGAATTTTACCTGCCTGCATACTTAAAACAATACCGCTTCCGTTAAGAGGGATTGTCATTCCTGCACTGTCGCCTACAAGAGCATAACCGTCAGCGACAAGTAAGGGAAGCATTTTGCTCAAGGGTATCTCACCTGCAGCACCGCCGCGGACTATCTTTTCACCGATAAAGGGATATCTTTCACGGTAGTCGGCAATAGCAGCCTCAATTTCTTCCTCAGTCAGCGCCCCTGCCGTACCGAATTTGCCGACAAGGATATCTACACTGTCCTCTTCAGTAAGCACCCAGTCAATTCCGGGCTTTCCCATATGGAAAAGGCTGATAAGATAAGGTGGATTAAGAATTTCACCTGTAATGTTTTCAAAGTAAACACGGTAAACATGGAAGGTTTCCTTTGCTTCAAAGCCTTCTTTTATATTGAAGCAGGGAGGAAGGCTTTGTCTTACAGGAGAATACATTCCGCAGGCATCAATAACCATATCTGCTCTTTTCTCCATGGCTTCACCGTCTTTAACATACTTTATACCTGCAACAGAAAGCCCGTCAAAAACTGCACCCGTAATTTCACAGCCGAATTGAAATTTAACACCGACCTTTTCGGCATTATCAATAAGGTATTTGAGAAGAACCCTTCTATCCATCATAAAGCCTGTCGGGTCATAAGGAATGACGAGCTTTACATTTGCTGACGGATTTTCAAAGCCTGACTGCACACCGTCGCGGATAAGACTTCTGTCGGGACGTTCAATACCCGCATAATCAAAGGCATCATAGTTCAGAGCGTCGTGCCAGTCATAGCCAAGACCTTCCCTATCCCCTTTTTCAAAAACAGTGACATCAAATCCGTTTTTTGAAAGATTGTATGCCGCCGTAAGTCCGCCGTGACCTGCGCCTGCTACAATTATTTTCTTCATTGGCTTCTCCTTTTCGGATAACTCAGGAACATCTCGCGTAATATATGAACGATTATATGTTCTTCTCGTAAATAATCATAAGACCCTTTAAAAGGAGCTTATCATCTTCAATAATTTCTCTTTTACAAAGAGGGGTTACAATTTTTGCAAGACCGCCTGTGCTTATCACGGTGCATTTTTCCCCTAATTCCTGTTCAATACTACCGATAAGACCGTCGATAGCAGAAGCATTACCGTAAACAAGTCCGCTTCTTATACAGTCAGCCGTATTTCTGCCAATCGCCTTTTTCGGAGCATCAAGACTTATCTGCGGAAGCTGTGAGGTTTTAGAAGAAAGTGCTTCCATCGAAACCATAAGCCCCGGCATAATCATACCGCCGATAAAGTTCTTATCGTCATCCACAACTGAAACAGTGGTTGCTGTGCCCATATCGATGATAATAAGAGGACATGGATAAATATTTGTTGCGGCAACGGCATCGGCCACTCTGTCACTGCCGAGCTGAGAGGGATTATCAAGTTTGATTTTCAGACCCGTCTTCACTCCGGGACCGACAACAAGCACTTCTTTACCTGTGATTTTTTCCATTGCTTCCTTTACTCTGTTTGTAACAGACGGCACAACAGAAGAGATTATACCTCCCTCAAAATCCTGAACATGTATGCTGTTTAATTCAAGCACGGTTTTTATAAGAACGGCATATTCAAGTGCCGTTGAGTTTTTGTTTGTGGAAAGTCTCTCAACAAAACGGATTTCGCCCTTATCAAAGCAACCGACAACAACGTTCGTGTTGCCTATATCAACTGCAAGCACCATTATGCCTCACCTCTTTTTATAAGCTTTGCTCTTTCTAGTGCTTTTACAATTAAACCCGTAAGCACCGTAGAAACTGCCATTTCAAAAACTGCGTTAATTCCTACGAAGGTGCAGATAAACACTATAACGTTTTTTCCGTTCATAAGCTCCTGCATATACTCGGTATTACCGAAAAGGAGCACAAGCATGCTCATAAAGAACAAGGTATTAAGAAATGCAGCAAAAAAGCCTGAAGCATAGCTTGCCACGGTTGAGCCCAAGGCTTTTTTTACAATTTTATAAACATACGCAGTCAGAATACCCATAAGAAGTCTTGGCAGAAATCTCTGCACGAATGCAAGAAAGGGATTGATTTCAAAAAGAATAACCCCCATAGGACTTGTGCCGCCGATACCTATACACTGCAGAAAGCTTGTGATGCCGAAAACCGCACCGAGTATTGCGCCGCCCTTAGGGCCGAGCGCGATAGCACCGATGGCAACGGGTATCATATTGAGTGTGATTGCAAGCGGTCCGATTGTAAGAAATCCTACAGGTGTAAAGGACATTACAAGCAGAACTGCTGTCAGAAGTCCCATGAGCGTAAGATCTTTAGGCTTGAAGTTCTTATTCATTTTTTAATCCTCCTGTTATCGTTCTCTTAAAAACAGAGATACAACACAATTATTTGTAAATTGATTATAACATAAATAAATCAGAAAAGTATATATTTTTTCCAAAATTTATGATATACTGAAAAAAAATTCATGGAGGTTACTTCTATGCTTAAAGGAAAAACCGTGCTTCTCGGGGTATCAGGAAGCATCGCAGCATATAAAATCGCCAACCTTGCAAGAATGCTCAAAAAGCTTCACTGCAATGTTCACGTGCTTATGACACAGAATGCTACACAGTTTATAAACCCCGTCACCTTTGAAACTCTTACGGCAAACAAATGCCTTATTGACACCTTTGACCGTAATTTTCAGTACAGCGTTGAGCACGTTGCTCTTGCAAAGCAGGCTGATATTGTTATGCTTGCTCCCGCTTCGGCAAACGTTATAGGCAAAATTGCAAACGGCATTGCAGACGATATGCTCACAACCACCGTTATGGCTTGTCCGTGCAAGAAGATTGTTGCCCCTGCAATGAACCACAATATGTACCACAACCCCATTGTTCAGGACAACATAAAAAAGCTTGCCTCATATGGCTATGAAATTATAGCTCCTGCAACGGGTATGCTCGCAAACGGTGATCTGGGTGACGGCAGAATGCCTGACGAGGAGGAGCTTTTACAGCACATTATAAAAGAGATAGCCTTTGAAAAGGATCTTGCAGGCAAAAAGATACTTGTCACCGCAGGTGCTACAAGAGAGGCAATTGACCCTGTTCGCTTTATTACAAACCATTCAAGCGGCAAAATGGGCATTGCTATTGCCGGAGCGGCAATGCTGCGCGGAGCCGAAGTAACCCTTGTCAAAGCGCATACCGACGTTGAGCCTCCTATGTTTGTCAAGGTTGTTCCCGTTACCTCTGCCGAGGATATGTTTGAAGCTGTCACAGCTCTTGCTCCCGGGCAGGATATTATTATAAAGGCTGCCGCTGTTTCCGATTACACTCCCCTTGTAAAAGCTGACAGCAAGCTGAAAAAGAGTGACGGTGAAATGAGCATTGAGCTCGGACGCACTAAGGATATTCTTAAGCACCTTGGCGAAAACAAAAAGGAAGGTCAGTTCATCTGCGGATTTTCAATGGAAACGGACAACGTTATTGAAAATTCAAGAGCCAAGCTGAATAAAAAGAACTGCGATATGATCTGCGCCAACAGTTTACGCACTGAGGGAGCAGGCTTCGGTGTTGACACGAATGTGATTACGCTGATTACTGCCGAGGGTGAAACGGAGCTGCCTATGATGAGCAAGGATGAGGCGGCACATAAAATACTTGACAAGTGCATAAAAAAGTAAAGTTCTTTGGTTTCTACTCTTTCGGGAAAAGAAAGCCAAACGACAAGCAAAAAAATTTGCACGACAGCTAAAAAACTGTCGTGCTCTTCTTTTATAAAAATATTTTGCTTTTTGTTTCAAAATGTGGTAAATTATACTTGCGACATAAATCTGAATATTTTTCTCGTTTAAAGGTACACTTTTTTTGGCAAAAGTGTGTTTCTTTAACTATTCCTTTAAACGAGAGTTAAGATTTGTGTCGCAACAAATGAGATGCATTTTTCGGTGTGTCTCGTTTGGGGCACACTTTTTATTTATATAAAAAATGCACAGAAAGGATGACACACATGACAAACTTTATCTGCACACTCATTGCCTTCCTCACAGCAATTTCCACTGTTTTATCCGGCGGCGCCCTTGCCGAGGAAATGAAAACCAAGGGTGACATTTCGAGCTTTGCACAAACGGTTAATGTGCAAAAGGAGCTTCCCGACCTTTATGCGGACGAAAACGGCGACTTTACCGTGCTTCAGTTCACGGACACTCATTTCACCACAGGCATCACATTTTCCGATATCAGCACACTTAAGAAAATGGAAAAGCTGACCGCGAAATATGACCCCGACCTTGTTGTGATTTCGGGCGATATGCTTGACGACGGCAATGACGGCAAATTCAACAAAGCCTATGTACTTCGCACCGTTGCGGAGATTTTTGAAGAAGCTGACCAATATTGGTCATATGTTCCCGGCAACAATGACGGAGCAAATTACGGCACAGCCGAGGATGTTGTGGCTTACCTTTCACAGTATGAGCATTGCCTTGTTGCTGATGAGCCAGACATTTCGGGCGGCTGTCAGTACAGCCTTGACATTTACACAGAGGGAGAAATGACCCACTCCCTGCTTTTCATTGATACAATGGACTATGACAATGAAGACCCCGACCACACCTACGGCTATGTTCACGAAGACCAGGTGAATTGGTGCAAAGAAGAAATTGACAGTAAAAAACAAATAAACGAAAATGTTTACATCAGCGTTTTTCTCCATGAAAACACCCCTGATTTTTCCCGTGCCGCAAGGAATGGCGAAGCCTACAAGCTCGGCTATCCCACCCTTATGATAAGGCTTGAAAAATACAATATCCCCAAAAATCAACCCCTTGACGATGTGTTCAATCAGAGCGGCTGCGTAGGATTGCTTTCAATGGGACACAATCACCCCGCAACCGTTCAATGCAGTTACTATAACGGAACTTACTATCATGTAACACCAAAGCCTGTGATTTCAAGTGCTCTTATCACCATTCATACCGAAAGTGATAACACGAGAGATATGTACGATTTCGAAGCAATATATATGTAAAATGCCTCTTCGGCTAATCAAAAGATCACGGAAAGAAATTCCGTGACCTTGACATTTTATAAAATTTTCATCGACCTCGCCGGTCGGACGTTACTTTTTTTGTAAAAAAAGTAACAAAAAAACTTTTCGCTTTTTTATTACTTGAACAGGAACGCAAAAAGATTTTTAAAGAAGCTGATAATAACCTTAAAGAAATCGAACATTCCCATACGGGAATATCAGCCATCTTTGCCGTTGCAGATGTATCGGGAGCCCAGGCAGGACATACCGGGAATGCGGCAGCAAACATCTCGGGATAAGCTACTGCCATTTTAAGTGTCATCTTACCGCCCATAGAATAACCGCCTATATAAATACGGCTTAAATCAATATTAGCTCTGTTTTCGGCTATAAACTCGTCAATTGCTGCGCGCAGAGGATGAACAAGACAGTCATCCCAGAAAAGATTTTTTTCTTCAAGAGAACGCGGAACTAAAATATAAGCGCCCTTACTTCCCTTGAAACGGCTCTGATATTCAGGTGTAGCCCACACAGCAATATCACTCGCTACAAGCTGTTCACCCGGCTTTTTACCGTTACCCATACCGTGAAGCCATATTACAAGGGGATACTTCGTTCTGTCACCCTTATCCGCCGGTGAATAATAAATATAGTCGATGGCGTATCCGTCTGTCTCAGGGCCTACACCAACCCGGAATTCTGCTTTAGCCTCATCTAGGTCAGTATAGCTTGCAAATACACCCACGCTGAAAATACCCGTCAGCATAATAACTTGCAAGTAAAAATGCCGTGAATTTTTTGTTTTCATTTTCGGCAGGCCTTTAATTATGTTTTAACACAAATTCAGAAAAAAAGCAAGTTGAAAATTATTATATAAAAGCTGTTGCAGATTTTCTCCGCAACAGCTTGATTTTTTACCATTGACCCCTGCAAAGAACCCTTTCAAGCAAGGCAACAAAAACAGTAGTCAGCACATTGATTATCACTATGCTTATTGCAAGCACCTTTTTGTCCTCTGCCTTATTTCTCAGCGACAGATAAACCACGGGAAGCTCTGCAACAATGGTCATAACGAGGAAATGTATTCCCACGGTGTAGTAGGGGCTGTGGTCAAGGGCGTGCATAAGTCCGTAATATTCACCGTATAAGGAACGCGAATAAAAAATATAAGGCATTGCATAAGAGAGTAGATTACCTGCAAGCACGGGAACAAAAACTTTGCTTTTACTTTCAATTTTTGCAAAAAAGGCTATAAAAAAGGTTTCCGCAACAAGAGTGAATACTATCACAAAGGGCAACAAATCATAAGGTCGACGTGCCGTTATCCACACCCAGGATGAATTTGCAAAGGCTGTAAGTGAAAAGCTGAAGCTCATAATTAAAGCAAGTGTAAAGGTCATAAGTCTGTTTTTCTTCATTGTAACTCCTCCTTCTGACTATATGATAACAAGGAGTTTTACATAAAGCAACAGTCTTAATTAAGTTGTAATAAAGATGTAATTTTTGTTGTAAAGCATACCGTTTCCCTATACAAATGCGTGGAACCCCCTTGTGGTCGCCCGTCCCCGTCCACTGCAATAAGCCTGACAAAGGGACGCCGCGCGAGGCGTCCCCTACGCGAAAGCTTACAGCATAAAAAACACCGCTTTTTTTTACAAAGCGGTGTCGGTTAATTTTCTTTATGACCTCGCCGGTCAGGCGTTCTTTCTTGTAAGAAAGAACCAAAGAACTTTGCTTTATTTTCTTATTTGAAGCGGTCAAAAAAGCTTCTCTTCTCCTCGCCCACCGTTGTGCCGTCATCGATGTTGTTTTTCGGCTTGTTGGTGAGTGTGCTGTCAAACTGCCTGAGTAAATCCTTCTGCTTCTGGTTAAGATTCTTCGGTACATCAACCACAATCTTAACATACTGGTCGCCCTTGCCTCTGCCCTGAAGCTGCTGAATACCTCTGCCTCTGAAGCGGAAAACCTCACCGGGCTGTGTACCCGAGGGAAGCTCATATTTAACCTTGCCGTCAAGGGTAGGAATATAAAGAGTGTCACCTAAAGCCGCCTGAGCATAAGTAACGGTAACCTCACACCATACATCAAAGCCATCCCTTTCAAAGAAAGGATGAGGACGAACGTTAACGTTTACACGCAGGTCACCTGTAGGTCCGCCGTTTGCACCGGGATTACCGCCGCCACGGACATTAAGCGCCTGTCTGTCATCAATACCTGCAGGAATATCTACCTCCACGGTCTGAGGCTTTGCTACAGCACCTACACCCTTACACTTTGTACAGGGATTAGGGATAGTCTTACCCTTACCGCCACAGGCAGAGCACTGCTTTGTTGTGCTCATTACGCCAAAGGGTGTTCTCTGCTGAACATTGACCTGTCCTCTGCCGCCGCAGGTCTGACATGTAACGGGGCTTGAGCCCTTTGCACAGCCGTTACCGCCGCATTCGTCACACTTTTCAACCTTTGTTATGTTAACCTTTTTCTTGCAGCCCTTTGCTGCCTCCTCAAAGGAGATTGTTACACTTGTCTGTATTGTTGAACCCTTTCTCGGAGCGTTGGGGTTCTGCCTTGAGCCACCGCCGAAGCCGCCAAAGCCGCCGAAGCCGCCTCCGAACATACTGCCGAGAATGTCACCCAGATCAAAGTCACCGCCAAAGCCGCCGAAGCCGCCTCCGAAGCCGCCTGCACCGAAGTTAGGATCAACGCCGGCGTGACCGTATTGGTCATAGCGGGCTTTTTTGTCGCTGTCGGACAGCACCTCATAAGCCTCGTTAGCTTCCTTGAACTTTGCTTCTGCCGTTGCATCACCGGGATTAAGGTCGGGATGATACTGCTTTGCAAGCTTTCGGTATGCCTTTTTTATTTCATCATCGGATGCGCCCTTGCTGACGCCGAGGACTTCATAATAATCGCGTTTATTATCTGCCATGTTTATACCTCATCAAGGACACGGTAAAGCCTACCGTGTCCTTTGAAATTTAATTTTTAGTTAGCATCAGTAAAGTTAGCGTCAGTGTAGCCGGCATCAGTATAACCGTCGTTAGCGCCCTGATTGAAGTCTGCACCGTTAAAGCCGCCCTGTGCGCCTGCAAAGTCGTTAGGGTTGAAGCCCTGTGCTCCGCCCTGGGGATTTGCCTGCTGATACATCTTTTCTGAAAGCTTGTAGAAGGCCTGAGTAAGAGCTTCCTTCTCGTTCTTGATAAGATTGATATCGTCACCCTTAAGAGCGTTCTTGAGTGAGTCAATCTTTGCCTGAATTTCGTTCTTATCTTCATCGGAAAGAGCTGCTGCAGCTTCCTCAGAAAGAATCTTTTCGCACTGATAAACCATCTGATCTGCTTCGTTTCTTGTGTCTACCTCTTCACGGCGAGCCTTATCTTCCTGTGCAAACTGCTCTGCCTCTCTTACAGCCTTTTCGATGTCTTCCTTACTCATATTTGTGGAAGCTGTGATTGAAATTGACTGCTCCTTGCCTGTACCGAGATCCTTAGCGGAAACATGTACAATACCGTTAGCGTCGATGTCAAATGTAACCTCAATCTGAGGAACACCGCGACGAGCAGGCATAATGCCGTCAAGGCTGAACACACCGAGAGTCTTGTTGTCTCTTGCAAACTCTCTTTCACCCTGAAGAACGTGAACCTCAACTGAAGGCTGGTTATCAGCAGCTGTTGAGAAGATCTGGCTCTTCTTTGTAGGGATTGTTGTATTTCTTTCGATAACCTTGGTGTTTACACCGCCCATTGTCTCAATACCGAGTGAAAGTGGTGTAACGTCAAGAAGGAGAAGACCCTTAACGTCACCGCCGAGAACACCGCCCTGAAGTGCGGCACCGATTGCAACACATTCGTCTGGGTTGATACCCTTGAAAGGCTCCTTACCGATAAACTTTTTGATAGCATCACTTACTGCAGGAATTCTTGATGAACCGCCGACCATAAGAACCTTGTCGATTTCAGAAACGTTGAGACCGGAGTCTGCCATTGCCTGTCGAACGGGACCCATTGTAGCTTCAACAAGGTCTGCTGTAAGCTCGTTGAACTTTGCTCTTGTAAGGGTTGTTTCAAGGTGCTTGGGACCTGTTGCGTCTGCTGTGATGTAAGGAAGTGAGATTGCTGATGTTGTTACACCTGAAAGCTCGATTTTAGCCTTTTCTGCAGCTTCCTTAAGTCTCTGCATAGCCATCTTGTCACCGCGGAGATCAACACCCTGCTCTGCCTTGAAGCCGGCTACAAGCCAGTCAATAATTCTCTGGTCGAAGTCGTCACCGCCGAGACGGTTGTTACCTGCAGTTGCAAGAACCTCCTGAACACCGTCGCCC
>JAFULG010000071.1 GCA_017473435.1 Clostridia bacterium | reverse complement strand
GCCGCACGGAAACACCAAACTTTTTAAATTCTTTTACATATACCTCTTTTAAATCTTTCGTCAGCTTTTCAAAATCTGACACACTGTTAGAACCTGATATCTTCGAAATTATGTTCCTCGCCTGCTCGTCTGTCAAGCGTACAGCCTCTTTTTCTTCAATTTCCAAACACTTGTCCGTGTTTTCCTCGTGATTAAATGCCGTAAATTCATCAAGCGACATAATATCCAAGATAAAATCCGTGTCAACTATCCAGTTTCTGTCCGTGTATTCATTGTAACTGCTGAATTTGTAGTCCTCAACATTTTCACAAAGCTTAGCCTTTGTCGGGTTCTGATGAATATACCTCAACACCGTGAAAAGGTAAGCATCATCCTCAACAGGCTCACTTTTAAACCTATCCTGAAAAAGGTGTCCCACCCTTTGATATTTGATGTTGTACCAATAAACAAACTTTCCGCCGATACGCTTGAAAATCTGCTCCAAAGGCTCCTTTTCCTCTTTAATCAGCAAATGTATATGATTACCCATAAGGCAGTAAGCGAATAGTTTGTATTCACTCACTGCCTTTGTTTCTTTAAGTGTCCAAAGAAACTTTTCGCAGTCTTCTTCATCCTCAAAAATCTGCTGTTTGTTTATTCCTCGGAGCATTACATGATATATTCCGCTTGAGCTCTTTTTTCTCGCTTGCCTTGGCATTTTTACCACCTCAGACTAATGTTAATTATAATACCCCTTAATTCTCTCATACTCCCCATCGGTTATCTCAAGTATACCGCCGTGCTTAAAACCGTACGGGAAGGAAAAAGATTCATCACTTCTCTTAAAATTGCTGTCCCCAGGCTTTTCGCTGATAAAAGGTACATAGCCCATTTTAGGTTTTGCACAACCGAAGAAGTCAATCATCAGGCACCATCTGCCATCGGGTAGAACCATTGTTGTAGGCGCTTCATAGCAGTTGCACTTTTCGATAGTGTTCATATACTCCTCAAAGGCTTCATCGTGTATGTACGGGCCGTATAAATCCTCGGAAACTGCATGCATGTTCATTCCGGGATCGTGAGCATTTTTATAGAACATATGATATTTGCCGTCTATTTTTCTTATATGCGTATCAAGGATTTCGTTAGCCTTTGTGAAAAAGAGCTTCGGACGGGTAAAGCGTTCAAAATCCTTTGTTGTGCAGTAATAAATCGACATATGGCTGTAATCGTCCTGCTTTACAGTTGAGCCCCAATGAAGCACATATTCGTCATTTATATCATCATAAATAACCTCAGGCGCCCAAAGACAGCCGAAATCCTCTCTGCCCACAGGAATAATCTTCTGCTCGGAAAACTCAATCAAATCCTTACTTTTCCACATGCAAAGACCCTTACTGCCTGTGCGGTTGACATTTTTCCAGTCAACGTTATAGTTTTCGTCAAAGCGGTTTACAATGCACTCGTCCGTTGTGAGGATTACAAAGCTGTTATCCTTAAGGCGGACAATTTCAATGTCACGGCATCCGCCTGAACTCATTTTACTTGTAAGTATCGGCTTACCGCTGTTTACCTGTTCCCAGTTAAAACCGTCCTTACTTAAAGCAAAGTATACCTGTTCACCGTCAATTGTAAGCTTTTCCTTGAAATGTGTAAATAAATAAGGCATATGCTTTCTCCCTTTTTCTCACTTTTTTATGATTATAGCATTATAAAATTCAAAAAACAATATGTTAAAAAATTAAATAATTCTCGCTTAATATTGAAAAAATGCACATTATAGTATATGATATAATTGATAAAATTTTGAAAGGTTATAAGCTTTAGCTTACATCAGGTATCCCTCTATGAGAAAAACAAAAATCGTAGCAACTATCGGCCCTGCATGCTGTGATAAAAACGTCTTCAGAGAAATGTGTCTTGCAGGACTTAATGTTGCCCGTCTTAATTTTTCCCACGGCACCCACGAAGAACATTATGAAAAAATTTCAATGATTAAGTCGGTTCGTACAGAACTTGATTTACCTATTGCGATTCTTCTTGACACCAAGGGTCCCGAATACAGAATCAAAACATTTGAAAACGGCTCAGTTGATCTTAAAACCGGTGACCGTTTTGCTTTTACTACTGAGGAAATAACAGGTAATCAAGAACGTGTTTCCGTCAGCTATAAAGGAATGATCAAGGATCTCGACGTTGGCGATATCATTCTCCTTAACAACGGTCTTATGAAATTCAAGGTTGAGGAAATCACCGCAACTGAGGCACGATGCACTGTAATTGACGGTGGCAAACTTTCAAACCGCAAGTCAATGAGTTTCCCAGGCAAGGTGCTCAGGCAGGTTTATTTAAGTGAACAGGACAAGAGCGATATTCTTTTCGGCGCGGCAAATGATGTGGATTTTATCGCCTGCTCCTTTGTTTCATGTGCCCAAGATCTTATCGATGTTAAAAACTTCCTTAAGGAAAACAATATTACCGGTATTGATCTGCTTGCAAAAATTGAGAATCAGGCAGGTATTGACAATATAGATGAAATTCTCGACCAATGCGAGGGTGTTATGATCGGCCGCGGTGATATGGGTGTGGAAATTCCCTTTGAGGAGCTTCCTGCTGTTCAGAAGCACCTTATCACAAAGTGCCGTCTTTTCGGCAGACGTGTTATAACCGCTACAGAAATGCTCGAATCAATGATCACCAACCCTCGCCCTACCCGTGCTGAAATTTCTGACGTTGCAAACGCTGTTTATGACGGCACAAGTGCAATTATGCTTTCAGGTGAAACCGCTGTGGGTAAGCATCCCGTTCTCGCTGTTGAAACAATGTCAAAGATAGCAAATCAGACAGAAAAAAATATGAACTTTATCAAACGCTTCAGAGAGACAGATTTTGTTATAAAAAACACAATTGATGCTATTTCTCACGCTACCTGCGGTATGTCAATCGACGTAAATGCCAAGGCAATTACTGTCTGCTCTCTTTCAGGTAAGACTGTTCGAATGGTTTCTCGCTTCCGCTCCCCTATTGATATTGTCGGCCTTACAACAAGCGAAAAGACCTGGCGCAAGCTTGCACTTTCATGGGGTGTTAAGCCTGTTATGTGCGAGGAGCTTCCCTCTACAGACGTGCTTTTCTATACAGCGAAGAAGCTAACAAAAACCGCCCTTGATCTTGAAGCAGGTGATACAATTATTATCACCGGTGGTGTAACAATGGGTCAATCCGGCAACACAAATCTTATCAAAATAGAGAATATATAAAAGGTATATCGGCATTTCCAATTAAGGTTATGCCGATATTTTCAGGTGAAATTATGAAAAAAGTTATTATTATAGGCTGTCCCGGTTCGGGAAAAACAACCTTTGCTGAAAAGCTGAAAAATTGTACAGGACTCCCCTTGTACTACCTTGATGCGATCTGGCATAAGCCCGATAAAACGCATATACCGCGAGAAGAATTTGACAGCCGTATAAAGGATATTTTCGCTGAAGATGAATGGATAATTGACGGCAATTATAAAAGAACTATTGAAGTGCGTTTAAAGGAATGTGACACTGTATTTTTGTTCAATTTGCCCACCGATATATGTCTTCAGGGAGCAACGGAAAGAATCGGTAAGGAGCGTTATGATTTGCCCTGGCTTGAAACAAAATTAGACGAAGAGTTCAAAAAATTTATAGAGGATTTCCCGACGGATACTTTACCGTACATATATGAGCTTCTGGAAAAATATAAAGAACAAAAACATATTATTATATTTAAATCAAGAAATGAAGCAGATAATTTTATTAAAGAACTTATACACGCTTAAGAGCGGGAATATTTCGTGCCGTACTTCTACTTAAAACATCAAAAGAGCTGACTGATCATTAAAAACAGTCAGCTCTTTTTTAGAATAATACTTTTAGTTATAGAAAGGTCGGGCTTTGAGTTTTAAATTCTCTTAACAAAGTTCCTCAATGCTGTCACCCTCAAAAACCTTGCCGCCTTTGATTACTTTTGCAAAAACTCCCTCACGGGGCATCACACATTTTCCGACAAGCTTCTGAATTGCACACCCCTCATGACATTCCTTGCCAATCTGGCTGATTTCTATGATACACTCGCCTACTTTTAACTGAGTGCCGACAGGAATAGTATAAAGCTCTATCCCTTCAGTTGTAATATTTTCGGCAAAAACCCCGTGACAAAGACCTTCAGTGGGAAGCCCTTTTGATTTTTCAATGCTTTCCTTGGCAAGAAGGCTTACCTGACGGTGCCATTTACCTGCATGGGCATCACCTTCAAAGCCGAAATCCTCAATAAGCACTCCGGGATTGATTTTTGTTTTAGGTGTTCCTTTTTTTTCGCTGATATTGATTGATAAAACCTTACCCTTCATTTTTCACCCTCCAATAAGATTAAGTCCGTGATGATTGCCGTAGCCACAGCTGAAGCTGTGCTCACGGGGCTTTGACATTATAATTTTTTCGATTTCTTTTCTGAGGCCTTCCTCATTTTCTATGACGTGCATTATATCATAAACAGCATCGTTACCGAGGCAGGGCTTGATTTTTCCGTCGGAAAGAAGCCTTATTCTGTTGCACTCGCTACAAAAACGGTTACTTACGGGAGTAATGAAGCCGATTCGGCCCTTGTAACCTTCGGCGGTGTAATATCTGGCAACGCTTTTTTCAAAGTCTGTTGTACCGTCCTTTATAAAAGGCTTCAGATCGGGGAAACTTTTAAGAATCTCCTCACCCGTAACAACAAGCTCATCCCTTTCTCCGTCAGAAGAAAAGGGCATAAGCTCAATAAAGCGGACGTCTATTTTTCTGTCCTTTGCAATGCTTATGAGGCTTTCTGCCTGATTATCATTTCTGCCCTTTGTAAGCACAGCATTAAGCCTTATAGGCGAAAGACCGACTCTCTCACATTCATCAATGCCTTCGAAAACCTTGTCGAGTCCGTCGTAACCGGTGATAGCTCTGAACTGTTCTTTATCGGTTGTATCAAGGCTGATATTGATTGCCGTAACACCGACCTTTTTTAATTCTTCTGCATATTTCTTAAGAAATATCCCGTTGGTGGTAAGAGCAATTTTCTTAATGCCGTTTATATTTGCAATACGCTGTGCGATTTCTGTAATATCCTGCCTTACAAGAGGCTCGCCGCCTGTAAGCCGCACCTTTGTTATTCCGCAATCGGCAAATGCTCTCACGATTTTTTCAATCTGCACAGGTGTCAGTTCTACACCGGCTTCTTTTTTTGCACCGCAATATGAGCAGTTGAGATTACACCGCTTTGTAATGGAAACCCGCAGATAATTTATATCTCTGTTAAATCTGTCAATCATTTTTAAAATCGCTCTTCCCGCCCGTTTTTTCCAGAAGTCTTACTTCTCTGATTTCCATTTTTCTGTCTATGGCTTTACACATATCATATATAGTAAGCGCAGCAACAGAAGCACCTGTAAGCGCCTCCATTTCTATGCCTGTTTTATAGCTGCATTTACCTGTGCAGTAAATATACAACTCGTCTTGTCCGTTATTCTGGAAGGTGATTTCTACGCTTTCAATAGGAATGTTATGACAAAGAGGGATAAGCTCACTTGTCTTTTTTGCCCCCATAATTCCTGCGATTCTTGCCGTGGCAAGTCCGTCACCTTTTTTAAGAGATGACGAGAGAAGCTTATCGAGAGTTTCGGGCTGCATTCTGATTTTCGCGAAGGCTGTTGCAGCTCGTCTTGTGATTTCCTTTTCTCCCACGTCAACCATAACCGCTTCACCGTTTTTATTAAGATGTGTAAGCTCAGCCAAGGGTATAACCTCCCATCTCTTTCATTCTTTCTTTTAACTCGTCACTACGGAACACTTCCATAAAAGCGTTATACATAGGTGTATTTATAAAATCGTTGTTTACAATAAAATCGTACTCTTCCACGCTTAATTCAATAAAATCAAGGCCGTACATCTGTGCCGCCGAATAAATCCCGAGACCGCAATCGGCATTGCCGCCTGCAATCTGTGCGGCAACAGCGGTGTGAGTGAATTCCTCGTTTCTGTATCCGTCAATTTCATTTTTGTCAATTCCATTGGTCTTGAGAAGATAGTCAAAAAGAATTCTTGTACCCGAACCGAGCTGACGATTAACGTATCTGTGATCCACAATATCGGCAAAGCCCTTTATATTTTTCGGGTTACCCTTTTCTACCATAAGTCCCTGAATTCTGCCAATACCTTTAACATGCGTTGCGGTATCCGCATCGAGATATTTTTCAACATAGCTGTCATTATATCGTCCCGTTTCAGTATCAAGCAGATGTATTCCGCCAAGGTGAGCCTGACCGAGCTTTACGGCACTAAGTGCACCCATGCTTCCCACATGAGAGGACGAAACCGAATAAGGGTAGCCCTTGATTTTTAACAGATCGTTGATTTCATCAATAATCGGATCATGACTGCCGGTCATAATTATTGAATTCTCAATATCCTTGCAAGGATTGACAAGAATTACATCAACAGCTTCCCCTTGCTCTATACCCTCGGAGTTCTGCGGTACAACAATAATTCCGTCAGCCTTGGTAAAGCTTGTTACAATACCGGCACCTCTCGGAAGAGGTACAGCAACATAGATTTCTCCGATCTTGCCGATAGTTACACGAACATATTCACGGTATTTAAGCGAGAAAATAATACGCTTGCCTAAAACCGCAGTAATTTTATTTTCTGCTTTAACTGTCTTATGTGAAAGAAATGCTATCAAATCTCTGACAATTTCTCTCATTACAACAATAGCCGAAACAGGATAACCCGGAAGCCCGACAACAGGAGTACTTCCTATTTTACCAAGCACGGCAGGCTTGCCCGGCTTGATTGCAATTCCGTGTACACAGACCTCACCGAGTTCCTTTATTATATCGCAAGTGTAATCGTCTCTACCGGCAGAAGAGCCGGCAAGAACAAGTACAGCGTCATATTTTTCCGCCGCCTCCTTGACTGAAAGCTTGATCATATCCTTTTTGTCAGGAATTATGGGGTAAACCACCGTATCGGCATCCCAACTTTTAAGCATACCTGAGAAAATCGAAGAATTGAATTCTATGATTTCTCCCCTTTTAGGATTATCCGTGGGTGAAACAATCTCATCGCCTGTGGGAATAATTGCAACTACAGGCTTTTCTATAACCGTAGCCTTTATAATCCCCCCTGCAAGCATAGCACCGCAGAGTGAGGGCGTAACTACTGTAAAGGAGGGAGCAATCATATCTCCCATACAGATATCCTCTCCGATTTGCCTTACATTCTGAAAGGGATGAACAGATGCAATAATTTTAACCCTGCCGTTATTCTCAAAGGAAAGGTCCTCAACCATGATTACGGCATCCTTATCATCGGGAATGGCATCACCTGTATCCACAACCGTATACATATCGGCAGTAAGTATCACAGGAGTGCTTTCACTTGCTGAATAGGTATCTTTAGCTTTAACAGCAATGCCGTCCATGGCTGATGCATTATAATGCGGACAGCAGATTTTCGCATAAACTGCCCCTGAAAGCACCCTGCCTACAGCTTCAGTTGTTGATATTTCTTCTGTTTTATGAGTAAAATCCTTTTTTGCAAGAGTAAAGAATTTTTCCTTTGCCTCTTCCAAAGGAATATTATCAAGATAATTATGCTTCATAGTATCTCACCTTAAAACAAGTGTACTGTAACCTTTTCATTCGTGAAAAGACCTTCTTTATTGCGAGGAATAATAACAAAACCGTCGGCAGATGAAAGGAGTGAAACAAGACCACTTTTAAAGAAAAGCGGCTGTGCCTTACCCTGTTCAAGTATAACAGGAACAAGCTCCTCTCTACCGTGATTTGAGGATATGCTTTCGGTTATTTCCGCTGTTACCGTAAGCTCTTTATCTGCCTGCTTATTGCAAAAGCGAAGAAGACTCAACACGACAGTTTTTGCTATCAAGTATGCCGCCGCGGGATGCCCCGGCAGACCGAAAACCGCCTTCCCCCTTACCTTACCGAAGATTGTAGGCTTACCCGGCTTTACGGCTATTCCGTGAAAAAACACCTCACCGTTTTTATCAATAACAGCCGCCGTCATATCCTTGGCACCTGCCGAGGAGCCGCCTGAAATCAGCACGGCATCACATTCGTCTGCAGCCTTTTGCAAGGTACTGTAAAGCTCATCAAAATCATCCTTTAATATGCCGTATTCTATAGCATCATAGCCGTTTTCTTTTATAAGAGCGGCTAAAAAGTGGCTGTTTATGTCGCGGATTTTCCCCATTGGCACTTCGTTCTCCACGGACACAATTTCGTCACCGCTTGAAATAATGCCAACTCTGATTTTTCTTGCGCATTCAACCTGAGTTATACCAAGAGCACAGAGAATACCGATGTGCCTTGAGGTGATTTTTGTTCCTTTTTTTATAACAGTCTGTCCGACTTTTACATCGTCGCCCTTTCTTGTAACATTCTGAAAGGGGCTTACCGCCTTAAAAACAAGGCAAGTGCCGTCAAACATCTGCTCGGTATGCTCAACCATAACCACGCTGTCAGCGCCTTTGGGGAGCATTCCGCCCGTTGAAATCTTTATACATTCACCGCTTGAAACAGCTGTTTTTGCCTCTTCTCCCATCAGGATTTCCCCCTTAAGAGAAAGCATTGCGGGAATGCTCTCCCCTGCACCGAAGGTGTCCTGTGACAAAGCTGCATATCCGTCAACGGTGCTTCTTGAAAAGGGAGGAATATTTTCCTCTGATACAATATCCTGTGCAAGCACCCTGCCGAGGCAATAGGAAATATTCAGCTTTTCAGTACCGATTTCAAAGGAAGAAAATTCGGCTTCTGTTATTCTTTTTGCTTCTTCAAATGAAACAACGTTAAGCATCATAGTCCTCAACCTCCCTTGTATCGGATATTATTTTGCCGTCGCAAAGCTCAATAATGCGAAGCTTATTTAATTTCGGGTATTCACCTGTGTGAGTTGTCATAACAAGGGTACAGCCTGTTTTTTCACAGTAATCACTTATAAGCTTGTTTATAAGCTCTCTTCCCTTGCTGTATGCCGCACTTGAGGGCTCATCAAGTAAAATGATATCACCCTTTTTACATAGCACTCTCGCAAGAGCAAGGCGCTGACATTCACCACCTGAAAGAGTTTTTGCATTTTTGCTTTCAAGCTGCTTGAGATTAAACGCATCAAGCATTTTTTCACATAACTCGCGCTTATCTTTTCTTTTGCCTTCAAGACAATAAAGTATGTTACTTTTTACGCTTTTATTAAAGGGAATGCTCTGCTGAGGCAGATAGTAAATCTGTCCTTTTGTTAAAACTTCGCCTTCTGTTTGCTTCTCAGTACCTGCAAGAATTTTTAAAAGTGTGCTTTTGCCGCTGCCGTTGTGACCTATGAGGATAATATGCTCTCCCTTTGAGATTTCAAGTTCGGGAATATCAAGCACGGTTCTATCACCGTAAAGCTTTTTAAGTGAGTTTATTTTTATCATTCTTCACCCTCCCTTGTAAGAAGTGAAGCAAGAATGTTCACCGCAAAGGATATTATGAGAAGGACTATACCGAGAGCAAGAGCAAATTCAAAATTACCCTTGTTTGTTTCAAGCATAATCGCTGTTGTCATAACTCTTGTTTTCCATTGGATGTTACCACCGACAATGCTTACAGCACCCACCTCGGCAATAGATCTGCCGAAGGCTGTGAGCATAACGGAGGAAAGTGCAATTCTGTTTTGTGAAAGGAAAAGCCTCATAGTTTTTATTTTGCCAAAGGAAAGACCCTTTGCGGTTTCAAGAAGACTTTTTCCGTTAACAGAGCAGACACCTGAGGTAAGACTTATCACAACAGGGGTTATCAGAAGACATTGGGCAACCACCATTACTTCAACGGTAAACAGCATACCGAAGGAGCCTAAAGGTCCGTATTTGGTGAACAGCAGATAGACAATCAGGCCTGCCACAACCGGTGGCAAGCCCATTAATGTATTAATAATTTTTCTGATTGTCCGTTTGCCCCTGAAGCTTGAGCTTGTCATAATTACACCTAAAGGCATACCTATAAGACAGGAAATCGTCGTTGAGAAAAAGGACATTCGCAGCGTAACGCCTATTATCTGCAGAATCTCTCCGTCCATTGACAAGAGCATTTCAAGGGCCTCTGTTATCTTTTCCAATGTTATTCTTTAATGAGATAGAAGAGCGATGAACCGTATTCTTCCTCACCGTACTTAGCGATAAGTGCGGAAGCCTCATCACCTGTAAGCCATTCGATAAGAGCCTTTGCGCCCTCTATGTTGATACCGTCAAGCTTTTCGGGATTGCATTCGATAAGAGAATATGTATTCTTCATATCGTCGCCCTCTGCAAGAACGATTTCAAGGTCAAGCTCAGCCTTGTTTGAAAGGAAGGTAGCCTTATCTGTAAGACAGTAAGCTCCCTTTTCGCTTGCCATTGTAAGGCATGCACCCATACCCTGACCTGCATTTATATACCACTGTTCAGCTGCTGAATCAGGAACATTGTCACCCCAGATTTTAAGCTCTGCCTTGTGAGTGCCGCTTTCATCACCGCGGGAAATAAAGGTTGACTTTGTATCGGCAATCTTTGAAAATGCCTCAGCAGCATTTTCAGCACCGTCCTTGATACCGGCAGGATCGTTTGCGGGTCCAACGATAACAAAGAAATTGTACATAAAGGGAATTCTTTCAACGCCATAGCCGTCGTTTACAAAGGTTTCCTCACTTGCCTTTGAGTGAACAAGAATGAGGTCTGCGTTACCGTCAACAGCCTTCTGAATAGCAGCGCCTGTACCTGCCGACTGAACCTCAACAGTGTATCCCGTAGCTTTTTCAAAAGCCGGAAGAAGGTAAGGAAGAAGACCTGAGTCATTTACGGATGTTGTAGTTGACATTCTGATTACGGGATTTGCGGGAACATTGTCAGGTGTAACATTTCCATCGGTTGCGCTATTGCCGCCGCAAGCCGCAAAGGCAAAAAGCATTGTGAGTGCAAGAAGTACAGCAAGAAGTTTTTTCATAATTCATTCTCCTTTTCAATCACGGAAGGAATGAGGATTTCTCCTCATACCCTTTGACCGGTACCTGTTTTTACTTTCTCCTACAGGCAGTGTTTTTTCGGTCACGCACGGTATTTCATAGGTTACCCTTTAGAAAATCCGTGTCGGAATATGAATTAATGCGGTATAACCGCCAACTTCCGATAAAAATACTTTATGATAAAAGTTCATAAAAATATTTCAAAAATGTTGTAAATTTTGTATCTTTGTGATATTATATAACATAATAAGAAATAATTCAAGTAGGAAGTGATAAAAAATGAATTTTGCAGTTTTGACCGTCAGTGACCGATGCTACAAAGGAATCTGTGAGGATAAAAGCGGTCCGCTGATTACCGAGCTACTCACTCCCTATGGAAAAATAAAGGAATATATAACCGTACCTGATGAAACAGAAAAAATTAAAAAAGCTCTCATTTATTTATGTGATGATATTAAAGCTGATGTTATTTTTACTACAGGCGGCACCGGCTTTGCTCCGAGAGATGTTACCCCTGAAGCAACAAAATCTGTTATCGAAAGAGAAGCACCCGGAATAGCCGAAGGAATCAGGCAAAAAAGTATGACCATTACGCCCAAGGCTATGCTTTCAAGAGCTTTGTCCGGCATAAGAAAAAAATCACTCATAATAAATTTACCCGGAAGTCCTAAAGCTGTCAAGGAATCTCTTGAGTTTGTTCTTCCTGTAATCCCTCACGCTGTTGAGGTTTTAAGCGGTGACACTCTTAACTGTGGTGGTAATTATGAAAAGGTGGTGATTGATTGAGCCTGAAAAATGCAACTCAGCTTTTCTGTATAGATAATAAAACCGTGTGCATTGTAGGGTGCGGAGCCCTCGGAACCAACGCAGCAGTTCACCTTTCGGGAGCAGGCGTGAAAAAACTATATCTGTGCGATTTTGACACCGTCGGCCTGTCTAATCTCAACCGTCAGTTCCTTTTCACAAAATCAGACGGCGGTTTTTTAAAGTGCAACGTTTTAAAAAACAGACTTTCACATTATTCAAATGACTCTGAATATGTGCCTGTAACAAAGAAAATTCTTTCCGCTGAAGATCTTTCCTTTGCTAAGGACTGTGATATTATTCTATGCTGCGTTGACAATGCAGCGGGCAGAAGAGCCGTCGCGGATTTTTCAAAAAAAGAAAAGATCCCTTCGGTTTTCGGAGGTGTTGACGGATTTTACGGAACTGCCTATCTCTATCTGCCCGATAAATCCCCCTGTCCCGACTGCGCAGGAATAATCAATGATATTTCCGTAAGAAGCTCTGTTTCATCTTCAGCCGGAATAATCGGAGCTATGGAGGTTAACCTTGCCTTAAGATACCTCCTCACAAAAGACGAGGACTCTGCCGGAAAAATTTTTGTTTTTGACGGAAATCTTTGGGACACACTTAAAATAAAATCCAATTCCGAATGCGAAATATGTAAAGCTATGAGGTGATATTATGTCAGAATTAAAAGGCTATATGGGTAAGGTTCTCTTTGTTGACCTTACTAAAAAGACTTACAACGAATTTCCGTGGTCAGATGAGGACAGAAAGAGGACTATCGGCGGTAAAATTATGGCTGCCGACATTCTTCTTCAGCACATAAAACCCGGTATGAAGGCTTTTGATGAGGATAATTGGCTCGTAATCACAACCGGACCTCTTACTCGTTGCAAAACACCCTCCTCAACCAGATTCAACATTTCTACAGTTTCTCCGCTTACAGGTATACTTACCTCTTCAAACTGCGGCGGGCCCTTCGGCAGAAGGTTAAAGAAATGCGGTTGGGACGCTATGATTATCACAGGTAAGGCTGAAGAGCTTACGTGGATTGAAATTGTTGATGACCAGGTTACCTTCCATGATGTACCCGAAATGAAGGGTATGCTTACAGGTGAAGTGAACAAGCAATTCAAGGGCGGTATCAGCCCCCTCACAATAGGCCCTGCGGGTGAAAATAAGGTCCTTTATGCAGGTGTGTTCAGCGGTGAAAGAACAGCCGGCAGAGGCGGTGTAGGAGCTGTTTTCGGTGACAAAAAGCTTAAGCTGATTACAGCTAAGGGCACTAAAGATCCTGAAATCCACGACAAAGAAAAGCTCGATGTAATCACAGAACAATGGAAAATGCAGCTTCTCCGTCATCCTATAACAGGTGCACAGCTTTCAAAGCTTGGCACAGCAGGCCTTGTAGCACCTATGCAGGCTCACAGGATTCTTGCTACAAAAAATTTCAGCGACGGCAGATTTGACGCCTTTGAAAAGGTATCCGGTGAAGAGCTTACTGAAAAATACCTCGTCGGCAACGGAAACTGTTTTTCCTGTCCTATGCGCTGCGAAAGAAGAGTAAAGGTTGACGGCAAAAACGTCAAAGGACCTGAACTTGAAACGCTCGGTCTTTTCGGTCCCAACATACTGAATGACGATATAGAAAAGATTCTTCGCTGGAACTACGAGCTTGATGAGCTTGGAATGGACACAATCTCCTGCGCCAGCTCAATCGCATTTGCTATGGAATTACAGGAAAAAGGCATGTGGGACAGCGGACTTGAGTTCGGCAAAACCGACAACATAAGCGAAATTTTTAAGCTAATTGCTTACAGAGAAGGCATAGGTGATATCCTTGCCGACGGAACAAAGCGTATGAGTGAAAAATTCGGAGGTAAGGAATTTGCCATACACTCAAAAGGCATGGAGCTTGCCGCTTATGAGCCCAGAGGTGCAGTAGGACAAGGATTAGGTTATGCAACGGCAAACAGAGGCGGATGCCATCTCAATGCAGGATACATGGTTGTTCTTGAGGGTTTAGGTCTTAACATGAACTCCTACACAGCCAAAGGTAAAGCAAGTCTCGCTATTATGTTCCAGAATACAATGGAGGCTGCATCGGCAGCAGGCTGCTGTGTATTCACATCTTACGCCATTCTTCCTTGGTTTATTGTTGCAAAGCCCACAAGCATGCTTACAAGAATCGTACAGCAGGTATTTAAATTTGTTACCCCTGTACTTTACATAGGTATGCAATATCCTGAAATACTTGCTTTGAACATTCCGCTTATTCAATATCCGAGAGCCATCAACGCCGCCTGCGGTACAAAACATACAATGGGAACATTTATAAAAGCCGGCTCTTACGGTTACAATGTAGAAAGAATATGCAACATCATCCTTGGACTTCCCGTAGGCAAAGATACCGACACTCTGCCCAAGCGACTTACTGACGAGGAACAGGTGCCCGGAAACAAGAAAACAAAAGTACCTTTGGATAAAATGAAAAAGAGTTATTATATTATCCGTGGCTGGAAGGATGGCGCACCTACGATCAGAATGATTAAAAAGCTCGGAATCAGACTCCCCGAATGTGCAAAGGAGGTTTACCCTTATGGTAAAGGTTAAAATTTTCGGTGTAATCCGCACAACAACAGGCTTCAGCTATCTTGAAACAGAGGCAAAAACCGTTAATGATATTTTCGATGTAATTTCATGGAGAATGTCTCAGGGCTACAAGGAAGACAAGGAAGAGCTTGAGCGCATGAAAAACGACCCGAATGTCAAATATATAAAGCCTAAAAATCCGGCTCTTGAATACCACGACAAGCTTCAGTTCAAGGATGCCGTAGTATACGTCAACGGTGAAAGATGTATGAGAAAAGGTAAAAAGCTTACAGACGGTGACGAGGTATGGTTGCTCTCACCTGCAGCAGGCGGATGATTTAATAATATATAAAGAGCTAACTGACTATCAAAAATCAGTTAGCTCTTTAATTTTTACAATGGTACTATTTGTTGCTAAGCGTTGTTATTTTGACTTGAAAAGTCTCATGAAGCCGTGTTTGACAAATTTCGTATTATTCCCACTCTCTCCTCGAAAGAAAAACTTAAACAGTTTTGTATAAGTAATATCTAACGTGGTATACAGAGTGGTTGTATTATACTAAAAATATGGACTGCCTGATTTTTGGTTGCCATAGTGTTGCCGAGGAGTTTTTTTTATTATAGCATAGATCAAACAACTTTTCAAGAGGTATAAGCTATAAACACAAATTCGGATTTGTAGAGTCGTCAATGATAGGTGACACTTTTACTCAAAAAAATATGATGTTACCAATATTTGCTTTCAGAACCTGAGGAAAAGTGTATTATGGCAGGCTAAAGCCACCACCGAAGGCGGCTTGACCTTGATGAAGCTGAGTGCTGATGTTACACTTATTCTTAGACGGTCTATGTTTTAGGCAGCCCCGAAAATTTTGTGTAAAAGCAATCTCCATAACAAGCAAATAATAGGTTGATTGCCTTGCAGTCAGACTGCGGGATTGGTCTCGTATTAACTATTTTTTCCTGTTTGCGGAATGTTATGCGTGCGTAGCATGAATAACAGTTCCGCAGACAGGAAATACTTTTTTACAAGACAAATTACGCAGAAAGCCTGTCTTCGAAAATTATCGAAAGTTGGTTCAATACCATGTCCAAATTTCGACATCTTTGTGTCCATCTTTCGACAATCTTTTGCGATGCTAAATACAGCATCTTGCGGAGACTGTCGTCATTCGTGAAGGACGGTTTGTTCTTTATTATCTGCCTGAACTGTCTGTTCAGACCTTCGATGATGTTTGTTGTATATATTATCTTACGAACATCAGGCGGGTATGCAAAAAAGGTAGATAATATATCCCAATTTTCTTCCCAGATTTTTACACAGGATGGGTACGTTTTATCCCACTTGTCTTTGAATATCATGAGGTTGTTC
>JAFULG010000070.1 GCA_017473435.1 Clostridia bacterium | reverse complement strand
TGCACAGGTATAGTTATAAAAATTTTCATCCACCTCATAAAGCCTCTGATGATTAATCCTATCCCATAGACGTTCATAAGAGTATTCGTCACCAAGGTTTGAAAGCTTAACTCCGTGCTTGTCGGTACGGTAACCAATCTTACCGTCATCAAACCAATAACCCTTCTGACTCATAATTCTGAAAAACTGTTTTATACTTCTGCTTCTCGGAATAGCATAATCAATATCTTCACGCATATAATCATATTTTGTTTTGATACCTTTCTGCTTTGCTTTGTAAACATTGTATGGTATGCGTTTGCCTTTAGGATTTTGAATAATAGATAATCCATGCTCAAGACAGATTTCATCACTCGTCTTTCTGAACAGTCGGTACATCGCTCTGTCTTCATTCATCTTTCTTCCGTCAGTCATTGAAACAGAATTTATTACGATATGACAGTGTGCGTTATGCTGTAAAGGGTGAAGTGAGTATCACCCAAAATACAACATAGCCGGACGCTCATTTGTGACAGAAAGAGTATAGTTTAGCTATGAAAAATACAAGGAGGTGCAGAATGTCCAACTTTATTGAAGATTTCTACTACGGTAACATTGAGCCACAGGAGTGTACAACAGAGCTTACAAAAAAGGTCAAAAAGAGCCTTAGTGAGCTGAGTGCAAAAGAAGAACAGCTTTCTTCCGTTCTCTCTGATAAGGAAAAAGAGCTGTTCCTTGATTACACAAGTACATATAACAAATTTTCAAGTATTTGTAATGCTGACAGCTTTACCGTAGGCTTCAGACTCGGAGCAAAATTCACTTATGACACTTTTATTGAAAACAGGAAAGGATAAACGTTATGGAAAATAAAACAAAGATAACCTACCGCCGTGTCGGCGACTTTTTAATCCCGAATCTTATCTTGCCGCCCGAAGAAGCGAACATTACTCTCGGCAAGTGGGGAATGATGTACAAATCTTATCTTGAAAAACATAAAAGCCCACTGTTTAATTCGCTCCTTATCAAAGGCAAGCTCTATCAGCACTGTGCCGAGGTGGAAAATCAGGCACTGGATATGTTTGATAACCTTGTTGAGCAGATGAAAGAAAAAGAAGGTGTTACAGAACAGTTAAAAGAACAAGACCAGTTTGAGTGGATACAGAGAATGGGTAATATTCAGCAAAGAGCAAATGAGATTGTTTGTGCAGAGCTTATTTATGCTTAATCAGGCAAAAGAGAACAGCCACAGTTTTCCTTTTTCAGGTTGACTGTGGCTGTTTTCATATATTCACTTTTACTCTGTATCTGCAAACACCGTAACGGGATTGCTTTTCAAATAGTTCTGTAGGTAGCTTGTTAAGCCATTTTTTACTGAAGCTTGAAGTGCCGAAATAGGCGTCGAAATTAATTACGGGTAATACAACCCAATCGGTGTCAGCTTCTTTGTTGGCAAAATAGTATTGAAGCAAGGCAAGAATAACATTCTCGGGAATTCCTTTATCCTTGCATTCTTCTGCCCGTTTTAATAAATGTTCAGGTAAAGTCTGCTCTTTGTTTTTTAGCGGTCCTGCTACAAGAGCATTGGAAAGAATGTCATCAAAGCGAAGAACCCACGCACCCTTTGTGTTTTTGCTTGATAAGGGTATCTGCAGCTGTAAAACCTTTTCTTTCCATTCACGGTCAAAGATAAGCTTCAGCTTCTGACTGTTTGCTAAAGAGGACTTTGTTACCTTGTCGGGATTTTTTGAGACAAACCTTACAACCGAATGTGCATGACGGTAAAACCATCCCTTGCCGTTTTTGTCAACAAGACCGGGAAAAGCATCATTTAAATATGAAAAATCAGTATCAAATTGCCATTCATCTTTAAGTGTGGCTTTCTTTTTGTCGGGGATACTACACCAAGCACAAAGAGCCTCTTTGGCTTTATCAATGTTGGGGTTTTGTATATCTTCCCACATATATCCTCTTGCAATAATTGTAAGCACACGGTTAAGTCCCTCAAAATCCGTCAGCATACCGTAGGTAAATCTGCCGAGATAAGTGCTGTCACGCTTGCTTCCTGCGGCATATTTCACCTTGCCTGTATAGGCTTCAAATTCTGCTGTTTCGTTTATCACGGAAATTACCTCCTTTTAACAGCGTAGCGTTCAATAACATCAAGTAAAACCTCAAAGGCAAACTGCCTTTTTCTCAATGCAACAGCACACATAAGAGCCTTTTCTTCGCCAAGACCGAAATGAATATGCTGTCTGCACACACTGGCGGCTATGTCCTTGAATAAAGCTTTGTTTTCTGCCTTTTCATACTCTCGGATAATGAGCTTAAAAAGCTTGCTGTCTGTGTCACGGTGGAGCTGATTTTCCTTTTTCTGCCGGGCAAGGTAAGCATCGTTCAAATCAAAGATAATGTCATTTAAAATTCTGTAGCCACTGCACCTGAAATCACTGAAAAGTTTTACCAAATTCTCGGGAGTACCCGTAGGCAAAAACCACCTTAAAAAATCTTCTCTTTCTTCAAGGAGCATAAAATGCCAATTTTCTTCGCTTAACGCTTTCAGACGGTAGGATATATCAGAGAAAGAAAAGCCGTTAAAAAGTGAGTATAATTCATCGGCTGTATATTCGTTTTCCTGCCCTCTTGAAAAAAGTATCCTTTCAATGTCGCTTCTCCTTGTCATTTTGCCCTCGGGAATGTGTCTGCTTCTGCGGATTCTGATTATTGCCTGCTCATAGTCAGTAATAACAGCCTGCATACTTTCCAAATCTTCAGCCTTTAATTTGTCCTTCCAACGCCTTTTTTTAGCAAAGGTGAAAAGTTCCTTGTCTTCAGCAGGTACAGCCTCAATTTCAGTTGTTTTTTCACCGAGCAGCTTTGCAAGATACGGCAGTCTTTCCACATTTGAAGTTACATTTTCCCAATCCTGCGAATCAAAGAACAAATCCAATTTCTGCTTCTGCGTCGGGTTGTACCATTCTTTGTCCGTATTTTCAATAAGGCTTTTGTACTTAAGGAAAGAGCTTCGGTTTACTGTTTTCTGCCCTAAAAACTCTGAAAGGTCAGGCTTTATGCCACTTTTGACAGAGTCTATTTCCAAACCCGTAAGCATTTCCAAGGTTTCTGTTTCGGCTCGCAAACGCTCTCTTTCTTCTTTGTCAGAGTTTTCATCGTAGGCAATAATACTTCTGTCAAATGCTGCGTTGCATATCTGCCCTATGCGGGTAGAAAAGGTGCTTTTTACTGTTTCAAATCTTGCCTGCCAATCCTTTGCATCCCTTATCTGAGGTGTGGCACTCGGTATTTTTAGAAGAGGTATCCCGCTTCTGTAACCGTATTCGTCATAAATGTTTTCTTTATAGTTTCTTCGGACACATCCGTTAAGCAAGGGGTCTGCAACAATTTTCACCATATCACCGTCAAAATCGGCACCGCCTAACCGTTCGGGAATAAGGGTGCGTGAATCCACCATAACTACGTAAGAAAAGTGAGACAAATACTTTTTCCGTAGGTATCCTATGTTTTCGGGAAGATATACTACCGCTTCTTCATTCCTTGCTATGTGGGGATTTCTTAAAAGAGTAACCGTTTCACTTTCGGGATATGAATTTGCAGGTATATATGCACAGGCCCCCTTTTCGCATTCGTTTTCAATAAGCGAAACAACACCGTCAAAGCGACTCTCTTTATCTGCAACGGATTTGATAAGAAACTTGATAAGCCTCATTAAATCACCTGACAGGTAACGGTTGTCACCGGGAATAATGAGATTTCCCAAAGAGTAATTTTTAAGTATGCTCTCTGCCTTGTCCTTAAGCTCTTTGGTGTAAACAGCTTCATTGATAAACAGAGAATTTTTCAGAAGTATTTTGGCGAGAAGATAATCCTTCGTATCTGCCGTTTTTTCTTTCAGTACATCAAGGAAATAGTTAAGCCGTCCTTGTTTGTCTGCTGTCAGATTGTAATATGCCGTTTCAGTATATTTTGTTATCCAATGTCTTCTATCCTTTTCGGGCGAATATTCCCAACCGTCAGGCAAATCCAAAGGTCTGAACTCATCTGCTGTCATTGAAGCCGTATTAAGAAACTGATAGTTAAGCTCTGTGAATAACTGTCTTTGCACCTGATTGACGCCCGATATATACAAAGCGTGACGGTATTTTTTGCAGCGGTAAAGATATTCGGTAAAGTCAATATTGTTTTCCGTCATCCAACCGAAGCCCTTGAACATACTTTTTGTAAGTATCAGGTCAATATTGTTAATGTCGTGCTTCTTTCCCCATATATCAAAGATATACGGTACACCAAGCTCCGCAAACATATTCTTTAAATCAATACTGTGAACTACGCCTTTGATATACGGCATACGAATCTGAAAAGAAGAGTGAATACTTTTGCCGCAGTATTCTTCATCAATCTGTTTTGCAAACTCCTTTGAAATTATGCCTTCTCCGTCAAACTCGGTTACTTCAATATCTTCCGTCTTTTCAATGCGGTGATATTTTCTTTCTGCATTATCTGTTCCGTCATCTTCAAGAGTAATAATATTCGCTTCATAAACCGTTGTAACGGGATTGTCAATAATAACTATTCTGTCGCTATCCCAGATGCTCATATCAGAAACTCTGTAGCCGCTTGTAAGCATAAGACCGTTATACGCATAAAGCTTACTTAACTGACACAGCCCTATCTCCATATCAAGCATAATTCTTTTGCTTACCTTTTCATAAAAATCTTCACGGATAAAGGAAAGCTTTGAATTGCGGCTCATACTGCCTGAACGCTCAAAGGCAAAATATCTGTACTGACCTTTACCGAAATCTAAAGTTATCCCCTCGGGCGAGAACATAGCCTTTGCCCATCTTTGGCGGTCAGTATATATTTTCTGAACAGCCCGTCTGTCAAAGATACCTGAAAAATCAATATACACAATAATATCCGATAAATCATTAACCGTCTGTGTACCGAGAGGTACAGAATAATCATTGCCGTGCAAAACGCACATTGTCTGAAAGAATAATGCACAGTCCTCCTGATACTCGGGAGCAGAAAATGACATGCACTTTTTGGTTTCGTTCTCTGTTAATCTGAAAGCTGTTTTCTTCTCGTCTTCTCTTACATAATTCATAAGAGCTTTTGCTGTCAGCTCATAAATACGGTATTTCATTTTATCACCCGCCTTTACAGAAAAATATATCACAAAACTCCTTAAATTGCAATATGAATACTGCCCCCACTTTTTTATCGTCCGAACACAAATTTTAATTTAAGGAGGTAATGCTTATCAGTAATAAAACTGACAAAACGCAGGATAACTGCATCATCCGCTGTATAGGAAGCACCAACTACAAGGTCAGGGTTTTCTTCAGCGAAACAGAAAAAGAAACAATGGAGGATAAAATTTTAAGAATGATTCAAAATGAAATATCGACAAGCAGAGAAATTTGTGATACACTAAAAGTGTCACAAATGAGCTGTCCGGCCTGAAAGGAGTTCTCTAATGAATATCATCAGGCAGACAGAAACAAAACTTACAGCACTTTATGAGAGACTATCCCGTGACGATGAACAGCTCGGGGACAGTAATTCAATAGTCAATCAGAAAAAGATGCTGGAGGATTATGCCCGTCAGCACGAATTTGAAAACTTTATTCACTACACAGACGACGGGTACAGCGGCGGTTCTTTTGAAAGACCCGCTTGGAAAAAAATGATAGAGGATATAGAAAACGGAAAAATATCCGCTGTCATTACAAAGGATATGAGCCGTATAGGAAGAAACTACCTTGAGGTAGGCTTCTACACGGAGGTGCTTTTCAGGCAGAAGGACATCCGCTTTATCGCAATAGCCAACGGTGTTGACAGCGATAATCAGGGAAGTGCGGAATTTGCACCCTTCCTGAATGTTATGAACGAGTGGTATCTGCGTGACTGCAGCCGCAAAATCAAGGCAACAAAGAAGATTATCGGCAATTCAGGTGTTCACTTGTCAGTATGTCCCTTGTACGGATACAAAAAGGATCCCGAGGACAAGCACAAGTGGATAATTGACGAAGAAGCGGCACAGGTTGTAAAAAGAATATTTCAGCTTGTAATCGAAGGCAACGGCACAACGAGTATTGCCCGTATCTTAAGAGAAGAGAAGGTTGAAATCCCCTCATACTACCACGCCCGTAAAGGAGAAGGACAGTACAAAAACAGATTAGAGCTTATTCATCCTTATGCGTGGAACTGTTCAACGGTCAAATATATTCTCACAAGAATTGAATATATGGGATATACCGTTAACTTTAAAACCGAAAGCAAGTCCTACAAGGAAAAGAAGAACATCATCAATCCGCCTGAAAAGTGGGCAGTCTTCCCCAATACACAGGAAGCAATAATTGATGAGGAAACATGGCATCTTGTTCAGAAGCTTCTTAAGACACCGCGAAAGAAGGATGAATCCCACGGTGAAGCCAATCCTCTTACGGGACTTGTGTTCTGTGCCGATTGTGGTGCCAAAATGTATAACAGAAGAGTTACCGAGGGTATTACCGCAAGCGGAAACCGTCGCAGGGCATCTGATTCCTATGACTGCTCCAATCACAAGCTCCGTGCATTAAAAACCTCTGTTTCCTGCTTCAATCACTATATAAGCACGGCGGCACTCAGAGAGATAGTTTTGTTTACTATACGTGAGATAAGTGTATACGCTATTTCAAACCGTGAGGAATTTATTGAAAAGGTGCGTCAGGCTTCTGCCGTAAAGCAGGAGCAAGCGGCAAAGGAGCTCAGGCGACAATTAAACAAAGACAAGAAAAGACTTACAGAGCTTGATTTTCTTTACAAAAAGCTCTATGAATCCTATGCGGTAGGTAAAATACCCGAAGACAAGTTTGAGTTTCTCTCCGGTGAATATCTTGCCGAACAGACAGAACTACAGAACAGTATAGCAGAAAATGAAGTCGAAATTTGTAAATATGAGGATGATACTGCCCGTGTCGGTCAGTTTCTTGAGCTTGCAGAGAAATATACAGACTTCACCGAGCTTACTACACCTATGATAAATGAATTCATAGATAAAATACTTGTTCACTCTGCTGACAGAAATAACGGACCGAGAACACAAGAGGTTGAAATATATCTTAAGTTTATCGGTCAGTTTGAAATTCCTCAAAGAGAGCCTACCGAAGAAGAGCTTGAACAGATGAGAATCAAGAAATATTGGCAGGACAGATATTGGAAGCACAGAGATTACGAGCTTAATCGCAGAAAAAAGCAGAAAGAAAAGGCAAAAGCTGAAAAAATTTCTGATTTTTCTCCCAAAATGCAAGAAAATGTGGTACAATAACCGCAGAAAGGATGAAGTTATGGACAGATATACAAGAGCTGTTGCATTATGGCAACGAAAAAATATATCAACTGATGCCGAGCTTGCAGAGGCACTTAACGGTCACAGTATTGCTTTTGCATACAACTCAGGCAAGATTGAAAA
This sequence comes from Clostridia bacterium, assembly GCA_017473435.1. Lineage (GTDB taxonomy): Bacteria > Bacillota > Clostridia > Oscillospirales > Acutalibacteraceae > UBA6857. The sequence continues at coordinate 1,612 of JAFULG010000070.1, read as the reverse complement.
CAACAAGGTCACCTACAATGATACAAGAGAAATCTTTGAGCATGACGGTGTAACCTCATATACGGGTGATTTGCGTACACTCTTTGAAATACGCAACTCAAAGGAAGCTAACGAATATTTTCTCTCCTCATTCAATCAGAAGCTCCCCATAACGGAAGAGCTGATTAAAGAATTCCAGAGGCTTCTCACACAGAACACCTATGACACCCGCCGTTATCAGTTAGGTGAGCGTCCCGGTGAATACAAAAAGCACGACTTTGTAACAGGCCGTGAGGAGATAGGTGCACTGCCCGAGGATGTCAAAGAAGAGATTGATGAGCTTTTAGAAGAAATTCAGGATATACCTGAGGACATTGTTCTTAAAGCAGCGGCATATTTCCACGCAAAATTTGAAAACATTCATCCCTTTGCCGACGGCAACGGCAGAACAGGCAGACTGGTTATGAACTATCTGCTTGTACTCAATTCTCATCCGCCCATCGTTATTCACGAAGAGGACAGAAAATCATATTATGATGCTCTTGAAGCCTGGGACAGAGAACAGGATATTGTTCCTATGTGTACCTTCCTTAAGGAGCAGACAGTCAAGACCTGGGCAAAGCAAATAGAGAGAGCCGAAAGAAAAAGAAGCGACCTTGACCGCTGAATTATACTAACTTTAAGCAGTCCGTACAACACGGGCTGCTTTTTCTATGTCAAAAAATCTATTATGAAAGGAATTATTAAAAATGAAAACTTTTAACGAAATCAAAATCATCGGTGTTGACCACGGTTATGGCAACATCAAAACTGCAAACCACTGTTTCAGAACAGGCATTACGGCTTACGATTCAGAGCCCCTTTTCACAAAGGATATGCTTGTTTACGGCGGTAAGTTCTATCTTATCGGTGAGGGACACAAGGAGTTCCTTCCCGACAAAATCAAAGACGAGGACTATTACGCCCTCACACTTGTAGCTATTGCAAAGGAGTTAAGTGCAGAAAACTTGACAGAAGCTACAGTTCACATTGCGGCTGGTCTGCCTCTCACTTGGACAGCAGGTCAGAAAGAGAGCTTCAAAGCATATCTGACAAAGAATGAGGAAGTCAATTTCACTTGGCAGCATACCGAGTACAAAATCAAAATAGCAGGTGCAAGTATATATCCTCAGGGATATGCGGCGGTTTCGCAGTTTGCAACCAAAATGGACGGTGTAAATCTTGCAGCTGACATTGGCAATGGTACTATGAATGTTCTGTATGTCATAGACGGCAGACCGCAATCAGAAAGAATGTACACGGAAAAGTTCGGCACCCATTTCTGTACTGTTGATATACGTGAAGCCTTCCTCAGAAAAACACAGAGAGAAATCAACGAGCATATCATTGACGAGGTACTGTGCAAGGGTACTGCGAACATTGTTCAGGCAGATATGAAGATTATCAAGGCAGAGGTGCAGAAATATGTAGCTGAAATCTTTCACAGGCTCCGTGACCACGGGTACGATGAAAACACTATGATGCTGTATATTACCGGCGGTGGCGGTTGTCTTGTAAAGAATTTCTACAAGTACAATGCAGACCGTATTCAGTTCGTTGATGACATCTGTGCGGCGGCAAAGGGTTATGAGTA
>JAFULG010000069.1 GCA_017473435.1 Clostridia bacterium | reverse complement strand
GGACTTGTTCGTAGAACGAAACTGGAATAAAAGCGCGCTTTTGCTTACTTTTGTCGCAACCGACAAAAGTAAGTGCCGCCCGCACAGGGCAGTAGAGCCAAAAAGAAACAACCGCGGAAAAACAAAACCACAACAGAAAAGCCAAGGCTGTAGAACGTAAAATCAACAACCGCGGATAAAAAGAAAAAAAGATGAGGGGCGCTGCCCCTCACCCTGCAAGCTTTTGTAAAAGCTTGACCAAAACTTTTCTTTTTATTTTACCGTTACCTTACAGCATTCAGCATAATTTCCGTCAACAGAAATCGCTCTGATTTCGCATGTACCCTTACCCTTACAGGTTACATTACCCTTCTGATCAACAACAGCTACACTTGCATCAGTCGTCGTCCATTTAACAGCCTTGTTAGAGGCGTTTTCGGGTACTATTGTTGCGTTGATTCTGAAGGTAGAACCTACCTTGCCGCTGAAGTTGGCACGGTCAAGAGCTATTCCAAGCACGGAAACAGCAGAAACTGTAACCTTACAGCTTGCAACATAACCTCCGTCATTGGTTCTGCACGAAATAACAACCGTTCCCTTTGACTTTGCGGTAATAATACCGTTCTGATTTACCGTTGCAATGTTGGTATCTGAAGAACTCCACCTGACTGTCTTGTTGGTAGCGTTACTCGGGCTGACTGCCGCAAAAATCGTCTGTGATTTTCCGGCTACAAGATTAAGGCTTGTAGCACTCAGCTTAACACCCGTTACCGCAATGGGGTTAACCTTAACGGTACATTTTGCTACCCTTGAGCCGCTTACTGACTTACAGGTAATAACAGCGGTCGAATTAGGAGTAAGACCCTTGATTACACCCGTTGATGAAACCGAAACAGCCTTAGGATTACTTGAAGTCCAGGTAACTCTCTTATCTGTTGTGTATGAAGGAGTAAAACCGACGCTGAGCTGATATGACTTTCCGTAGCCAAGAGTAACAGCTGTCTTGTTAAGTGTAATTGCAGAAGCGGTAACAGGAACAACCGTAACTGTACAGCTGGCTGTTTTTCCGCCCTGAACTGTCTTGCAGGTAATAACTGCCTTACCGGGCTTAAGTGCGTAAACCTTACCGTCTGTGCCAACCTTTACTATAGCAGCGTTTGAAGATGTCCACTGCAGAGTTTTAATCGAAGCGTCAGAAGGATATACGGTAGGATAAAGCTGACCGTAGGAGCCTGCCTGCATTGTAGCCGTCGCCCTGTTAAGCTTTACAGCTGTAATCCTGATAACAGGTTTTACCGTTACCGTACACCTTGCAGTGTAACCGCCATCCTTTGTCTTGCAGGTAATAACTGCCGTACCGGGCTTTACGCCTGTAATCTTACCGTTTGCGTCAACCTTTGCAACCGAAGTATCGGATGAGCTCCATGTAACACTTTTATTTGTTGCATCGGCAGGTAACACCGTAGCCTTAAGCGCACCGTAGAAGCCCTCATAAACATTGCCCTTTGTTGTGTTGAGCTTGACTCCCGTTGCTTTTACGGCAACTGTTACAGTAAATGTGCCCGTTACTCTGGGATTGTCAACGCTGCGGCATACAACTACCGCTCTGCCTGCGCCGACACCCTTTATGTTACCATTACTGTCAACGGTAACTACCTTGGGATCTGAGCTTGACCATGTAACCTGCTTGAAGGTTGCATTTTCAGGGAAAACTGTATATGTAAGCTGATAGCCGAGCCCCTTATAAATAGCTCCGCTGACTCTGTTGAGTCTGATTTCTCCGACCTGAACCTTGGGCTTTACCGTAACAACGCACTGTGCCTTGAGTCCGCCTACCTTTGTTGTTGCGGTAATAACAGCCTGACCGGAGCCTACGGTTCTTACCTTACCGGTCTGATCAACAAGAACTACCTTTGTGTTACTGGATGACCAAATAACCGTCTTATCCTTTGCGTTTGCAGGAAGCACCGTTGCGGTAAGCTTTCCGGTTGTTGCCGTATACATTGTAGCCTTTGAAATGTTGAGTCTGATACTTGTTGGTCTTGCAATAACGGTGATAAGACAGCTGTCCGTGTACTCGCCGTCAACAGTTGTGCATTCAACAACAGCCTCGCCTACGCCCACACATTCAACCATACCCTTACTGTCAACCTTTACAACATTTTCGTTGCTGCTTGTCCATATAAGAGCCTTGTTTTCGGCAGTGGCGGGATAAACCTCTGCAATAAGAGGAGCCTTTACGCCCAGATAAACAAGAGCGCTTGTTTTATTGAGTCTTACGCCTGCAACACCCTTACCTACACCGATGATGCTCTGAGGGAACTTCTCTCCCCATATTTTCTGCATTGTATCGGAAGGATGAATACCGTCGGTTGTATATTCGGGATAGAAGGCATCGGGATCCTTGGGATTGACGGAATATCTGTTAAGGTCAACATAACCGTCATGCTCCTTTGTATTGGAGAGCCAGGTGTTTACGTTCTTGGCAATCTGCCAGTCAGCCTGAAATTCCTCATCGGTTCTGACATACTTCGGATCTGTGCCGAGGTAATCTCTTGTAGCGCCCTTCCAGGGAGTGATGCTTGCTACGACAACCTTTATACCTGCATCGTGGCAAAGATTGAAAAGCTGTCTGTAGCCAAGGCAAATCTGCTGCCAGGTGGGCTGCTGAATATCGGGATATTTTTCGACTATATCATTGCATACGGGATGAATAATATCATTTGCGCCGATTTTGATTACAACGTACTTAACACCGGTCTGACTTAAAACGTCACGGCGGAAACGGTCAATAAGGGATTCACCGAAGATAAGTGAGCCGTAGCCGAGGCCTTCACCTAAAAGACGGTTACCCATAATGCCCTTACCTACAATACCCACATTGGTGATGTTCTTTTCGTGAATTGCTTGTGCAAGATATTGAGGGAATTCGTTTGCAACCGTTGAGTCACCTACAACAACTACGGAGTATGCGCTTTCATCAGCAAGAACGTCCATACTTGCAAGGCAGGGAACAACCTTTACCATACTGAAGGCAAGCTGAATATCAAGATCACTCTTAGTGATCATTTTAAGATACTTCATCAGCTCCTCGTTATCCATCATTGTACCGAGGTCCATTTTTTCCCTTGTAGTGTAGTCGCCACCGAGAGCAAGATATGTGTCACCGCCGGAAAGACCCATAGTCTTTACTTCCGTAAAATCCTCAAGATATATACTGATTGCAATTTTCTCACCTGCAACTACGTCATATGTAACGTCATCGGAAAGAAACTCCTTACCGCCGGGAATTGTAACAAAGGGCTGACCCTCGTTGAAGGTTACAATTTTAACAGTTGAAGGTACAATCGTTGAACCGTCAGCGCTTTTAGCAACGGTAACTCTTGTAATTTTCATCGGATTTTTTCCGTAATAGTTGGAAAAACGCAAACGGAGCTTTGAACCGCTTGCAGTAGGAGTAATAACAGTTCTAGCCGTAACATTACCCACATAGGCAGTAATATTACTATAACCGTATATACCGATTTCCGTCGGAGCAGTACCCCAGGCGCCTATCCATTTATCGTTACTGTTAGCAGCAGAAGCACCTATAACCGCTGTACACATAAGCACAACGGTAAGCACAATGCCCAGGAGCATTCCCTTCAGTATTTTCTTCATATAAATCAATCCTTTCAAGCTATAAGGTATTTTATTTTTACTCATTGTAATAATACCTTATATAGCAGAAAAAGTCAAGAAAAGTTACACTTCGCACATACACTTTAACCGTTATTTAACTTTTCCGTCCTTTTTTGAAGTGCTTTTCTTTTTCGTTTGCGTTTTCACGGGAGCTGAACCCGGCTTTTTCACCTGACGTGGCTTATCTGCAACAGGAGGCTTTCCGGACCTCTGAGGCGGTCTGTTACCCTGAGTCTTAGGTACGGGAGCACTCTTTCTTACCGGTGCATTGCCTTTTTTGGCGGAGCTGCCTTTTTTCACCGTTTTTTTACCCTTCGGAGCTTTTTTGACCTTTTTCTTTTTACCGCCGAAGGAAAGCTTCTTCTTTACACCTTCAACAAGCGTCTCAAAGGATGAAGGCAAAGGCTCATAGCTCTTCTTTCTGTCCTTATCAAAAAAGTCCTTGACATCAAGAGCAAAGCGCAAGACCGCAACAGCGGCGGCAATGAAAGTAAGGATAAGGAAAAATACAGAGCCTACAATTCTTTTAACAAAGGAGCTCACAAGTCCTCCGAAGCTGAGCTTTACCGTTTCGGAAGCAACAAGATTTACCGTTGTAAGCTTCTGTCCTGCATAAAAAACATCAGCCTGAGTAATAATATCGCCTGCCTCAACGGGAGCAACAATGCTTTCAACCTCCTGACCCTCGGCAAATTCAAACATTACCGAAGCAGGAGAGGCCATTGCCGGAACCAGCGCCGAGGTTTCCTTTTCAGGCACAAGTTGAAGCTTATCAGTCCCCTGACCTGCAACAACATCTACTGTTGCAACGGTCTGGTCGGGAGTAGCGATAACCTTGTATCGGATATTTTCATAAACCCAGTCGAGCATCTGCTGCGCATCGGTCATAGAGGTGTTTTCATCGTAGTAGTCGTCGTCTATGTCCTCCATTCTTCCGCCCATAACTATGGTAAGGTAGGAATAACCGTCAGCGTTGGAGATAACTGCGATACACTCACCTGCAAGGTTTGTGCTTGTCTGCTTTCCGCCGGTTACAGAGCTGTGATAATAGTCAGCGATAGCGGCATTCTGCATTTTATTGGAGGCCTGATAGGTACGCTCCTCGTTATATTCTGTCTCCTTAAGAGTAATCTCCTGAGCTGAAAAAGCTTCATTGAAGGCAGGATACTGAAGACCGTACTTTATAATTTTAGCAACATCGGCAGCCGTAGTCAGCTGACCCTCTTCGTCAAAGCCGTGTATATTCTTAATAGTGGTGGATGTACAGCCGATTTTTACAACGAGAGCCTGAATGTCGGCAACAAACTGTGCAAGTGAGCCTGAAACCTCGTAAGCAATAATGCTAAGTGCATCGTTAGCACTGTAAGCAACAAGGCAGTCAAAAAGCTCTCTTTTTGAAACGACCTCCCCTTCTTCATAAAGGGCAGTTGTCATACCGTCCTCGTAGTCAAGCAGGTTGAGATTTTTTTCCGTAATTTTTATATCACCGTCAAGATTGTTCCACTTTTCAATGGCAACAATAGCGGCAAGAAGCTTAACAAAGCCGGCAGGAGCTGTCTGCACGGTACTGTTCTTTTCAAAGAAAACCGTACCCTCGTCAAGATTTTCCAGATAGTATATATCCGAAAGAAGCTGTGATGTTACGGTACCCGAATCAAAAAGAGCCTCTGCCGAGGGTGCAGTCAAGGCAAAAATCATAAGAAATACAACAAAAAAGGAAATCAGTTTTTTCATTTATTTACACTCCGGTTGACAAGTTTTTGAATTTGTGCTTTAATTATTATACTAAAGATAAATATACTCGTATATTATAACAATTCCCGAACAAAAAGTATATACCTACGGCAAAAATTAATTTTAAAATCCTTATTTTTTTGCCAAGCATTATCGAAAGGAAAGCGTTGTTTTATGATATTTGTAACCGGTGACACCCACGGAATTTATTCACGTTTTGACGATCCCAGGCTCAGAAAGCTCGGCAAGGGTGATACTCTCATCATTTGCGGAGACTTCGGCTTTTTATGGAACGGCTCAAAGGAAGAAATAAATATTCTTAAAAAGCTCAGTAAAAAAAAGTACAACATCTGTTTTGTTGACGGTACTCACGAAAACTTCGAGCTTTTATCAAAGCTGAAAATTAAAAAATGGAACGGCGGCAAGGTTCACCACATCGGCGGAAATATTTTCCACCTTATGAGAGGTCAGGTTTTTACTATTGAGGATAAAACCGTCTTCACTATGGGTGGTGGCGAAAGCCCCGACATTGACATACGCTTTGAAACAGAAACCTGGTCCGACCTTGAAATTCCCACAAGAGAAGAGCTTATTGAGGGCGTTGACAATCTGCAGAAATATAACGGAAGGGTTGATCTCATTATCTCCCACGAGCCGCCTGCAAAGATTAAGGATTTTCTGCTTCTCAACACGGGAACGAATGCAAGCATTACAGCCATCAACACTTATCTTGAGGACGTAAGCCGTACCTGTAAATTTGACCACTGGTACTTCGGCTCATTGCATATGGACAAGTTTATTTCCAACACTCACGCTTGTGTATTCAACAATATCATCAATGCTAAAACCGGTGAGATTGTACGCAGGTGAGGACCGTAAAACGAAAGCTTTTCGGTTGCTTTTTCACAAGCCACGCGGCAAAGAATAAAACAAATGAGCTGTAAAAAACGAAAGTTTTTTACAGCTCATTTTTAGCTTTATAAAAATCGCTTCAATGCCCTCGGCAGGCATCTCTCCTCACTTTTCTTGTAAGAAAAGCGACACAAAAGAACATTGCATTTTTCAGCCTAACATCAGCCTCAGCTTCATAATCAATCCCTTGAAGAAGCTCTTGGGCTTATCAGCCTCGGCATTATAATCCTCACAGTTTTCACCGTTGATTTCAGTAATCTCACCCTTATCTGAAAGGTGGAACACACCGTAGGTGATATGAGAGGGCTTATCCTCATAGTAGTCGGCAAAATTACCGTCAGCAAGCTCTGTCAGGCATGAATAACCGAAAAAGTCCTTGTTAAGGTGATACTTGCTTATCCAGTCAACCCTGCCCTTTTTGCCTACAAGTCCCACACGGATAATACCGTCAGCGCGGGAATTCACATTGCCGCCCTGGCTGCAGAGAAGAACCTGCTTACCGTCTATTTTTTTTGTTGTATCGATAAGCGATATCATACAGTTTTCAGTACCGATAAGGCTCTTATCAGCTCTGAAGGCTGTCCAGGTTTCACCGCCGTCGGTACTGTCAGCGTAAGCAATGTAATTACTAAGGTTACGCGCATATATTCTGAGCGCCTTGTAGTCACCGCTGTCAATACGAACAAGCTGAGCCTCACTGGTTTTCTGTACTCCCGGCTTCACGGGGATTTTGCCGCCCCTGTGCCAGGTTTCGCCGTTATCATCGCTGTAAATAACGCTTGCTCTTTCAAAAACAGGATCCTTAAAGGGTCCGCCGTTATTATCATATATACAGAAAAGTATTCTCTGCTTACCGTTGTGCTCAATAACCGTACCTCTGCCGGGACCTACACCGAGGAAGCCCTCATTCTCACTCTTTACCTCGGGAGAAATAATCTTCGGAGCGCTCCAGGTCTTGCCGTAATCGTCGCTGTAACGAAGCCAAAGATAGGTTGTTTTATAACACTTGAGGTCTGCTTCAGCATAGAAAATTCTCTGCTGAACGGTTACGCCCTCGCTGCCGCGCTGATTGCAATAAACAGCCTCGCCGTTCTTATAAAGGCGGAACTCCACGTCAACGGTGTATTCTGTTTTTTCCTTCGTATTTCTGTCGAATACGGAAGCAATGCCCTTTTCGTATTCGCCTATGTAATAGCCGAAGGTGGTGAGCTTACCGCCACACTCCCCTGTTGTAAGGAGCATACGCTTTACTCCGTCAATTTCATCATAGCCTGTACCTGTCTTTGACTGGAGATAACCGCAGCCGTAGGGATAAGCATCGGCAAGCATTAAAATTCTGCCTGTTTCAGTCTGTACTATTGTGGAATCGATAAAGGAAGCACTTTCCTTTTCCGTAACTGTATCGGCATAGTCGTCAAAGTGGTTGACCATAACGTATTCCCAATCACCGTAACCGTCACCTGAAACAGCAACGGCAATATCAATATTATTGGGCGAGTCTGAACCGTGGTTGTATCGCATATCCGCGCCTGCTATAACACTTCCGTCAGCAAGAGTATAAAGTGCAGGTATACGGTTTTCCTTAGATCCGAATTGCCCGTCGTTAAAGGGTTGATCGTATTTTACTTTTTGATTTTTTACAGTATCCATAGCTTTCTCCTTGTATGCCGTGATTTTTTATCCTTCTGATTATAACATATGAATATGAAATATGCAAGAGTGACAAAAAGATAAGGGGGCTCTGCCCCCTGCTCCCTTGCAGTTTCCGAAATCGCTTATCAGCTTGATTGCTCCCCACAGTGTGAAAAGATGTCAGTACAGCCGACAGAAAGGACGCCACCGTCAGCGGCGCCAAGCGATTTTGACCGCTGCGGCATCGCCGTCTCGCTTTATCCTCCGCAGAACGCGCTTCGACGACGATACCGGCAAGCTTTTGTAAAAGCTTTAATAAAACTTTTCGTTTTCTCTTTACTTAGCCGTTCTTCTTCTGATAGCTCTTGCAGAAGTGAGGAACAGCCATAGCATCAGCGCTTGTCTTTTCATGTGTAACCTCAATCTTCTGAAGTCTGCACTTATCACACTCAACATGATATTCACATTCGTTAACAGTACACTTTACACCTTCGTTATGCATAAATAACACCTCCCTTGTACTTTTATTATTGCAAAGGGAGGCATTTTTTATTCAGTTTAATTTTTTAAATTCAGGCAAGGTATTCGCTTATTTCGTCGCTTCTTACCCTTTCTCTGCCGTTTTCAATAATACGCTCCTTAAAGGAAAGCGGTGTCTTTCTTTTTCTGAGACTTTCAGTATATTTCATTGAAACAGCAATAAAAATCAGGAAAATATAAGGCATACCCAGATTGGTTTCAAGCAGGGAGTTGATAACCATGGGAGCAAGCTTATCCATTACGGAGGTGAGAGCCGCCGAACGGATACCGCCGAGGAAAAGACCTACCTCCCAACCGAACTGCACAAGAATACCTATTGAGAGAAGCCAGGGCATATTGATTTTTTCCTCTCTCTTTTTCCGGCTTACGTTCCAGAGTATTATTCCCAGATATCCTACAAAAAGGATGATTGCCATATATCCGTGATATGCGCCCGTTGTGCGCTGAATTGTGATTATGTTTTCACCCGTTCCGAAGGTTTTTACGATAAGCGGACAGCAAAGCCACCAGCCGAGTATCAGTGTGGTATATTCAAAAAGATTTTTATCCTTTGAAATCCACAGCCAGATCCATGTGAAATTCGTAAATCCGTAGCTCATACTCATCCACAAAAGCACCCAGAAAAGGCTGTGTCCCTCCGATATGCTTCTCGAGTGAGTGAGAAGGTGAAAAATTCCGTAGTCAACTATCTGATAAAGTATACCCGCAAGAAAGCCGACTATCAGCGTTGCATATTTTTTCCTGTAAAAAAGTATTCCCGCAAAAACAACAAGAAAGCATATATCAAGCCAGATATACAACGGGTCGAAAACTCTTTGTGCCACAACTTCCATTTCTTTAATTCTCCTTTTTTAAAAAGTCAAAGGGGGCAAGGGTCTGACACCCCGCCCCTACGAGTTTATTTATTTGACAACTGCAATAATGCGGTAAACAAGGCTTACAAAGGTCATTGCAATATTATAAAGCACAGAGGCAATATACTTAAGACCGAACTTTGTAAGAAGGCTGTCGGTTTCCTCGTCAAGAACTTTATCGATTTCGGGAACAGGCTCAGCATCCGTAAAAGGATTTTCGGAATCGTACTCAGCCTTATCACCGTTCATAAGCGTAAACTCAAAAATTCTTTCACCTACAAGAGTAACAGAGCCGATACCGTAGCTTAAGCCGATTTCAAAATTCTTCACGCTGCCCTGAGGAATTTCACCTGAAATTTCAATGCTTCTTGTCTGTCCGGGAAGAAGAGTGAGGGGGGAAAAATCAAGCTTGAGGTCTGTACCGTATACATTAGCGGCAAAAACAGTAATTGTCTTTGAAGGCGAAAGGTTTGTTACAAGAAGCTTTGTTGCATCCTTTGTAAGATAGCCCTCCTGTCCGCCGTCAAATGTTGCAAATATACTGTGTGAATAATTGGTTGTTGCGTGGAACTGGGGATATCCGGGTAATGAATTCACATCATAGCTTTCGTCATTAAGAAGCAAGGTATACATAAGTGACCTTGTATATTCATCCTTATAGGTCATACCGTGATGATAGTCCTCAACAAGCCATGTGTGCTCAGGGAGATAGCAGGTTGAAGCATCAACTGTCATTGAAGGTGAAACCTGATAAAACCCGGTATCGACCTTCTGGGTGTAGCCGTCAGCAAATCTCTTACCTAAAGGAGCACAGGTTGCACCCGTTGAAGCATGAGTTGTTATAATAGCGTCAGAGGAAACAGGCATACCCGTTACAATCTGAATATCGTAACCTGCAAGGATATATACGTTCGTGCCTGCATCCTGAGCTTTTTTAAAGCTCTTGCCGAAGTAGAGATCACCATCGGGTGACTGAATCTGATAATGCATAAAGTCACTCTTACGGATAACCTCGGCATTTTCCGATTCATCAAGAAGCTCTGCCTTCATATCCTCATAATACTCAAGGGGCATAAAGTCCCACATGCTGCCCCAGGTACCCATAACAGGCATTACGTAAGGAACAAGAGCATCGGCAAGGTCATCAAGGAAGCCGAGCCATCCTGCCTGAACAAGGTAGTGAAGATCCTCTTCAATAAGCATACCGTGCTCAATGAAAACTATAAGTGCAACGTCACCGAAGTCAAAGCCTTCACGGGGAGAATTGAATGCATCATAAGCAATACCTGCTCCGCCGAGAGCGGGAACTGTAAGCACGGCGTTATTTACCTTACCCTCTTCTCCGTAAAGAGAAAGATATGTACCGGTAATCTGACCGCCGTGAGAAACTGCAAGGATATTAACCTTTGATTTGCCGGTATAATCAAGCACATCGTCAATAAATTTATTAAGCTTTTCAGCGCATTCGACAGCGCCCATTCTGAAATCACAGGTGAAAACAAAGCAGTTTTCAGCACCTACCTCAGCAATAACCTCAGCCATAATTTCAGGCTCAGCCTGATGTCTTCCCTCGGGATATTTTTCCATAAGGGTAGCATAACAGCATTCTTCAGGTGTATTGATATAGTTTTTAACGTCATAATAGCTTGAGCCGTCGGGATTGGTTTTCATATCACCGAAAATTCTCTGAAAGCCCTCGCCGAGTCTTTCAGCAATAGGCTCAACGTTACCGGCAAGCAGGAACATACCTGCATCGGCAATTATACCTCCGAGCTTACCCTCAGCGGCAGAGCCTATCTGACCGAAAGCGTCGCCCCATACGTGTACAACCTCGCCGTTTTCGTCAAGTCTGTAAAGCTCACTGGAGGAATAACCGGGCACCATAATAACGGGAAATTCCGTAAGCTTTTTATCCTCCGCCACGGCAGAAGCCCCTGCTGAGCAAAGGCTCATAAGCAAAAGAGCCGTGAGTAATACTGCGATTATTTTTTTCATTATCTCCATCTCCTTTAAGGTTTTTTTCCAATTAAATATTTTACTACTGTTTGAAAAGAATTTCAAGAGAAAGTCGTAATTTTTTTAGTAAAACTTCAAAGTAACGGTAACAGACAACGTAAAAAGCAAGAAGCAGAACTATGCAAAACGGACTCGGCGCACCGCGCTTCTGCTGCAGCATAAGCCCTGACCTGCGTGGTGTTACTCCCTGCGCGGAAAAATAAAAAAAGGACGTCAGATTGCCGCCCGTAAATCACAAAATTTATTCCTCTGTGTCCTTCTTTTTAATTTTAGGAAGCACAAGGCATAAAACAACTGCAAGCACAGCCGCAACGGCTATACCTGCAGGAATGATGTAATCCATATCGCTGTCACCGGTATCCGGTATAACCGTTCCGGAAATAACGGCAGCCTCATCAGCGGCAAAAACCTGAAGCAGAACTGCACAGGCACTGAGAATCATAAGCCCTGCCATAATGATACAAATGATTTTCACCATTTTTTTACTCATCATAATATTTTACCTCCGTAATTTCTTGTACCGCTATATTTTAGCACTACAGGAGGAATGTGTCAAGTATTGCCCTGACACTCATCCAACTCCGCCGATATATTTCAAAAGGTATTGAAATATATCCCCGACAGGTATATAATATTACGGTAAATATATAACAGAAAGGGGTTTACCCATGAAGAAAACAACAAAAATTCTCGGCGCAGGCCTTCTTGCCGCTGCGGCCAGCAACGCTGTTCATGCCGCTTTGTATAAGCCCGAAAAAAGAGAGCTTGCTCCCCTGCCCGAGGAAGCATTCAATGTAGAAAGATACCGCAAAAATCTTTCAAAGGCTGTTCAGTTCAAGACCATCTCTTACCGTGAAACCGAAAGAGTTGACTGGAAGGAATTCGAAAAATTCCACAAGTTCCTCGACGAGGCCTATCCTCTCATCGCCCAAAAGCTTGAAAAGGAAATTGTTCCCCCTGCAAACCTCATATACCGCTGGAAGGGTAAGAGAGCTGACCTTAAGCCTATCGCCCTTCTCGCTCACCAGGACGTTGTTCCCGTTTCAGCCGGCACTGAGCAGGACTGGGTACACGGTGCATTTGAGGGTGTTGACGACGGTGAATTCATCTGGGGTCGCGGCACAATCGATATGAAAAACCACCTTATCGCAGTTATGGAATCCGTTGAAGCACTCCTCGAGGACGGCTTCGAGCCGGAAAGAGACGTATATCTTCTCTTCGGTGACAACGAGGAGGTTGTTGCAAATGACAAGAACGGTGCCTTTGACATTATGACAACTCTCAAAGACAGAGGCATCATGCTTGACAGCGTTGTTGACGAAGGCGGTGCAATCATCCCTGTCAGCGTTCCCGGTGTGCTTGAAAACAAATATCTCATCGGCATCGGCGTTGCCGAAAAGGGCTATTCGGATATTGAAATTGTTGTAAACGGCAAGGGCGGTCACTCCTCACAGCCTCCCAAACACAACGCACTCGGTCAGCTTGCCTGTGCAATCAGAGAAATCGAAAACCATCAGTTCAAGTCCTCCTTCAATCAGCTTATGAATGACCTTATGGACGCTGTTGCCAGGGAATGTACATATCCCGTACGTCTTATCACCTGCAACCTTCCTCTTCTTAAGCCTCTTATTCTTCAGGTAGCAAAGGCCATCCCCTTCGGCGCCTGCTTTGTAAGAACAACAACAGCCGTAACTATGGCTAACGGCAGTCCTGCCGCCAATGTTCTTCCTCAGAGAGCAAGCGCGGTAATCAACTTCCGTGCAATGCCCGGAACGACCAAGCAGGACCTTGTTGACCACATCAGAAGAGTTGTAAAGAACAAGGATATCGAAATCAACGTTCTCAACTCCAAGGAGGCTTCAAAGTTCTCACCCACCGATTCAAGAAGCTTCAGAATCATCGGTGACATCTGCAAGGGTCTTGAGCCCAACTCAATCATCGCTCCCTACCTTGTAATGGGCGGAACAGATGCTTACAACTACGAGCCCATCTGCGATAACATCTACCGCTACGCTCCCTTCAGAGTAAGTATTGAACTTCTCAGAGGTACCCACGGCACAAATGAAAAGATCCCCGTTGCCTGCCTTGAGGATGCGCTCAGGTTCTTTAAGAACTATATAAGAAGAGCAAGCGCAGAGTAAAGAACTGTTACATTAAGCGTAGAACAAAAAGCAATAATAACAGATGCATTTCAAGGCAACTACGCCTTGGGGCATCTGTTATTTCTTTTTATATGTTTTACATCATTGCTTTTTTACCGTTTTTCGCCATCGGAGTATATGCATACCTTTGGGTCGAGAAAACGGCTTCTTCATCTTAATGAAACAGCTATTCCGGACCGGACAGCTATATGACCGAGTAGGGGCACAGCATACCGTGACTGCTGATAAACCGCAGCTTTCAGAACACGGTAAAACCTTGTTCTGATTTTTTTGCATTGTTTTCTTCATTTAAACAAAACCTTAACATTCTTGTAATATAATAAATTTGAATAATTGCAGAGGTGTTTTTATGTTTAAAATTCTTGTTATTGAGGACGACAAAGATTTATGCCGCAGTATGTGCTCATATCTCAACATCAGCGGCTACGATGCTGTTGGTGCACTCGATGCCAAGGCAGCCTATGAAAATATGTACAGTACTGTTTTTGACCTTATTATTTCCGATATTATGCTACCCGACACCGACGGCTTTGAAATTGCAAAAAGCATACGCTCCACCGATGCGGAAATGCCTATTATTTTCGTTACCGCCAGGGATGACTTTTTTTCAAAGCAAAGAGGCTTTCTTACGGGCATTGATGATTACATAGTAAAGCCTGTTGACCTTCAGGAGCTTGTTTTAAGAATCGGAGCAGTTTTACGCAGAAGCAAAATTGCCGCCTCGCGAAAGCTTGTTATCGGTGAATTCAGCATGAATATGGACGAGCGCACCGCGAAGCTCGGAGCAACAGAAATCCCACTTACCGCAAGAGAGTTCAACCTGCTTTACAAGCTTCTTTCCTACCCCGGCAAAACCTTCACCCGCTCACAGCTTATGGATGAATTCTGGGATTCAAGTACAACCTCAGGTCCGAGAACAGTGGATGTTTATATGGCAAAGCTGCGCGAACGTCTTAGCGAATGTGAAAACTTTGAAATCGTAACCGTTCACGGTCTTGGCTATAAGGCGGTGCTGAAATGAGAAGAAATAAAAAGAAGGACAAACGACTTCGGGACAGTATTTTTTCACCCTGGCGATTCTTCCTCTATTTTGCAATAACAGGCTTTGCCGTTTCCGTTAGCTTCCTGCTTTTCTTCAGCGGAAGCCTTTTTGAAGGCAGCGGAAATCCCGTGCTTATCCCCGACGGAACAATGAGCGAAAGAGCTCTGCGCACACTTTTAAACATCCTTTTTATCTGCCTTTTTATGAGCATTGTTGACGGTATCAGAAAACGTATTTATACACGCCGTCCTGTTACAAGGATTCTTGATGCTCTTTCTAAAATAACCTCCGGTGACTTTTCTGTAAGAATATCTCCGCTACACAAAAAAAGAGCCTTCAACGAATATGACCTTATCATTGAGGACATAAACAAAATGGCTGAGGAGCTTTCCTCTACCGAAACGTTAAAAACGGACTTTATTTCAAATGTTTCCCACGAGATAAAAACGCCCCTTGCCGTTATACATAACTATTCCGCTATGCTGCAGAATCCGGAGCTTTCAGAGCAGGAAAGAATAGAATGTGCACAAAGAATGCAAGCTGCTTCAAAAAAGCTCGGCGATCTGATTTCGGGCATACTCAAGCTCAGCAAGCTCGAAAACCAGCAGATTTATCCCGAAAAGAAAAAGTTTAATCTTAGCGAACAGCTTTGTCAGGCTATTCTGATTTATGAAAAAAACTGGGATGAAAAGGAAATTGAAATTCTTACCGACCTTGACGAAAGCATTTTCATAGAAGGTGACGAGGAGTTGTTTTTCACCGTATGGTCAAACCTTGTATCAAATGCAGTCAAATTCACACCTAAAGGCGGAAAAATTTCAGTAAACCTGAAAAAGCAAGGAAACCTCGCCGTTGTTTCAATAGTAGATAACGGCTGCGGTATGACAAAAGAAACCGGCAGACGTATTTTTGAAAAGTTTTATCAAGGCGATATTTCCAGATCCACCGAAGGCAACGGTCTTGGTCTGACTCTCGTTAAAAGAATAATCGATATTACCAAAAGTGAGATCATTGTTGAAAGTGAGCTCGGTAAGGGCTCAAACTTCACCGTAAAAATTAACCTTTAAAAATAAAGGAGAATACTATGAAAGACACCGACAGCAAAGCCTTTTCAATAAGATACTCGGGGGAAACAAACAATGAGCTTGAACAGCTAAAAGAAAAATATACAAAAAAAGAATCAAATCAGAAAATGAAAAGATTACGTGCTCTTGACAAAAGAGTTGATTTCATTTCAACTATGACTTCAATCTTTACGGGTATTATGGGCACAGCTTTTACCGCTGCAAGCATTATCTGCATTATAAAGGATTTATGTCCCCTGCCCGTCGGCGTAGTGCTTTGTATTTCAGGCATCGTAATAATTGCCGCTGTTCCATTTCTTCACGGCAGAATTCACAGCTCGATAAAAAACTACTATTCACCTGAAACTCTTACTCTTATTGAAGAAATTGAGCGAAACCAGATTTGACATTCCCATTCTCTCCCTTTATAAAGCAAGGTCACGGAACCCGTTCCGTGACCTTGCTGCTTTTTGTTCAGTTATTTCTGCCGCGGAAACTACCTGCTGTTAATTTAAGCTAGGGTCATTTTCCGCCGTGATAAGCTCACCCTGTGCGTTCCATGAGGCTTCAAAAGCATCGTAATAAATATTACCGTCTTGATCAACAAGATACTCATAGTAGTACCTGTAGCCGTCGCCCTCCTGATTAACCTGAAGCTGATAATAGGCGTCAAGCTCCTCCTGACTCATTTTCTCCGTGTCGGGATAATAATATTCAAGGGTAGAAGCCTTATCGCAGTAGAACCATCCCTCCGATGTTACATAACAGTCATAGACAAAATACTTTTCGCCGTCGTCACGGACATAGTATTCTTCATCGTAATAATAAATATCCTGGTTTTCCGTTTCTGTAGTGTAAGTATAAGCTCTGCCTTCCTTGTCATAGAGAACAACATCGGAGCCCTTTTCATAGCTGTTTCCCTTTTTGTCGTAGAAAACACCGTCAACGGCAATTCTGTATTCATCGTTATAGTAGCTGTCTATGTCACCGACCATTTCAAAAATGCTCTTTGCCATGGTTGCACCGAGAACGGCACCCGCAACAAGGGAAACAACCTCGGTGATGATAATACCGATGCCGAAGATTTTTGAAAGCTTCTTCTGTTTTGCCTTTTCAGCCGTGTCAACCTCGGGAAGCTCAACAAGGCAGCGGTTGCAGACCTCAAAGTTAACAGGACAACGGTTGCCGCAGGAGGGACATACCTTAAGGTCGGGGCCGGGGAAATCCTTTCTTTTAAGAAGGAACACAAGCACAGTCCAGGGCCCGAAAAGAACACCGCAGATATACCAGCCGACACCGAGTTTGTGATTCCTGTGCTGTGCGGAAAAGTGCATGAACAGCACACAGAAGGCTGTTGCCATAATTCCGATGATTGTTAAAATCGGATAGTATTTGAAAATTTCGGAATACATATCCATCATCTGATTCATCATTTGTTCTTCCATTTTCATTTCTCCTTTGTTTTAGTTTTATATGAACCGCCTATGGTGGCGATACATTATAAAGAGATGTTGCGGCAGACCCCTCCACCGCTATCGCGATCCCCCTCCCCTTTCAGGGGAGGTAAAATCTTCGCTCCCCTGAAAGGGGAGCTGTCGCAACCAAAGGTTGTGACTGAGGGGTCAGCCCTCAATCAATCCCACTCAAGACCTGTAACCTTGTCAAGGTCAACGCCCTTTGTATCGTGAGTGTTTTTGATGAGTGCAATAAGTGTAATGATAAAGCTCGGAACAAGCAGACAGAATGCAACGGCAGGAATTGAAGCGTTACCTGCAATCATTGTTATGGGAACATAGAACATATATGCAATAGCGTAGCCTGCAAAGCCCACAACGGTCTGTGCCGATGAGGCTGAGGAACGGAGGTTTGTGGGAGCGGATTCGCTAGCCATCATAATAAGCACGTCGTTGGTTGAATAGTAGCTACCTACGAATGCACCGCAGAGGAAGCCGATAACTGAGGGGTTGAGAAGGTTGAATTTCGAACCGAGAACAAAACCCACAAAGCTTGCAAGGCAAACAGAGGCAACGGTGATTGCGGCAGCCTTTCTGCCCTTGAGGTCAGAAATGAAGCCCATAATAAGCTGAGCAAGTGCAGAGCCTATGGGGAAAAGAATAAGAGCCTGTGTAACCTCGTTAACGCTTACAAGGTTGAGGAACTCGTCGGTAATTCCGCCGTGGATGCTTTCCGCATAGCAGTAGGTAAGGATTGTCTGATAGTCGAGGCTGCCGATACAGCCTATGCCGGCAAGAGCAAAGCAGATATATACCCAACGAAGCTGCTTGTGCTTCATACCGAACTTGAGCGCCGCAATAAGACCGCCCTGGGCATTCTGTTCCTTTTTCTTTGCTTCCTCTTCCGCCTTAAGCTCCTCGTCCGTCATTCTGAGATAACGGAGACGGGATTCGATAAAGGCGTCGGTTTCCCTTGCAAACAAAAGAGCAATAAAGCTGACTACAATGCCGACAATTGCAGGGATAAGGAATACATTACGCCACTCTGCCGCACTGTGCATAAGCAGACGGCGGAGAATGGGAACAAGCATAACTGCCATATTTGCAAAGAATTTAATCAACGAATAAGTAATTGCACGCTTTTTTGCAGGTGAGGATTCCATTATAAACACAACGTGCATATCGTGAGGCACGAAGAACAGAATCATACAGGCACCGATAGCGTACATGAGCACATTCTGCGAAAGGAATATTACAAACATTGCAATACCCATACCGAAGGTGTTTACGATAAGCAGAAGCTTTCTGCCGTAACGGTCAGCAAGGGGTCTGTACAAAAGGCCGATAACCTGGAAAGGAATCGCCACAACCTGAAGAAGGTTAAGGATTGTAACCGAGCTTTCACTCTGGAACAGATCGTTTGCAATTTCCGTTTTCATAAGTGTGCCTATCTGTGAGGCTATTTCATCAACAGCATAGATAAGTGCAATGATAAGAACAAGATACCAGAAATAGGTTTTGCTCTTAGGTCTTGCCTGCTGTTTTTCCCATTTTTTGATTTCCTTCTCCTTTTTAAGCTGTTGCTTCTGCAACTTTTCAGGAGTCATAGCTTTTGCCATAATAATTTTCTCCCTTCGGAAATGTTTTCTACAGGTCAATTATATGACAATATAACCAAGGTGTCAAGGATTTACGGGAGAATATTAGTGATTATGTCGAATGATTTTATATTATTATACTCAATCTTTGAGTATTTGTCAATACTCAATTTAAGAGTATTGTATCATTATTCCGAGGTGATAATATGGATTATCTTGACAGACTTATTGCTTTGAGAATTGACAGTGACCTTTCACAGAAGGAAGCGGGAAAAATAATAAATAAATCACAACAGGGCTATGACCACATTGAAAAACGCAGAGCAAAGCTCTCCGTCGAGGATTTTGCAAGCCTTTGCAGATATTATAAAGTAAGCGCTGACGAGCTGTTACAATTAAATGAAAAAAAATGAGCCCACGGATTTTCCGTGGGTTTGGTTTTTGTTGAAGTGAAAATTTAATTGTGTCATTGTAGCGCCGACCATTGGTCGGCTGTTTTGCATTTATACCATCCGTGATTGAAAACTTCCGCACCCGTAGGGGCGCCGCCGCGTGGTCGCCCTTGAAAGTTTCCACCCTTGCATCCGACAAAAAGGGACGCCACACGGGGGCGTCCCCTACGCGGATATACATAACACCAACAAACAAAAAAAGAAGCAAGAGGGCTCTGCCCTCTTGACTCCCGCAAGCTTTTGTAAAAGCTTGACCAAAACTTTACATTTTTAATTTCGCGGCTTCCTTTGCTCTTTCAATTGCCGTATGAATATCACGGCAGAAGTTCTCGCTGCCCACAGCAGTGTAAAAGCCAGACTTTTTCATAGCCTTCATCGGCTGCTCATTAACGTGGGAAAGAATAAGCGTAATGTTCTTTTTCTCACATCTTTCATAAAGAGCCTTAAGACTGTTCATTGCCGTGCTGTCAATGGCGGGCACACCTCTCATACGAAGAATGAGGCACTTCGTCATATCCTTGAAGATAATCTGTTCAATCTGATTAGCCGCACCGAAGAACATCGGACCTGTTGCTTCGTAAACTCTGATATATTCGGGAACAGCCATAAGCTCCTTTTTGGTTTCTGCACTGTCAGCCTCAGGCTCCTTGCTTTCGTTGACATACTTCCATGATGTCACATAGCTTTCCTCACTCATTCTCTTCATAAAGAGGATAAGTGCAAGGAGCATACCGAACTCGATAGCAACAACAAGGTCAAAGACGATTGTAAGCACAAAGGTGATTATAAGCACAATGATGTCGTTCTTGGGAGCAGTTTTCACAAGAGAAACAAAGGTTCTCCAATGGCTCATGTTATATGCAACCTGGAAAAGGATTGCCGCAATAGCAGGCATTGGAATAAGTGCCGCATAGGGCATAAGGAAGATAAGCACAAGAAGAAGCACAACTGCATGAACAATACCTGCAATGGGTGTTCTGCCGCCGTTTTTGATGTTTGCCGCTGTTCTTGCAATAGCACCCGTTGCGGGAATACCGCCGAAAAGTGCGGAGGCAATGTTACCTGCACCCTGACCGAGAAGCTCCGCATTAGAGCGGTGCTTTGTACCCGTCATACCGTCAGCAACAACACAGGAAAGAAGTGACTCAATAGCCGCAAGCACAGCGATCGTGAAAGCATCGGGAAGAGCAATTTTAATTGAAGCGAAAGAAAAATCGGGAAGAGTGAACTTGGGAAGAGAGCTGCTGATTGTATAAAGGTCACCTATAGTGTTAACCTCAAGGGGAAGAAGCTTTACCATAGCAATGCCCACAATAACCGCCACAAGAGAGCCGGGAATTTTCTTGCTTATCTTAGGCATAATCAGAAGCACAGCAAGACATACCGCACCGACAATGAAGGCATCAGGGTTAAAGCTGTCTGCACCTGCAATAAGTGCCTTAAGCTTGTCCACGGTTTCAATGGTTTCCATTCCCTCGGGATAGGTCATACCGCAGAAGTCCTTTATCTGACCGAGGAAAATTGTAAGCGCAATACCTGAGGTAAAGCCCGTTGTAATTGTAAAGGGAATAAACCTGATAAGTGAACCGAGCTTGCATACACCCATAATTACAAGAATTATACCGGCAAGAATAGTTGCCGTTGCAAGACCGCTCATTCCGTTTTTGGCAACGATGCCTGCTACGATGGTTGCAAAGGCCGCCGTGGGACCCGCAATCTGTACGGTACTGCCGCCAAGAGCAGAAATTACAAAGCCTGCAATAATAGCGGTGTAAATACCCTCCTCGGGACCTACGCCAGAAGCAAGTGCGAGAGCTATCGAAAGAGGCAACGCAATAATAGCTACGATAAGACCTGATACAATGTCCTTTACAAGCTGATTTTTACTGTAGCCCTTAAGGCTTGTGAACAACATTGGTGTAAGCTGATTTTTTTCCATATTCTTTCACCTTCGATTTTATTTTTAAATTAACGAATATTATTATAGTTATAATTACAAAAAAGTCCATACGTTTTTGTGAAAAATACCCAATACGTTACTTTTAATAAATTTTTATAAATTTTTTGTCTCAAATTGTATATTTTCGTGATTGACTTTTGAAGCCAACGCTCATATAATTCACTTTGGTATTTTTATGAATCTTAACAACAAAAGAAGGTCTTATTTTATGGAAATGGAAACACTTTTAGGCATTTCGATCGCCCTGATGGCAGGTCTCTTTATGTCACGTGTCGTCAAACCCCTCAAGCTTCCTGCCGTTACCGGCTACCTCGTGGCAGGTATACTTATCGGTCCCTACTGTCTCGGTCAGCTCGGCATTGAGGGTATCGGCTTTACAAGTGTCGGTGCTGTCGCCGACCTTTCAATTCTCAACGACGTCGCTCTCGGCTTTATCGCCTTTGCAATCGGCGACGAATTCCGCCTTTCACAGCTCAAGCATACCGGTAAGCAGGCAACCATCATCGGTATTCTCCAGGCTGTTGTAACAACCCTTGTTGTTGATGCAGCGCTTATCGGTCTTCACTTTGTTCTCGGCGAGGACAAGCTCCCCATTTCAAGTGCAATCATCCTCGGTGCTATCGCCTCCGCAACTGCTCCTGCAGCTACACTTATGGTTGTCCGCCAGTACAAGGCAAAGGGTAAGCTTACAAACCTGCTTCTTCCCATCGTTGCTCTTGATGACGCTGTAGGTCTCATCATCTTTGCCGTTTCCTTCGGTGTTGCAAAGGCTATCACTCTTGGCGAATTCAGCCTTGTTTCAGTCCTTGTTGACCCCATTGTTGAAATTGTATTCTCTCTCTTACTCGGTGCTGTTCTCGGCTGGGGTCTTTCCTTCTCGGAAAAGTTCTTCAATTCAAGAAGTAAGCGCCAGGCAATCGTTATCACCGCAATTTTCTTTGCCGTTGCTCTTTCAAAGCTCAAGTTCCACATCGGCCCCGTACACGTCGGCTTCTCCCCCCTCCTCGTTTGCATGATGCTCGGAACAATCTTCTGCAACATCTGCGATTTCTCAGCAAACCTTATGGAAAAAACCGACCGCTGGACAGCACCTCTTTTCATTCTCTTCTTTGTTTTAAGCGGTGCAGAGCTTGAATTTTCCGTATTTACGGATATCAGCATCATCGGCATCGGCGTAATTTATATTATCACCCGCTCACTCGGTAAATACTTCGGTGCTCGCTGGAGCTCCGTACTTGTAAAAAGTGAGCCCAACATTCAGAAGTACCTCGGTATCACCCTTCTTCCTCAGGCAGGTGTTGCCCTCGGCATGTCAATCACCGCAATGGAAATCGGCGAAAGCGGTATCATTATCCGCAACATCGTTCTTTTCGGAGTGCTGATTTACGAGCTTTTCGGTCCTACTCTTACAAAGATTGCTCTTACAAAATCAGGCGACATCCAACCCAAGGAGCACAAGGAAAAGGTTGCTTTGCCCAAGGGCAGAGACGCTGTATAAAAGAAGGCCCCTGCGGGGGTCTTTTTTTAATGCAAAATGCATATACTCCTATCGGTGATTCTATGAAAAAAATAACGCTGCTACCTTTTCTCATTTCCCTTTGCAGTATTGTTCTTTCCGCCTGCACACCCGAGGGAAACTGTAACATTCTTCTTTTTACCGATACACTCAATCGCATTAACGGCAACAGGCTTATCTCACTTTCAAGCTACATTGCAGATGACGACGGATATAGACTGCTCTTGAAAAGCGAGGAAAAGGAGGTTTTACTTACCGCAACGGAAAATGAAAAAGGTGAAATAACAAAAATCCGACTCTCCGTAAGTAAACTTGACGAAAAAGGGCAGATAAAAGCCGTGACCCCCGGCCAGGGTGAATTTTTCAGAAGTGAAGCGGCAAAGGCACTTGAAGCCTTTACGCTTTCAGAAAAAAAGAAATGCGAGGAAGCCGTAAAAAAAATCCTGCCGTTGAAAAGCGAGGACTTTTCAAAGACAGGTGAATTAACCCTTGATATTGAAGAATACCACTTAGTATACTATTCAAACAAAATCTGCTGTCAGTTTACCGTTACAAACAGCTTTCTTGAGCCTACCGAAACCACACACAAGCCGGAAAGCAGACCGCTTTACGGAGTTACGGCAAACACAATAGCATCAGAATTTTAGGTCGGCAGCTTCGGATTAAATGTTAAAATATCTGCTCTCTTAAGCGGAAGCTGTAGCCGTTATCCTCAAGCTTTTTTATATTTTTAAGCATAAAGCCTGCGCCCTTTGCTCCGCAATGCTCAGGGTCATGAGCTACGGTGACCTTTATACCGAGCTTATCGGCGAGGAATTTATCAAGTCCGTAAAGCTTTGCAACGCCACCGGTAAGAACTATTCCCTCGTTGCAGATGTCCGAATAAAGCTCCGGCGGTGTCTGTTCAAGAACATCCATAACACCGTCAAAGATGCTTTCAACATTTTCCTTAAGCGCATCACACACGTCATGAGAGCTGATACTGAAATTTTTAGGCATACCGGTTACAATATCCTTGCCCGTAAAGGTAATTACAATCTCCTCTTCCCGTTTAACGGCACAGCCTACTGCATGCTTAATTTTTCTGCCTGTCTGCTTACCGATATGAATATCCATATTCTTTTTGACATACTGGCATATTGCCTCATCCATTGTATCGCCCGAAACTCTGCGAAGAGAAGTAGCATAAGCAACCGTACCCATTGTGATAACGGCAATATCCGTTGTGCCGCCGCCAAGATCAATAACCATAACACCCTTTGGGTGATCAATGGAAAGACCTGCACCGAGAGCCGAAACAACAGGCTCATCAACAAGGTGGACCTTACCGGCACCGGCAGCACAGGCGGCTTCAATAACCGTCTTTTTTTCAAGCTGAGTGCTGCAGCTGGGAGCGCTTATGAGCACATTAGGTCTGAAAATACTGTTTTTACATATTTTTGTAAGGAAGCGGGAAAGAATATCAGCCATTACGGTAAAGTCTGAAATAACACCGTCAGAAATGGGTCGCTTCAGAATATAGCTTTCGGGAGCCTTACCGAACATTCTGCCAGCATCGTCACCGAGAGCAACAAAGGCGTCATTATGAGCGTCGTAACAGATTGCGTTATCCTCTGAAAGCACAATACCTCTGCCGCTGACAAAGGCGGTAACTGTGCTTGTTCCAAGGTCGATACCTATATTGTAGCCCGCCATTTCTTCACTTCCTTTCATATTTGTTTAACCAATACATTTTACTGTTTTTTTGCGTTTTTGTCAACCGTGAGTTTCCCGACCGTATCGATCAAACCACACAGCGGGCGGATGGTATCCGCCCCTACTTTTTCTTATCCTTCAGTAGCATATACTTAAGCGCAGAATATCTGCGTGTTTTTTTATCGTTGTCAACCATGGCGAAAATCTCCTCACAGTTACCGACAAGGATAAGCCTGTTCTTCGCTCTTGTCACACCCGTGTATAACAGATTACGATAAGAAAGTCTCGGCGGAACACAGCACACCGGCATTACCACGCTGTCGAACTCGCTGCCCTGACTTTTATGCACGGTGATTGCGTAAGCAAGCTCAAGCTCCTTTACATTGTCAAAAGGATAAATTGCAGTCCTTGTATCAAAGAGAATCTTCATAAAGCCTGCGTTGTGGTTAACGGCAATTATTCTTCCTATATCACCGTTGAAAATACCTGCAAGGGTTTCTTTACCCCTCGTCCATACAATGTCATAGTTATTCTTAATCTGCATTACCTTGTCGCCCTCGCGGAAAATACGGCTGCCACGGGCAAGCTCCTCCTTATCCTTTGAAGGAGGATTAAGAATTTTCTGCATCATCTCGTTTATTCTTACCGTACCTGTTTCACCCATTTTTGAAGGGCAGATTATCTGAATATCCTCAAGGGGATCGCTGCCGTAAGCCTTGGGCAGACGCTTTGTGCAAAGGTCAAGCACCGTCTCTGCACAGGAAAACATATTATTCCTCTGCATGTAGAAAAAGTCCTTGTCCTTTATGTTAAGCTCCGGATATTCACCCTTTACAATTCTGTGAGCATTTGTAACTATAAGGCTTTCAAGGCTCTGGCGGAAAACCTCCGTAAGCTTTACCGTGGGAATAAGTCCCGATTCTACAATATCCTGAAGTACATTACCTGCGCCGACGGGAGGCAGCTGATCAGAGTCACCTACCATAACAAGACGGCACCCTAAGGGAAGCGCATCAAGAAGTGCCGCAAAAACATGGGTATCCACCATGGAAAGCTCGTCCACTATAACAGCATCCGCCTCAAGGGGATTTTCAATATTTCTTGTAAAACGCGGCTTGTCGCCCTCACCCCATTCAACCTCTAAAAGACGGTGAACGGTTTTAGCCTGCCTGCCCGTAACCTC
The DNA here is from genome assembly GCA_017473435.1 of Clostridia bacterium. Lineage (GTDB taxonomy): Bacteria > Bacillota > Clostridia > Oscillospirales > Acutalibacteraceae > UBA6857. Next base: position 41,045 of record JAFULG010000069.1, on the reverse strand, counting down.
ACTCATTCTCATTGCGGCTCTTCCCGTAGGAGCGGCAAGAAGCACACGAAGCTTCTTTTTTTCAAAAAGCTCCAATATACCGTTGAGAGTTGTTGTTTTACCTGTACCCGGACCGCCCGTAAGGACAAGCAAGCCGTCATTTACGGCGGTGAGTATAGCCTCTCTCTGCTTTTGCTCGAAGGAGATGCCCTTTTTCTTTTCTATTTCTTCAATAGCCGAAACGCTTATTCTGCCCTTTGCAGGCGGAAAGCGGAGCATAACACCTATTCTGTCGGCAATGCTCCTTTCGTCGAGATATTCCTCCGCAAGGAACACGTAGGGCTTATCCTCATAAAAATCTATAACAATATCCCTGTCATCGGCAAGATCGTCAATAATCTCACCGGTTTCCTCACGTTCAAGGCCTAAAAGCTCCTTGGCGGGAATTATAAGCTTTTCCCTGGGCACACAGGTATGACCGTTAGAAAGATTATGCCTTAAAATATGTAAAATTCCTGCACGGTGACGGTAAATATCCTTCACACCGTTAGGCAACCTCTCCGCAATCTCATCTACCCGTTCAAAACGAAGCGCTGTTTTTTCGCCGCAGAGAATATAGGGATTTTCGTTTATTCTTTCAACAGCACCGCTTCCGAACGCCTTATATGCCGCAAGAGATTCCGAGGGACTCAGCCCCCACTTTTCAAGAGCAATTATTACCTCTCTTGCCGCAAACTGACTTTTAAAGCTCTTGCTCATTTCCAAAGCCTTATCCCGGGTGATTCCCCTGATTTCACTCAGTCTTTCGGGGTGATTTTCGATTATATCAAAGCTGTCATCCCCGAAACGGTCAACAATTTTATTTGCCGTAGCAGGGCCTATGCCCTTTATTGCACCGCCGGAAAGATAGCGGTACATATCGGCGGCACTTTTGGGAAGAGTCCGTTCACATTTTTCTACCGCAAACTGTGTACCGAAGGTGGGGTGCATTTTCCACGACCCGTAAACCTTTACTCTTTCTCCGGGATTGCAGGCAGGCATAATACCGACAGCCGTAATAAGACGGTCATCACAGCTCAGATCTATAACCGTATATCCGTTTTCTGCATTAGTATAAATGATGCCTTCAACGACACCTTCCAGCATAATCTGTTCTGACATCAGCCCACCTCCCCTTTTTTTAGTTTGTACTGCAGCCGACAGTTTTTCCGGCATTCAGCATTGCTGCTTACCACTCAACGACGGGCGGCAGATTGCCGCCCTGTAATTCAATAATTATACCGCACATTATATTGTTCCGTCAATATTTTCGTTTAATTTTATGGGTCGTTGTTTTATCAAAGCCGTCCTTACGCAGAGTTACCTTTTTTATCCTTTTATAAGAGGGAAGGGCTCTGTTTATGCTCCTTACAGCTTCGTTGATCACCGCCTTGGTCTCCTCCTCGGTAAGACCGCTTTTTTTAAGCTTATTTTTTATTGCCTGCTCATCGGGCAGAATTTCACAGCTTACAATATCCCCTTTTTCACCGAAAACGAGACTTTCTGCAATAAAGGGATTTTTATTCAGTCGGTATTCAAGCTCCTCGGGATGAATATTTTTGCCATTTTTTGTAACAATGACATTTTTCGATCTGCCGCTTATACGGTATCTGCCGTTCTTGTCAACTCTACCGAGGTCACCCGTGCAGAACCATCCGTCACGAAAAACCTCTCTTGTGGCTTTCTCGTTTTTATAATAGCCGCGCATCACCATCGGGCCCTTTACGAGAATTTCGCCTACCCCCTTTTCATCGGGAGAATCTATTTTAACCTCAACCTCCTTCAGGGGTCTGCCGACGGTATCGGGGCTTGTATCATCAATACTGTTGCAGATTATAATAGGGGAGCACTCCGTAAGGCCGTAACCTATAACCACCCTGAAGCCAAAGGCTTCAAAGGCCTGAGCAACCGATGACTGCAACGGCGCGGCACCTACAACGAATTTTTCCAGCCTTCCGCCGAAGAAACGGTGTATATCGTCGAATATCCTTTTTCTCTTTTCCTCACTCATTGCCGTAGACACAAGAGCTGCAAGACGGAATTTCTGCCTTAAGCCTTTTTTCTCAATTTCGCCCATCAGCTTTTCATAAAGCTTTTCCAATATCAGAGGTACGGTGACAAAAACAGTAGGAGAAAAAATCTGAAAGCCTTTGTTTAAATATCTTATTCCGCCGCAGAAGGCTATACAGCCGCCGCAGTACAGCATCATCAGAAAGGACATGGTTTCATAGGTATGATGAAGAGGAAGAAGAGAAAGTGAACGGTCACAGGGAGTAAGGTTTATGTTTTCGCTTACAAGATAAAGGTCACTGCACAAATTACGGTTAGACAGCATTACACCCTTTGCGTTACCCGTTGTGCCTGAGGTAAAAAGAAGCACGGCAAGAGCATCGGTATCAATTTCATTTTCAAGGGTAAAGCCCTCTCTGGCAAGAGCCTCCCCTTTTCTGATAAGCGGATAAAGTCCCTTTTCTCCGTCATCAAAGCTGATAAAATTCCTGTAGCCGGTATTACTCAGTTTTTTCAGAGCTTTTCCGTCACAGAAAACCGTTGTGACCTCGGCAAAATCAAGAATATCCTTTATATCCTCTGCCGAAAGCTCACGGTCAACGGGAACGGCAACAACCCCCGACGAAAGGCAGGCAAGATAGCTTACGCACCATTCGTAACAGTTATAGGAAACTATAGCCGCCTTGTTCTTCTCCCCTTTTTCACGCACAAGCGTAAGAGCAAGACTTATAACATCATTTTTAAACTGTTTAAAGCTCACTTCACATTTCTTTCCCTCACCGTCAAGGAATGTAAAGGCGCATCTGTCACCGAACCTTTCTGCACTTTTATATAAAATTTCTCTTACTGTTTCAGGTCTGTACAAAAAATCACCGCCTATTGTCATATATAAATATGATTTTCAAAAGGCGGTTGATTATTCAGTTTATTTTTTTATTTCACTTTATATACATTTGCCTCAAAGGGTGAAAGTGTATCGGATACCGGAGCGTTAACGTTTGAAATAACTCTCTCGTAAGCATTCACCTTTATCTTTCTCTTCTGTGGTTTATCGGTAAGGTTCATTTCAATGAAAAATGTTCCGTCCTCACCCTTACGGTAATAGGAAAGCACATCCTTCCACTTTTTGTCACCGAGCTCAAAGTCACCGTAAACAAGAGCCTCCTTCTCGTGTCTGAGCTTAGTCATCTGACGGTAGAAGTTAAGCACGGAGAAGCGGTCCTTATCCTGACTTTCAACATTGTTGCGTTCAAAATTATCAACGGTCTTGATCCAGGGAGTGCCTGTTGTAAAGCCTGCGTTTTCTCCCCTTGTCCAGCAGACGGGAGTTCTGCCGTTGTCGCGGCTGCCTGCGTTTACAACCTCAAAAGCCTTTTCGTGGCTCTCACCCTTTTCAATAAGCTCGTTATAATAGTTAAGTGACTCAACATCTCGAAGCTCACTCATATCCTTGAAGTCGCCGTTACACATTCCGATTTCCTGACCCTGATAAATAAAGGGGCAGCCCTTCATAGTAAGCTGCATTACTGCGAGAAGCTTACTCAGCTCACTTCTGTAAAAGCCCTCGGGACAAACCTTACTGGGCATTCTTGTTGTATCGTGGTTTTCAAAGAATACGGTAGGCCAGCAATGATTACCGTAATCAAGCTGCCACTTCACAAGCTCCTTTGCCATAGGGCGAAGATCGTACTTATACTTAAGGAAACGCTTTTTACCGGGATTTTCTACGTGGTCAAAGGAGAATACAACGGAAAGCTCCTTACGGTAGTCACCTGTCATAAGCTTGCTCATTTCAATGCCTGTACCCTGACATTCTCCTACGGTGAAGGCATCGTACTTGTTGAATGTATTTTCTGCCATTTCGTGGAGATACTTGTGAAGCCTCGGACCGTAGAAATAATGCTCAACGCCCTTGAAGCCCATAAGTGCACCGACTGTGGGGTTGCCGTCGGGAAGTCCGTCAACCTTGGAAATAAAGCTGATAACATCAAGACGGAAGCCGTCAACGCCTTTATCAAGCCACCAGTTTATCATTTCGTAAAGATCCTTGCGTAAGCTTTCGTTTTCCCAGTTGAAGTCCATCTGCTTTTTTGAGAAAAGATGCATTGCCCACTGCTTACGCTCAGGATAATAATTCCACGCAGGACCGCTGAAAAGGGAGGTCCAGTTATTGGGCGGTGTGTTCTCGTCACCGTCACGCCAGATGTAGTAATCCTTGTAGGGCGAGTCGGGGTCGCTGACGCTTGATCTGAACCACTCGTGCTCATCTGAGCTGTGGTTGATAACAAGGTCCATGATGATTTTCATTCCCCTGTCGTGGATACCCTTGAGAAGCTCGTCAAAATCCTCCATTGTACCGAACTCTTCCATAATCTTCCTGTAATCGCGGATATCGTAGCCGTTATCGTCGTTGGGAGAGTCGTACATCGGGCTGAACCAGATAGCGTCAACGCCGAGCTCCTTCAAGTAATCGAGCTTTTCGATTATACCTCTTATATCACCTATGCCGTCGCCGTTGCCGTCCTTGAAGGAACGGGGATAAATCTGATAAAAAACAGCTTCCTTCCACCACTTTTTCTCTATGGGAGCATCATCCGTAAGAGGCATATCCTTTTCAAGGTTGAGAATACCTAAAAGTGAATCAACAAAGCCGTCGTCAATTTTGCCGGCACTCAATTTCTGTAATTTGCCCAGAGTAAGCTTTGAAAGAGGACCTTTTTTAAGCATATCTCCGCTTATACCCACCTGATAAAGGGCTTTCATTATAATATCGTGTCCCGCAGGAGTTGCCATAATCTCACCGAGAGTGGAATTCCTTGTAACGTTTATTTCAGCCATATTTCTCCGTCTCCTTTTATAATGTTTACTTATATATAATAAATCATTTTCTTATCTTTTACAATAATTTATATTAAAATATTTGACTTTTTAAGCGTGAATATATAATATTAAAACAGATAAATATAAAAGTATCACCACGGAGGTAATTATTATGGATATAAAGGAAATTCTTTCAAAGGTAGACCATACGGTTTTAGGTCAGGCTTCAACCTGGGACGATATCAGGACTCTTTGCGATGACGGAATAAAATACGGCTGTGCAAGCGTCTGCATTGCTCCCTGCTTTGTAAAAAAAGCAAAGGAATATGTCGGTAACGACCTTAAAATCTGTACCGTTATCGGCTTTCCCAACGGCTACAACACCACAGCCGTAAAGGCTTTTGAAGCATCCGAGGCGGTAAAGGACGGAGCTGACGAAATTGATATGGTAATAAACATCGGCATGCTTAAAGAAAAAAAATATGATGCTGTGCTCAATGAAATAAACGCTGTAAAAAAAGCCTGCGACGGCAGACTTTTAAAGGTTATTATTGAAACCTGCCTTCTGACTGAGGAAGAAAAAATAAAGATGTGCGAAATTGTTTCCGCCTCTGATGCAGACTACATCAAAACCTCCACGGGATTTTCCACAGGCGGTGCGACAAGAGAGGATATTGCTCTTTTCAAAGCCCACGTTTCAGATGTGACTCTCATTAAAGCCGCAGGCGGAATTGCAAGCCTGAAAGATGCCGAGGATATGCTGAAGCTCGGCGCATCAAGACTCGGCACAAGCAGAATAGTAAAGCTTGTGAAGAATGAGGAAGGCGAAGGATATTAAGGGTCAAAGGCCCGAAATTTGCACTTTGCATTTTTTCAAATAATCCTATTAAGAAAGGAATCAACTTACCATGAACACACCACATATAAATCTACTCAACGATATCGGCTTTGCCAAAACCGTGCTTATGCCCGGCGACCCCTTAAGGGCAAAAATGATTGCAGAAACATTTCTTGAAAATGCAGTCCTTGTAAACAATGTAAGAGGGATTCAGGGCTACACGGGCTATTACAAGGGACACAAGGTTTCTGTTATGGCAAGCGGTATGGGTATACCCTCCATCGGCATTTACTCCTACGAGCTTTACAGCTTCTTCGGCGTTGAAAATATTATCCGCATCGGCTCTGCCGGAGGTATCGGTGAAGGTATCAGGCTTCGCGATGTTGTTGCAGGCATAGGAGCTAACACAAACTCAGATTTTATGAAGCAGTACGGAGTAACGGGTACACTTGCTCCCACCTGCAGCTATGAACTGCTTAAAGCTGCCGATGAATGTGCAAAGGAAATCGGCGTTGAATTAAAAGTCGGTAATCTCCTTTCCTCAGATACCTTTTACGATGCCGATGAAAAGAGCCTTGAAAAATGGGCAAAGGCAGGCTCACTTGCAGTTGAAATGGAGGCAGCCGCCCTTTACCTTAACGCAATGCACCTTAAAAAGAGAGCTCTTGCAATCTGCACAATTTCAGATCTGCCCTTTACGGGTGAGGCCTGCACCGCCGAGGAAAGGCAGAACACCTTTACCGATATGATGAAAATTGCTCTTGAAGCTACTGTGAGGCTTGATAAATAATGAAAACAAAGCGTGTATTTTTAATAGTGCTTGACTCCTTCGGCATAGGTGAAATGAAGGACAGTCACCTTTACGGCGACGAAGGAAGTAACACCCTTTACTCATGCTTTAAGCAAAAGGAATTCAGCGTACCCAATATGAAAAGGCTCGGTCTTTTTAATATAGACGGCATTGACTTTGGCGAAAAAGAAAGTGAGCCCCTTGGTGCTTACGGGCGCTTTTGCGAAAAAAGCCGAGGCAAGGACACCACCGTGGGACATTGGGAAATAGCAGGCGTTATTTCCGACGAGCCTCTTCCCACCTACCCCGGGGGCTTTCCCGATGAAATAATAAAGGAGTTCACGGCAAGAACAGGCAGAGGCGTGCTTTGTAACAGACCCTATTCCGGCACAAAGGTGCTTGAGGATTACGGCAGGGAGCACCTTGAAACAGGGAAGCTCATTGTTTACACCTCGGCTGACAGCGTTTTTCAGCTTGCGGCACATGAAAGCCTTGTACCGCCCGAAAAGCTTTATGAATACTGTAAAATTGCAAGAGAAATTCTTAAGGGTAAGCACGGTGTAGGCAGAGTTATTGCAAGGCCCTTTGAAGGAGAATATCCCAACTTCAGGCGAACGGCTAACCGCCACGATTTTTCCCTTGAACCGCCGAGGAATACCGTTATAGATATACTGAACGCTAAGGGTTTTGATGTTATACCCATAGGAAAAATCTATGACATTTTTGCAGGCAGAGGCATGAAAAAAGCGAATCCCACCAAGGGTAACGCTCACGGTATGGAGCTTACCGAAAAGACGGCAGAAAAGGATTTTCACGGGCTCTGCTTTACAAATCTTGTTGATTTTGATATGGTTTACGGCCACCGGAACAATGCTCCCGGCTACGCAAAGGCTTTAAGCGAATTTGACAGCTGGCTCGGTGAATTTATGAAAAAGCTTAATGATGACGACGTGCTGATGATTACCGCCGACCACGGCTGTGACCCCTTAACCGAAAGCACCGACCATTCACGGGAGCATACACCCCTTCTTGTTTACGGAAAAGGCATACGCCCTGTTAACCTCGGAACAAGAAAAACCTTTGCCGATATAGGTAAAACGGTGCTTGATCTGCTCGGAGCTGACGGTGACATCCGTGGCGAAAGCTTTAAAGATAAAATTGTGAGGTAATAAAAATGACGGACGTTGAGCTTATAGAAAAAGCAAAGGAAGCGGCAAGAGCCTCATATTCACCCTATTCAGGATTTACGGTAGGCGCGGCTCTGATTACAAAAGACGGTAAGCTTTACCTTGGCTGTAACATTGAAAATGCATCCTTCTCCCCCACCTGCTGTGCCGAAAGAACTGCTTTTTTCAAGGCAGTAAGCGAAGGTGAAAGAGAGTTTTCAAAAATCGCAATTGTCGGCGGAAAGGGACTTGATTTTACCGATTTCTGTCCGCCCTGCGGAGTCTGCCGTCAGGTTATGAAGGAATTCTGCGGTGAGGATTTTACCGTTATTCTCGGCAAGAACGGCGAGGAAGTTAAAACGCTTACCCTCGGTGAGCTGTTGCCCTTTGGCTTCGGACTGTAAAATTTAATATTGCTATAAATGATCATTCTGAAGGATGTTTTTTCAGGATGATTATTTTTTGGTTTTTTGCTCCAAACTGAATTTATGAGAAGCTTACTTCTTAAATAAATTACAGGAGGATGCATATGAAAAAAATCATTGCACTTTTACTTGCGGCAACGCTTCTTTTTGCCTTTGCCGCCTGCGGTAAAAAGGAAGAGCCCACAACCTCACAACCGCAGAGCACAACAAAAAAGCAACAGACAACACAGACTACAACAAAAAAAGAGGAAGATAAAAGCGGCATCGATTACAGCAAAATCCCCGACACTATGAGCACCGAGGACGGCAAATATGAAATTGCATTTGTAACAGACATAGGACAGCTGCTTGACAAGTCCTTTAATCAGGGTACCTGGGAGGGATTAAAAAAATACGCCTACGATAACGGCAAAAGCTATAAATATTATCAGCCCGCCAACGGCAATCAGGCAACGGATACTGACCGCTACAACGCTATGAAGGCAGCAGCAGATGCCGGTGCAAAGGCAGTTATCTGTGCAGGCTATCTTCAGGGCGAAGCTCTGCGTCGTGCAGCAAAGGAATACCCTGATGTAAACTTTATATTTATTGACGGCAGCATTATAGAAGAAGGCGAAGGCGAGGATTCCGAGCCGCTTGATAACGTTGCCGCTATAGACTATAACGAGGAACAATCAGGCTTTCTTGCAGGCTATGCGGCAGTTATGGACGGCTATACAAGACTCGGATTTACCGGCGGAGGCGCGGGAACAAACCCCTCCTGCAACCGATTCGCCTACGGCTATGCTCAGGGTATTGAGCAGGCGGCAAAAAAGCTTGACAAAGAAGTAGAGCTTACCTTAAGCTGGGAGTACGGCGCCTCCTTCTCTCCCTCTGCGGAGCTGCAGACAATGCTCGGCGGCTGGTACGCAAAGGGCACAGAAGTTGTTTTCTGTTGCGGAGGCCCTATGTGTCAGTCTGCCTTTGCGGCGGCTTCGGCTAATGACGGCGAGGTAATCGGCTGTGATGTTGATCAGTCACAGGAGTCCGACACAGTTATAACCTCAGCTCTCAAGGGCTTGCGTGAAAGTGTTGAGTTCACGCTCAAAAAGGTTTACGACGACAAGTGGACGGATATCGGCGGCAAGCTTACAACCTTAGGTGCAAAGGAAAATGCCGTGGGTCTGCCTACAGATACATGGCAAATGGAAAGCTTCACCGTAGAGGATTACAACAAGCTTTTCACCGCTATGAAAAACGGTGAAATCGCTGTTGACAGAGATTATGAAAAGCTTAAACCCGAAAGCTTTGAGAAGCTGAAGCTGGTGGTTGTATAAAAATCCGAAGACCTGTAAAAATTGCATACCGCATATAGAAAGATAACTTATATTTTAAAAATGACTGTCTGCACAATTACGGACAGTCATTTTTCCTGTTTTTTCGCAACATTATTGTAAAGCGGTGTTTATTTCAAGTCATTATTTTTAATTTTTGTTAAAATCTAATTTACAAGTTATTTAAAAGTATCGCCTTTTTTTGGCTTTTATTACCTATTTTTTGCAGTCGCATTGTGCATTATTTCACAAAAAACTATTTCTGTTTATATTTTGTTAATATTTATATCATATATCGTAAACAACTTTAATATATTATCAAATCAAAAGTTTTTCGACAGTTGTATATTGTTTTAATTAATTTTAATAAATGAAAGGACGAATGAAATGAAGGTAACTAAAACTCAGCACTTTGGAATTCAGAGAAAAATGGTAGCAAGCATCACAAGTGAATCCTGGAAAAATGTCCCCCACGCTGCTTTCGTGTACGAACCGAGAGTGGACAAGCTTTTTGAGAATTACCAAAAGCTCAACGAAAACAGAGGACCCGAAGAAAAAATCACCTTTAACACGGTTATGCTCAGGGTTGTTGTTGAGGGAATCAAAGCCGCTCCTGATATGAACGCTCACATTAAGTTCAACGACAAGTGCCTTGTGGGCAGAGTTGACACATTTGAAAACATCAACATCTCTATGACAACCATTCTCCCCAACGGCGAAATGATGACTACAAATCTCCGTGATTTTCAGGATAAGACCATTACACAGATGTCCGATTACATAAAGGATCTGCGCGAGAGAGCCGCAAAAAGTAATCTCACTGAGGCAATGTACAGAGTTTCCTTTAACAAGACCCTCGAAACTATAAAGGACGGCAAGGTTCTTCAGGCAGGACTGAGAATTTTCCGTGCAAAAACAGGCAAAAATCGCATCAGACACCTTAAGGGAAAAGCAAAAAGAGATTATTACAGAATCCCCGAAACCGAGAGACTCGGCGACAAGGATCTTGAGCAGGGAACAATCACCGTTTCAAACGTCGGCTCACTCTACCTCAAGCAGAGAGGCACTGTTTCACTTCTTGAAATCATTCCTCCTCAGGTCAGCGTTATCGGTCTTGGCGCAGTTCAGGAAAGACCTGTTGTTGACATTGTTGACGGCAACAAGCAGATAGTCATAGGAAAAATTCTTCCTATGTGCATCGCCTTTGACCACAGAGCTCTTGATATGGGTGATGTCATCCCCTTCATCAAAAAGCTTGATGAAATCTTCGAAAATCCCGAGATTATTGATAACTGGATTTAACTGAATAGTTGAGGCTGTATCCGTACACAGCCTCTTTTTTTTATAAAAGTGGTGACTTATTTGCTTTTTTATGATAGAATAAGCTGAAATTAAAGCATAGAGGATGACAGGCAAATGAAAATCGGTAACATTGAAATAGACAGCCGCACCGCCGCACTTGCTCCTATGGCAGGTGTTGCAGACCGTGCATTCAGGGAGATATGTGTATCATACGGTTCATCTTACGTTGTAAGTGAAATGGTCAGCAGTAAGGGGCTTACCATGTGTGACAGAAAAAGTAAAAAGCTCCTCGCCCTTTCAGAAAAGGAACGTCCTGCCGCGGCACAGATTTTCGGCAACGACCCCGAAATTATGGCTCAGAGTGCCCGTGCCTGTCTGGACTACAACCCCGAGGTAATCGACATAAATATGGGCTGTCCTGCGCCGAAGATAGCAGGCAACGGCGGCGGCAGTGCATTGCTTAAAACGCCTGACCTTGCCGAGGAAATTATGAAAAGCGTTAAAAGTGCCGTTGATATTCCCGTTACGGTAAAAATCCGACTTGGCTGGGATAAGGACAGCATCAACTGCATTGATATGGCTCAACGGGCAGAAAAAGCAGGTATGAGTGCCGTTACTCTTCACGGAAGAACACGTCAGCAGATGTACGCACCTCCCGTAGACCTTTCTATGATAGCCGAGGTAAAAAAGAATATCTCCATACCTCTTATAGGAAACGGAGATATCACCGACGGAATTTCCGCCGCAAGAATGCTTGAAGAAACCGGCTGTGACTACCTTATGGTAGGCAGAGGCGCATTGGGCAGACCCTGGGTTTTCAGCCAGATCAACGCTTATCTTCAGAACGGTATTATCCTGCCTGAGCCACCTGTAAGCGAAAGGATGCTTGTTATGATAAAGCACATAAAGCTTATCTGCGAGTACAAAGGCGAACGTGTTGGTATAAGAGAAGCACGCAAGCACGCCGCCTGGTACATCAAGGGTATAAAAGGAGCTGCCGCCTACCGTCAGCAGGTAGGAGCTCTTGAAAGCATAGAACAGCTTGAGGAAATGGCCTTCAGGATCGTCAGAGAGAACGCGTAGGGTACGACCCCTAAGAGCCGAGGGCCGAGCAGTAACCTCTCCGTCACGACTTCGTCGTGCCACCTCCCCTTTCAAGGGAGGAAATTTTCTGCTCTCTTTAAATGTAGCTCTGTTTCCCTCCCCTGAAAGGGGAGGTGGCAAAATCTTCGATTTTGACGGAGGAGTTATCCCACGAAGCATCACCCATACAGATTACACAAAACAAAAAGCTCCGACTAAGTCGGAGCTTAAATTTGTTATGTTAAAGATTAAAGAAGACCGCCGAGAAGCTTTTCTATAAGAGCAATACCTGCTGATGACTGACCGTCAAGGAAGAGGATACCGATGATTGTACCGAATACCTTTGTAAGAACACCGAGAACGGTTGCCATTGTGTCGCCTTCAGCTTCTGCTGATTCATACATTGCTGTCATATAGATAACACCACTATGTAATGCATGAGCATAGAAAATATCATCTTTGGTAAGAGTGAATGTAGAAGCGGCAACAAGGTCATAATCGCGAACTGTACAATCCCAACCTAAGAACTGCTTTCCTTCGGGAGCAACCACGCTGGGCATTACAAAGAAACTACCTGCTTCAAGGGATTTTCCGTCTGCACCGGGAACCAAGTAGTAAATACCGCCTACACCTGAAGTAAGAGTGAAGGTACCGTTAGCACTGCCGGGAGTATAAACGGGAAGGTCGTACTTTGATGTACCGCCATTGAAATTAAAAACAACAAGAACATTATCGTTATTAACCTTCTCGGTTACAAGGCTGTCAACAGTAAGGTTTTCTGCTGAAGCACTGATTGATAATGCACCAAAGAGCATCATGATAGCTAACATAACTGATAATATCTTTTTCATAAGTTTACCTCCTAAAATCTGTATAGTTTTGTAGCTTGACTTGATTATACCACCACCTTTCAAAAATTTCAAGCAGTTTTGCAAATAAATTTTTACAAAAATGATTAAAAATATGTAATAGTGCACCAAACAGCACTGTTTTGTTTCAATTCATCGTTTTTGTATACATTTTAGCCAAAGAGATAAAAATAAGTTGACTTTGCCGGAAATTATATTATATACTCATATTTGTATGAATATCTCATAGGGTATGACCCGTGTATCGTGCCGAGGCTGAAAACAGAAGGGCGGTTCTCTGTCTTCAGGTCAAATTTTATTCTTTTTACTACTACAAAAGAGAAGACAGAGAACCGTCCCCTGTCTTTAAACGAGGTGTAAATATGACAGACAAATTCAACTGCCTTTCCCTCTGGGGCCCTTACAGTAAAAAATATGCGGGTATTTCCCGTGTTGCTGACCACGAAAAATATAAAGGCATCCGCTTTGACTTCTCCGTTGCTCCTGCGGTACACGCCTTTGATATAAGAGTTCCCAACGTAACTCTGCCTTCGGCTTACCACCCCTGGCGTTGCAGCGAGGATTATTCCTTCTACTCCTACCGCCACGACCTTGAATGGAAGGATAAGGTATATGCCGATGTTTCCTACACGAAGCTTTCCGACGAAAGCACCCTTGTAAGAACGGAAATTGTCAATAACACCGACCTTATCAAGGACTGCGTTGTAAACTACTTTTCATCTGTAGAATATCCTGCAGACTCCTACACCGAGGTTTTTCTTCCGGAAAAATGCGACTTTTTCAAAGCTACAGACTACCTCGAATACACCTATGCCACTCCCCGTCCCTGGGATGAGCAGAATGCTGACGGCAGAAAAAAGGGCGAGTTCATCGACAAGGCCTTCACCTTTGAAAAGGGTCTCGGTGACAGAGCCGAAAAATGGCATATGCCCCACCGTGTAATCAAGCCCTTCGGTGCAGAAAAAGGCGATAGGGTAAGTTATAAAAAGATACTTAGGAACGATTACGAAAACGCAGTGCTTACCTTACGCTACCGCACAAGTGATATTCACTACGAACAGGGCAAGCAGGTAGGCGTTCACTACATAAACAGCAAAAACACCGCCACCTTCATTTTAAACGGCAGGACAACCTTGCCCCTCCCGTCCTGTGACGAACCGCAGCTTGTTCATATTCACCTCGGTAAGCTTCACAAGGGTGAGCTTAACCTCTCCTTTGTCGCAACAGGCACAGGAGCCGCGGAATTCGACTTTCTTGCCGTTACGGAAAGCTGCGATAAAGACAGCATCAGGGTTGAAAGCGTTCCCGTTAATTTTGTGCCCTCTTTCACAAACGAGGAAAAAGAAAAGGGCTTTCTCACTGCCCTTACCTACGATAAAATTGAGGGTGACTACCGCCTTCGTGTATTTGATGATAACACACGCTTCCGCGAGATAAACACAGGCTCTTTAGAGGACTGTATGACCGCAAGACTCTCCAACGGCGACGAAACCTTTGATGACCTGACAGAAAGCTTTACCGGTGCATTTAACCGTAAGCACAGCGATGAAGGCTTTATCCACAACGCTATTTCTCATACTATTTTTATTCAAGCCGGTGAAAGAAAGGTTCAGTACGCTGTTATCTCCAAGGGCGAATGCGACTACCTGACCGAGGAGGAATATGAGAAAATCTACGAAGAAGCAAGCAAAAAGGCTGTCAGCTTCAGCCTTAACGAAAAGGGCGAAACCTACCGCCTGAGCAACCAGCTTCTTTCGGCGGCTCTCCTTACAAATGTTGTTTATCCTATTTATAAGCACGGTGAATATATAATCCACCACACTCCCGGTAAGCGTTGGGACTGCCTTTACACCTGGGACTCAGGCTTTATCGGTCTCGGAATGAACGAGATTGCACCCAAATTTGCCGAATATATTCTTGACACCTACTTAAGCGACGAGGACAATCCCGACTACGCCTTCCTTCACCACGGCTCACCCGTGCCCGTGCAGATTTATCAGCTTTATGAAATGATACAGAAGGCAGAGGACAAAAATCACCTGCTTACATCATATTACGCAAGAGCAAGGCTCTACTACCGCTTCCTTGCAGGTAAGATAAGAGGCTCAACAACAGCAAAATTCAAATCGGGCATTCTTACCACCTACGACTACTTCTATTCAACAAGCGGAATGGATGACTATCCTGCCCAGGTCGCCATGATGAAACAGAATGTACGTGACAAGGCTTCACCCGTAATTTCAACAAGTCAGGTTATCCGCTTCGGCAAGATTCTTTCAATCCTTGCAAAAAAGCTCGGCAAAAGCGATGACGTTGCCGAATACGAAAGCGATATTGAGCGACTCAGAAAGGCTCTTGACACCTACTCCTGGGACAGTGAAAGCGGATACTACGCCTATGTGCTTCACGACGAAAGCTACGAGCCGGTCAAAAAATTCACAACGCCCGACGGAGAAAATCTCAACAAGGGTCTTGACGGAATCTATCCTCTTATTGCAGGTGTCTGCAACGAAGAGCAAAAGGAGAAAATTATCTCCCACCTTGAAAACGAGGATGAGATGCACACCCCCTTCGGCATCAGCGCCGTTGACAAGAGCGCTTCCTATTATAAGGTAAACGGCTACTGGAACGGCAATATCTGGTTCCCCCATCAGTGGTTTATATGGAAGAGTATGCTTGATATGGGCAAGGCTGACCTTGCAAGAGATATTGCACATCTCGCTCTTAATATATGGAAGCGTGAGGTTGAGGCAACCTACTACACCTTCGAAATGGTGAATACCGTAACAGGCTGCGGAGGTTGGTTCCACAACTTCGGCGGACTCTCCTCACCCCTTAACCTGTGGCTCAAGGCTTATTATGCACCGGGCACGGTAAACGTAGGCTTTGACACTTATCTTGACAAGGTAAGCTTCAGCAAGAATAACACCTCAGCTCAGATCAACTTCACCTGCTACGGTGAAAACGAAAAGATGACCCTGCTTTGCGTTATGAAGGACGGTCACGAATACACTGCTGAGCTTGACGGCAAGGCAATCAGCTTTGACTACCGTGACGGACTTTGCGAATTCGCCCTTGAAGTAAAGAAGGATGAGGCACACTGTCTGGTGGTGAGCAGTAAGTAAGGTTCACCCCTCCGCCGCTATCGCGGTCTCCCTCCCCTTTCAGGGGAGGAAATAAACAAAAGGAGAAAGATTATGTACGAAAATCACAAACCGTTAAAGGTTAATATCATTTCAGACATACACTATTATTCAAAAGAAACAGGCGTTACAGGAAAGGCCTTTGAAAAAGAAAACGCAAAAACTCCCAACGACCTTTATAACTGTGAAAAAATTCTCGGCGCACTTATGGATCAGCTTGCAAAGGACGACACAGACATTGTCCTTGTTTCAGGCGACGTTACCACAAAGGCTGAGGTTGAAGCTCACGAGGGCGTTATAAAGCTTCTTCGTTCACTCAAGGAGCGTGGCAAGAGGGTTTATGTCATCACAGCAACCCACGATTACCACGACGGTGACGTTACAAGAAAATTCGTAGGCGACGATGTAATTACCGTGCCTGCCGTAAAGCGCGAGGAGCTTGCAGATTTGTACCGTGAATTCGGTCCCGATGAAGCTATCGCCTACCACAAGGAAAGCATGAGCTACGTTGTTCAGCTCTGCGACGGCTACCGCCTTTTCGCGCTCAACGATGACAGCAACCACAAGAACGGCAGCGGTTTTTCCGAGGATTGCTTTGAGTGGATAACCGAGCAGATTAAGGACGCTCACGAGCACGGTCAGTTTGTCATTCCCATGACCCATCATCCCATGCTTTCACCCTCACCCTTCTACAAGGTTATAGGTGGCGGAAACATTATGAAGGACCCTGAGCTGAGAATGGAACAGCTTGCCGAGATGGGTGTTCCCTTTATGTTCACCGGTCACACCCACATTCAGGATATCTCCTACAAGCACACCGATGGCGGTAAGGTTTTCTATGATATCACAACAGCTGCAGCCGTAGGCTATCCCGCAACCTTCCGCAGCGTTACCTTTGATCCTGCAAAGGGAATCATTGACGTAAAGGCGGTTGACTCAGAATGTGAAATCAACGGTCGCAAGCTCCGTGACCACCTTGCCGATAAATTCTTCGGTATGATAGGCAGAGTTATCGAGGCTGCCGCAACGGACATTCCGACTCTCGCAAAAATGGTTACTGCCTTCAGCGTTAAAGAAGAGCTCATTTATAAAATCGGCTGGATTATCAAGCCCTTTGCAAAAATACTCAGAAAGCTTACAATCGGTCACGTTGCCGCCCTTTGCAAAAAAGAAAGCGGGGTAAAAAAGAGTGACATCAAGGATATAAAGGACCGCAAGGTTGTAGACTTCATCATATCTCTTGTTACTAATCTCTACGGCGGAGACTCTCCTTATTCACCCGAAACTCCCGAGTATAAAATCACTATGGGCTTACTTTCCATCGTTGACAGCATTCTTAATCTCTTCGGTGTGAAGCTCGGCAAAATTCTCAAATGCGTTGATTCGGCTCAGGCTCTTGTCGAGCCTCTGCTTTACAACAGCGGAATCTGTGACGCTGACGCTGTACTTAATCTTTACGATAACTTCCCCCCGAAGCAGGAAGAGGTTACCAACTACATAAAGAGCAAAAAGGCTCTTCCGGTTGTAATTTCACTTGTACTTCTTGTGCTGCTTTTCCTTCCTCTTATCCTTGTATGGCTTGGCGTCGGCTTTGTTGTCAACAAGGTGAAGTACGGTAAGTATATGAAATAAGGTACGACCTGCGTGCCGTGCCAAAGGGCAGAGATAACGGTTAAATCTGCGTAGGAGCATCGTCGCCGAAGCTCGTCCTGCGGACGATGAAGCGATTTTTCGGGGCCCCCGAAAAGTCCGATGACTTTTTGGGGAAGAGGAAGCACAACGAAGCGGTTAGCTTTTCCGCAAGGAAAACGATAAGCGGAGTTTGTGCTGACGAGACGCAGCGGTCAAAATTCATAGGCGCTTCAAGCCGTTATGAATTTTGGGAACCGCAAGAGTCAATCCCCGTGTGGTCGCCCTCGCACATAGCCGCTTTTACAGGGACGCCACACGGGGCGTCCCATACACTTTTTATATTAGATTTAAACAAAAAGGAGTATACTTATGGATATTGAAAAGGGCAGATACCGCCACTTCAAGGGCAACGAATATGAGGTAATCGGAACTGCACGTCACAGCGAAACCCTAGAGGAATACGTTGTTTATAAGGCACTTTACGGTGAAGGCGGACTCTGGATAAGGCCGGCATCAATGTGGAACGAAGCCGTTGAACGGGACGGAGAGGTTTTTGAACGCTTCCGTAAAATTGAGGATTAAAGCGCCTTAACTTGACTAAAAAGCATAAAAATGCTATCATATAATATAATGTATATTATCGTAGGGTTAATAAAGCATCCCCTGCTATAAAGGAGTTGAAAATATGACCGTAGAAAAGCTCAAAGGCTATGAGCCCTTTTTCGGGGTATGGACTGTAGACAGCAAAATTGCCGAGGGCAGATTTTCAAAGGTTTTCAAGGTGAGCAGAATCGAGGACGGCAAGGTTCGTCATCAGTGTCTTAAGACAATCCGCTTCCCTGCCGGCAACGAAGAATTAAGCCGTGTAATTTCCTCGGGAATATATCAGAATGTTCAGCAGTATCTTGACGAAGTCGAAAAATCCGTAAGACTGAACATGGAAAAAATGCTTATGCTGCGCGACAATAAAAACATTGTCCGCTTTGACAATTATCAGATTATCAAGGAAAGCTCCTGCTTTTACCTTGTAATTCTTACAGAGCTGCTTCGCCCATTAAGCGATTACCTTAAGGTTGATTCGGCAACCCAGAATGACGTCATCAGAATCGGTGCAGACCTTTGCTGCGCTCTTGAAGGCTTCCGAGAGGTGGGCATCATACACCACGAGGTAAAGCCTGAAAATGTTTACGTTGACAAATACGGCAACTTCAAGCTCGGAGATTTCGGCGTATGCAAAGGACGCTTCGGCGAGGATAAAATCACTTCCTCATATATCGCTCCCGAGCTTTACACCAAGGCTCCCATTGATATAAGCTCAGATATTTACTCTCTGGGTATTCTTATATACAAGCTACTTAACAACAACCGACTCCCCTTCCTCCCCCCTTATCCTGCACCGGTTTCAATGGAAGACAGAGAAACCGCCTTTGCAAGAAGAATGAGAGGCGACCTTCTCCCTGCACCCTCAAATGCAACCCAACAGCTTGCAGGTGTAATTTACAAGGCTACGGCTTACCGTGCTCACGAGCGTTATCTTGACCCTGCAATTTTCGCAGCATCACTTGAAAGCAACTACCTCTATGAGCCTCCTGCACAGGCAGAGCCCGAGGTTTACGCTCCTCCCGTGCCCATTAAACCTGTAGCTCCCAAGCCTATCAATCCCTACCACCTTCAAAGCGAGGATACTCCTCTTCACGCTAAAAGAGCTCACATCCGCAACGAAGCAAGCGAGGATGAAAGAGAGGACTTTGCCGAGGCTTTCGCTGAAGATGAAGAGGACATTCAGGAAGGCGAAAAGGTTAACAAGAAGTGGTACTTCATTATAATCGGTCTTGTGATTGTTCTTGCTGTTGCTATAGGTCTTGTTGCAAAGGGCGGCTCCGATAAAAAGGAAACCACCACTACAACCACGACCTCTGCTATCACCTTCGGAGAGCAGACAACGGGCCCGACAACCTCCACAACAACAGCTACCACCACTACCGCAACGACAACAACCACTACAACTACCACAGCGCCCACAACCACCAAGCCTTCACCTGTTACCGTAGGCACAACCACTATGGCAGGCACTTCTCAGGCTATCTCCAACACAACTACAACCCTTCCCACAACACAGCAGACAACAGCTCCCTCAGAAGAGCCTACCGTACCCGGATATACCGAGCCCAACTTTGTTTACAGCCCCAACGTTGAAGGCAGCACGGACACTCAGGGCAGAGTTTACACATCAGTAAATCTCTCCGTTGCAACCGGCTTCGGAAACGGCAAGGATGTAACAATTAAAATGGAGGGTCTTGAAGGCTCCTCTCCTAAATTCAACGAAGGCTATGTTACTGTTTACATTATGAGCGATGCAAGAGTTATGGGTACTTCAACTGCCGATGCAACCCTCGTTTCAGGCTCGGACGGCTCAATCTCCTGCTTCCTTAAGGTTAACGACGAATACTTCAACTTTGACCCCGAGACCTATCAGTATTTTGTATTGTTCGAGGACGGCGCAGTTTCAACGGACAAATCAATCAGCCTCGGCGCTCAGGTAAGAGTCAACAGCTGATTTCAGCAGTTATCACAAACCGACATCTTTTTGAATAAGGTGTCGGTTTTTTGTTGTTTTTTCTTTACAAACCGCTACTTTTTATGTATTATTACTCTGAGGTGGTATTATGCTTTCAAAGCCATTCCGTCATGTTGTGGCGGCACTTATTTGGGACGGGGATAAATTTATGATTTGTCAACGCCCTTTAAATAAAACAAGAGCCCTTCAATGGGAATTCGTCGGCGGCAAAACCGAGGAGGGTGAGACAAAAGAGGAAGCTCTCATCCGTGAATGCAGGGAAGAACTTGACATAACCGTTTCTGTCGGCGATGTGTTCTTCGAGGTCGACCACGAATACCCCGATATTTTTATTCACCTTACACTTTTCAACTGCACAATAGCAGAAGGCACGGTAAAAATGCTTGAGCATAATGACATAAAGTGGATAACCCCCGAGGAAATACCGCAGTACGAATTCTGTCCTGCGGATAAGGATATACTGGAGAAGATTATGAAAAATTGCTCTCTGTGAGGCGACATATATGAAAAAGTTTTTTAAAACCTTGATTATCCTTTATCTTGTACTTTGTGTAATCGGTACAGGCGGATTTTTTGCCATGGGCAGCTTTATTCACCGCATCGCCCTTGTGCGTACCGACAGTCCGCAGGCTGATAACTCCGTTTTCAGCGGAAGCATGAGCGAAAACAAAACCTGGCTGGAGGAAAACTCTGTCGGAATGTATCTCAATACTGACGGCGGAATTACTTTACATGGCTACCTTGCGGAAAATCCCCTTTCGAACGACAGATATGCCATCGTCTGCCACGGCTACAGGAGCAAGGCAACGGATATGTCCTACTTTGCAAAATGCCTTTACGATATGAATATCTCCGTGCTTGCCGTTGACGCACGGGCTCACGGAAAAAGCGGAGGAAATCTTATCGGCATGGGCTACCTTGAAAAAAGAGATATAATTCAATGGATAAATGAAATTCTCCGCATAAATCCCGAGGCGGAAATTATTCTTTACGGACTTTCAATGGGTGCGGCAACGGTGCTTTTCACAAGCGGAGAAGCTGACCTGCCTGACAATGTAAAGGCGGTTGTTTCCGACTGTGCCTACAGCCGTGTTTATGAGCAGATAGGCTGTACAATCAGAGGGTATGTCCCCTTTTTGCCCGACTTTCCCATTGTTGACAGCGCTTCCGTTGTGTGCGAGCTTAAGGGCGGCTACTCCTTTAGGGACGCAAGCTGCGTTGAGGCAGTAAAAAGAAGCCGCACTCCCACACTTTTCATCCACGGAAGTGCAGACACCTTTGTACCCTTTTATATGCTGGATATACTTTACAATAATGCAGGCTGTCCCAAGGAACGGCTTGTAATTGAAAACGCAGGCCACGCACAGTGTGCCGCAACAGACCCCGCGCTTTACTGGAGCACAATTGAAGACTTTATAAACAAAAATACTTACTGATATATCGGAGAAAAATCATGAAAAAACGCCCTTTGACAAGAAAAGAACTCAAATACTACGCCCGCATGGCGGCAGATGCTTATGTGAATGACCCTGTTCATTCCTACGCCACCAAAAACGAAAAAATCAGAAAAAAATATGTCTATCATTTTATGATGGAGCGTCTTTCCACCTCAAACCGTGAGGATATCATTTACGAGGATGAGGAGAAAAGAGGCATCTGCATATGGCGAAAGGCTCATAACGAATATGATATTTTTGACTTTCTAATGTGCCCGAACTATATTTTTCTTGCCCTTTATCTGCCAAACACAATAAAAACTCTTTCAGCCTACGGACACCTTGACGTTAAGGTTTTCCCTGAGGACTGCTACATTATCTCCCCCGTTTTTGTTGACCCTCAGCATCAGGGCAAGGGCATTGCAACGGCGCTTATCAGAAAAGGTATTGCCGACCTTGTGCCTCAGGGATACAAGCTTGGACTTGAAGCACAGAATCCCGAAAACATAAAATTTTACGAAAAGCTCGGCTTTAAGGTTATAAAGCACGACCATTGGGAAAAGGAAAACATTGATAACTGGTATATGATGTACGAAGGAGAATAAAATTATGCTTATACTTGAAAATAACGGAGTATTTATACTTGAAACGGAAAACACACATTATGTTATGGCAGTTGACTGCACAGGCGTTTTAGGCCACGAGCATTGGGGCAGAAAATGCGCTGACGTCAACGACTACAAATCCACCTACACCTCTTGGGATAAGAATTCCAACCACTCCGCAAGGGACTACGGTAAAACAGAATATATCCCCTACGGCGGCACCTGCTACCGCACCCCCGCCCTTGTTGTCACCTATGCAGACAAATGCCGTGAAGCACAGCTTTTATATAAGGATTTTGAGGTTACTTTTGAAAACGAGGACACCTTTTTGCTTGAAATTATCCTTGAAGACAAGCACTACGGCCTTGAGGCTTCACTCTTTTACAGACTCAGGGAAGGTACAGATGTTATTGAGCGCTTTGTAAAGCTCAGAAACAAGAGTGAAAATGTAATCACACTCAACAAAGTTGCTTCAGGCGAATTCAATCTGCCCTCACTTCGTCCCTACTCCTCAACAAACTTCAACGGCTCCTGGGCAGCAGAGTTTTACAGAGAGGATACTGCCGTAAAAAACGGTGTGCTTACCTACGAAAACCGTAAGGGCGGCAGCAACCACACCCATAACCCCGTATTTATTCTTTCACAGAATGCCACCGAGGACGAGGGCGATGTCTTCTTCGGTGCACTTGCCTGGTCAGGAAACTACAAGGTAGAAATCGCCCGTGACTTTACAGGCAGAACAAGAGCAGTTATCGGCATAAACGATTTTGATTTTTCCTACACCCTTAAGCCCGGTGAGGAATTCGATGCACCCTCGGTTTACTGTGGCTACACAAAGGGCTTTTCCGAAATGAGCAACCAGATGAACGCCTATGCCGTAGAGCATATTCTTCCCAAGAGCTTCAACAAGGCTTCCCTGCCTGTGCTTTACAACAGCTGGGAGGCAACCTTCTTTGATGTAAGCTGCGAGGGTCAGCAGAAGCTTGCTGAGCTTGCCGCCGACATCGGCTGTGAGCTGTTTGTTATGGACGACGGTTGGTTCGGTGAGCGTAAGGACGATTGGGCAGGTCTGGGTGACTGGTACGTTAACAAAGTAAAATTCCCCAACGGACTAAAGCCCCTCATCGACAAGGTCAAGAGTCTCGGTATGCGCTTCGGCTTATGGTTTGAGCCTGAAATGGTTAACCCCGACAGCGACCTTTTCCGCACACATCCCGAATGGGCTTATCACTACGATACAAGAGATGCCGACCTTCTTCGTCACCAATTAGTGCTCAACCTCACAAAGCCCGAGGTACAGGAATTCGTGTTCCGTGTAATGGACGATATGCTTTGCGAGTACGATATCAGCTACATCAAATGGGATATGAACAGAGCCTACTCGCAGACAGGCGGTGAAAACCTTGAAAATCCGCAGGAGCTGTGGTACCGCCACGTAAAGGCAGTTTACGAAATTGCCGACCGACTTAAAGAAAAGCACCCCGGCCTTCAGCTTGAATGCTGCGCATCCGGCGGCGGCAGAGTTGACTACGGTGCACTCTCTCACTTTGATATGGTATGGACAAGCGACAATACCGACCCTATTGACCGCCTTGAAATTCAGCACGGCTTCTCCCTGCTTTATCCCATCAAGTGCATGCGTGCCTGGGTAACAGACACAAACAGACGGTCACGTCCGAGGGATTTTGACTACCGCTTCAATGTTACAATGCAGGGCTCACTTTCCATCGGCGGAAACCTGCTTAAGTACAACGAGGAGGAGCTTGAGCTTCATCGCAGATATATTGCCCTTTACAAGGAAATCCGTGAAACCGTTCAGTTCGGCAGACTTTACCGCCTTGCAGATTTTGAGAATGACCACCTTTATGCCAATCAATATGTAAAGGACAATCAGAGCGTTCTCTTCCTTTGCAAGAGCGTCAACACCTTCTTCAACGAAAAGTTTTATCATGTCCGCCTTAAGGGACTTGACGGACTTGCACGCTACACCGTTAAATATGACAATAAGGAAGAAAACTACGGCGGCGACTATCTTATGAATGTAGGTCTCGGCTTTGAAATGGGCGGAACCCTTGAATCAAAAATTATTGTTTTGGAAAAGGAGTAAGGTTTACTTACCATGAGAATGATATATAACAGACTTTTCTGCCTTTTTCTCTCTGCGGTATGCGGACTTGCTTCACTCTTCGGCATTCCCGATGCAGAAACAGTAAAAGCCAGGCAGTACGAAATAAAAGGTGAAGGCGACTGCGATGCCGGTGACGGCAGAGTAGCCGTACACGACCCCTCCCTTATACAGACAGATGACGGTACGTACTACCTTTTCGGTACTCACGGCTGTGCGGCAAAAAGCACAGACCTGATAAAATGGGAAAGTATTGCAGGCGGTATCCATGACAGCAATCCCCTGCTTGTTCCCGATGGACAGACTCTCCGCGAAGCATTCTGCGAGCCGCTTTCCTGGACTGACGCTTATCAGCTTGTCCGCGGCGGTAATGAAGACGAGCTTCAGACAAATATCTGGGCTCCCGATGTAATTTACAATGAAGCAATGGGAAAATACTGCTACTATGCTTCCTCTTCTGTCTGGGGTACACCCGGCTCGGTTATATGGCTTGCAACAAGCGATAATATAGAAGGTCCTTATACATATGAAAGTGCTATTGTTTATTCAGGCTTCAACAACCTCACAGGCAAGACATACAGCCGCATAAACGCACTTCACTATTCCTTTACGAATATTACAGAGCTTTTCAAAAAAGGTATTTTCAGCCGTAAGCAGTTAAAGAATGCTCCCTGGTTCAATGAGCTTGGCGAGTATAACGATATGCTCTACCCCAACTGCATTGACCCTCAGCTTTTCTACGATAAGGACGGCAGACTGTGGATGACCTACGGCTCCTTCTTCGGCGGAATTTATCTTATGCCGATGGTTAAGGAAACGGGACTTCCCGACTACAGCTATATGAAAAGCGCCGAGGGCTACGACTTCTATTTTGGAAAGAGAATAATTGCAACCACCCTCGATAACGGACTTTCAGGCGAAGGCCCTGAAATACTTTACGATGAACAAAGCGGTTACTATTATCTTTTTGTTTCCTATGCGGGGCTTAACACCCTTGGCGGCTACAACGTAAGACAGTACCGCAGCAAACACGTTGACGGTCCTTACCTTGATGCAAAGGGCAACACCGCCCTTGATTTAACCAACACAGGTGTAAAGCTTTTCGGCAATTACAAGCTTGACTGCCTCGACAAGGCTTATATGTCGGGCGGTCACTCCTCCACCTTTAAAACAAAGGACGGTAAGCTTCTTAAAATTTACCACACACGCTTTAATAACGGCAGTGAGAACTATCAGACAAGAATACATCAGCTTGCAATCAACAAGGACGACTGGGCAGTTATGCTCCCCTTTGAGTATAAGGGCGAAGACTTAAATAAAAACAGCTTTACAAAAGATGACATCTGCGGCGAGTATGAATTTATCAACCACGGCAGCATCACCTACAGCTGTGAAGCCTGGGAGAACGCTGAAAAAATCATAGCTCCGGTACAAAATATAACTCTTAACCCCAACGGCACGGTGACGGGACTTAAGCTTTATGAAAGCGAAAGAGGAAACACCGCTTTGTCAGGCCGTGAGGTAAGCGGTAAATGGAGCATAACAGACGGCACGGCATATATCACCCTCACCGTTGACAAAACAGACTACAAGGGTGTAATCTGTCTGCAAAAGGACGAAAGCGAAAACGAAACAGAAAGGCTCGTCTTTACGGCACTCGGAAGCAACAATGAGTGCGTGTGGGCGGTTAAGAAATGAAATATTGCTTCGCAATATGAAATACGCTTTCGCGTATGAAATATCTACGATATGAAATATTTGCCTTACGGCAAATGTGAAAAGGAGTAAAATATGACTGTCAAAGAATACTTACAGCAGATTGATGCTGTTATTGAAAACGGCAGATACAAGGCAGACTGGAAGAGCCTTGCCAACCACAAGACCCCCGACTGGTTCCGCCGTGACAAGCTCGGCATTTTCATCCATTGGGGCATTTACAGTGTCCCCGGCTACGGTAACGAATGGTACGCACGCTCTATGTATGACAAAAACTGCCGTGAATTTGAGCACCACAGAAAAACCTGGGGAGAACACAAGGACTTCGGTTACAAGGATTTTATCCCTATGTTCAAGGCTGAAAATTTCAGCGCTGACGAATGGGTTGACCTTTTCAGAAAAGCAGGCATACGCTATGTTATGCCCGTTTGTGAGCACCACGACGGCTTTGCAATGTATAAAACAGAGTTCAACCGCTGGAACGCCGCAGAGATGGGACCCTGTACCGACGTTGCAGGCGAAATAAAAAAAGCCTGCGAGGAAAAGGGGCTTACCTTCTGTGCTTCAACCCACCGTGCAGAGCACTACTTCTTTATGAACCTCGGCAGAAGCTTTGACAGTGACGTCAACGATGAAAATTACGCTGACTTCTACGGTCCTGCCGTTTATATTCCCGAGCTTGATTCTCACCATATGGGCGGCTCAACAGAGGATCCTCAGGGCGTTGGAGCAAGTAAAGAATGGCTCGAGGACTGGCTTGTACGCACCTGCGAGCTTATTGACAATTACAAGCCTGCTGTACTTTACTTTGACTGGTGGATTCAGAATCACTCCTTCAAGCCCTACCTTAAAAAGCTTGCGGCTTACTACTATAACCGTGCCGACGAATGGGGCAAGGAGGTAACAATCAACTATAAGCATTACGCCTTCCCCGACACCGTTGCGACCTATGACATTGAAAAGGGTGCACTTACAGGTATTTCCCCCGTTCCCTGGCAGACAGATACAAACATCGGCAAGTATTCATGGGGCTACATAAAGGACAACAAGTACAAGAGTGCCCGCCAGGTCATAAGTGACCTTATTGACATCGTAAGTAAAAACGGCAACCTGCTTATAAACATCGGGCCTAAGCCTGACGGCACAATCACCGAAGAGGAAACTGCAGTTTTACTTGAAATGGGCAAGTGGCTCGAAACTAACGGTGAAGGTATCTACGGTACAGTCCCCTGGAGATACTTCGGCGAAGGCAAGGTAAACGCCGAGGACGGCGCCTTCAAAGACAGCGACGAAAAAGCCTTTACCCACAAGGATTTCCGCTTCACATATAAAGAAGGCGAGCTTTTCGTCTTTCAGATGCGCCCCGACGGCAAAAACGTCAGAATAAAAAGCCTTCGCAGATGCGATATGAGATATGTTCTCTTTGATAAAATAGAGCTTCTCGGCTACGGTTATGTTTCCTACAAAAGAACCGACAAGGCTCTTGAAATCACTCTTCCCGAGGGAGTTAAAACAGACCTCCCCCTTTGCTTTAAAATCAACCTTCTTTAATTAAAGATACAGGAGTTGTGAATATGAAAACCTACGGAACTTATTTTCAGAACGATCCGGAAAAACCGATTAAATACGGAGAAATAAATCTTATCAACCCCGAAAGGCAGCGCTTAAGAGGCGAGCCTCTTCTCGCGGGAGTTGAAGCGTGGCCTGTTTTCCAGGGCTTTTGCGGCACAGACTTTGAGCTTATGAAAATGGGCAGAGACGGCAAGCTCTGTGCAAAATTCCCCGAAGGAGAAAACCGTTTGATCAACGGTCACGAGGGCGTTGTATGGGTACCCTCGAAAAACCGCTTTGCTATTGTACTTATCCGCGGCGGTGACAGCTGGGACCCCACTCGCTACACCGAGGACGAAACCTACTTTGAATACGGCTGCGATCAGGCTGACGGTCTTTTCTGCGATAAAAACTACTTTAACCCCGATATGCTTCTTAAGCTTCCCGAAAAATATAACGGGCTTAAAAAGCTTCCCCTTTCCGTTGCAAAAAGGCTCTCCTTCGCCGATCCCTATGCCTGCGCTATTTTCCAGCTTGAGCGTATGGAGGATATCGGCGAGGCTCAGAACTTCCGCGTTGAAATGGCAAAGCACAAATGCTCCGAAGCCGAGGCAAGAAGGCTTGCGAAGGATAACATTTTCAAAAAGACAGTCGTTTTCGGTCTTGGTATGACAGGTCTTTTCATTGCCGCCGAAATAAGACGCAACCACCCCGACGCTGAAATCCTCTTTATCGGCAGAAGCGCCGAGGACAGTAAAAAGGTTGTTTTCAGCAAGGAAATCGCAAAGGCTGACTACCTTTGCACGGCAGGGCTAAATGAAAAGGAAACTGCAGAAAAAATCATTGAAAAATTAGGCTCAAGAGCAACAATGTTTGTCGGTACAAGCGGCACGGATATAGAGCACCGCGTTGCCTTTGAGCATAAGGTGCTTGGCTGTAACGGCGTTTACAACAGCTTCTCTTTAGGTCCCGTTGTAAAATACGACACTATGCCCTTCGGCTTTGAAAACCACGTTATTTTTGCATCAATCAACTTCCGTCAGGAGCATATGGAAAAAGCTATTGAGGTTCTCGTTGACAGCCGTTATGACGAGGTTGTTGAGCTTATTGATAAGGACGAATTCACCGCTGACCCCTTATACGCCTACGAAAACAAGATTTTCTCAAAGGGCGCTCCCCTTAAGACAGGCATAATCTGGAACAAGGATTTCATTGAGGAGGACAAATAAATGAAAGCTATAGTTATTGAAAATCCGGGCAATATTGAAATAAGAGAAATTCCCATGCCCGAAGTAAAGGAAGGCGAAGCGCTCCTTAAAATCAAGTGTGTGGGCATCTGCGGTGCTGACGTTGCTTCCTACACAGGAAATCAGCCCTTCACAACCTATCCCCGTATTCCCGGTCACGAGTTTTCCGCAGAGATTGTTGAAATCCCCGAAAACGACCGCGGACTTAAAAAGGGCGACATTGTAACCTGCAACCCTTATTTCAACTGCGGAAGCTGTTACTCCTGCGAAAGAGGGCTTGTAAACTGCTGTACCGACAATCAGACAATGGGCGTTCAGCGTGACGGAGCCTTCTGCGAATATGTGGCTATGCCCGTGGAAAGAATTTTTGACGGCAAGGGTCTTACTGCCGAGGAGCTCGCCCTCATCGAGCCCTTTGCAATTTCACAGCACGCTGTTTCCCGTGCCGTAATAAAGGACACCGACACCGTTCTTGTTGTAGGCGCAGGTCCTATCGGTCTTTTTGCTCTGCTTGCCGCAAAGCAGAAGTGTAAGAAAATTGTTGTTGCCGACATTCTTGACAACAGACTTGAGCTTGCAAAAGAATATGGCGCTGATGCTGTTGTTAACACCAAAAAGCAGAGCCTTGAAGAATTCACCGGGGAATTCACGGACGGCAACGGCTTTGATGTCTGCATTGAGGCCTGCGGTGCACCGGAAACCTTCCTTGCCTGCATTGACTCTGCCACCTTCGGTGCAAATATTATTCTCATCGGTAACGGCAAGAGAGAAACAAGCTTCATCCACTCAATCATCCTTAAAAAGGAGCTTAATATTCACGGCAGCAGAAACGCCCTTAAGGCTGACTTTATAAATAACATTGACCTTGTAAAAAGCAAAAAAGCCGGTGTTATGAAAATGGTGAGCGCCGTTTATGATATGGCTGATGCCACAAAGGCATTTGAGGCACTTAAGAATAATGACGGTACACTTGCAAAGGTACTTATAAGGATAGGATAAGATTAAGTTATGATTATAGACGCACACGCCCACCTGTGGGCCAAACAAGACGGAATCGTAAACGGCAAGCCCGTTTATGACATCGGCGGAGGTAAAAGTGATTTTGGCGGTGAAATCCGCCAGATGATGCCCGCCTATATGACCGACGGAGTTAATTCGGCAGAACGCTTTATTGCAAATATGGACTATGCAGGAGTTTCCGCTACGGTTATCACTCAGGAATATATTGACGGAAATCAGGACAGCTATCTCCTTAAGGCAAAGGCAAAGTATCCCGACAGAATAAAAATCTGTGCCCTTTATGAAGAAAAGGAAATGGCTGACCTTGAGGGCTTTGACGGAATTAAAATCTGTGCTTCAAGGCTTGAGGATAAAAATCTGCTCAATCATCTTTACCCCTTTGAAAAGGCAAGCGAAAAGGGTATGTTTATCTCAATCGACCTTGCCGACGGCGATGAACAGACCGCACAGATGCAGGAAATCATTGACCGCTTCCCCGATTTAAAAATTGCAATCGGTCACTTTGGTATGGTTACAAGAGAGGACTGGCTTGAACAGATTAAGCTTGCAAAAAACAAGAATGTTTTTGTTGAAAGCGGCGGCATCACCTGGCTTTTCAACAGCGAATTCTATCCCTACCCCTCGGCAGTCAGAGCTATTAAGCAGGCGGCTGAAATCGCAGGCTTTGATAAGCTTATGTGGGGCAGTGATTATCCTCGCACAATGACGGCTATCACCTACAAAATGAGCTATGATTTTATCGTAAAGTCAAAGGAAATCAGCGAAGAGGATAAGGCTCTTTTCCTTGGTGAAAATGCAGTTAAATTCTACGGCTTTGAAAATCTCACTGTACCCGAGAGAATAAGAAATATGGTTGAGGATTAAATAAAAAAATAACGGAAGAGTTCATACAGCTGTATTACGAAACGCTGTATTCTCTTCCGTTTTTTCTTTTAGTCTACAAAACATATCTTTTTGTTATTTCATCTAAAAAAATTTACATTTAAAAAGAAAATCTTTAATTGCCAATTAAGGTTTTGTCTGCTATACTTAAAATGTGAAAAAATGCTGTTAAACATTACGGAGGTGCATTTATGACAAGCTTCATTGATTATATTGAGTCCTCCTGCAAGGGACTTAAAGAAAACCGTATGACCTACCTTTACAAGAGGCATCTGCTTGACAGTATGACCGAAAGGGCAAACGAAATCACCTACGCAGGAATTACCGATGAAAAAGTAATTACAGATATTATCGCTGACGAATTCGGCGACCTTGAAAAAGGCTTTTCTGTCTTCGAAAAGGAAGAAAAAAAGCGTATGATGGCAAAAAAGCTCAGAATAATCCTTCCCGTAGGCGGATTTATCAGCCTTATCCTCATTCTCATAGCATATTTTATCGTAAATAATATTACCGGAGCCTGGAATAAAACCTGGCTTATCATTGTCGGCGGAATTTTCGCTATGGTTATCTTCTACTTAAGCTTCGGCATCAGAAAGCTCTGCAGTATGTCTATGATATTCCATACCGCCGCAAGGGTGCTTATTGCGATATGCACAATGCTTGTTTCGGTTTTTGTTTTCCTTTTCTGCCTTATGATGTTCCCCGACGTTATCACCTGGCCTATTGTTATCGGCGGTGTTCCTCTTATGCTTCTTTCAGACCTTGGCTTTGCTTATGCATCAAAGCAGAAATTCCGCACAATAACCTTCTTCATATATATGCCCGTTATTGCAACAATGCTTTACATCATTCTTGCCGCTTACGGTATTATTACCTGGGCAGGCGGATGGCCCTTCATTCTCCTCGGCCTTGTGGTTGACCTTGTTTACATTCTTGCAGTAATATCAAGCAATATGAAATATTTTATGTACAAGCAGGAGGTGGATGAATAATGAAACGCAAGCTTACAGCTGAGCTCTGGGATAAAATGCACTACCTTTTCCGCGATTTCAACGACAGAATGGTGCACGTTGATCTTGAATACGATTTCGTACCCGACATTGAGGCTCTCAAAACCGTAATTATCTGCGCATTTGAAAAAGCGCCCGTTCTCCACTCGAGATTTGTAGATACAAGGCTTTCCACCTATTGGGAGGTTATGCCTTATAAAATAGAGGATGTTTTCACCGTCAGCTATCCCGAGGATATGGATGCCGCCGCTGATGAATTCCTCACCCGGTACATAGCACCCGACGACCATATTCAGATGAAGATTGCTCTTTTCATAAAAGACGGCAAGAGCAGACTTTGTATGATAGAAAACCATATGTGTATGGACGGCGGCGACCTCAAATATTTCCTCCAGTCCTTCTGTGAAAACTATACAAAATATGTAAAGCAAGGTATCAGCCCTGTCGCCTACCGTACAGGCTCACGCTCCTATACGGATGTATACTCCGGCTTTACACAGGCTGAAGCAGATGTTGCACAGCGCCTTTTCAAAAACATCAACGCAAGAGATGACCACAGGTTTCCTCTTACGGATGACAACATCCGCGACGCTTCTTTCATTGCCCGCAAAAGCTTAAGCGAGGATACCTTACAGAAGCTCAAGGCAAAGGGCAAGGAGCTTGGTGCAACCATCAATGAGCTTATACTTGCAAGCTATTTTTACAGCGTTTACGAGCTTGCCGGCTATCCGGTTACGGACAAGATAATGATTTCAAACGCTATCGACCTTCGACGTCATATGAACAGCGTTGAGGATAAAGGCTTCACCAACCACACCTCCTGGATGCAGTGTGCAATCCCCGAAAGAGGCCGTGATATCTTTGAAACGGTAAAATATGTTGTACGCAGCTCAAACCGCTTCAAAAAAGACAAATTTATGGGACTTTACGGACTGCCTCTTCTCAACTTCGGATACAGCTTCCTCCCCCACGCCGTATCCGAGAGCATCATCAAAATAGGTTATTCCAACCCACTTATGGCAATGAGCAACATCGGTGTGCTTAAGGGCGAGCTCTTCTCACTTGATGGAAATGAGCCCACAAACGCCTTTATGTCGGGCGCAGTTAAATATAAGCCCTTTGTGCTTCTCACCGTAACGACTTATAAAAACGTTATTACTCTTTCTATGTGTGTACGAGGAAACGACGAGGATAAAAAAACAGTGGAAAGATTTTTCGGACTTATGGAAAAAAATATCAACACTCTTACAGAAAAGGATGTCAAATAATGATTTTCAGCCTTAAGGATTTCTCCTACGAAATCATATGCGACGAGGCACTTACCGATTCGGTACTCGAAACAGAGCTTAACAGTGACCACCTTGATTTATACCTGACAGCTTCCGCAGACAAGCCGAAATACATCAGGCTTAAATGGAACACGAAAAGCGCTGACGGATTCCTCGTTCTCGGTGATGCATGGGAAAGAACCTACGGCAACCTTGAATTTTTACCTGTAGAAAGAAACGACCGTTATATGCCCTGGTATTTCATTGCTACAAACAAGGTTAAATCTATGTGCTTCGGCGTTAAAACAGCGCCAAATGCCTTTGTAAGCTTCCGTTTTGACGGTGACGGACTGCGTGCCACCCTTGACTGCAGAAACGGAGGAAAGGGCGTACATCTCAACGGAAGAAGGCTTCACCTTGCAACATTTGTCAAGGCTGAATACGACAGCGGCGACATCTATTCCTGCCTGAAGGATTACTGCAGACTTCTTTGTGACAATCCTGTTCTTCCCGGATACAGAGTTTACGGCGGTAACAACTGGTACTACGCTTACGGCAAAAGCAGCTACAAGCAGATTGTATCCGACACGATTCTTCAGGTTGAGCTTGCCAAGGGTATTGACAACAAGCCCTTTGAGGTTATCGACGACTGCTGGCAGAAGCACCGCTGTGCAGGTCCCTGGTTTCCCAACAGAAAATTCAAGGATATGAAAAAGCTTGCTGACGAAATCAAAAGTCTCGGTGCAAGGCCGGGCATCTGGGTTAGACTGCTGTGCAACAGGGATTGGGCGCTGAAAAAGGAAATGAGAACCCCCAACGGAAAAAGAAAAAGAAGACAGTACCTTGATCCCACCCGTCCCGATGTTCAGGCTTATATCAGAGCTGACATTGAAAGAATAAAGGGTTGGGGCTTTGAGCTGATGAAGCACGACTTTTCTACCTTTGATCTTTTCGGAAAATACGGAGCCGATATGGGTGAAACCGTTACAGCAGAGGCAGATTGGCACTTTTACGATAATACAAAAACCAACGCAGAAATTGCCCTTGACTTTTACCGCCTTATCAAAGAAACAGCAGGTGATATGCTTATTATAGGCTGTAACACTATTTCTCACCTTTCAGCAGGTCTTGTTCACCTTTACCGTACAGGTGACGATACAAGCGGCAGAGAATGGAACAGAACAAGAGATATGGGCGTTAACACCCTTGCCTTCCGTCTTGCTCAGAACGAGGCATTTTATATGTGTGACGCTGACTGCGTGGGCATTGTAAAGGACTGTATTCCCTGGGAAAAGAACAAGCAATGGCTTGACCTCCTTGCCCACAGTAACACTCCCCTTTTCATCTCCTGCAACAATACAATAACGGACGAAATGAGAAGAGATATAGCTAAGGCATACAAAACCTTCAACGAGCCCCACAAGTTCGCTCCCGTGGACATTTATGACACAAGAGTACCTGCTGAATGGGAGATTGACGGAGAAAAAAAGACATATAACTGGTAAATAAACCAAAGGAGGTAATTCGTTTAAGTACGGATTACCTCTTTTTTTATCTTATAAAACGGGCTGTTGCATTAAGCAACAGCCCATAAATTTTAATTATTTCTTACCGAAAAGCTTTGCAAAGAAATCCTTGATTGCCTTGATAATCTTCTGGAACCAGTTGAGGGACTCCTCAACATCGGGTACCTCAAAATCAATTTCGGGTACAACGCTTATAGCACCGATGAGCATATAACCGTTAACAGTTATAACCAGCTGTCCGTTTTCGTCAGGATAATACTTTTCACCGTTTACATAGAATGTAAAGGTGTCACCCATAAGGTCACAGACCTTGACGATAATCTCTGTGCCGTGCTCAACCTCATAGGTTGAATTACCGAACACAGTTTCCCAGGTCTGTCCGCCATCCTTTGATACGCTGTACCAGCCAATACCATCTGTCTTACCGAAGAGGATATGATGTGCACCACCGTCAAGTGAGCCACCACCTTCACCGCCGGGAGCATCCGGTGTGTCGGGATCTTCGGGATTATCGGGATTATCGGGGTTGTCAGGATTGTCAGGGTTGTCGGGGTTGTCGGGAACATCAGGCTCCTCGGGAGCAGCCTGAGCCTTAAAGGTATATGTAAAGGTTTCGGAATTTGTTCCGCGTACAACTGCGGAGGGCTCTATGTCCCATGCACCGTTTTCAAAACCTTCATTTGCAAGCATACCTGAAGGAACAGTAATCGTAGCTGTACCGTTAACATCATATCTGCCGTCCTTCATAAGGTTAGCTATTCTTACGATATCTTCTGTTGTACCGTCAGCCCAGGTGCCGTTTACTACCTTGAAGATAACCTTCTTCTGATACTTGTCGGAAACACCGTCTCCGCCTTCGTTACCGTCACCGTTGACTGTATCTATGTCATAATAAAGCTTAAGAATGACAAAATCCTCAGAAACAACGGGTCTTATAAGAGTACCGCTTACGGTTGAAATCTGCTCATTGAAAACGTAGCCGCCGTAAACGTTAGCTTCTGCAGTTACTGTTGCGCCGATCTTTTCCCAAAGAACCTCTGTATCCTCTTTTTTAATTGAGTAAGAGCCGTCCTCATTTTCAAGGTAATGCTCTACAAAATAAGCTGCTGCAAGAGGTTCAATAGGTGTAGTACCTCTGTCAAAGCTGTATGTGAAGATGATTGTATCTGAGCCGTGAACTGTTGTGGGAGGAGTTTTATCCCATTTACCGTTTACAAAGCCGTCATAAGCCTTCATGCCCTCGGGAGCGATGAGTGAAGCTGTACCGTCAACTGCATACTCGCCGTTCTTCCTGAGCTCAAGCATAAACTCAATATCACCGTTAGAGCCGTCAGCCCATGTACCGTTTACAACCTTGAAAATTGCTTTCTTCTGGTACTTATCGGGAATACCGTCACCGATGTCATTGCCTTCTTCATTCTTGCCGCCGACTGAATCAAGGGTATAGTAGAAGTTGATAACATTGTTTTTCGTGTCGATTGTAATAGTCTTCTCATCAGCACCAACAAGTGAATAACCCTCAATCACTCTTGCAAATCCGTTGTATTTTGAACCGAAAGCTGCGGTACCCTCAACAGAGGGAGCGATAACCTTGTTTGTGCCTTCTTCAAGATAGTTTACGCTATAGCCGTAATAATCAACAGTGTAGTAGAAATTGATAATGTTGTTTGCTTCGTCAATTACAATCTTACAGCTGTCATCACCTACAAGTGAGTAGCCGTTGATTACCTCAGCTTTAGCCGAAACCTCTTCACCGTAAACGGCTGTACCGTCAACAGAGGGGGCAAGAACCTTATCCGTGTCCTTTTCAAGGAAATTAACTGTGTAACCGTAGCTGTTCTTTACATAGTAGAAGTTGATAACATTGTTTTCTGTATTGATCACAGTGTTCTTTGTACTTTCATCGTATAAGCTGTAGCCCCTGATGGGAAGAGCGGTTTCAGTAACTGTTGAAGCGTAGGTTGCTGTACCGGTCTTAGCCTTGGCAAGAACTGCTTCTGTATCCTTTTCAATATAGTTTACAGTATAATCATAGCTGTCAGCTGTGTAATAGAGGGTCATTGCGTTTGTTGTATTATCAAAATCAATTACTACTTCTTCAGGCTCTGCCTTAACGTATCTGTAACCCTCAAAGCTCTTTTTCACGCCTTCGGTTTCTGCAGTAACAACTGTATCGTGAATCATATCTGTAAATATTTTACTGCCAAGCTCTTTGCCTGTAACCTCGTCAACATATTTTACAGTAAGAATACAGTCTGTTCTTGCTTCCCACTTTGCGTATACTGTTGTATCCTCATGAACTCCGGCAGCTATTGATGTCACGGGTTCACCGGTACATTCGGGATTTGAATACCAACCGAGGAAGTTATATCCGATACGTTCAGGCTTAATATTATTGCCGAGCAGGCTTTCATGACTCCATACATGACCGCGAGTATCAACCTCAACACGATCTGTTCCGTCATTCCAAACGTAGTTAACAGCGTACCACTGAGGAATGATTGTAACCTCAAGATCCTTTGTTGCTGCCTGATTTGCGGGACTCCAACGTGCGGCTGCACCGTAGGTTACGATAACCGGCCATTCGCTTACGGCTTCGCCGTTAATCATTGTAAGATCAGCCTGATAATCGTAAAGATTACCGTTGTAGTTTTTCTTCCAGACTTTTTCACCGTATTCACCGTCATTTTTGCCGGTTTCTTCGCTCATATTAACATGTACACCGTCATTATCAGCCTTATGCTGAACGATGATCACGTAAGGATCTGCAGTTCCGATCTCCTGGCTGTAATACTTAACCAGAGTGTTCTCGGGTCTGAAGCCTTCACCGATTTTTGTAGCGTCAACCACTACATTCTGAATATATTCTTCAGGCTCAAAATGAAGGAAAGCATTTACAAAGGTTTCAAGCTGATTTTCAGGATAAACCGCCTGATAGTCATTTTCATTATAGTCATCGTGGATATCGCCGTTACCGTTGATAACTGTAGTTGAGTTCTGATACGCAGCCTCATAGTTCATAAGGTAAATATCAATACGGTAGGTCTTATCGGGGTCAAGACCCTTGAACTCGTAAGCGGCAGGCTCACTGAAATGCTTGCCATCAATCCAGTTGAACTGAACTGTCTGACCTGCAACGTTGTAAGAACCGTCGTTGGTGATTTCTTCAAGCTCAACAAGAGCATACTTTGCACGGTCAACATCGTCTACGGGATGTTCGGAATCGTAATAGCCGTCAAGGATAACTGTACCCGTAAGCACCTTATCCCATTTTGCATAAAGGGTGACATCCTCTGAAAGCAGCTTACCCTCTGAGGCAGGTGTTGTGTATTCCTTATCAAGATACCAACCGAGGAAATTGTGATTTTCCATTACGGGACGGTAACCGTCGAAGGAGGGAATATAATACTGCTCCTTGGCAATATCCCGGTCATTGCCGTTAATCTTACCGCCCATTGCGTCAAAGATTACGTCGTACTTTTCAACGGTAATCACACCGTCAAGAGTACCCTGCTGTGCATTTGTTTCGCTGTTGTAATATGCGCCGTAAAGTGATGTACTGTATTTCTTACCGTCAGCAACATCACCCATTGTTGCGGTATAGTTACCGTCGGTGTAGGCTACAATAACCTCATTCTCATTTTTTTCGAGATTCTTTTCTGTAGGAACAATGAGAGTTGAGTCTTTGTAAACAAAGCCTGTAATTACTGCGCGGTAGCCGTAGGGATTACCCGTTGAGTCGTGCATCCATACGGGATATGTACCTGTGCCTATACCGGTTTCCTTGTCAATATTTACACGGACACCGGGTCTTGTTGCAAGCTCGGTTGTTCTCTGCTGTGAAATGATAAGCCACTGATTAGAAGCCACATCCCAGCAGGCAATTTTAACAATTACAGCGTCAGGATAAAGCTCCTTGGGAACATCCTCATCCATCTTTACGCTGAAGCCGATATCAAAGGAGCTTGGATTGTAGTTAAGAAGAATATCAATAGTCCAGTTACCGTTTTTATCCTTGGTTTTGTTAACCGATGTAAGATCGTAGCCTGACTTACCTACAGCCACGCCGAAGCTTGAGCTTTCAAGCATACCCGTGTATGTGGGAGCAATCGCTCTGTAGGTAGTTGAAAGAACAACACCGTTGAGGACCTCGGGAATATAATCATAATCCTTGCTGTAGCCGTTGGCATCAACAACTCCCTGCTGAGTGAAATAAAGGTTGTAGCCTGTTTCGTTGAATGCAGAGTCGCCTGCCTTCATTTCAAGGAACTCAACAAGAAGCTCGTCCTTATTTGCATTGTGGTCATAACCGCCGGCTACCTTATGGTTGATTGTTACGTTGATTGTAACGTTAACAGCTTTTTCCCACTGTGCTGTAAGCGTAACAGGAGAGGTTATACCTGATGTGATCTGCTCACCGGGAGCAATGAGCTTACCGTTATACTCCCAACCGGTGAAGATATAGCCTTCCTTTACGGGAACATTCTTTGTTGCAACGGCTGAAGCACCGCTGGGGAAGATTTCTCTTGAAACCTCTTCACCCTGCTTAAACGCACCGCCGTTGGTGTTATAATTTACGCTGTAATGGTGAAGATGAAGCTCACCGTTAGCATTCTGAACAATAAGCTTATACTCTTTAGCCTGATGGTAGTGGTCACCGTCTTCAATGTGCCAGGGATAGTAAACGCCGTTAACAACATCAGCTGTATAAACACCTTCAGCTGTTTTGTCCAAAGGAATGAACTCAGCGTCTTCGCTATCCTCACGAAGATAAAGATTAACGTCCGCACCGTGAATAGCAAAAATATCGGTAAGCACACCGTCAAGGTGTGTATAAACCGTAGCCTTGTAAACAGGCTTTGTGGTATCATAAACGAAAGCATAGGCATACTTAAGTATTTCCTTATCTGCTCCGTCCT
The DNA here is from genome assembly GCA_017473435.1 of Clostridia bacterium. Lineage (GTDB taxonomy): Bacteria > Bacillota > Clostridia > Oscillospirales > Acutalibacteraceae > UBA6857. The sequence continues at coordinate 1,753 of JAFULG010000069.1, read as the reverse complement.
TGTAAATGTACTCACCGCGTACTTCTACAGTATAAGCCGTATTGGGAGTAAGACCTGTGAAGATTATAGTACCGTCATCCTGCTTTGTACCTTCCACGCCGCCGATGAAGTATTTACAGCGGGAATCGAGATTTCCCGTAAGAGTGAGAGTAGTTGTTGTGGTTTCGGTTGTGGGTCTTTTGAAAACATAAACAGTTGTTTTTGCCGTACCTGTGTCATTGTTATGGAACTTACAGTTACCTTTTTTGATAGTCAGGTTAACAAGAGCATCGCCATTTGAATCGGTGCTTGAGCCGGCTTTTATGCCTTTGATATAATACTCGTTGTTTTCTTTTGTAAGCGAAATGTACTCATCGCCCCTTTCAACACTACCGCCTGAAACTGAACTTGCAGTACAGGTGATATGAACGATGGCACTTTCGCCGAGAAGGTCTTTTACGTTTCTCTTATCGCCTTCGAACAAGCCGAGAACAACATTATGCATATCTGCATCAAGGTCATAGGTAACAAAGCCGCTGTTTTTTTTGTTAGCGTAAGTACCGGTGTGGCTGTCGGAACAAAGCAGATTTCCGTCCTTATCATAGACTTCAACGGTAACGGTACCCACAAGAGAAGTGCTTCCCTTCAGGTTTGCGCCGTAAACCGAAGCCCATGCATAGCCGACTCCGCTGAAGGAATCTTTATAAGATCTGTCGCCCATATTTCCGAGAGCGGAAAGCTTTGAGCTGTTGTAAACCTCAACTTCACCTTCGGAGTTATTGATGTTATACATATTGTGTGAATTGTAAACATAAAGGTATGTACCGAGAGTGGTGTACCATTTATAGGTAAGCTCACGGACATTACCGTCATAACCTTCAACGTGTGCCTCTAAAAGCTCACTTGAACGAAGGTCATTCTGTGCCCCCCTCATAAAACTGATGATGTTAACTGTTACATTTTTATTTTCAGTTTCAGGCTCTGCAGCTAACGCAACTGTCACTGAACTGAATATCATCAGTAAGGAGAGAATGAGAGACATAATCTTTTTCAATGTCTTTGCCATATTATACCAACTCCTATATATTCATAGCTTTTTATTTTACCACAAAAACGAAAAAAAGTCCATACAAAAAGATATATAAGATATGTTGTCTGTATAGATTATTTATTGTATAAAACAGCAAAAAACAGGTCTGTGCCTTCCATCACCGCCATACAAAGCAATATATCCAAGCCGAAAAAGCAACGCCTTAAAACCTGCACAAATCCGAAAATAAAAAAAATAAAAAAAATATCAAAAAAAGCCTTGACAATTCGCTTTCAAAGTGGTATTATATGCAAGCGTTCGAAAGAACAGCCAAGTAAATATGCGAGAGTGGCGGAATCGGTAGCTTTGAGCGTGACCGCGTCCTGTGGACGATAAAGGGAACGCGAAAAGGCGCAGCGGTCAAAATTTGGCGAAGCGAAAAGCGAGCAATGAATTTTGGGAACCGCAAGAGTCACGCGCACGCTCGTTCCCCTTTTAAAAACAAGTTAATATGCGAGAGTGGCGGAATCGGCAGACGCGCACGTTTGAGGGGCGTGTGGGGCAGCTCGTACGGGTTCAAGTCCCGTCTCTCGCACCATAGTGAGTATTCATAACACAAGTGAATACTCACTTTTCTTTTTTTACATTTACTCATAGTTAAATAATATAGAATTCTTATGTATCGAGCAGGTTTTAGCCTGCTCTTTTTTTGTTATGCCGTGAGATATTCTACGGCTACACCTT